>CBDDAJ010000001.1:0-17560 GCA_965224845.1 Wocania sp.
TATTCCAAAAAACAAACTGGTAGAAAAGCCAATCCAAATTATTCATTTATCAACAGGGAATGAATCGGCAACATTATTGCAACCCCGAAATTTAATTGTGGTTGATGAGAATTCTCATGTGCAAATAATTGAGCGGCACCAAAGTTTAACCGATAATGCAGTTTTAACCAACAGCGTTACCGAAATATTTGCAAACAAACGCGCTATTGTAGACTATTACAAAATACAAAACGATAAAACCAATGCCTCTTTAATAGATAATACATTTATTAAGCAAAAACGTGAAAGTGTTGTATCTGTGCATACCTTTGCATTTGGTGGGAAATTAATTCGCAATAATCTCAATTTCTATCAAGAAGGAGAGCGTATTAATTCTATATTAAAAGGGGTAACTATTATTGGCAACAAACAACACGTAGATCATAATACACTGGTACACCACATAGAACCAAATTGTGAAAGCCATCAAGACTATAAAGGCATTTATAACGAAAACGCAACAGGTGTTTTTAACGGTAAAATTATTGTAGAAAAAGAAGCTCAAAAAACCAATGCCTTTCAATCTAATAATAATATTTTAGTTAGTGATAAAGCCACAATAAATACAAAACCACAGTTAGAAATTTTTGCAGACGATGTAAAATGTTCTCACGGTTGTACCATTGGTCAGTTAGATGAAAACGCTATGTTTTATATGCGATCTCGAGGGATTCCAGAAAAAGAAGCCAAAGCCCTTTTAATGTACGCCTTTAGTAATAATGTATTAAGCTCGGTTAAAATTCGAGAGATGAAACAACGCATCACAAAAATTATTGCCAATAAATTAGGTGTAAGTATTGGGTTCGATTTATAAAATTATTTAAAGATTATGTCCCGCTATCCGCTCTATCTTTTTCTCGTATCTCAAAAAAGGATGCCGCTTCCTATAAGGACTAAACAATCAGCTATGTTCAACGTAAACGATATAAGAAAAGATTTCCCGATACTTAACAGGCAGGCAAACGGTAAACCTTTAGTGTATTTTGATAATGCTGCAACTTCGCAAACACCGCAACAAGTTATTGATGTTATTGTAGATTATTATTCAAATTACAATGCCAACATACATCGAGGGGTACATACCTTAAGTCAGGAAGCAACCGATTTATACGAACAAGCACGTCAAAAAATACAAACCCATTTTAATGCGAAATTTTCGCATGAAATTATTCTTACTTCCGGAACAACACACAGCATAAACTTAGTCGCTAACGGTTTTTCATCAATACTAAAAAAAGGAGACGAAGTTATCGTTTCGGCTTTAGAGCATCATAGTAATATTGTACCATGGCAAATGTTATGCGAACGCACAGGAGCCATTTTAAAAGTCATCCCAATGAACCAAGATGGTGAATTGGTTATGGGTGTATACAATAAACTGCTTACACAAAACACAAAACTTGTTTTTGTGAATCATATTTCTAATGCCTTAGGCACCATAAACCCCATAGAGTATATCATAGAAAAAGCACATGCCGTTGGTGCAGCTGTTTTAATTGATGGTGCACAGTCGTGTCCGCATATAAAGCCTAACGTCCAGGAATTAGATGTTGATTTCTATGTGGCTTCGGCTCATAAAATGTGTGGACCAACAGGAGTAGGGATGCTTTACGGAAAAGAAGATTGGTTAAATAAATTACCACCGTATCAAGGTGGAGGCGAAATGATTGCCGAAGTCACTTTCGAGAAAACCACCTATGCCAGTTTACCTCATAAATTTGAAGCGGGAACACCAAATATTTGTGGAGGTATTGCTTTTGGAACGGCAATCGATTATATGAATGCTATTGGCTTCGATGATATAGCAAAATACGAACATGAGCTGTTAGATTATGCTACAGAAAAACTTCTAACTATTGATGGTTTAAAAATTTATGGAACCTCAAAAAGTAAAACCTCAGTTATTTCATTCAATTTAAATGGGATTCACCCTTACGATGTAGGTACCATTTTAGATAAGCTTGGAATTGCGGTACGTACCGGCCATCATTGTGCACAACCTATTATGGATTTTTATAATATTCCAGGAACTATCCGTGCTTCTTTTGCCTTCTATAATACCAAGGCAGAAATTGACACTTTAATAGAAGGTGTTAAAAAAGCTAAAATGATGCTTTCCTAAAATCATTTTTATCAACTAGCCACTATTTTTACCATTTTTTCTAAAATTTTATATGTTATTTATTTAACAAAGTATTGCTGTTTGTCGATTATTTAACAAAACAAATGCGGTTTAACCACATATTTAACAAAAAATGTTAAATTTTTAAGAAAATCATCATATATTCACTTCGACTAATTTAAATAAATCAAAAATGAAAAAAGTACTTTTAAGTATGGCAGCTGTAGCCATGTTATTTACAGCATGTAGTGAAAATTCAAATGATGCTGACCAAGAACAACAAATCGATATGAGCGATTTTTATGTTTATACCGATGCAGATACTGATGAAGCTGCAAAACAAGCCCAAGGTAAAAGCAATTCAAAATCCTGTTATGCCATGGTTAACTTAAACCGTCAACTAAATCAAAACCCAGGTTTAGAAAAGAAAATGTATGATGTCGAGTATCATACGCGAAAATTTATTGCGTCAAAAGGTAAGCCAGGTGGTGGCGGTGGACCTGGAGGAGGTTCAGGAGATACAGATGTTGATGTGTTACCAATTCAAGATAATTTAGGAGTAATAGATATTCCTGTTTATATACATATTGTTTATCCTGATGCTAATAGTATTTCTAATGCTCAAGTAAATTCTCAAATGGCAACTTTAAATGCAGATTTTAGAGACATTAATACAAACCAATTACCGTCTGGAACTACATTTGCTAATGATGCTACCGATGCTGGTTTCAGCTTTACATTAGCGGGAACTTTTAGGCATAACGACTCTAGGTCTTCATGGGGTACAAATGATGCTGTTAAAGCTGCTTATCCGCCAATTACTCCAGACACCCACTTAAATATTTGGGTATGTGAAATAGGTGGAGGTATTTTAGGATATGCTCAATTTCCGGGTGGTAATGCATCAACAGATGGTGTCGTGCTAGGTGGAGATTATTTTGGGAATACTAGTGGTGTATATGGTTTAGGTAGAACAGGAACTCACGAAGTTGGTCATTATTTTAACTTACGCCATATTTGGGGAGATGGAAGATGTAATAGAGATGATTTTGTAGCTGATACTCCAAAATCAGACAGATCTAATGGTGGTTGTCCTTCATTTCCAACAACACATTGCAAATCTGCCGATATGACCATGAATTATATGGATTATACTTATGATGCATGTATGTATATGTTTACCGACGGTCAACGTAACAGAATGCGTGCCCTTTTTGCTCCGGGAGGGGCAAGAGCTTCTATGATAGGAAGTTAATTTCGGATTCTTTAATAAAAGTTAAAAAGACGCCAAGTTTGGCGTCTTTTTTGTATTCTTATATTATTAATTAAAACTTTATAATAACATGAAATCTATGTTAATGATTTGCGGTGTGATTGTTTTAAGATGTTGTTGGGGACCAACAGATTTTCAACTTATGTTAGATCTACAAAATGATGATACCATTTTGAAAGAATTAAATGGAACCTATAAAATAAGCACTTTAGACCATGTTGATGTTTCATCGTATGGTCTTAATATCACTTTTGATGATAACACCAAACAGGTGTCAGGTTTTGCTGGGTGTAATCGTTTTTTCGGGTCTTATTCTAGAAAAGATAATGCATTGGCATTTGGAGCTTTAGGATCTACAAAAATGATGTGTCAGGATGAAGAAAATAAAATAGAAACAAAATTGCTTAAAGCCTTTAAAAAGGCAGATTTAATATTATTCCAGGAGGCAGGATTTTCTCTTTATTATAAAAAGAAGCAGTTATTATCTGCTGTAAAAGAGATTGAAAACATATCTGTTAGCTTTGAATATTCTGCTATATCAAGAGGCACTTATAAACTAATAAAGATTAATCAAAAAAACATTTCATTAGCAAACAAACAAAAAGGTAATCCTCATACAAAAACCTGCACTAAAACAGATTGGAACAGGCTAATTAATGCTTTTAAAGTAATTAACGTTAAAAATATGCCAACTTTAAAAGCCCCTTCAGAAGATCGCTTTTTTGATGGAGCTGCTATTGGGAATTTAAAAATTACGTATAATGGGACCGTTTACGAATCACAAAGTTTCGATCATGGTAATCCACCAAAAGAAATAGCCTCACTTGTTAAAGAAATCTTATCTATTTCAGAAAACATTGAATAGCTACATTTCTTGTTGTATTTTTGCATGTATAAAATGAGTATAGGATGTCTGGTCGGTTGCAGTCGAGACTTTAATATTAAAAATAACCTCTCTACTGCAAACGAGAAGACAACATTAAAACTGTAACTGTGAGTATTGAAGATATACAAAACGAAATTATAGACGAATTCTCAATGTTTGAAGATTGGGAAGAACGCTATCAATATATGATAGATTTAGGGAAAGATTTACCGTTAATAAGCGACCAATATAAAACCGAAAGCAATATTATTAAGGGCTGCCAGAGTAAAGTTTGGGTGCATGCCGAAATGCAAGATGATAAAATTATATTTACTGCCGATAGTGATGCAATCATCACCAAAGGCATTATCGCTATTTTAATTCGTACATTTTCCAACCAACACCCCAAAGACATTATTAATGCCGATACCGGTTTTATTGATAAAATTGGGTTAAAAGAGCATTTATCGCCAACACGAGCAAATGGTTTAATTAGTATGATAAAACAACTTAAAATGTATGCCATAGCATACCAAACACAACTTAATTAGTTTAGTCGTTTGCTGTAGAGTCGTTTTATATGCTACGGCTAAACACTAAATAACGTAACAAATAAACAGCAATGAAATGAGCGAAATAACTATAGATACAAACGCCTTGGGAGAGAAAATAGTAAATGTTTTAAAAACAATTTACGATCCGGAAATTCCTGTAGACATATACGAGCTGGGGTTAATTTATGATGTATTTGTAAATGAAGATTACGATGTAAAAATATTAATGACGCTTACAACGCCCAATTGCCCGGTAGCAGAAACCTTACCTTTAGAAGTTGAAGAAAAAGTAAAATCTTTAAACGATGTAAAATCTGCTGAAGTAGAAATTACTTTCGATCCGCCTTGGACACAAGACTTGATGAGCGAAGAGGCTAAGTTGGAGTTGGGAATGCTTTAATTTACAGCTCAAACGACTTAGCAACATACAACTAAACGAATTACTTTTGAAAGACGACATTATAAATCGCGTAGCGAATAGCAAACTTGTTACTATAGATCTTGAGGATTATTATCCTGAGGGGAAACGCGTGCTATTTGATATTAAGGATTGGCTTTTTGAAGGGTTTGTATTGCGCGAAAAAGTGTTTAGAAGCTATGCTTCGGAATTCGATTGGTCTCAATATCAAGAGTGTTATGTTGCGTTAACCTGTAGTACCGATGCTATTATTCCTGCTTGGGCTTTTATGCTACTAAGTATTCATTTAGAGCCTTTTGCGGCACAGGTTGTTATTGGTGATTTAGAAGTTTTAGAGACTGCTGTTTATCAAAATATTATTGATAATCTTGATGTTTCTGAATACACAAACAAGCCCATTATTATTAAGGGATGTTCTAAAAAACCGGTTCCTCAAAATGCCTATATCATGTTAGCTACAAAGCTAAAACCTATTGCAAAATCTATTATGTACGGCGAGGCTTGCTCTTCTGTTCCGCTGTTTAAAAGCAAGTAATTTTCTGGTGTGACTAAATTGTATATAGGTGTCTAAACTTTATATTTGCATAAATTTTTAACAAAAATTAAAATGAAAAAGACGTTATTATTATTTACTTTTTTTATCGGGATAGTTTCGGTAAATGCTCAAACTTTAGAGGAATTAAAGGCAACACAAGCGGCTAAAAAAGATTCTATTGCTGCTATTCAAGGTCGTGTAGATGCTATTCAAAGTCAAATTGATGCTTTACCTGGATGGAAAAAAGGAGCTTTCGGTACTATTGGAGGAAGTGTTTCTAGTTTTAAAAATTGGTACGCTCAAGGATCGCCTAATAACAACTCCGGAAATATTGGTTTTACCGTTAATGCTTTTGCTAATTTAACTCAAGAAAAGTTCTTTTGGAGAAATGCAGCCAATGTTAATTTATCCTGGGTAAAATTAGATGATAAAGACGATCCGCTGGATAGCGATAAATTTAGAGAAGCTACCGATGTTTTTAATATCACATCTTTATATGGACGCAAACTAAGTGAAAAATTTGCGATTTCTGGTTTAGCAGAATATAGAACTACAATTTTAAGCAACTTTAACGATCCTGGATACTTAGATTTAGGTGTTGGTGCAACATGGACTCCAATTACTAATCTTGTAGTAGTAATTCATCCTTTAAACTACAATTTTGTATTTAGCAAAGCGGATGCTATATTCGAATCGTCTTTAGGAGCCAAAATTCTTGCTGATTATACCAGACAAATTGGAGCTGTAAGTTTTAAAACGAACTTGTCTATGTTTCAAAGCTACAAAAGTGGCGATTTATCGAACTGGACATGGACGAACTCTTTTGGGTATACGCTATGGAAAATGATTGGTGTTGGGTTTGATTTTGGCTTAAGGAATAATAAACAAGAAGCTTTAAACTACGCGATTAATACTTTAGGAAATACTACCGAGACTTTTGATACTGTTGATAACGATTTACAAAGTTATTGGATGTTTGGTCTTAACTATAAATTCTAAAACACAGAAAATATATTTATAAAAAAATGTGCTTCTTTTTTAAGAAGCACATTTTTTTTGCGTTAAGGATTGAGCGTACTTCAACTCCGCTCAGTACAGGAATGTTAGAACTCCTTGCAAAAAGCCTTTCGGCTAGGCTCAAGATAAACGTATTGCGAAAGCCTGCCCCGAAAGGGAACACCCAACTTCTCGATATAATTTTTGTTAAAAAACCAGAATCACTCAAACGAACTTTATTCCGTGTCTTCGTAATTATAATCTGGGTAAAGGAAATGATTATAAGGGAAACGTGTAACATGAATTTCGCGAACTTCGCTATAAACACGTTTTTTAAAATCTTCTAAATTCTGTTTGTTTAAGGCAGAAATAAACAAGGCATTATTACCTATTTTACTCATCCAAGTGCTTTTCCATTCCTCTAAACTGTAATGGGCCTGGGTTCTTTCAGCAATCAAATCGGTTTCATCAAAAGGCTCTGCTTTATAGGCGTCAATCTTATTAAACACCATAATGGTTGGCTTATCGCCACTTTTAATTTCTCCTAAAATTTTATTGACAGACTCTATATGTTCCTCAAAATTAGGATGTGATATATCGACTACATGCAATAATAAATCGGCTTCTCTAACCTCATCTAGTGTACTTTTAAAACTATCAACCAATTGTGTTGGTAGTTTTCTAATAAACCCTACCGTATCGCTCAATAAAAAAGGTAAATTTTGAATCACCACTTTTCTAACAGTAGTATCTAATGTGGCAAATAGTTTGTTTTCGGCAAATACTTCACTTTTACTTATTACATTCATTAATGTAGATTTCCCAACGTTTGTGTAGCCCACCAAAGCTACTCTAACCATTTTACCACGGTTACCACGTTGTACTGCCATTTGTTTATCAATGGTTTTTATTCGTGCTTTTAAAAGTGAAATTTTATCGCGTACAATACGTCTATCTGTTTCTATCTCGGTTTCACCAGGACCACGCATTCCAATACCTCCTTTTTGGCGTTCAAGGTGAGTCCACATACCACGTAATCGTGGTAACAAATACTCACATTGTGCTAATTCTACCTGGGTTCTGGCATAACTTGTTTGGGCACGTTGTGCAAATATATCCAGTATTAAATTAGTTCTATCTAATACTTTTACGTTAAGGATTTTACTGATATTACGTTCTTGAGCCGCCGATAATTCATCATCAAAAATAGCAGTACCAATATCGTTATCTTCTATATATTGACGTACATCTTCCATTTTACCCGATCCAATAAAAGTTTTTGGATTAGGCATATCCATTTTTTGCGTAAAACGTTTTACGGCATATCCACCAGCAGTAAAGGTTAAAAACTCAAGTTCATCTAAATATTCTTTAGATTTTTCTTCATTTTGATCTTTAGTGATGATACCTATTAAAACAGCTCTTTCTAAAGCAGTATCTTTCTTCTCTAACATACTGCAAAGTTACGTAATTGCAACCATTTTATTTTTTATATTTTTAGCGATATTTTTAACCTATGATAGATTCTTTTGAAAATTTTCCTGTTAGAGACGATATGCAAACGGTTGCATTTTATAACCTTGAAAATTTATTTGATTTAAACGACGATGCACATACCAATGACAATGATTTTTTACCCACCTCGGTAAAAAAATGGACGCCTAAACGTTATAAAAACAAACTTAGAAAATTGGGCTATGCCATTTCTAATATTGGTAGAAAAGAAACAGGGAAACATCCGGCTATTATTGGGTTATGCGAAGTTGAAAATGCTAAGGTTATTGAAGATTTGATAGCCTCAAAGCATTTAGAGGATTATAATTACAATTTTATTCATTACGATTCTTTAGATGAACGCGGTATTGATGTGGCTTTGCTTTACGATGCGAATGTGTTTGAGGTTGTCGATTCTGAAACATTTACTATTCAACTTACTGATGAAGATGGATCGCCGGATTACACCAGAGATATTTTGCTGGTTACAGGTTTCCTTGAAGGTGAACAAATTCATGTGATAGCTAATCACTGGTCGTCTAGACGAGAAGGTCAAAAGGAAACCGAGTTTAAACGCATAGCATCTTCTAATAAAGTGGGAGACATTATCAGGACTTTACGTTTAAATAATACAGATGCAAAAATTATTATTATTGGCGATTTTAATGATGATCCGCACAGCCATAGTATAAAGCGATTGGTTACCGATTTTGATTTATATAACCCCATGGAAACCTTACGCTCTTATAATCGGGGAACAACATATCATGGAAGGCAATGGAATTTGTTTGACCAGGTTTTAATTTCAACTAATTTTTTTAAAACCTCAAACCGTTTATTTGAATTTAGTTCTGCCAATATTTTTGATGAAGATTTTTTAAAACTTTTTGAAGGGCCATACAAAGGCTCGCCATTTAGAACTTATGTTGGCAAAAGATACAAGGGAGGTTATAGTGACCATTTTCCTGTGTATGCTATTTTTAAGAAGTGATTTTTTTTGTCACTCTAAACCGGCCTGTACTAAACTCGATTTAGTATTTTCATGGGCTCATAAGTAAATTAAAATAGGATATGCTTCTGAAGTAAGTTGAGAATAACAAAATGTTTGTTGTTTTCTGCTAGACTGCTTGAAATATAACATATGCTAAGCCTAAAGTAACAAAAGGCAATACCAAAAGTAACCAAACATTAGTTTGTGGTTTTTGCTTTTTAATCATCTTAGCATTTATCATCATGCGCCTTTTACCAGTGTATTGCACCCAGTTTTTAAAATGAACACCTATTGATATAATGATAAACAATGCCCAGGCATTAGTTGCCGACATCGTATCCATATGCATTTGATTAAAAAATTTAGCAAAAAAAATGCCTAAAAGAAAAATCAAACTTATTTGAAGTACCGATACATAAATCAGTGCAATGGTGTTAGCTCTTTGCTTGTATCGGTTTTTATAAAACGAAAAGATGGAATAGAAAAATTGGTCAAAAACTGTCATTTTGCGAATTTAGTGTATTAAACTTAAAATGACCATTTTGACACGAATTGCATAGATTTTTATTAATTAATTCGTGCTAATTCGTAAAATTAGTATCTAAAATCCTTAATGCTTTCTATTAAATTATTCTACATAATCAATACTAATATCATCCAGTTCATAAATACCATCAAAAGTATCTTGTCCACTACCAGTATATTTAAATGCAATATAAATGGTTCCAGAAATACAAGACAAATCTACAATTCCTGAGTTAAACCAGGTCGAAAAAGCATCGGAATCTTTGACCACATAAGCAGCAGATAACACTCCCCAGCTAGCCGATACAATGTGAGCTTCATCGCCATCCCAATCTAAAGAATATAGTACTTCCATATAACTACTGTCTGCACGACTATTTGATGTTTTAAAGCGTAGTGTTTCCCCATCTTGAGCATCTAAATTAATGGCAGGTGTTATTAACCAAGAAACATTACTTTCGTCGCCCGAGCTAGCCGATTGAAGTCTAGCAGAACGCCCCAAAGACGCATTTGCAGATGTTGAAGACCAGCCTTCCCAGGCTTCTGTGCCTGCTTCAATATAATTAGTCCAGCCATCAATATCTATAGGTTTGTTGTTTTTTTGAGATTCGAAATCTTCATACAATACATTACCTGTACCAACTGTTGTTGCCAAACCACAGCTTAATTCCATAGGGTCGCAGCGTTCTGTATTTTCAAAATTAATATCTGCAGAACTATTGAGTATCAAAACACTAAAATCATCTCTAAAATCTCTACTATACACGCCAGTTATGCTTCCTTTTCCCTGAGGAATAATTAAGGTCTTAAAGTCTGAAAACGTACTGGTTTGCATAATTATAGAAATACCGGAGTTACAGCTTTCTAACAACCGGAATCCATCAAATTCATCAAAAGATTCACTTGCAAAGGTAGCACCTAATTCAAATCTATTTAATTGCATATGATCTAACTGAATTAAGGTGTTTTCGTCTGCTTCTGTTAAATCTGCTAACCCAACAGTTTTTGGAATAATGGTTTCAATGGCGTTTGTTCGCAGTATTATATTTTTATATTCAGTAGCCTGAATTTGTTTCACATTTACAGCATCACCTTTGCCTATTGTAATAACACCACTGGTTTCGCCTACAGTTAACCCCATCATTTTTACATATACTTTTTGTCCAAATTGATAGGTGTCAGACAAGCTACTTATATTAATATCAATTTTAAAACCGAGCCTCGGATCGTTATCTGGACTACTGGTATCTACTTTATTTTGAATAATCAATTCTTCAAAGAAGTTTCCCGATTTGTCGGAAGATAC
The DNA here is from genome assembly GCA_965224845.1 of Wocania sp. Taxonomy (GTDB): domain Bacteria; phylum Bacteroidota; class Bacteroidia; order Flavobacteriales; family Flavobacteriaceae; genus Wocania_A. Next base: position 11,119 of record CBDDAJ010000001.1, read on the forward strand.
CACATAGCCTTCAACATATATATCATCATTAATAATTACAGTTGAGTTCCCATTGTTTACTGCTTGCTCGTAAAGTGATTTGATGGCTTTAAATGTTGTGATTTTTTCCTGCGGAATATTAGGATTATTTATTGAAACATCTGGCACACCATAATCGTCATCTTTTACACAAGACATAGAAAATAACATTATCAGTACGAGTACTGTTTTAAAAATTTTGTTCATAGCTACTAATATTTTAAAATCTTAGATTTAAGTTTAAAAAGTACGTTGTACCTCTACCATACCAATACTTTGATCCAAAAACTGGAGTTTTTAAAGCTTTATCATTTCTTAGTTCACGAAAATTAGCGTTCCTTCCTTGTTCGAAACCTCCTGTTTTATATAATTCATCTAAAAGGTTATTGACGCTTGCAAACAGCCCCACATAATATTTACCAATCTTCCAGGATTTTCCACCAATTAAATTTACTACCATATAATCATTAAAGCGTTCCTGTTTTAAAAGTTCACGAGCTAAATTTTCATCGTAATCATTAAACACATTACCATCAAAATCGGTTGTAAAATTGGATGAACGTGTTAACGGATTTACATCGACATAGGTATTAGAGAAAAAATTTGCTGTGGCGCCAAACCACCAAAAATCAGGATCGCGATATTCAAAGCCAACAGAATAAGCATTTTGAGGGCCGGAAGCCAACTTATAGTTTTTTAAATTTGATTGCCCGAAATCTTTAAATCCATTAACAAACCCTGCATCAATCGATGCATCATCAGGCTCTGTCGATAAAAACAGATTTGGATTATTATCATAAGTAAATTGTCCAACCGATGCTACGCCTTTTAATTTTATAGTTGGAGTTACTTGCGCTTCAACACCTATTTCTATTCCTAAATGTCTCTTATCTATACCTTGCAAAATTTCTTGAACAAAGGCCGTGTTATCTCCACCAACTCCATCGGCAAAATAGAACGATATATCACTAGCATCAGCTATTTTGGTATAATACCCTGTTAGTTTTGTTTTTACTATTGATGACCTGAAAATATAGCTTGCATCAAAAGACATCATTTTTTCTTCTGAAATGTTAGGCACTATATTATGATTTTCTCTAGAATTTGAATACGTATTTTGTATTAAAGGCGCTCTGGAGATGTAACCTGCATTGGCATCGAACACATGTTTTCCTGTTAGTTTATACGTTGTACCTGCTTTTACTCCAAACCCTGTAAAAGATAACTTATCTCCTTTTCCCAGGGAACTATCCGGGAACCCTCCATTTTGATAAATGCCTTCTCTTTGATATTGGGTATGCTCGAAGCTTCCTGAAACATAAAAATCTACCTTATTATAAGTGAATTGTGCTTGCGCATAAGCGCTTAATTCGTTTGCAAAAATAGTATAGAGATACTTAAACTTATCGCCTTCTCCTACAATGTTGTTTGGGTTTAATAAATTGTTTTGAGCTTCATTAATAGTGGTAGCAAAACCATCAATGTCTAAATAAGTAGATGCGCCTAAAAGATCTAAAACTTGTGCAAAATTTTCAGACTTTAAGGTTTTGTAGTTAATAGCAGCGTTTAAGAGAATATGATTACTCAACTCGGTATTTAAAATAGAGTTTATAGTTAATTGCGTATCATCAACTCTATCTTCATAAAGCGCATAAATAGCATGGCCTCCATTTTGAGAATTATCTATATTGGCTTTATACATGGCATTCCAATCTATTTGCCCGTTAGCTTCAAAACCTTTTAATGCTTGATATGCAAACTGTAAATCATTAGGGAAGTTCCGTTCAAAATAACTTGGCAGCTTTTGATAATATGTAGGGCTAGGGTTTGAGCCTCCTCCTTGAGGGAATCCATTAATTAAATCTTTCCCGTTATACTCTAAACGGCTATGACCTAATTTCCCAAACTGATATCCAATGTTAGTATTTAAATTTGTATTACTATTAAACACCCAATAATGATTAAGCATTACAATAGGTTCATTGACTTCTTTAATTCTTGAGTTTCGCTTTTCACCATCTTGCCATCCCCAATATTCATTATATGCTATCCCTTTTAAATCGTAAACTTCTTGTGTGTTTGGTGACGATTTACCTCTTCGGTTTGGGGTATAGATTGCTGTTAAATTTAAATGGTGTTGGTCGTTGATTTTTTTTTCAATGGCAGTAAAAAATGAATTAGAATTATAATGCGTTGCATCCTGATAACCTTCATTACCCCAACGCCTGCCTATTGAAAGGGAGTAAGCCCAATTATTTTTTAATAAACCTGAAGCATAGGTTGCCATAACCCGATTTGTATAACTTCGATTTGATGATGAATACGTTATGCTGCCTCCTGGTCTAGCTTCTGAAGCTCTAGTATTTATGTTTGTAGTGCCTAAAACACCTCCAAAATTATAATTAGATGGTGTTAATCCTGAGGATAGTTCTTGGTTTCTTAGCACATCATTTATACCGCCCCAGTTACTCCATTGCGGTCTTCCGTTATAGGTTTTATTCATTTCAATTCCGTTAATTAAAATGGAACCATATTTAGAATCTAATCCTCGTACTCTAAAAAAAGATGAGCTAAACTCAAAAGCTGCAGTACGCTGAAATATATCAAGAGAGGACATTAACAATCCAGAAATATTGTCTAATCCGCTGGCATCATCATTTAATTCATCATCAGTAAGTGTAATAGTAAATAAATCCCGGGTTCCAGAAGTTTCAACTTCTAAAGTCATATCTGTAATATTTACAGTTTGGTTTTCATTCACTACAATTGGATATCTTTTTGTTATGTATCCCGCTTTTGAGATTTTTAAGATTTGCTCTCCTAAAGGGATACTTGAAGAAAACGCGAATTCACCTAACTTATTTGTTAATACCGATTGGTTTGTTTCCTCAATAGTAATTATAACATCAGAAATGGGTTTAAAAGAAATAGCATCTTTAACACTACCCTTTATAAGTGTTTGTTGAGCAGAGAGGGAGATTGAAAAAAATCCGAATAAAAAAAGGAGGACTATTTTGTTCATAGCTATCTTTTATGACACCAATAATAAGAAAAAGTAACTAATTGATTCTAAAATTTTTACATCATGGTAACTACTTTGGCTTAGGTTTTGTAATATAGCATTGCAAAGCATTATTTTTTACTCCATGAACATATTAAAAAATAGTATTACAATTTTGTTCTTAAGCCTATTTATTACTATTAATGCTCAAGAAAAAAAATTTAAGATTCACACTATAGCCTTCTACAATTTAGAAAATTTATTTGATACTATTAATGACCCAAACAAATTTGATGAATATAGTCCTATTATGGAATTAAAAACGAATCGTAAGGAAGTCTATACAAAAAAGGTAAAAAATATGGCAAGGGTAATAGCAGATATTGGATTAGATGTTACTGGTAATTCACCTGCTATAATAGGTGTTTCTGAGGTTGAAAACAGGGAAGTTCTTGAAGATCTTGTAAACGATTCGTTATTACTTGCAAAAGATTATGGTATTATTCATCATGATTCCCCTGATACTCGGGGGATTGATGTTGCTCTATTGTATCAAAAAAAAAATATTTACACCTATAACATCAGGTAATCATGAATTAAAAATTTATGATGATAGAGCTAGAAAACGTATTTATACTAGAGATCAACTCCTTGTTAGTGGCCTAATGGATGGCGAAATGATTCATATTATAGTTAATCACTGGCCTTCCAGAAGAGGAGGGGAGGCCAGAAGCAGACCAAAACGAATTGCTGCGGCTAAACTAAGCAAGCATCTAGTGGATTCGCTTCAAGTAAATAATCCTTATGCTAAAATTTTTATTATGGGAGATTTAAATGATAACCCTACTAGCCCTAGTATTAAGGATGTTTTAAAGGCACAAAAAGATAGAGATAAAGTAGGGTTGAAAGGCATCTATAACCCTATGATACATTTTTATGTAAATGGTATAGGGACAAATGCTTATAGAGATTCCTGGAATTTATTTGACCAAATTATGGTTTCTAAACCTTTGTTAGAAAAGGATTTTTCGTCATACCGATTTTATAAAGCAGGTATTTTTAATAAAACCTATTTAATACATAATAAGGGGCAATACAAGGGTTACCCATATAGAAGCTTTTCAGATGGTGGATTTACCAATGGTTTTAGCGATCATTTCCCTGTTTATACCTATGTAATAAAAGCAGTTAAAAACTAATATTGGTTTAAAAAGTGTGATAAAAGCAGCACACTTTTAATTTAATTCATCCATGTGCTCCACGGAATTCTTGATAAAAATAACGCCAAAGCAATAGTATAAAAAACAGCTATAGTTTTTAGTTTAGATGCCGATGTTAGTTTCTTTTTATGCCTAGAATATCCAATAGTAATTAAAGCTACAGCTATAATGTTTATAAAAGGGTGCTCTACAAGGTATAAACGCGCTATAGAATTACTCATCACTCCCCCTCCTAATTCGCTCCATAATTCAAATCTTGGAGACACAAAATATAATATGAGTCCAATTAATAATTGAATATGCGATACAATTAAGGTGAAAAGTGATATTCTAAAATCTTTAGCAGTATACTCTTTATTGCCAAATGTTTTAAATAATGCATTACCTACTGCAATAATTAGAACAAATAAAACAAAGTATGCCCAATATGAATGTAGATTTAATATAGTATTATCCATAATTTATATTTTGAAAGTTTAATTGTAACAAATGTAATAATAAAAGCTATAAAAAAACCGCTTCATTTGAAGCGGTTTTCCTGTTGTTGTTTTCAAAGTTTAATTCCATTTGTTTTCTGCATCGCTACCTCCCCAAATTAATGTAGCTAAATACGGGTTATCTATAAATGGGTTTCTATTCCCTTGAGCTGCATAAATAACATTATTTCTTTGCTCTTCAAAAGTAGAAACAGGGTCTGCAATATTCCACGCAATAAACAAATCTAAACCTCCTACCTTATCAAAGGTTTCACCATATCTAATATTTAAATACATTACCATTCGTGCAACATCACCTCGCCAATCATCACCTGGAAACCACTTTTCTCCCTCTAATTTGTAGGCTCCGTTACCATCAATATAAGGATAATTAAGTCTATTGCTATTTACTGTTGCATCACAAGCTCTTAAATGGTGTAAATCGGTTACTGCATCGGCAGCACTTAATAGCGATTGTGGATATATATGCTCTGTATTAAACGTTTGAGGTGAGTAAGAGTTTGAATTAGATGTATACTCTTCCCAATATCTACTTTCTCCAGAGTACATTAATATTACGTTATCTGTATTATTTAAGTCGGCATCTGCATTATATAAATATTGGTGACGCTGACCATAGGATAATATAGTAGTATGTTTTGCTTTGGTAACTGTTTCTAATTCTTCAAACATCAGGTTTGAATCATCAGCAAAAACAACACCGTTATAATAGTCTATAAGCTCAGAAGGGATATTAAAAGCTATGGGCTTAATAACGGTAATAGTAACCGTGGCAGTTGAGCATGACTTATCCGGACTATCATCATCACAAATAGTATAGGTGAATGAATCTTCACCTATAAAACCATTTTGTGGTGTATATGATACTGTTTTATCATCATTTAAAACTACTGTTCCCTGCGTTGCTGTATCATCAATTGAACTTAAAATAGTATCATCTATGATATCATCATTTTCTAAAAGCTTTGTAAATACTGTTGTAGTGTTTTCTATAGCGCTATATGTATCTGCTGTTGCAACAGGGTTACCTTCATCAGTAACTGTAATTGTAACGGTTGCAGTAGAACAATTTGCTGGATCATCGTCATCACAAAGTGTATAAGTAAAAGTATCTTCTCCAACAAATGCTTCTTTAGGGGTATATAAATAATGTGTTCTTTCGTCAGAAACAGTTCCTCCTTGAGTAGTAGTAGTATCAAACGATGTTACTTTAGCATTGTCAACTACTGTATCATTATCTAGTAAGTCACTTAATGAGAGTTCTGTGTCTTCAGGAGTCGTAGCATTATCATTAATAGCAATAGGTTTCCCATCTTCTACAGGCTCTTGTTTTGGAGGAGGAGAGTCATCTCCACCTGAACTACAACTACATATAATTATTGCACTAAATATTAAAAAGACTTTTTTCATGTGTATATTTATTATTTTTCATAGATCACATGTAACATCCATATAATCATTTCACTATGTGCGATATGGCTTTAATAATGGAAGTTGCATAACAATTATAAATTTATTGAATGTTGAGGAAAAAAAACCACCTCAATATAAGAGGTGGTTTTTGATGTCTTTGGTGTTATCTTATTGATAAACCCATTCTCCACCTGTTTTAATAACACTTTTCGTTTCATTACCTGTTGAACCTGTGTAAACAACAAAAGTTAAAACATATTTTTGACCTTCTTCTGCACTAGGGTCTCTTTCGT
>CBDDAJ010000002.1:0-26506 GCA_965224845.1 Wocania sp.
ATGTCTTCTCAACGATTCCTGGACTTTTTCTTTAAACTTTATTGGCGCTTCTCGAATTAATCGATTCGATTCTTCATACGAGACATCAACAGGGTAATAACCACCAGTCCAAGGAATATGTAAGGATGTTTGATCTGAGCCAACATGAATGAATATATTTGCTTCATCAAAGCGCTCCCAAACGTCAACAATATTACCGATAAAAGCAATTGAAACGATTTCGTTATTAGCTTGAGCTTGCTTTACCCGGCTTACTAAATTATCGATGTTATCAATTAAAACATCAACCCAACCTTGCTCATGACGCTTTGTGGCTGCTTTTGGATTTACTTCAGCGCAAATAGTAATGCAACCTGCAATGTTTCCAGCTTTAGGCTGAGCGCCACTCATTCCGCCTAATCCAGCGGTTAAAAATATTTTTCCAGATGGTGTTTCTTTTTTCGGTAAAATCTTTCTAAAGGCGTTCATAACCGTAATAGTTGTGCCATGAACAATCCCCTGAGGGCCAATGTACATAAAAGATCCTGCAGTCATTTGTCCATATTGAGAAACTCCCAAGGCATTAAATTTCTCCCAGTCGTCTGGTTGTGAATAGTTAGGAATTACCATACCGTTACTTACTACTACTCTCGGGGCATGCTTTGATGAGGGAAATAACCCCATTGGGTGACCAGAATACATATGTAATGTTTGTGCATCGGTCATGGTTGCTAAATAGTGCATGACCAATAGATATTGTGCCCAATTTTGAAAAACAGCACCGTTGCCACCATAAGTAATCAATTCTTCTGGATGCTGTGCTACTGCGGGGTCTAGATTGTTTTGAATCATCAGCATAATGGCTGCTGCCTGTGATGATTTTGCAGGGTATTCCGAAATAGGTCTGGCGAAAATTTTATAATCTGGTTTGAATCTGTACATATAAATTCTACCATATTCTTTTAATTCTTCTGCAAATTCAAGGGCTAATTCTCGATGCCATTTTTTAGGAAAGTAGCGTAATGCATTCCGAATAGCCAATTGCTTTTCAGCTTTGTCTAATATATCTTTTCTTTTAGGGGCCCTATTAACATCTTTTGGATATGCTTTTTTTACTGGTAACTCGGTAGGGATGCCTTGTAATATTTGTTCTTTAAAAGTCATGACTTAGATTTTTAATTTACTATAAAGACTTCATCTTTAACCATTGCTATTAAAGTATTAATATCGTCTTTTAATATGCGGTCTTCTTCTAACTTGGCAACTTTATTTCTAATAATTTTAAAATTCGCTTCAATTATTTTTGAAAATGTATTTGGCCTTCTAAATTCTAAAGCTTGTGCGGCGTACATAAGTTCAATAGCAAATATTTTTTCAATGTTTTCCAATATTTGATTGAATTTACGTCCGGAGATACTTCCCATTGAAACATGATCTTCTTGTCCTAAAGAAGTTGGAATACTATCAGCTGAAGCAGGAAAGCATAGTGATTTGTTTTCGGTTACCAATGCTGCTGTGGTGTACTGCGGAATCATAAATCCAGAGTTTAAGCCACCAGCTTTGGTTAATAAACGAGGTAAGCCATAGTTGCCTTCTAAAATTAAAAAACAGCGTCTATCGGATATGTTTCCTAATTCTGAAGTTGCTAGCGAAGCATAATCCAATGCCATAGCAAGTGGTTGCCCATGGAAATTTCCTCCAGAAATGGCTTCGGTTTCACTCAATACAATTGGATTATCAGTTACCGAATTCATTTCTATTTCTGCTAATTCATTTAAATGGTAAAAAGCATTTCTTGAAGCCCCGTGTACTTGTGGCATACAACGAATAGAATAAGGATCCTGTACCCGGTCGCATTCAAAATGATTTTCAACATTTTGAGAGTCTTTTAAAAACATACGAATACGTTCAGCCACTTTTAAATTACCTTTAAAAGGACGGATGCTGTGCAATGCTTCTTTAAAAGGCGCAGCACTCCCTTGAAAGCCCTCTAGTGTCATAGCACCTGCCAGATCTGCTAAATCAAGTAGATATTCCATCTTTTTTAAGCCTGCTATGGCATGAGCCAAGATAAACTGAGTACCATTTATAAGTCCTAAACCTTCTTTAGCTTCTAATTGTATAGGCGTTAAACCGTGTTGGGCTAAAACACGTTTAGCAGGCAAAATAGAGTTATTAACCCAAAATTCGCCTTCACCCAATAGTGGTAAGAATAAGTGAGAAAGCGGTGCTAAATCACCAGATGCTCCAACAGATCCTTGCTCTGGAACGGTTGGTAATAAATCATTCTCAATAAAATATAAAATGCGTTCAATTAGTGCTAAACGAACACCCGAAAACCCTTGACACAGTGCATGGACTTTACAAATCATCATGATTTTTGATAATTCTTTATCAATGGGCTTACCAACACCAACAGCATGAGTAATTAATAGGTTTTCTTGAAGCTTACTTGTTTCTTCAGGGGTTATTTGTACATCACATAAAGGGCCAAAACCAGTGTTAATTCCATAAACGGCTTTATTTGAGTTAGCTATAGTTTCAACTTTTTGTCTGCAATTATTTATTTTTTCAATTGCTTTTTCTGTAATAATAGCTTTTAAGCTGCCTTGAGCAATGCTAATAGCTTTATGTACTGTGAGCTTGTCTATTCCGTATCTAAACATACTTTATACTCTAAAATTATATAGTTTTAGCAAAGTTATTTATAAATTTGATACTTATTAATACCAATATAATTGATAAATGATAATTATGAAGCATCAATTAGAATTAAGGCATCTTAGATACTTTATTGCTGTTGCTGAAGATCTGCATTTTAGAAAAGCTGCCGAACGCTTGTTTATTTCCCAACCTGGTTTGAGCCGGCAAATAAAGCAAATGGAAAAAGATTTAGGAGTTAAATTATTTGAGCGCCATAACAGAAAGGTAGAGCTTACAAAAGCAGGGAGTTACTTAAAAACCGAGATTACTCAATATTTAAAGGACCTGGATCGTATTTTTAATCAAGCCAAAATGCTGAATGATGGTGTGGGAGGAGATTTAAAATTTGGCTATGTAGGATCTGCTATGCAAGAAATTATACCAGCCCTGTTGTTAAAATTCAGAGCAGAAAACCCAAATGCGCAGTTTAGTTTAAAAGAATTAGACAACCAAAAACAAATAGAAAGCTTGTTGTCTCACGATATTGATATCGGGTTCGTTCGTTTAGAAAGAGTTCCTAGAGATTTAGAAATAAAGTCGGTTTTAAAGGAAAATTTTTGTTTGGTTTTACCAATAGACCACCCAATAAACAATACTAATTTTAAAAGTATTGAGCAATTTAAAAATGATGCTTTTATTTTATTTGATTCTAAATATAGTGCTTCATATTTTGAAAAGGTTATGCAAATTTTTGATGATAATGGTTTTGCGCCAATTATTGCGCATAATACCATTCATGCCAGTTCTATATATAAATTAGTGGAAAATAATTTTGGCATTTCAATAGTGCCTAAATCATTACAGGCACAAAATATAAAAGGAGTTAAGTTTATAGAATTAACCAAAATTTCACAAAAAACAGTACTGTCTGTAGTCTGGAATAAAAGGAATAGGAATCCCATTTTAGAAAAGTTTTTAACCCATATTAATTAAGTAATTTAAGGCACAAACTTACTTTGTATACTGAAATAAAATTCCATACTTTTGGCTTCAAAATAAAAATAAACTATAAAGAATGAAAACGATTAAAATTTTAAGTATTGCTTTAGTAGCAGTAGTGTTATTTTCTTGTAATAAAAATGGAGTAACCAATAAGCCTTTAAACACTGAGATAGATTCAGTAAGTTATGCTATAGGTTTAAACACCGGAATACAAATAAGAACGAGTTTTGATGAAGCAGATGTTGATCTTTTTATTCAAGGCCTTAGAAATGGAGTTGACTCAACAAATATTTTAATTGAAGAGAATAATGTTAATGGTGTCATTCAGAAGTTCTTTTCAAAAAAACAAAGAGAAGCGCAAGAAAAGCAACAAGCAGAGCATTTAAAGAAAATTGAAGAGCAGTTTAATGATAACAAAGTTGCTGGAGAAAACTTTTTAGAAGAAAACAAAGCTAAGGCGGGGGTTATAACAACGGCTTCTGGATTGCAATATATTGTTTTAAAAGAGGGAACTGGAGAAAAACCTGAAGGCCCTACAACAAAAGTTAAAGTACATTATCATGGAACAAATTTAGATGGGGAAGTTTTTGACAGTTCTGTTGAGAAGGGAACACCTTACGAAACCGCTCTTAATCGTGTTATTCCTGGTTGGACTGAAGGCGTTCAATTAATGTCTGTTGGGTCTAAATACAAATTCTTTATACCACAAGAATTAGCTTATGGAGCAAGACAAAGTGGGGCTAAAATAAAACCATTTTCAGCTTTAATTTTTGAAGTTGAATTATTAGATATTATTAAGTAGCAGATATTAATACTTAATATGGACAACAGCCGTTTAAAAATATTTTTAAACGGCTGTTTTTTTTTAATCGTCTAAATTATTTTTTTTCTTTCCACCCATCATAAACCTGATGAGAATACCAATTAATGTCAGGCAAACAATTCCAAAAATGGCAATCATTATTACGCCATTGGTCCAGTTGTAAAGAGAAATGGTTTGAGTTATCATATCTTAAAAATTTTAAGTAAAAGTAAGGGTTAATAGTTTTTATAAATATGACTTTTGTCAAAGAATCATCAGATTTTAAAAATAAAATGATTCAGATTTTGTTTTTAAAATAGTATAGATAGTGCAATTAATGATCCAAGATTGTAACTTTGTAGCCTTAATAAATTAAATAGAATGAGCCATAAAGCAGGTTTTGTAAATATAATAGGGAATCCTAACGTTGGAAAATCAACCTTAATGAATGCTTTTATAGGAGAGAAGCTTTCCATTATCACATCTAAAGCGCAAACAACACGTCATAGAATTTTAGGAATTGTTAATGGTGACGATTTTCAGGTTTTGTTTAGTGATACACCAGGTATTATAAAACCAGCTTATGAGTTGCAAGAGTCTATGATGGGCTTTGTGAAATCTGCTTTTGAAGATGCCGATATCCTATTGTATATGGTTGAAATTGGTGAGCAAACATTAAAAGACGATGCTTTTTTTAATAAAATTAAAAACTCTAAAATACCAGTATTACTACTCTTAAATAAGATTGATAAATCTAACCAGGAACAATTAGAAACTCAGGTACAACTTTGGGCAGAAAAAGTACCTAATGCAGAAATAATTCCTATTTCAGCTTTAGAAGGTTTTCAGGTAAAAGCTGTTTTCGACAGAATTATTGAGTTACTGCCAGAATCTCCCGCATTTTACCCAAAAGATCAATTAACAGATAAGCCAGAACGGTTTTTTATTAATGAAACCATTCGAGAAAAAATATTACTTCATTATAAAAAAGAAATTCCATATGCTGTTGAAATTGAAACTGAAGCATTTTTTGAAGAAGAAAAAATAATTAGAGTTCGATCGGTTATTATGGTGGAGCGCGAAACTCAAAAAGGGATTATTATAGGGCATAAAGGATCTGCCTTGAAACGTGTTGGTGTTGAAGCCAGAAAAGATTTAGAGACATTTTTTGGAAAACAAATTCATTTAGAATTGTATGTGAAAGTGAATAAAAACTGGCGCAGCAATCAAAACCAGTTAAAACGTTTTGGTTACAATAATTAGCTTAATTTATAAGGTAATACCGTTTTCATTTAAAATGCGATTCATAAATTCATGCAGTTCATGCATTTGATCTGTACCAGTAGCTTTTCCTATGCGCCCGCCAAAGTAAAGTGCAAACCAAAGTATAATCATAAACAAAGTGATAAAAACTTGAATAGCGTAGTTATTACCTAAAGACCAATTGGTGTAAGCCCAAATACCAAAACCAATAAAAAGGCAGGCCACTACAAAATGTAAAAACATAAACATCGTCCAAACAGTAGGGTTAGGGCCAAATAAACCATGAAGTGTACTGGTGTTAGTTCCAGATTCATTTATTTCTAAATGTAATTGAGGCGACCAAAAATGTTGTCTCTCTTTAGGGAATTTAATAAACACATGGTCGTCTATTCTGTTTACTACAAAATCATTTTGAGTTTTTTTTGTTGCTTCAAAAGCTTTTAACAGCGTGCTATTATTTACATTTAATTCAGTTTTAAATCGCGGACGTAAAACAATATCGTTAGTAGTTGGCATATAGTATTCTTTAATTTTAGAAAAGTAACATTTTTTATTCAAATTATAAATCGTTTTAATCTTTACTTAAAAACAGTGATGCATTGGGTATATTTCCTATTTTTGCAAAATATTTCAGAGGAGATATAAATAAATCAGTTTTAGACTGTTGCATAATAAAAGAGTATGAGTAATATAGTAGCTATAGTAGGGCGCCCAAATGTAGGTAAGTCAACGTTTTTTAATCGTTTAATTCAGCGTAGAGAAGCTATTGTTGATGCTGTAAGTGGGGTGACCAGAGATCGTCATTATGGAAAAAGTGACTGGAATGGTAAAGAGTTTTCTCTTATTGACACTGGTGGTTATGTATTAGGAAGCGATGATGTTTTTGAAGCCGAAATTGATAAGCAGGTTGAATTGGCTATTGATGAAGCCGATGCTATTATTTTTATGGTAGATGTTGAAACCGGAGTTACTGGAATGGATGAAGATGTAGCAAAATTACTTCGTAAAGTAAATAAACCAGTATTCCTTGTTGTTAATAAGGTAGATAATGCTAAACGTGCAGAAGATGCGGTTGAGTTCTATTCGTTAGGCTTAGGGGAATATTTTACCATAGCAAGTATTAATGGAAGTGGAACAGGAGAGCTTTTAGATGCCTTAGTTGAGGCATTACCGGAAAAAGAAGAAGTTGAAGAAGAAACCCTGCCACGATTTGCAGTTGTTGGCCGGCCTAATGCTGGAAAATCATCATTTATAAATGCACTAATTGGAGAAGATCGATATATTGTTACAGATATAGCCGGAACTACGCGAGATTCAATAGATACAAAGTATAATCGTTTTGGTTTTGAATTTAACCTGGTAGATACTGCAGGAATACGCCGTAAATCAAAAGTAAAAGAAGATCTAGAGTTTTATTCGGTAATGCGAAGCGTAAGAGCTATTGAACACGCCGATGTTTGTTTGTTAGTTTTAGACGCCACAAGAGGTTTCGATGGGCAAGTGCAAAACATATTTTGGTTAGCAGAACGCAATAGAAAGGGGATTGTGGTTTTAGTAAACAAGTGGGATTTGGTGGAAAAAGACCATAAATCTATGAAAGATTTCGAAAAAGCGATTAGAAAGCAAATGGAACCTTTTACCGATGTTCCTATTGTTTTTATCTCGGCACTTACCAAACAGCGTATTTTTAAAGCTATAGAGACCGCAGTTGAGGTTTATAAAAACAGAACTAAAAAAATTAAAACAAGCCAGCTTAATGATGTGTTGTTGCCCATTATTGAAAATTATCCACCACCGGCCTATAAAGCAAAATTTGTAAAGATTAAATATATTATGCAATTGCCAACACCGCAACCACAATTTGCATTTTTTTGTAACCTTCCTCAGTATGTAAAAGACGCCTATAAGCGGTTTTTAGAAAACAAATTACGGGAGCATTTTGATTTTAATGGTGTGCCAATTAGTGTTTATATGCGTAAGAAATAGTTTTGTTAGTTGTTAGTTGTTAGTTGAATTCCTTTTTTATTTTCCAATACTCAATACTCAATACTCAATACTCAATACTCAATACTCAATACTCAATACCCAAGTTATTACCAACCTCCTGAGGCGCCACCACCGCCTCCAGAGCCACCACCGAAGCCACCACCAAAACCACCGCCACCAAAGCTTCCTCCTCCAGAAGACCAGCCACCACCAAAACCACCGGAACTGCGTCTGTAACTACCACGACCTGAGTTGCTTAATATGATAGCCTCTAAAATATCCATGGAGTCTGAACCATCGCCTCTATACCTTCTACCTCCATCGTTACCACCATTTCTTCTGTTTTTAGAAATAGAAATCAAAATGATAATAAATATAAAAATGAGAATCAAAATAAAACCAACAGGTAGCCCATCATTTGATGATTTTCTAGTGCCTTGATATTCTCCTTTTAAAACCTCAAAAATAGATTCGACCCCTTTATTTAAACCGCCGTAATAATCGTTTTGTTTAAAATAAGGTATAATATCGCGCTCTATAATGCGCTTAGAGAGGGCGTCAGTTAAAAGATGTTCTACACCATACCCTGTATTAATCCCTATTTTCCTGTCTTTTTTTGCTAAAATTATAAGGATACCATTATCCTCCTCGGCTTGACCAATCCCCCATTTTTTTATCCAATTTGCTCCTACATAATTAATGTTTTCACCATTAGTAGAGTTAACTATGGCTACAACAATTTGAGTTGAAGTAGTATCGGAATATTTAATAAGCTTATGCTCTAAAGATTTTCTTTGACCAGCTAGTAAAAGGGTACCGGTATAATCGTAAACACTAGTTTGGAATTTAGGTTTTTCAGGAATGTCAAACTGACCAAAAGAAAGGCTGCTAGTAAATAGTATGGCCAAAAGAGAAATGATAAAACTTTTTCTCTTTTTTAATAACTGCCTAATGTTTACTGAATACTGCATACCAGAGTTTAGCCTTTTGAGATTTCGTTAGAAAGTTCGTTAGTGTCCAAATTAGAGTAAGGAAAATAAGTTTTGAGTTGTTCTCCGGATTTTTGAATGCCTTCAACCAGTCCTTGTTTAAAATTTCCAGATTTAAAGTGCGCCTGCATAATATCTTTTGTACTGTCCCAAAAGTTGTTTGCTACAACTTTGTTTATGCCAATATCTCCATATATAACAAAGTTTTTGTCTTCGATAGCAACATATATTAATACGGCATTTTGAAGTTTGGTATTATCCATTTTTAAGGTATGAAAAACCTCTAAAGCACGATTTGTAGCATCGCCATTTGAGGTTTTTTCAATATGAACTTTTATTTCGCCAGAAGTGTTTAATTCGGCTAACCTTATGGCTTCTACTATGTCGCGTTCTTCATTAGCGGTTAGAAAAGCTTCAATTTTAGACATTAAAATTCAACTTTAGGAGCATTTTCACTACCTGGAGCACTTTTAAATCTTGCCATTTCTTCAAAGCCAAATAAGCTCGCTAATAGTTTACCTGGGAATTTTGTAGTGTATTTATCGTAAACATTTACAGCGTCATTAAAACGATCCCTAGTTACATTGATTCTATTCTCGGTACCTTCAAGTTGTGATTGTAATTCTAAAAAACTTTTATCTGCTTTTAATTCAGGATAGCGCTCCACAGTTACCAATAATCTTGATAATGCACCACTTAATCCTTGTTGGGCTTGCTGAAATTGAGCCATTTTTTCAGGTGTTAAATCACCTGCATCAATCGTGGTTTTGGTAGCTTCAGAACGTGCTTTAATAACGCCTTCTAAAGTTTCTTTTTCGTGTGCAGCATACCCTTTAACAGTAGCAACTAGATTTGGAATTAAATCAGCACGACGTTGATATGCACTTTCAACTTTAGACCAAGCAGTTTTTGCATCTGCTTCATATTCTACAGCCGTATTATTAAATCCTTTTCCCCAAGAATACAAACCAATAACAAGTATTCCTATTACAATCCATGGTAAAAATTTTTTCATGATAAATTAGATTAATATAATTTGTTAATTGTTATTTAATGAGACACTTAATTTTTAAAAAAGTTACATGCTTATGTATCCCTTTTTTTAAACACCTATCATTTTAAAGATGCTCTTTAATTTTTTTAAGCTGATTTTTAACATCTTCCAGCTTACTAATAATTTCAAAATTATTTAAAGTTTCTTTTTTGCCTTCTTTTAAATGAATTTTTGCGCCCTCTAAAGTAAAGCCCCGTTCTTTTACAAGATGATAAATCAGCTTTAAATTTTTAATATCTTCTGGTGTAAACTTACGGTTGCCTTTGGCATTTTTTTTAGGTTTTAACGCATCAAACTCTTTCTCCCAAAAACGAATTAATGAAGTGTTTACATGAAATGCTTTAGCGACTTCGCCAATGCCATAATATCTCTTTTCTGGTAAATCTATATGCATTAATCTAAAGATTGATTTTCTAACGATGCGTGCTCTAATAATTTGCTGAATTCTTCGGCAGTTAAACTTCCATAATAAAAGTTTATAGGATTAATACGTGTACCATCCTTAAAAATCTCGTAATGTAGATGTGGGGCTTCAGAACGTCCTGTACTACCTACAAAACCTATAAGGTCGCCTCGTTTTACTTTTTGGTTTTTCTTGACATTATATTTATACAAATGCGCATAAAGGCTTACGTAGCCAAAGCCATGATCTATTCTAATATGCTTACCATAGCCACTCGACCCTGCGTCGGCACGTTTTACAACACCATCACCGGTAGCATAAATAGGGGTGCCTCTAGGAGCAGTAAAATCCATACCCCAGTGCATTTTTCTTGCTTTGGTAAAGGGGTCAGATCGCATCCCATAACCTGATGCCATACGCGTTAAATCTTCATTACTAACAGGTTGAATAGCTGGTATAGCTGCTAAAAGCTTTTCTTTTTCTTCAGCTAAAACAGTAATTTCATCCAAGGACTTAGATTGCACCACAATCTGTTTCTGTAATATATCTAAGCGTCTATTACTTTCAATAATTAATTCAGAGTTATCAAAGCCTTCTAAATTTTTGTATCTGTTAATACCACCAAAACCGGCTTTACGTTGTTCGTCAGGAATAGGATTTGCTTCAAAATAAACACGATATATATTGTTGTCTCTATCGGCAACATTTGCCAGAACGGCCTCGGCTTCGTCCATTTTTTTATTCAATAACTCAAATTGCAATTGTGCATTTTGAAGTTCTCTTTTTAAAGCTTTTTCTTTAGGCGATTCTATATATAAATTTGCAATAAAAATGATGATAAACGAAAACAAAAAAGAAGCTAAAAGAAAAATAGAGATGTATGCAAAGGTTTTTCTTTTTTTGCGCTCAATTTTCCTATAAGAAAGCGATTCAGAATCGTAATAATATTTTACCTTACTCATTGTTTAAATTATACTATTTTTGCAATTGAAAAATTAACCTAAGTGTTAGATTTAATATGCAAACGACCAAACCTACAAAAATATTATTACTTTCATTTTGATAGTAGTCTATTTTTGGATTTACTCACTTCACTATTTAATAATGAAAATGGAGAGTAAATATAAAAATTGTTTTGCAATTAAAATAATTTGACACAAACGGTATTACCAGTTATTATAGTAAATGAAGTCACAAGATATCCGATCAAAGTTTTTAAGTTTTTTTGAAGAAAAGCAGCATCGTATTGTTCCGTCTGCACCAATGGTTTTAAAAGACGACCCTACATTAATGTTTGTAAATTCTGGAATGGCACCTTTTAAAGAATATTTTTTAGGGAATGCGCAACCAAAAAGTAATAGAGTTGCCGATAGCCAGAAGTGCTTACGTGTTTCTGGAAAGCATAACGATTTAGAAGAGGTAGGTTATGATACATATCATCATACTTTGTTTGAAATGTTAGGGAATTGGAGCTTTGGCGATTATTTTAAAAAAGAAGCTATAGCTTGGGCATGGGAGTTACTAACAACGGTTTATGGCATCGATAAAGATATTTTATATGTTACGGTTTTTGAAGGAAGTGACGATGCTGATAAACTACCAATGGATAATGAGGCCTATGATTTTTGGAAACAACATATTGCTGAAGACCGTATTTTAAAAGGGGATAAAAAAGACAACTTTTGGGAAATGGGAGATCAAGGACCATGTGGACCTTGTAGTGAGATTCATGTAGATATTCGTTCTGCTGAAGAGAAAGCTAAAGTAAACGGGAAGGATTTGGTAAACAAAGATCATCCCCAAGTTGTTGAAATTTGGAATTTAGTCTTTATGCAATACAACCGAAAAGCTAATGGTAGTCTAGAAAATCTTCCAGAGAAGCATATCGATACGGGTATGGGTTTCGAGAGGCTCTGTATGGTTTTACAAGGTGTGCAGTCAAATTATGATACAGATGTATTTACCCCGATAATTAGGGAAATAGAGATTATTACTAATAAAAAATATGGTAAAAACGAAAAGGCAGATGTAGCAATACGTGTTATATCAGATCATGTTCGAGCAGTAGCTTTTTCAATAGCCGATGGGCAATTGCCCAGTAATACAGGGGCAGGTTATGTAATTCGTAGAATTTTGCGTCGTGCGGTGCGTTATGGCTTTACTTTTCTGGATAAAAAAGAACCGTTTATTTATAGATTGGTTGATGTTTTGAGTAAAAGAATGGGAATGGCTTTTCCGGAATTAAAAGCTCAAAAACACCTTATTGAAAATGTTATAAAAGAAGAAGAGCAATCGTTTTTAAGAACCTTAGACCAGGGGCTAATTTTATTAAATAGAATTGTAAACGAAACCAAAGGCGATACGGTATCTGGTGAAAAAGCATTTGAACTGTATGATACTTATGGCTTCCCAATAGATTTAACGGCATTAATTCTTTCTGAAAAAGGATATGGCTTAGATGAAAAAGGGTTTGATGAAGAACTACAGAAACAGAAAAACCGTTCGCGTGCTGCAAGCGAAATGTCTACTGATGATTGGACGGTTTTAGCAGATGATACTGAAGAAGAGTTTGTAGGTTATGACACTTTGGAAGCTAATGTTAAGCTAACACGATTTAGAAAAGTTACTTCCAAAAAGGATGGAGATATGTATCAGTTAGTATTTAACTTAACACCGTTTTATCCTGAAGGAGGTGGGCAAGTTGGAGACAAAGGATATTTAGAAGATGCTCATGGCGATGTTGTGTATATCATAGATACTAAAAAGGAAAACAACGTTATTATTCATTTTACAAAAAATTTGCCAAAACATATTGAAGAGTCTTTTCAAGCTGTAGTAGATGCTAAACAACGTTATAGAACTGAATGTAATCACACAGCAACACATTTATTACATCAGGCATTGCGTGAAGTTTTGGGAAGCCATGTTGAACAAAAAGGATCTGCAGTGCACTCAAAATATTTGCGATTTGATTTTTCACATTTTTCCAAACTTACTGTTGAAGAATTGCGTGATGTAGAGAACTTTGTCAATAGAAGAATTGATGGGAAATTACCTTTAATTGAAAAGCGAAGTATTCCTAAAGAAGAAGCCATAGCTGAGGGGGCTATGAGCTTGTTTGGTGAAAAATACGGAGATACGGTTCGCGCTATTCGTTTTGGGAAATCCATAGAGCTTTGTGGTGGGACACATGTAAAAAATACTGCAGACATATGGCATTTTAAGATCGTATCAGAAGGTGCTGTAGCTGCTGGAATACGTCGTATTGAAGCCATTACTAATGATGCGGTAAAAGATTTTTATTTTGAAAATAATCGCGCTTATTTTGAAATGAGAGATTTGCTTAATAATGCGAAAGAACCCGTAAAAGCACTTCAAAATTTACAGGAAGAAAATTCGAATCTAAAAAAACAGATCGAAACTTTACTTAAGGATAAAGCGCAAAGTATAAAAAGTGAACTTAAAAATGAATTAACTGAAACTAATGGCATTCAGTTTTTAGCTAAAAAGCTAGATTTAGACGCTGCAGGTTTAAAAGATGTTGCTTTTGAGTTAGGAAATCAATTTGAAAACTTATTTTTATTATTTGCCACCGAACAAAATGGAAAAGCTTTATTGTCTTGCTATATCTCAAAAGAACTAGTAGCTAGCAAAGGTTTAAATGCAGGGCAAGTCGTTAGGGAACTTGGTAAATATATTCAAGGCGGCGGCGGCGGACAACCATTTTTTGCCACAGCAGGAGGAAAGCATCCGCAAGGAATTGATGAAGCTTTAGAAAAAGCTAAGGAGTATTTGAAATAAAAAGTTATTTAATTCCTAAAATTTTATTGAACGTTTTTATTTCGCACCTGTAAAATTTTAAAAGCTTGTGTTTTAATGAGGCATATTTGATTTTATTCTTTTTCATATTTATAATTGTTAACCATTATAAAAGAATTAGTATCCAAAAAGAAGAAAATGTTACAGTAGATTCATTTTATGATATTACAAACCCAAATACCGTTAGAAAAGCAATCTAATCATCAAATAGATTATAATTCTAATGTGCTATTATTAGGCTCTTGTTTTGTTGAAAATATAGGTGAAAAATTAAACTATTTTAAATTTCAAAATCTTCAAAACCCTTTTGGTATATTGTTTCACCCAAAAGCTATTGAAAATTTAATAGCTAAGGCTATTGGCAAAAAAAGATATTCAGAAAAAGATGTTTTTTTTCACAATGAGCAATGGCATTGTTTTGATGGGCATTCTAAATTAAGTAATAGCTCAAAAGAAGAGTTGTTAGTTGATTTGAATGATAATATCAAACTGACGAATAAACAAATCCACGAATCAACGCATATAATAATTACCTTAGGTACAGCTTGGGTTTATAACCATATAAAAACCAAAAACACAGTAGCAAATTGCCATAAAGTGCCACAAAAAGCATTCAAAAAAGAAGTAATGCCTGTAGATGCAGTTTTTAAATCTTTAAAAAACATAGTTAAATTAATTAAAAGCAAAAATACGGATGCCTGTATTATTTTTACAGTATCGCCTGTTCGACATATAAAAGATGGCTTTGTAGAGAATATGCAAAGCAAAGCACATTTAATCACCGCAATCCATCAGGTACTGTCACCTCGAGCACAGCAGGGAGGTCTTTATTATTTCCCTTCATACGAAATTATGATGGACGAACTTCGTGATTATCGTTTCTATAATGATGATATGATTCACCCCAATCAATTAGCAATCAATTATATTTGGGAGACGTTTCAAAAGGTATGGATTTCAAATGAAGCTCCAAAAATTATGGAAGCCGTTGCTACCATTCAAAAAGGGCTTCAGCATAAACCATTTAATCCAAAGTCTAAAGCTCATCATGAATTTCTTCAAAAATTAGAGTCCAAAAAAAAAGAAATTCAATCTCAATTTCCTCAGATTAAATTTTAGCACGACTACTTATGTAAGTCGTCATTCTTTAACCGGATATTAAAATATACGTAATTCATCGTATTGACTCCACACTCATAAAATTGCAATTTTGGTTTGCTATTAACCATAAAACAAATTCAACAATGAGATGTTTAAAACGATTAATTTTTTTATTAGCTGGTACATTAGTATTAAATGCACAAAAAGCCGAGACACCAGATTTTAATTATACTATTGGAGGTAAAATTGAAAAGATGACGGTAACTAATTCGGGAGTGTTATTAATTACACACGGAAAAGGATTAGCAGGAATTAAACCCGGAAAAGAAGGATTAGTATTTAATTTTGATGATTATGGAAAAGTAAAAGAAGAAGAGATTTACCTGGTTCCTAATTCTCCATATGTAATGGTAGGACAAGCTGGATTTGGAGGAATTGCAGCTAAACAAAGTGTGATTGACATTATTTCAGGAAAACGATTATTTGATACTAAGGCCAATGGCTGGAAAGCTGCGGGGCGACCTACATTACTATTGCCTGAAAACAGGCTTATTGTATCTGGACAAAGAACCGCTAAAGAAAAATATACGCAGGCTGTTGGGATATATGATATGGCAAATGGTGATGAAATTAAGCGTTTTAACCTAAAAGGAAGTAATTCGCTTACGGGGCAACCAAGTATTATTG
Source organism: Wocania sp. (assembly GCA_965224845.1). Taxonomy (GTDB): domain Bacteria; phylum Bacteroidota; class Bacteroidia; order Flavobacteriales; family Flavobacteriaceae; genus Wocania_A. The sequence continues at coordinate 15,729 of CBDDAJ010000002.1, forward strand.
ATGGCGGGGTGATTTTGCCAACATTTAAAGGTATTTATAGAATAGATATGAATACCGGAGCTGAAAGTTGGGTGGTAGATCTTAAAAATGTAGCTTATGTAATTCCAGATAAAAATGGAAAATCTATGTATGCTGTTCAGGGTAAAGGTAAAAATCATGTAATTTATAAAATTAGTGCTTCTGGCTCCCAAATGTGGAGTGAAGGAAAAAAATTAAAAGGTGTGGTATCTAATTTTGAAGTTACTTCAAAAGGTTTAGCTATAGTTAGTGATGTGGCAGATAGTGGAAAAAAAGGGCTGGCAAAATTAGCAGCTGCAAAAGCACAAAGTAATATATCTTTCCTGTCTTCAGGAACTGGAGAAGATTTATGGGAAAAAGCCCCAAAAACAAAGGGTTATGTACAGCATTTTTATATTATGGATGATGGTATTCTATTTGGAATAGCCTCTGGGGGGATTAATAAAATGTCTTTTGACGGTAAGCCGCTATTTAAAAAACCATTAAAAACAGGTGAAAACATACATACAATGGCTTTAACAAAACAAGGGATGATTTATATCACAGATAGTGATGCCAATATTATTAGTTTAGATACGGGCGAATCGATCTGGAATAAACCCATTAAATACAAGAGGGCTAAAGCCGTTACGAGTACTTACGATCAGGCAAATAAACGCTATTTAATTAGTACTGGTCAAGAAATGATAGCGATTGATGAGAACAATGGAGATATTAGCACATTGGCTACATATAAGTTTAGCGAAAAGGAAAACCCAACGCATTTAGAAGTTAGAGACGGAGGATTGTTGTTGTCTTCAGACCAGAATTTAATGATGCTAAATTTTGATGGTTCAGAAAAGTTTCATGAGTATTATCGATCACCTGGTAAAAGTGCCTTTGCTATTGTAGCATTGAGTGCGTTAGCTTTAACATCAACTGCTATGATGGCCGATGCTAGTTTTCAAGCAGGAGCAAACAAAAATTATATTGGCCAGTACAATCAATACGGAGCTCAAAAGAAAAGAGAGGCAGATGCCTATGCTGCAATAGCCAGTGCTTCATTTAATGAAATGGCTAAACGGTTTAATGCTACTGCAGCGACAGAGAACGATCAGTTTATCTTAACAAAACTAGATGATGGCGTTAGTCTTGTAAAGGTAAATAAAGATTCTGGTAAAGTTGATAAACAAATTTTGCTTAAAGATAAAAAACCAACCTATGAAGTAGATGATTTTGGCGGTTACCTTTATTACAAAGCAAACAACAATAGTATTTATGCTTACAATCTTAAAAAATAAATCTTGTTGTTGAGATTTGTTGATTAGGCGTGATAATCAGATTATTGCGCTTAATCTTTTTTTACAACACTTTATCGAATAATTATTTAATCTTAGACATATAATTGTAGATTTAAAATGCTATTAATCAGTTCATATCAAAAAAACATCTGTTGCTGTATCCAAAAAAGAGGGTTTGCAATAGGTGTTTTTTTTATTCCTTTTATTATGAGTAAGGTCTGTCTCTTTATTTTTCTCTTTCTATCCATTTCAGATATTCAAGCTCAAGATTTAGAAAGCTTATTTAAAGCGCTTGAAAATTCAAAAAACGACTCAATTACTCGCGTAAAGGCAAATAACATTATAGATCTTATTAATTCCAGTGATGATAAAAAATTACTTGGTAAAGCATACAGTTATCTAGCGCTTTCTTATCAAAAGGAATCACCTAGAAAAGCTATAGAGCTATATAAAAAGGCGAGTGATCAATTTGAAGCTTTAGATCAACCCGATTTGAGAAGCATTTATTTTAAACAAGCTTCATTATATACTGTGGTATCAGATTTTCCTGAAGCTATGAAGTTGGCACTAAAGTCTTTTGAATATAATCAAATTAATGGTAATGAATCAGAAATGCAGCGCGACATGTCTTTTATTGGATATATTCATGACAGGATGTATGAATTTAGAGCGTCAATAAAATGGAACAGAAGGTCATTAGAAATAGCAAAAAAACTTAAAGACTCAGGAGCTATGGCTGTTTGTTATGGCCGAATAGGTATTGCGTATGATGAACTGGCAGAGAAAGATAACTTTAATAAAAAATTATTTGACAGTGCTTTGTTTTATAATACTAAAGCCGCAAAAATGGCTTTAATTTCTGGCGATTTAGGCTTTGCAAGAACTACCTATTCTAATATAGGGAACAGTTATAGTAAATTAAAGCATTACAATAATGCTGAAAAATACACTTTAAAGTCCTTAGCAGTGCCTGGTTTTGAATCGGCAAAAGGAGTGACACTCGTAAACTTAGGTAAGATTTATTTGGAAACCGGGCGTTATAAAGAAGCTAAAAATATATTAGACAGTGCCATGCAAAATACGATAAAGTATGGTACACGTAAATATCAGTTAGAGGCCTTTTATCGTTTTCATGAATTAAATGTAAAAAAGGGCAACTATAAAAGTGCTTTAAAAAATTATATCGCATATAAATCTATTGAAGACTCATTGCTCAACGAGAAAAAAACAAAACAGATTGTAGAAGTAAGAGAGCAATATAAAACGGCAGAAAAAGAAAGAGAAATTCTTATACAAAGGACAAAAATAGCTGAGAGAGATTTGGTAATTCAAGAGCGTAATTATCAACTTTATGGATTAGGAGGTTTTGCTTTATTGCTTGGGTTATTAGGTTATTTGTTATTTAACCAGCAAAAGCTAAAACACATACAGCTAAAAAAAGAAATTGAATTAAAAGAAGCCTTGGTTAAAATTGAAACTCAAAACAGATTGCAGGAACAACGGTTAAGAATTTCTCGCGACTTACACGATAATATTGGAGCGCAACTCACTTTTATAATTTCTTCGATAGATAATTTAAAATACGGTTTTAAAATAACCAACCATAAACTTAGTAATAAACTAGATACTATTAGTGAGTTTACAAAAGATACTATTTATGAGCTTAGAGATACGATTTGGGCCATGAATAAGAGTGAAATTTCAATAGAAGATTTACAAGCCAGAGTTTCAAATTTTGTCGATAAAGCAAGCCTTTCTACAACCCAAACAAACTTCAGTTTTAATATAGATCACTCACTTTCTAAAAACATAGAATTTACTTCGGTTAAAGGCATGAATATATATCGTATTATCCAGGAAGCCTTAAACAATGCTATAAAATATGCTAAAGCATCAAGTATAAATATCGAAATAAAAAAGCGAGGCAATACCATTAAGTTTTCTGTAAATGATAATGGTATTGGTTTTGATCTTGATAGCATTGAATCTGTAAACGGATTAAATAATATGAAAAAAAGAGCTCAGGATATAAATGCATCAATCGATATTGAAAGTGTTTTAGGAAAAGGGACTTCAGTAAAACTAACAGTTTAAATTCTAAACTTAAGACATGAATATTAAAATAGGTATAGTAGACGATAATTCTTTTTTAATAAAAATGATTGAAGAAAAACTGTCTTTTTTTGAAGCGCTGAATGTGAAATTTTTCGCTATAAATGGTGCTGAAGCATTGCAAAAATTAGAGCATAATCATAACATCGATTTGATTTTAATGGATATAGAAATGCCAGGTCTTAATGGTATTGAGGCTACCGAAATTATTAAAAATAAATATCCGCATATTAAAATTATAATGCTTACTGTTTTTGATAATGATGAAAATATATTCAGCGCTATTAAAGCAGGAGCTGATGGTTATTTATTAAAAGAAATAAACGCAAAGGATTTATATGGCGGTATTTTAGAAACTTTAAATGGAGGCGCAGCTATGAATCCATCAATAGCCATGAAAACATTAAAACTGCTTAGAAACCCAATAGATATAAATAATATTGAAGAACAAGAAGGGATAACACTTACGCCTAGAGAAATAGATGTTTTAGAACAACTAAGCAAAGGCCTAAGTTATAACTTAATAGCCGATAATCTTATTTTATCTGTAGGTACGGTAAGAAAACATATTGAAAACATTTATAAGAAGCTACAAGTACACAACAAACTAGAAGCGGTTCAGAAAGCTAAAAAAAATAACCTCATATAACTTAAGGGTTTTTTAACCTTAAGTTAATATCGGTTTTAGGAGTATGCTGTACTTTTGAAACAGTTTTGAGTTAGTTAGTTTTGTGATAAACATTGGTTAGACTTCTTATGTCGAAGGAAACTGATGTTTTTTTGTTTTAAAATTATGTCTAAATTAGTGCATGCGAAAAATTCTATTCGGTGTCATCATCACGTTAATCATTTTATTTTCTTTTAAATATTGCAATGAAAAAAAAGAAAATAAAATAGTGCTTCAGGAAAGTTCTGCTCTTATTCAAGAACAAATTAAAAATGTAGGCAAGTTAATCGTTACCGAAGGCCATTTTAGTGAAGTCTTTAATTATAAAAACTCTAAGGATATATTTGGAGATTATTTTACTTCAGAAAAAAAAGCTTTAGTGGTAGTAAATGCAGATGTTACAATAGCTTATGATTTAAGTAAAATTGAGTTTAAAGTAGATGAAGCAACAAAAACACTACAAATTATTAGTATTCCAGAAGAAGAAATAAAAATAAGTCCGGATTTGGAATATTATGATTTGCAATCTGATTTTTTTAATCCTTTTGAAGCTAAAGATTATAACGATATAAAAAATACAGTTAAAATATCTTTAGCTAAAAAATTAGAAACTTCCGATTTAAAAATAAATGCTAAAAATAGATTGATTAGCGAACTCTCTAAGTTTTATATTTTAACCAATTCTTTAGGTTGGACATTAAAATACAACGAAACTCCAATGACATCTATAAGTGCTTTAGAAAATTTAAAACTATAGTTATCAGTTATGGATAAAGCTACTTTACAAAATGTTCATAAACGTATTACTCCCTATATCCATAGGACGCCTGTTTTAACATCTCAATTGATAGATAATTTAAGTGGCGCAAACGTGTTTTTTAAGTGTGAAAACTTTCAAAAAATGGGAGCCTTTAAAATGCGTGGTGCTGTAAATGCTATTTTAAAATTAACCGAAAAGCAGAAAAGTAAAGGGGTGGTAACCCATTCTTCTGGTAATTTTGCTCAAGCCCTGTCATTAGCAGCAAAAAAGGTAGGTGTTAAAGCGTATATAGTGATGCCTAAAAATGCGCCTCAAGTAAAAAAGGATGCTGTAAAAACATATAAAGGGATTATTGTTGAATGTGAGTCAACCATACAAGCACGTGAATACGAAGCTCAAAAAATAGCAGCTAAAAAGGGAGCAACATTCATCCATCCATCAAATGATGATGATGTTATATATGGCCAAGGAACGGCAGCTATAGAACTGTTAGAAGACTACCCAGACTTAGAGTATATTTTTACACCAGTTGGAGGCGGGGGGTTATTAGCTGGAACATTATTAGCAGTAAAATATTTTTCTAAAACCTGTAAAGTCATAGCTGGAGAGCCTAAGGAAGCCGATGATGCCTATAGATCGTTATTATCAGGACATATTGAAAAAAACATAGCCTCAAATACCATAGCTGATGGGTTGAGAACCCATTTGGGGGATAAAAATTTTCCAATTATAAAGGCTCATGTTGAAAACATTATATGTGTTGAAGAGGAAGAAATAATTCATGCTATGAAGCTTATTTGGGAACGTATGAAAATTATCATTGAACCCTCAAGTGCTGTTGCTTTTGCAGCATTTTTAAAACATAAAGACGTTTTAAAAAACAAAAATGTTGGCGTTATAATTTCCGGCGGAAATGTAGATGTTTCTAATCTTCCTTTTTAAAAAGCGGATGTTAATATTGCCAGGGGTTATTTAGTAAAGTTTATAACTTACTATTTAAGCGCATCCAGCCACCGCCATTAATAACCTCAATATTATGGGCTTTTAAAATACTGGCAGCATTACCAGAGCGTATACCACTAGCACAACATGTAATAATAGGTCTGTTCAATTTTTTAATGTCGTCAATTTTTGAGTTAATGTTTTGTAATGGTATGTTTTTAGAACCAGGAATAGCCCCTTGATTATATTCGCTATGTGTGCGTACATCAATAATAACAGCTCCTCTTGTTTGAAAATCTTTAACCCTTTTATTTTTATTCCCGAATAAAAAACTTAATAGTCCCATGTTTTTTTGTTTACAAAGGTTATTTTATTTTTTGTAAATGAATGTAACAAGGGTTACTAATATCTAATAGAAAGTAAATTTTATGTATATTCAACTTTTAGAATTTATAAGTGAATGAAGCAACCATACGTAACGCTGAATATAGAAAAAGGAGTTGGGGTTATTGAGTTTTTTCACCCAGAGCATAATGCTATGCCTGGTGAAAATCTTAAAAAACTTGAAAGCACAATTATAGAAGCCGGAAATAATGATGCTATTAAGGTTATTGTTTTAACAAGTGGGGGTGACAGAACATTTTGTGCCGGTGCAAGTTTTAGAGAACTTGTAGCTGTAAATGATGCAGAGGCTGGAAAACAGTTTTTTTCTGGTTTTGCCCATGTTATAAATGCGATGCGAAAGTGCCCTAAGCTAATTATTGGACGTATTCAGGGAAAAGCAGTTGGCGGAGGTGTTGGTTTAGCAGCTGCAACCGACTATTGTTTAGCTACCAAATATGCATCAATTAAATTAAGTGAGTTAAGTATTGGTATAGGTCCTTTTGTAATTGAACCAGCAGTATCCAGAAAAATGGGGCAAACTACAATGTCTCAAATGACCATTAATGCAGAACAGTTTTTTAATGCAGAATTCGCTAAAGAAAAAGGCCTATATGCCGATGTTTTTAATACGGTTGATGCTTTAGATCAAGCAGTAAAAGCCTTAGCTGAAAAATTAGCAAGTTATAATCCTATGGCTTTAAAAGAAATGAAGAAGGTTTTATGGAAAGACACGGCGCATTGGGATAATTTACTTATAGAACGTGCTGAAACTAGCGGGTATCTGGTTTTAAGCAATTTTACTAAAGCAACATTAAAGCGGTTTAAGTAATCGAGCATCACCCGGAGTTTTTTCAGGGCCTCACTCTGAAATAAATTCAGAATGAGAAATGAAGAATAATATTATTCTACTTTAATTCCATTTTCAACAATCCCCAGTCCATCATCAATTAAACGTCCAACTTCGGGTCTGTTTTGTTTAATAGCTTCTAAATGATTTAAAATGCTTTCGCATAACTTAGTTTCATTTCCTATAAATGCTAACTCATAAAGTTCAACAGGAAGTAACCAATCGTTTGGATGATTTTCAATAAGTTCTTCTAAAACTTTAGTTCTGGAAATGGTTTTGTTTTTGCCATCTCTATAATCTCTAACTTGTTGGTATAGTGCTTCAAGCTTAAGTAATTCGTTAGATTTTTTTACATGAATAGTTTGTGTAGATGGCACATGAGTAATTAAATCGAAACTATTTAAATCGGCTGGTCCGGAAAAAGCAGAAACAATGGCTTTGCCAACGGCCATATCATAAATTCCCCATTCAGGTTCAAATAATACAGTGTTCTTATATGTAACCGTACAATTTTTAAAACTTATCAATATTATTTTTCCTTGTAGGTTTCGTTTGCCTGTGATAATTTCACCAGAAACGGTAATACCACCTTCAAATTCTAGTGTTACTACCTTTTCTTCATAAATATTATAAGCACTTAAATCGCGCGGGCTCATATCTTCAATAGCGAGATTAATGCCTTTAAGCTTTCCTATGGGCGAACCAAACCCTTTAGGGTGAGCTTCAACACCATGTCCAACCAATTCCTTCTCTCTATAGGCAAGTGCGGTTTCACCAGTGGTTTGAACATAAATTGGCTGTCCCTCGTGCTCAATTACCTTATTAAATACACCAGAAACCTGTATGCCGGTACTAAGCTCGATAGAACCTAATGCTTTGGAGTGAATTAACTTATTAACTCCAGAGCCACCACCTTTACGCAATGCCATGGTATTGGCAAACTCTTCTAATATTAAACTTAAATGCGCAAAATCTGGTGTTACAAAAAGCTGAGGTTGTGGTTTGGTAATATCAAAATCTTTATAAGTAGCTTCAATGTTATAGGGTAGTTTTTTAACTTCATCCGTCATACACCAGGCACTTTCGCCAATAGAGGATAATAAACCTGCACCATATATTTTTGGATTTTCTAACGTTCCTATTAGCCCATACTCAACGGTCCACCAGTGTAAGTTTCTTATAAGACTCATTTCACTTGGTTCTCCCATGTTTTGCTGTAAATATTCAACCTTTTTTTCTGCTAAAGCAATAGCCTCATCTTTAGAGTTTGGTGCTTCCTTAATAATTGATAAATGCCTAACAGCTTCATAAAGCTCATAATCTTTGGCCGATGAAATGGCTTTGCAACCAACCTCTCCAAAACGACGTAAATATTCGGCATATTCTGGGTTTGCAATAATAGGAGCATGGCCAGCACCTTCGTGAATAATATCCGGAGCTGGAGTGTATTCAATATGTTCTAATTGTCTGATGTCGCTGGCAATAACCAAAACATTATAAGCTTGAAACTCCATAAATGCATTAGGCGGAATAAATCCATCTACTGCTACAGCAGCCCAACCTATGTCTTTTAAAATTCTATTCATGCCATACATATTAGGAATGCTATCGATAGAAATTCCGGTTTGCTTTAAGCCATCTAGGTATGATTTATGGGCCACAGCAGATAAAAAATCAACATTTTTACGCATTACATAACGCCAAACGGCTTGATCTATAGCAGAATAGTCTTCATAATTTTGAGGCTTTATAAATTGTTTTAAATGCTTTGGTAAGCGATTTAAAATGACATTAGATTCGATAGTTTTAGGCATTTGTTTTTTAAAAGTGGAATTGTTATGATAAAAATACGAATTATTCATTAAATCGTATGTTTTTATCATTATAATTAAATAATTGTCTATTTGAAGCTTTTGTTTTTGATTATTAACCAATTAGTTTTTTATATTTATGTTTCTAGATTTTTAATAAAAGTTATGTATACAAGACGAATATTTCCTGTTATGGGGGTTTTAAAATGGACACGCCGCCATATTTTTTTATTTCTTTTTTTAGCTTTAATACCTGTTTTTCTTTTTGATGTTGTAGGCTTAAAATGGTTGCATGTCCCATGGTTGCCTTTAGGTGCTTTGGCTACAGCAGTAGCCTTTATTGTTGGGTTTAAAAATAATGCATCTTACGACAGACTTTGGGAAGCCCGTAAAATTTGGGGAGGTATTGTAAATGCCTCGCGTTCCTGGACGATTATGGTTAAGGACTTTATTAATAACGATCATGTAAAAGCCCCACTTTCTGAAACAGAGTTGTCAATGGTTCATCGAGAATTAGTGCATCGTCATGTCGCTTGGTTAACAGCGTTGCGTTATCAGTTACGAAAAGACAAACCCTGGGAAATGCATTTAAAAAATAAACGATCCAATATAGAGTTTAGAGCAGCACAATTTAGGGTGTGCGAAGATGAGATTCCAATTGAAGAGGCTATAAAGCCGTATATTTCAGATGCTGAGTATAAAGAATTATTTGCTAAGGGTAATCAGGCTTCCCAAATATTGGGGATACAGTCTAAACGCTTAAAAGAGTTGATGAATCAAGGATTGATTGAAGATTTCCGACATATGGAAATGGCCAATATGCTGGTTGAGTTTTATACACTTCAAGGAAAATCTGAGCGTATTAAAAACTTCCCGTATCCACGACAGTTTGCAACGTTAAATTATCTTTTTGTCTGGATTTTTATCATTCTTTTGCCTTTTGGAATTATGGAAGGTTTTGAATCTATTGGAGATCATATTTTAGAAGATTTGGCAAAGCATGACTCTCGAACTTCTTTAGGGCATTTGGCACAGGGAATTTATAGCAAAACATTTTGTTTGGTTTTCAATACCTTTTAGTGCCTTGATTTCCTGGGTATTTCATACTATGGAAGCTATTGGTGAAAATACAGAAAACCCTTTTGAAGGAGGACCAAATGATATTCCAATTACTGATATGAGTCGAGGAATAGAAATAGATATCAGGCAACTTATTGATGATACTGATATACCTGAGCCTTACACTTGGAAAAATGATATTGTAATGTAGGTGAAGTTTGTCTAAAAAAAAGCAACTCGTTTGAGTTGCTTTTTTTTATGTTTTATTGTTGTGCTCCGGGAGGATATTTTTCCATAATCTTTGCAACAAACTCTTTAATTCGTAATTCTTTTTTCTCCATGTTTTGAGATAAGTAACCGGTTCCCATACCTTGCCAAACCAATTCTTTTTTACTGGCATCAATTAAATCTACATATAAAACACCCTGTGTGCGAGTTGTTACAGAAGGTTGATTGTTCCAGCCCCAGCCCCAACCAGGTCCGTAACCACCCCAGCCCCAGCCACCATAGCCCCAGGCATTGTTGTATACATTAACCCGTTGTTGAGATTTTGTAAAAAGACTTACCAGTAAATCTGGGTTTTCAGATTTAGTAAAACCTTTGGCTAAAAGTTCGGCTTCTATAGCACGAAGAATTCGACGTTTATCTAAATCGCTAATTTCAGCTTTATCAATACCTGTTTTAAAGAATGCAAAAGTTTTGTACTCACCAAATTTTGCGTTTTTATCATAGTCAGTAGCGACTCTAACAGAACTACAAGAGGATACCAAAATTAACAATGCTAAAAATGGTAATGCTTTCAATGTTTTTTTCATAGCCTTAATATTTAGTTTTCTTTTTTATTTCTAAAATACAACAATTCACTTAAATCATTGACTTTTTTATGTTTTTATTAGCA
>CBDDAJ010000003.1:0-40047 GCA_965224845.1 Wocania sp.
GTAAAAAAGATAGCAGGATTATCCTTTTAAAAAATTCGGGAAGTGGTATAATTGATGCTTTAAAACTTGCCTTTAAGAAAAGTAGAGGTGAACTTATTACTAGAATGGATAGTGATGATGTCATGCAACCCAACAAGTTAGAAGTACTGGCAAATAAACTTTTAACTTATGGAAAAAAGCACGTTGCACTGGGGTTAGTTAACTATTTTTCTGAAGCAGGTATAAAAGGAGGGTATAAAAACTATGAGATTTGGCTGAATAACCTAACCCAGAAGGGTAAAAATTATTCTGAAATTTACAAAGAATGTGTTATCCCATCTCCTTGTTGGATGGTTTACAGAAGTGATTTAATAGCTTGCGATGCTTTTAACCCCAATACTTATCCAGAAGATTACGATTTAGCTTTCAGATTTTATAAATACAGCTACAAATGTATACCGTGTAACGAAGTAATACATAATTGGCGCGATTATAGTTCGCGAACTTCAAGAACACATATACATTATGCTGAAAATCATTTTATAGATTTAAAACTCCATTATTTTTTAAAGTTAGATTATAACACTAATAAAGTATTAGTGGTTTGGGGTGCTGGTAACAAAGGAAAAACTATTGCTAAGAAACTCATTAAAGAAAATATTCCGTTTGAATGGATTTGTGATAATCCTAACAAAATTGGACACAATATTTACGGTAAAATATTACACCCGTTTAGCTTTTTAAAAGCTATAAAAAATCCGCAAAGTATAATAACTGTTGCAAACAAAAAAGCCCAAAAAGAGATTAGAGCCTATATGAATAAACTAGAAATGAAGCCTATTACAGATTATATTTTCTTTTGTTAATTAGGTACAAGTCTATTTAAAAATTCATTTGCATTTTCTATATTAGCACAATCTAAAAATGCTATGCAGTTTAAACACCCAGAACTTCTTTACGCCTTATTTTTACTGCTAATTCCTATTATTGTTCATTTATTTCAGCTCAGAAAGTTTAAAAAAACAGCTTTTACTAATGTGGCTTTTTTAAAAGCGGCTACACTAAAAACCCGTAAAAGCTCTCAAATAAAAAAATGGCTAATACTATGTACAAGGCTATTACTATTAGCTGCAATTGTATTTGCGTTTGCGCAACCGTTTACTTCAAAAATTGATGCTTTAAATATAAAAAAAGAAACGGTTATTTATTTGGACAACTCGTTTAGCATGCAAGCCAAAGGTAATAAAGGAGCACTTTTAAAACGCGCTGTTCAAGACATTATAAACAGCGTCCCCGAAAACGAAAATATCTCTTTATTTACCAATGATGCCATTTATAAAAACACAAGCATTAAGGCTATAAAAAATGATTTACTTCAGTTAGATTATACAGCAAATGTTTTAACTCTCGAAGCCGCTTTATTGAAAAGCAAAACACTTTTAAAAAACAAAACTAAAAACTTAAACAACATCGTTTTTATATCAGATTTCCAGAGTAATAAAAATAACCTCTCTATTGAAAGCGATTCGCTTATAAATTTAAATTTTGTTAAACTACAGCCTGTAAACTCAAATAACATTGCTATTGACAGCACCTATATTTCTAATATTTCTCCAACAAATATTGAACTTACAGTACAATTAAAGCAAAACGGGGAACGTATAAAAAATATGCCTGTATCACTATTTGATAATGATATTTTAATTGCCAAAACTTCTGTAGAAATTAATGATAAAGCTTCTACAGTATTTACACTTCCAATCAATAAAACTATTAAAGGAAAGATTAGTATTGATGATATAAATTTACGGTTTGACAACAGTCTGTATTTTAGTATCAATAACGGATCTAAAATCAATGTATTGGCTATAAATGAAAACGATGATTCTTTTTTAAAGCGCATTTATAATGCTGTAGAGTTTAATTACACATCAACATCAGCCAGTCAATTAAATTATAACCTTATAGATAATCAACATCTCATTGTTTTAAATGAATTGAATACTATTCCAAACGCATTAGCTTCAGCAGTTAAAGCCTTTACAAATCAAGGCGGTTCTTTAATTGTTATTCCCTCAAAACAAATTATAAAATCGTCTTATAATAATTTACTTTCAAATTACACGTCTGCATTTAATAATTTAATAGAAACTGAAAAACAAATTACTAGCATAAACTACGCCCATCCATTATTTAACAAAGGGGTGTTTGAAAAACAGGTACGCAACTTTCAATACCCTAAAGTGAATAGCATGTATAATGTATCTTCAAAAGGCGCATCTGCAGTTTTAAGTTATGATGACGATAAAGCATTTTTGTATCAAAATAAGAATGTATATATATTCACTTCTGCTATAAATAGTGATAATTCAAACTTTAAAAATTCTCCTTTAATCGTTCCAACACTATACAATATTGCAAAATTCAGCTTTAAAATTCCGCAATTGTATTATACTATAGGAGAGGAAAACAGGTTTGATATTGATACTCAATTACAACAAGATGATATTTTATCATTAGTAAATAACGAAATAAATATTATCCCAAAGCAACAGTATTTTAACAATAAAGTAATTGTAAATACTTCTGAGAGCCCTTCGTTATCTGGCACATATTCTATAAAAAACAAAGCTAAGAACATTGCAAATATTAGCTATAATTACAACAGAAAGGAAAGCCATTTAGTGTACAATAACCTATCAAATTTAAAAGATATTACAGTAAGTGATTCTGTTACTGGAATTTTTGATACCATAAAAAGTGACTCAAAAATTAATGCCTTATGGAAATGGTTTGTTATTTTTGCACTAGCGTTTTTGATAATTGAAATGCTCATCTTAAAATATTTTAAATGAACATCCTAATAAAATCTGCTACAATTATAGATTCTAAAAGTGAGTTTCACAATACAACTCAAGATGTATTAATTGAAAAAGGTGTGATTTCAAAAGTTGGAAAAAACCTAAAAAACCCAAAAAATTATCGAGAAGTAAAACTAGATAACCTACACGTATCTCAAGGTTGGTTTGACAGTAGTGTTTGCTTTGGCGAACCTGGTTTTGAAGAACGAGACACCATTTCTAATGGGCTTAAAACTGCAGCAAGCTCTGGCTTTACAGCAGTTGCAATGAATGCAAATACAAACCCTGTGATTGATTCAAATTCTGATATTACATTTGTAAACTCAAAATCGGCCAATAATGCCGTGTCTTTATTGCCCATTGGGGCGCTTACTGTGAATAGTGAAAGTGAAGATTTGGCAGAATTATTCGATATGAAAAATGCAGGTTCTGTAGCTTTTTATGATTACAAAAAACCTATTTCCAATCCTAATTTAATGAAGATTGCATTGCAATATGCCAGCAATTTTAGCGGTTTGGTATGCTCTTTCCCTCAGGAAAATAAAATTTCCGGACAGGGCGTTATAAATGAAAACATAACGAGCACCACTTTAGGCTTAAAAGGTATTCCTGCTCTTGCAGAAGAGCTGCAAATAGTTCGAGATTTATTTTTATTAGAATATACCGGGGGAAAACTACACATTCCGACCATATCGACTGCCAAATCGGTTGAATTGATTAGAGCTGCTAAAAAGAAAAAACTGGATGTTAGCTGTAGCGTAGCCATTCATAATTTATATTTTACAGACGATGCTTTAACAGACTTTAATACACACTTTAAGGTGTCTCCCCCATTAAGGGTGCAACAGGATGTTGATGCTTTAATTAAGGGCGTTAAAGACGGGACAATAGATATGGTTACTAGTGACCATAACCCTATAGACATTGAACAAAAGAAGGTAGAGTTTGATCATGCAAATTACGGTACAATTGGACTTGAATCTGCATTTGGGGCTATACAAAATATATTTACAACCAAAAAAGCAATTGAAATTTTAACCAAAGGAAAATCTCGATTTGGTATAGAACAAGCCCCGATTAATATTGGAAATACGGCAAACCTAACACTTTTTAATCCAGATTTAAAATACACGTTTACCACAAAAAATATTATTTCGAAATCAAAGAATGCCATTTTTGAAAACGAAACTTTAAAAGGAAAAGTTTATGGTATTATATCAAATAATAGAATCTCTATAAACTCCTAATTATGACACAGCAAGATATTGACAAAGGACGTCAAAATGCCATTATTAGCTATATAACCATTATAGGTATTATTATAGCATATTATTTAAATAATGAAGATCATAAAAAAAGTGCTTTTGCAAGCTTTCATATTAGGCAATCTTTAGGCTTATGGCTTTTGTTTATAGTTGTAAATCTATCTATAACAAGAAATTTTGATATTTTTATGTTAAGAGCATCCGTATACATATTCTTTTTTACACTCATTATCTACGGATTGTCAAATGCAATTGGGAGAAAATCACAGCCAGTCCCATTGCTTGGAAACTTATTTCAAAAACTTTTTTCGAATCTAGGAAATTAATTTCATGATAAATACATCACTTTCTTTACATCATATAACTCGTAAATCTACCTTAACAGAAAATGCGCCTTTATTAATTATGATGCATGGTTATGGCAGTGACGAAAATGATTTATTTTCATTTGCTAACGAACTCCCAGAAGAATTATTTATCATTTCTGTAAAAGCACCTTACCCTATGCATCCTTATGGTAATGCCTGGTATGCCATTAATTTTGATGCAGAAAAAGGTAAATGGAACGACAATGAGCAGGCCAAAACATCACTTGATTTAATTGCTGCTTTTATTGATGAAGCTGTAAATCTCTATCCTGTAAACAAAAACAATGTTTCTCTTTTAGGGTTTAGCCAAGGCTCTATTTTAAGTTATGCTTTAGCATTAACTTATCCGGAAAAGGTTAAAAACATTGTTGCCTTAAGCGGTTACATTAATCACGATATTCTTCCGAAAAACATAGCGCTAAAGGATTATTCAGGCTTAGATTTTTATTGTTCGCATGGTAGCGTCGATCAGGTTATCCCTGTAGATTGGGCAAGACAAACTTCACCATTTTTAAATTCATTGAATATTAAAAACGTTTATTCAGAATTTCCTGTTGGACACGGTGTTGCGCCACAGAATTTTCACGATTTCAAAACTTGGCTTAGTAGTAGGATTTAATCGTATTATCTAATTTAAGCGAAGAAAACCTCAAAAAGGTTCTCTAATTTACTTCATAACTATTTAGCAATACTTATTAAAGTTGTTGATTAACTGCAATTTAGAATAGTTATATTTGTGTATATTGAAACATCTTTTAATGTTTTATTCAATTTTTGCTACAAGAATCCATTGTAAATGAAATCGTGGTTTTATTTCTTTTTTTTAACTTTTTGTCTGTATAGCTGCAATCATGAAGTTGTTATTTTTAATGTAAACTCAGGAGCATATAACCGGATAGATAGTCCTGTCTTTTTAGATTGTAACCTTATAAAAAACAAAAAAATATTTGACAACCTTCAATTAGTAGAAATTGTTCAAGGAAATTACAAAAACATTCCTTCTCAATTCAATAAGCAAACAAAAAAACTTTGGTTTATATTGTATGGATATACTCCAAAAGAAACCAAACGTCAATTTGCACTTATCCAGAAATCAAAAAAAAATAAAAATACCCAAATCAAAATAGTTAAAAAAGATGGTAAATTACAATTATCGCTTAATAATAATCCTATTTTAAACTATCAATTCGAAATAATTTATCCCCCAAAAGGCGTGAAAGATAGCTATAAAAAATCTGGATTTCTACATCCTGTATATTCTCCTGGCGGAGAAGTACTAACAAGAATTCAAGCTCCAGATCATTACCATCATTATGGCATATGGGGACCATGGACAAAAACGAATATTAATGGTAGGTCTGTTGATTTTTGGAACATAGGAGACCAGCAAGGGACCGTTTTATTTAAATCGTTTTTAAATGAAACCCAGGGCGATGTTTACAGCGGCTTTACTGCTTTGCAAGAACACATAGATTACGGTGCCGAAGAAAAAAACAGAGTTGCTATAAATGAAGCATTGGAAGTTAAAGTTTGGAATATTGGGTATAAGAACAAGTTTTGGTTGGTCGATTATACCACGAAAATCAAAACCCCTTTAGAGTCTGGTATTTTATTTAATGCTTACCGCTATGGCGGAGGAATTGGGTTTAGAGCAACTGAGAAATGGCATAAAGGCAATACATCTGTATTAACATCAGAAGGAAAAGATCGATTATCTGCAGACGGAAGTTCTGCTAAATGGGCAATAATTGAAGGTGAGTCTAAAACCAAAGAAGGCAGAAGCGGTATTTTATTTATGAGTTTTCCTGGTAACAAAGTATTTCCTGAACCTATGAGAGTTTGGCCTAAAGATGCTAATAAAGGACGAGGGGATATGTTCTTTGAATTTTGTCCAATTCGCCACAAAAAATGGAACATAAAAAGTGAAAAAGCATATAAGCTAAATTACCGCTTACTTATTTTTGATGGAGAAATCACAGCAGAACAAGCCGAAATCTACTGGCAGGGTTTTGCTACCCCTCCTGTTGCAACTATAATATCTGAATAATTAAAATAATAGAGAAATGAAAAAAATACTAATAACTATGCTCTGTATATTTACTCTGGCGCATTTACAGGCTGGTAATGATAAAAGAGACCTGGTAAAGAAAAAAAGAGTTCTAATATTCACAAAAAACGGTTTGGCTTTAAATGGAAAAAAAGGATATGTTCATAAAAACATTACAAGCAGCATAAAAGCATTACAAGACATTTGCAAGCTAGAAAAAATAGAAACTGTTGCTAGCGATGATGCATCAATTTTTACAGATAAAAATTTAGCGCAATTCGATGCTATTATCTTTTCAAATGCAAATAATGAAGTTTTTGATACAGAAAAACAAAAACTAGCCTTCCAAAAATATATTAGAAATGGTGGTGGATTTATTGGTATACATTCAGCAAATGCTGTGGAAAGAGATTGGCCATGGTATTGGGCACTTGTAGGTGGTAAATTTGTAAGGCACGCTCCACATCAAGAATTTGATGTTGTTATTACTGATGCCAATCACCCTTCGACTGAATTTTTAGGGAAGAAATGGACAGTAAATGACGAATGCTATTATTCCAATAATTTAAATCCGGATATTCATGTATTACTATCGGCAGATTTAACAACAGTTAAAGACAAAAAGAAATCAGAATATCCAAATAACATTTTTGGGAACTATTTTCCTTTATGCTGGTCTCACGAGTTTGATGGTGGCCGTCAGTGGTATACAGCATTAGGTCATGATGCCAAAACGTATAACGACCCAACTTTTAGAAAACATTTAAGAGGTGGTATTTTATGGGTTTTAAGTAAAAAATAACTTAATTTATAAGCAGCCTTTTTAAAATTCAAAACACACATGAAACGTAGAAACTTTATAAAAAAGACAGTAACTGGCGGTGCAGCAACACTATTGGCACCAACAATATTACCTTCAAATGTATTAGGGCAAACTATCGCAAATAAAAAAATTAATGTTGGTCAAATTGGATGTGGAAGAATAGCAAGAGATCATGATATGCCCGGAGTAATGCAATACGATAATGCGCGATTAATTGCTGTTTGTGATGTAGATAGCAATCGTGCTAAAGATGCTAAAAAATTAGTTCAGTCGTATTATGCTAAAAAAACGGGTAGCACCAAAGCTATTGATGTTAAGGTTTATAGCGACTACAAAGCGTTACTTTTAAATCCAAATATAGATGCCGTAGTTATAAGTACTCCAGACCACTGGCACGCTCAACCAGCAATAGAAGCGGCATTAGCAGGAAAAGATGTATACCTCCAAAAACCTACGTCATTAACTCTAGAAGAAGGTAGAATCCTGGTAGATATTATTAAAAAGAAAGGTACCGTTCTCCAGGTTGGTACACAGCAAAGAGCGATGCCTCAATTTAGATTGGCAGCCGAACTTGTTAGAAATGGCAGAATTGGAAAATTACATACAGTTAAGGTTGGTCTGCCTGGAGACCCCGCAGGACCAGAAGCTCCTAAAATGCCTGTTCCTTCTAATCTAAATTACGATATGTGGCTTGGCGCTACTCCAGATATTCCCTATACAGAAATTGGTGTACACCCTCAAAAAGGGTATGGTAGACCTGGGTGGTTAAGGTTAGAGCAATTTGGATCTGGAATGATTACGGGCTGGGGGCAACACCATTATGATTCTGCTGCCTGGGGAATGGATACAGAACTAACCGGACCAATCTCTGTAGAATCAATTGCAGAGTTCCCTAAGTCTGGATTGTGGAATGTACATGGAGATTTTATGGCTAAAGCAGAATATGCAAATGGCATTACAATGTATACTAGTGGAGGCTACACCAATGGTATAAAGTATATTGGAGAGGATGGTTGGATTTTTGTTTCTAGAGGAAATTATACAGCTTCAGCTTCAGACCCTGTAACAAAAAATAAAAGCTCTAAAGCTCTAAATGCTAGTAATCCAGATATTTTAAACTCTGTAATTGGTCCGAACGAAATTCATCTTAAGAAAATTGATGAACAGCATGGCGATTGGTTAAACAGTATAGAAAGCAGAAAAGATCCAATTTCTGATGTAGAAAAAGGGCATCGTGCTTGCAGTATTTGCTTAATCACTCATATTTCAATGAAATTAGGAAGAAAGTTATACTGGAACCCTGAAAAGGAAATATTTGTTAATGACCTTGAAGCCAATAATATGCTTAAACGGCCACAGCGCTTTCCGTATGGAGTAAACAATATTAAGGGCTTATAAGCATATATAAGCCTAAAAAACACATTTCAATGAAATATTATTTAGCACTGTTATACTGTTTCCTTTTTGTTGCCTGCATAGATAAACCTGAAAAGAAAGGAGCACTTAAAGAAGGTAATAATAAGATAAGTGATGTTACTTTAATGACATTAGATCCCGGACATTTTCATGCAGCATTAGTTCAAAAAACGATGTATCGCCAAGTAAATAAAAATGTTTTTATATATGGTCCAAAAGGGCCAGATGTTTATAATCATCTTAAGCGTATTGAAGCATTTAACACCAGAAAGGATAATCCAACACAATGGGTAACTCATGTTTATGAAGGCGACAACTACCTCCAAAAAATGATTTCTGAAAAACCAGGAAATGTTATGGTAGTATCTGGTAAGAATAATAAAAAAATCAAATATATTAAAGCTGCAATTGATGCTGGAATTCATGTATATGCTGACAAACCTATGATTATAAACCCGGACGGTTTTAAGCTTTTAGAAGATATTTTTAAAACAGCAGCAGAAAAAGGTTTATTGGTTTATGATATCATGACAGAACGCTTTGAAATTACCACAATTTTACAGCGTGAGCTCTCTATGGATACTAATGTTTTTGGCACATTAATAGAAGGTACCCCTGAAGAACCAGCCATAACAAAAGAAAGTGTACATCATTTTTTTAAATATGTTTCTGGAAAACCACTAAAAAGGCCAGATTGGTTTTTTGATACAAAACAACGTGGCATAGGACTAAATGACGTGTCTACACATTTAGTCGATCTGGTACAATGGGAGGCTTTTCCTAATACTAGTCTTAAAAAATCTGATATTGAGATTATTGATGCTAAACTTTGGACTACAGATTTGTCTAAAGACATGTTTGAAAAGGTTACTGGCGCCAACACATTTCCAGATTTTTTAAAAAAAGATTTAGAAGGCGGACTATTAAAGATAAATTGCAATGGTTCCATTTGCTATAAAATAAAAGGGAAAGTAGCTAAAACTTCTGTTGTTTGGAATTTTCAAGCTCCTGAAGGAACTGGTGACACACATTATAGTATTATGAGAGGAACCAAATGTAACTTAATTATAAAACAGGGCAAGGAAGAGAATTACAAGCCAAAATTATATATAAAAATTGCAGCCAGTGAAGATGTGAAAAAGTTTGAGGAAAACTTAAAAACGCTAATTAGTACAATTATAAATCAAAAATATCCTGGTGTAGAGCTTTATAAACTTGATGATAAAACCTGGTCTTTAGATATTCCTCAAAAATACAAAATAGGTCACGAGCAACATTTTGAGCAGGTTACAAAAAACTTCTTAGCATATCTAAAAGATGGTAGTATGCCTGAATGGGAAGTCCCAAATATGATTACTAAATATTATACTACTTCAGAAGCATTTAAGTTTGTAAACAAAAATTAGGTTTCGAAAATCGATATTTCTTTTTTAATAAAGTAAAAGTATTTTAATTTATTACTAATCTAAATCCTTCTCCATGTATATTAAGGATTTCTACCTTTTCATCCAATTTTAAGTATTTACGCAACTTAGCAATATACACATCCATACTACGAGAAGTAAAGTAGTTATCATCTCGCCATATTTTAGTAAGAGCCAATTCTCTGGGCATTAAATCGTTTTCATGCAAAGCTAATAAGCGTAACAATTCATTTTCTTTAGGCGACAACTTAATAGGATCTCCTCCGTTAAAGCGTAAAAAACGCAGCTTAGAATTTAAATCAAAGCTTCCTATTTTAAATTCAAATTGTTTACTATCAGAAATGGTTTCGGTAGCTTTACGTTGCATTATGGCTTTAATTTTCATTAAGAGCACCTCGCTATCAAAAGGTTTATTTAAATAATCGTCTGCACCAACTTTATAGCCTTTTAAAACATCTTCTTTCATTGCTTTAGCAGTTAAAAAAACAATAGGCACGTCGGTATTCTTTTCTCTGATCTCTTTAGCTAAAGTAAAACCATCTTTATACGGCATCATAACATCAAGAATGCATAAATCAAAATCATCCTTTTTAAATTTCTCAAAACCTTCCATTCCGTTTTTAGCATGAACAACATCATAATCATTCATTATTAAATAATCTTTAAGCACAGTTCCAAAATTTGGATCGTCTTCTACTAATAAAATTTTCTTTTTTTGTTCTTCCATGTTTATGTTATTATAGGTAGCTTTATTATAAATGTGCTCCCCTTACCTTTTTCACTTTCTACTGTTACATAACCTTGATGGTCATCTACTATACGCTTTACATAAGCCAAGCCCAATCCATGTCCCTTAACATTATGTATGTTTCCTGTGTGTTCTCTATAAAATTTTTCGAATACACGTTTTAAGGCAGCTTTGCTCATTCCGCTACCATGATCTTTTATTTTTAATAAGATATTGGTTCCAATATTTTCTGTAATAACTTCAATTTTTAAAATATCTGGAGAATATTTTATTGCATTATCCAGCATATTAACTATAACATTAGTAAAGTGCATTTCGTTTGCCAAAACTGATGATTTCTCTGCATTTAAATATGTTTCAATCGTTCCATTCCTATCTTCAACTAAAAGTTGTACATGTGTTATAGCTTCTTCAACTAAGTCGTGTAACTCAACTCTATCCTTACTAATATTCAGCTCATTTTTTTCTAGCTTAGATATTCTTAAAACGTTTTCAACCTGCGCATGCATACGCTTATTTTCGTCTTTTATCATATTAAGATAACGGATAACCTTTTCTTTATCTTCTATGATTTTTGGGTTTTTTATGGCGTCTAAAGCTAAATTTATTGTAGCAATAGGCGTTTTAAACTCATGCGTCATGTTATTAATAAAATCTGTTTTAATTTCAGAAATCTTGCGTTGCTTTACCAATTGATATAAAGCGCTAGAATACGCTAAAATAATAACAGATGTAAAAATTATGGATAACAGAATCATACCCATAATAGAAGACAAAATAAATTTTTTGTCATCAGGAAAATTCACTAACAACTTATAACTACTTTGATTATTTTCATTAGGAAAAATAGGCACTTTATACGTTGATGCATCATCTTTTTCAAAACCATCACTATGCACTTTAGTAGCTAAACCGTTACTGTAAATAGCAAATTCAAAATCAATATCCACTTCATCTTCTTTTAATTTATTTTTAAGCAACTTCTCGATCTCTTTTGCTGATATCCTTTTATGAACAGGTTTTCTTGACAGCATAGCCTTAAAGCTCTTCTCTAAATTATTTTTTTGAGCTTCAGCTATACTACCACTATTAATAATATTTAGTATAGGACTTTTTGATAAATCCCTTTCTGAAAACTCTGTATCATTAAATACCTGAATTTGAGATTCACCAAGAATATTTTGAACATTAATACTATCTAAACCAATGTCAAAGAGCGATGAAGATAATTTATAGTTCTCTTCTAAAACTCCACTTCTGTAAATAAGTGTTTCCTTTGTATTATTATTTTGTTGATAGATAAATAGCTGAGAAACTGCCGCTGAATCGCTCTTTTTTTCTTTATCTAAACTTTGATATCTCTGAAAAAGCTTTTCAAACTCATCATCTCCTATTTTATTAGAAACAGCATATAAGGCTCTAGTTACACTAGATTTAAAACGCTTTTCCTCATTATCAACAGAATCTTTTATATAATAAGCTTGAACGAATATAATGCCTATAAGGGATAAACTCATTAAAAGTACCAATAGGATGAATATTCTTTTGCTCATCGTTCAAAATTAACATTTTAACATTTAGCGCACTTATCATTTAACCTTACATTAACAAAAATGTTAAAACTTATAGATTAAATGCATTTTTTTAAGATTTCCTTATGCACGTTATTAACTTGCTCTTTTATGCTTTTAAGTGTAGTATTTTCAATAACAAAATCGGATAATTTTATTTTATCATCATCACTCCATTGATTTTTCATAATCGCTTTAAGTTTCTTTTTTGTAGTTTGATCTCGCTTTAGCAAACGTTCAATTCTCAAAGCAATTGGTGCAGTAACTGTAATTACATAGTCGCATTGTTTGTATCCACCATTTTCAAATAGAATAGCCGCTTCCTTTATTACGTATGGACTTGTTTGCTTTAGCATCCATTTTTTAAAATGTCTGGCAACTCTAGGGTGTATTATAGCATTCATTTTTTCTAAATAACTACGCTCATTAAAAATAATATCTGCAATAAATGATTTATTTAGCTCGCCATTTATATATGCGCTACTTCCAAAAAGCTGTATTAGTTTTCTTTTAATAACTTTAGATCTTAACATCAACTGTTTAGCTTCCTCATCAGCAATATAAGTAGGTATTCCCAGGGCCATAAACTGTTTAGCTACTGTAGTTTTTCCACTTCCTATACCTCCTGTAAGTCCAACTATAATCATTCTATGATAATAAATTCTATATGTTGTTGATTAATTTTTGCATGTTTCACTGTTTCAGGAAACCTTGCTAATTCTGGTAACAAAAACGTTTGATTGTTACTTATTTTACTAAAATCGCATTCTATTTTAAAGTCTTTGGCCTCAACAGTTTTAAAATTCTTTAAACTAGTATAGTAAATAACATTAACTGTTTTTGGAAAGTATTTTAGCGTTTTATTTTTAGGACCGTTTTTTATAGTTATTGGCACTTTTAAGGTGCCTTCTGTAAATTTTTCAACATTGGCCGTTAAATGTATTGTTTTATCAGAGAACTTTAAATCATTACTATTTTCAGGTAGTTTAAGTTTAACTACTTTATTGATATCAGATTTTATATCATCCATTTTTACGAGCTCGGTTTCAACATTATTTATTTGAGACACCAAAACATGTGGACCTATGACTTCTATAGAATCTGGCGTAATTATATAAGGCTCGGCTATATCAAAACCAGAATTAAACTTTATATTACTATTAAAAAGTACTGGTACTTTTTTAACCAGATTCGTATCAAACCTAAATATTAAAGTATCCGGAGAAATATTTAACAATTCTACCTGCTTTCCAAATTGTGTACTGGCAAGTAAATATGCTTTAGATTTACTCCAAATGAAAGTTGAATCTTTTTTTATAACGTCCCGGGTAAAATCTATTGTAATTTTTGGTTTGTTAAAGTAATAGGTAAGCCATTTAAAACCGTGGGTTTTAAGTGTAATATTTAATTTAGCGCTCGAATCGTTAAGAACAATGCTTTCTTGCGGAATATTAGTTTTATTAATATTGAAAGTAACTGTATTTGTATATTCTTTTGATAGTTTTGTGAAGATTAAAATAATAAATGCAAAAAACAGAAACAAGAAGAACACATTGATCTTTCTGTTTTTAATAGAAGTGGTGATATCAGATTTTAATTTCTTTTTCATCTTAATTTAAAGAATAACTCTGGAAAACGCTTCTCTGGTTTCTTTTTCAATATACCAACTACAATAGTAGATTTTAAAAATCCGTATCCGTACCCAAAAAACTGAACAATAATAGCTGCAATAGCTAATAGTGCAACAACAATATTCTTTGTAGCTAGTAAAGCTGTAAAAAATGCTATTACAAAATACAACATATAAGCTATTATTCCCCACTTTACATTAATAAAAAGTAATCCAATGGATACTACAAATCCAATACAAAACAACGTTGGAAACCAATATGTGATTTTTTTAGTTGAAGGGTGCCATACGTTTAAAATTGGACGAACCAATCCAAATTTACAAACCTGCTTATAAAATTTACTCCAGGAAATACGGCGTTTATGATACACAAAAGCTTCGGGTATCAACCTGGTTTTAAAGCCCAAACGCCATAATCTTATTGATAAATCAGGGTCTTCTCCAGGGTGAATACGCCCAAACCCTTTTGACGCTACAAACGCTTGTTTAGAAATACCCATATTAAAACTACGTGGTTGGAACGTGTCTATACTATGTTTATGTCCTCGAATACCTCCCGTAGTGATAATTGATGTCATTGAGAAGTTAATGGCCTTTTGAAGATTAGTAAACGAATGGTGTGCTGCATCTGGCCCTCCATAACAGTCTACATAACTTCTCTCTAAGCTTTTCTCAATTTCATTCAAATAATTAGGAGGTAAAATACAATCAGAATCTAAAATGATAAAATAATTTCCTTTGGCCTGTAACATTCCAAAATTACGTGAATCTCCAGGGCCTGAGTTTTTTTTGAAGAAATAAGAAATATTTAGCTTACTCTTAAAACTTTCTACTATATCTTTAGATGCTATTGAAGAGCCATCTTCAACAATTACTATTTCGTATTTGGTTGTAGTATCCAACTCCACAAAACTCTGTAGAAGCTCTTCAGTTTCGTCAGGGCGATTATAAACAGGAATGATAAAAGAAAATTGTAGTTGCATATAACAAAAGTAACTAATCCAAACAAAAAAGCCACCGTAAAAACGATGGCTCATTCTAATATTTCAATATCATTCTTCGCCAGTAAAAACACTCATTACAGCATCGCTAACTCCCATATTACTAAAGCCTCCATCATTATAAAGGTTTTGTAAAGTAACACGCTTAGTTAAATCGCTAAATAAAGATACCGTATAATTTGCACAATCTAATGCTGTGGCATTGCCAAGGGGCGACATTTTATCGGCGTAAGCTATAAAACCATCAAAGCCCTTTACACCACTACCAGCAGTAGTTGGTGTTGGAGATTGCGAAATGGTATTAACACGCACATTTTTATCACGCCCAAAAAAGTAACCAAAGCTACGTGCTATACTTTCTAAGTAAGCCTTATTATCAGCCATATCATTATAATCTGGAAAAACACGTTGCGCTGCCATATAAGTTAAAGCCACAATACTCCCCCATTCATTCATAGCATCAGCTTTATAAAGGGTTTGCATGACTTTATGAAAAGACATTGCCGAAACATCGGTTCCTTTTTGTGTCCATGCATAATTTTGTTCTGTATAATGCTTTCCTTTTCTAACATTTATCGACATGCCTATAGAATGCAATACAAAATCTATTTTACCTCCAAGAATTTCCATAGATTGCTCTACTAAATTCTGCAAATCTTCTTCTGATGTGGCATCGGCAGGAACAATTTGAGATCCTGTTTTTTCAGCAAGCTCATTAATTTGTCCCATACGCATGGCTACAGGCGCATTAGTTAATACAAACTGACCGCCTTCTTCATGAACGCGTTCTGCAGTTTTCCAAGCTATGGAGTTTGCATCTAATGCTCCAAAAATGATTCCTTTTTTTCCTTTTAATAAATTATATGACATCTGTTGATTGGTTTATTTATGTTTAAAAATACTAATCTTTTAACTTTCTTTAATTAAATAATGCTTTAGCATGGGCAATCGCTGATGAAGACACTTCTACTCCTCCTAACATTTGAGCAATTTCTATGATACGCTCATCATGATTTAATTTAACCAAATTGGTTTGAGTAATATTATTAACATCTTCTTTATACACTTTAAAATGAGCGTGTCCTTTGGCTGCAATTTGAGGTAAATGCGTAATAGAAAACACTTGCATCGATGTACTCATTTGCAGCATAATATCTCCCATTTTGTTTGATATTTCTCCAGATACTCCTGTATCAATCTCATCAAACATAATAGTTGGTAATTGTATATAATTAGATAATATTGATTTTATAGCTAGCATTATTCTTGACAATTCTCCTCCCGAAGCTGCTTTTTTAAGTTCGGTAAAGCTTCCTCCTTTATTAGCTGAGAACAAAAAGGATAATTCATCCTGTCCGTTTGCAAAAAATTGTTCCGCTTTATATAAAACATCCATTTTAAATTGTGCATTAGGCATTCCCAGGCTCGCTAAAATAGCTTCTAATTGGCCTTTTAGTTGTGGAATAACTTCAGAACGTTTTATATTAATCTGCTTAGAAATATTTTTTAATTGATTTGCCTTAGATTTTATTTCAGATTGTTTTTTTTCAATGGTACTATCTAAATTTTGAGTAACCGCTACTTTTTCTTCTAATTCTTTTTTAATTTTAATTAGCTCAGAAACATCACTGGCAACATGCTTTTGCATTAAACTATGCCATGCCTTTAATTTTGAGTTTACTAGTTCTAATCTATCGGGATCAGCTTCAAGATGGTCTTGTAATAGGTCTATTTCACTAAAGACATCATCTAAATCTATTAGACTGCTATTAACTCTATTAAATAAATCTTCATATTTTGAAGAGAACCCAGAAATACTTTGAAGGTTGTTTTTTATCGTAGCGAGTGTAGATAGAACACCTATTTGCTCAGCATGTAATAATTGGTACGATTCGGAAAGCTTTTCTTTTATACCCTCAATATTATTAAGGGTTTCATACTCTTCTTCAAGAGCTTGCTGCTGGCCATCAATTAAATTGGCGTCTACTAATTCATTTAATAAAAATGAATTATAATCGTACTCTTTAATAGCTTCAGCTTGAAAGCTAAGCAGTTCTTTTAAGTCTTTTTGAAGTGTTTTATATGCTTTTAACTCTGTTATATAATGTTCTATCAATTCATTATTATTAGCCAAAGCATCAATTACCTGAAACTGAAAATCATTACTTGTTAATTGCAACGTTTGGTGTTGCGAATGTATGTCAATTAATTGCGCTCCTAAAAGCTGTAAGCTGGCTAAATTAACTGGAGAATCGTTTACAAATGCTCTAGACTTTCCTGAAGGTAAAATTTCTCGTCGTATAATCGTTTGCGATTCATAATCAAACCCTTCAGCTTTAAAAAGGGGTTCTAAATTATAATTTGAAATATCAAAACCCGCTTCAATAATACATTTTTTGGTAGCATCTTTTAAACTATTTAAATCTGCGCGCTTGCCAAGTATTAAAGATAAACCTCCTAATAAAATAGATTTTCCTGCTCCTGTTTCACCCGTTATAATAGATAGACCTCCATTAAAATCGACATGAAGACTATCAATTAAAGCGTAATTTTTTATTAAAAGTGAGGTTAACAATAGTAATTAGATAATTTAAGTTTGCGAAATTAAAGATAACAAATGTCTTTTACTTGTATAACATTTAATATTTAATATTCCTCCATTTACTAGATTGTGTTGGAGCAATTTTCTGAAGTGTCTCTTTAAGATTAGAAATGTTTACATTGGGGCCATCTGAAAAAATTTGCTCAATCTCGTCTGCTTTAGCATCAAAAAAGGTACGTAACAAAAAAGAGTTTGGTCTACGGCTATTCATGGCTTTAAATCGCATTAAAGCACTAGAAATTTGTGCTTTTCCTTCTTTTGCCTTTTCGCTCATAATATCCAATCCTTCTATGTGGTAAGCGTACATAACATCTCTATATTCTTTAAATGTTGGAGATAATACATTATCAATTAATGTAAACCTACTTTGTAAACCATCTTCAACTTTCCAGCCTTTAAAATTTTCTTGCTGAGAATAATTAGTAATAATTTGTGCCTGTGCATAATAAGGGTCTCCTCCTTTTTTTGAAAAGGAATCTGCGTCTAAGGCCAAAATCATATAAATATGAAATGATAATACAGATATTAGATTAGATTCAAACTGATTAGGGTTAAAAATTAAATTTTGAAACTCTAAATATCTGAACGCAAAATCCTTATCATTAAAACTATAAACTGGTGTGCTATAAGAGGAGCCAAAAACCGGTCGCGAGGATTGTACTTGCAAGGTTCCTTGAAAAGCTTCTCCACTAAAATCAGTAATACTAATAACCATACTACAATTAATGCGCTCCTGATTAGTAAAGGTCTTATTGGTCCATTTGGTATTATTAACAAATTCGTTCAATTGCTTTTCTAAGGTCTTAAAAATCTGCAAATTTTCGTTACCTGTTTGTAATGCATTAACAACAACACTACAATTTAGTTCTTGCGAAAAGCTTTTAACACCTAAGCATACCAGTAAAATTAATATGATATTACGCATCAATTTGTTTTATAATTTCGTTTAATAAATCTATAGCAACAGCAGCTTTAGACTTTAATTGAAATTCGGTTATTGTTTCACGATCATCAATAAAAGTAACTTTATTGGTTTCGCTTTTAAAACCAGCTCCTTTATCGTTTAACGAATTTAAAACAATTAAATTTAAATTCTTTCTTTTTAGTTTTCCTTTTGCATTCTCAAGTTCATTATTAGTTTCTAAGGCAAACCCAACTAAATACTGTTGTTTTTTAATTTGTCCTAAAGATTCTAATATATCTTTAGTTTTTGTTAACTCAATGCTTAACGTAGAACTTGCCTTTTTTATTTTTTGAGAAGCAATTTCTTTAGGTTTAAAATCTGCAACTGCTGCCGAAAGTATAGCAACATCTGCATTTACAAAATGTTTATGGGTGGCGTCGTACATATCTTGTGCACTAACTACCGGTATAACTTGAATCAAAGAGTGATTTGCTTTTTGATGTGTTGGTCCCGTAATTAAAACAACCTGAGCCCCCATATTAGCTGATGCTTTAGCAATTTCAAACCCCATTTTACCACTAGAATGATTTCCAATAAAACGAACAGGATCGATAGCTTCATAAGTTGGTCCTGCTGTAATTACTATTTTTTTTCCACGTAGAGGTAATTTATTTAAAATATCATTTTCAACAAAAGCAACAATATCTTGAGGTTCAGCCATTCTTCCTTCACCAACTAAACCACTTGCCAATTCACCACTTGTGGCAGGAATGATAATATTTCCAAAAGTGTTAAGCTTTTCAAAAGATTTTAGTGTCGAGGGGTGTTTGTACATATCTAAATCCATTGCCGGAGCAAAATACACTGGACATTTTGCTGATAAATATGTCGCCAAAAGCAAATTGTCACAGGTACCATTTGCCATTTTAGACAATGTGTTTGCAGTAGCAGGAGCAACAATAAAAAGATCTGCCCAAAGTCCTAAATCAACATGGTTATTCCATACAGCATGATCATCCTCTTCATTTGTAAAAGATGCATGCACAGGGTTCTTTGAAAGTGTAGATAAGGTTAATGGTGTAATAAATTCTTTAGCAGATGGCGTCATTACAACTTTTACGTTTGCGCCCGATTTTACTAATAACCTTACTAGTGAAGCTGTTTTATAAGCGGCAATACCACCACTAATTCCTAATAGTATGTTCTTGCCGCTTAGAATACTCATAATAATTTTATTCCTGAGAATCTTCCTCTGTGTTTCTATGGTAAATTTTATCTGTTAACCATTCCTGAACTGCTAATGCATGTGGTTTTGGTAATTTTTCATAAAATTTAGAAACCTCTATTTGCTCTTTATTTTCAAAAATTTCTTCAAGACTATCATTGTAAGTTGCAAACTCTTCTAACTTATCAATAAGTTCTTTTTTTATTTCTGAATTAATCTGTTCAGCGCGCCTAGCTATGATAGAAATTGATTCGTAGATGTTCTCTGTAGGCTCATCTATTTGATTTCTGTCATAAGTAACCGTATTAACAGGAGCGTTGGTTTTTTTTAAATCCATTGACATAATTATTTAACTTTTAATGCTATATTTTTTAATGCTTCATCAATCTCTAAAGCCATATTATCAATCATTACAATATGCTTGGAGTTTACATATTTTTTCTTGAACGACTCGTAGTATTCTTTTGCTGTTTTAAGTCTATCTTCTTTTTTATATTCAACACTATTCATACCTAGTTTATAAGCAGAATCAAACCTGTAAAATAATGCATCTTCTCGCAATGAAGAGCCGGGAAAATCGAAAATAAAATTATCAAATGATTTTATTGCTGCTTCAAGCTCTGTAGAAGTATATGCTATTTTATTATATTGTTTTGCAATTTCAAAAGCCTTCTTTTCTAATTTAAAATCTAATTCCTTAACCAATTCGTTAGCCTCTTTACTGTATTCAGATTCAGGAAATAAATTAATAAAAGCTTGAAGTTTTTCAATGGCTTCTACAGTTTCTTTTTGATCTTTAGAATAAACTGGCGAAAGCATGTAATAACTCTTAGCACTTAAAAAAGAGGCTTCTTCTAACTTTTCACTTTTAGGATAACTCGATGCAAAACGTTCAAATTGATAGCCTGCAACATAATAATCTTTCATCTCATAGAAGGAATTAGAGTATAAGAACATCAGCTTTTCAGCTTGGGGTTTCCCTCTGTAATTGGGCACAATTTGTGCAAAAAGCTTATTGGCTTTTGAGTATTTACCTTCGTTATACAAGGTTTCGCCCATCTTAAATTTAGGGGCTATCGCTTCGTTTTTTAAAACTTTTTGATACTCGCTACAAGAGCTTAAAATGCTTAGCGTAATGATAATGTATAAAAACTTCTTCATAGATTTTAAAACAGAATGCAAAATTAAGTTATTATTATGGATTTTAAAAATATAATTTCTCTGCTAAAATAAATGTTGAATTGCAGTAATGGTAAGGTTTAAGTATTATTTAACATTACTTAAAGTCTTTTATAAATGCTGCTATTTTTTGTTTTAATGGATTTGAGGCTGGAACCAAAGGTAATCTCACTGTATCTTGACACAAGTTTAAGGCTTCAAAAACGGCCTTAATTCCAGCTGGGTTATTTTCTTCAAAAATATAACTAACAATATCCATTAATTTAAAATGTATGTCGTACGAGGCTTTAGCATTTCCCCTTAAACCTAGGCGTATCATTTCTGAAAAAGCCTTAGGAAAAGCTTGACCAATAACTGAAATTACTCCGGCTCCCCCTGCTAAAACAATGCCTAATGCCAAATCGTCATCACCAGAAATAACCAAAAACCCCTCCGGCTTGTTTTTTACTAATTGCAAATATTGTGCAACGTTATTACCTGCTTCTTTAACAGCTATAATATTTTTAAAATCGTTGGCCAACCTCAATGTAGTTTCTGGCTCCATGTTTTTAGATGTTCGTCCAGGAACATTATACAAAATAATATCTGTAGGGCAAGACTCTGCTATAGCCTTAAAATGCTGATATAAACCTTCTTGAGTAGGCTTGCTATAGTATGGCGAAACCGATAAAATGGCATCTATATGGCTCAGATCCGTTTCATTAATTTCTTCAATAACTGCACTAGTATTGTTTCCTCCTATACCTAAAACCATTGGTACTCTACCATTATTGGCTCTGGAAATTGTTTGAATCACAGCCTGCTTTTCTTGCTTGGTAATGGTAACACTTTCTCCCGTAGTGCCACAAATAACAAGATAATCTGTTCCATTTTCAATATTGAAATTAACAATATTAGTTAAGGCTTCATGGTCTATACTTAAATCGGATTTAAACGGTGTAACCAATGCAACTCCAGTACCTATAAACTTACTGCTCATTTTTTAATTTTATTTAATATAGTTAAGTATTTATGTAGCTCTGCCTTAAATACGTCGAATTCTTTTAAACTGGTTTTTATAATTAAATCGTTTAGCCGTGCATCAGTTTGCAAAATGCCAATCTTAAATTTTGCCTTTGATGCCGCTGTAAGTAATTTTAATTCAAGCGCACCACTAGTATAATAACTTATTAAAGCATCAAATTTCAGGCTTAAAAACGATTGTAATTCAACATTTTTAACGACGCCATTCCAACCAAAATCTTTAGGATTAAAACATTCATCCCATGTGCTTAAATTGTCTTTTTTACTGGTTGAAAACGCTATAATTTTAAGCCTGTTTGGTCGCACATTAATATCATCAGCCAAAGTCCTGAACAGCTCAAAGTCGTCAATTTCATCAATATTTAAGATAACCCCCAAACTTTCTATTTTATTATCAATAACGCTTACTTTTCGTTGCGCCAATAACTTGTTTAGATGTTTTTTATTAGATTTTTCTTTAAAACCTTTTAAAATCATTTATCTTTATCCTTTTCGCAAAGGTAGGAAAACTGCATTCAAAAAAGTTGGTTATTTTATGAGGTTCACACATTTTATTTTTTTGTTAAATTTTTTATTTTTTTGGGATGCAAACAAGAAAAATTGCATCTAACAAAAATTCAGGGAAAACAAATTCAGATTACTGATAGTTTAGCGCTAAACCCCGAAATTGATTCTTTTATAAAGCCTTACAGAGATCATATTCAAAAGGATCTGGATAGTGTTCTAGCTTATTCTGCAAACATGTATTCTAAAACTGATGGCGATTTAAATACTGCTGTTGGTAACTTTATGGCCGATGCTGTTTACAGCGAAGCCAACCCTATTTTTAATAGCAGAACAGGCAATAATATTGATATGGTTTTGCTTAACTATGGAGGTATTCGATCTATACTACCTAAAGGAAATGTAACAAAAAGAACCGCTTTCCAATTAATGCCATTTGAAAATAGTGTAGTTGTAGTAGCTTTGAAAGGAACAGAAATAGACAGCATTGTTGAATACTTAAAAACAAGGAAAAGAGCACACCCTATTTCTAAACTTAAACTTGTACTAGATAAAGATTTTAATGTGCTTGAAGCCAAGATTAATAAAAAAGATATAGACAAAAACAAAATCTACTACGTAGCTACCAACGATTATTTATATAATGGTGGAGGGAATATGACCTTTTTTAAGAATAATGATAGTCTATACGTTTTAAACTACAAGATAAGAAACGCCTTAATTGATAAATTCGAAAAACTAGACACTATCAATCCTGTTATTGATGATAGGTTTATCCAAATAAAATAAATCCCCATGAAACGTAGAAATTTTATACAACAAGCTACCGCAGGAACCGCTTTAGTAACACTTGGAGGTTTAGGACTGCAGTCTTTTACTTCTTCTGTAAAAACATCAAAAATTACTATTTTACACACAAACGATGTTCATAGTCATATTGACACCTTTGGTCCAGAAGATGGTAGAAATGCAAACAAAGGGGGTGTAGCAAGAAGAGCTAGTTTGGTTGAGGCCATTAGGAGAGAAAACCCAAATACTTTATTACTTGATGCAGGTGATATTTTTCAGGGCACGCCTTATTTTAATTATTATGGAGGCGAACTTGAGTTTAAATTAATGAGTAAACTTAAATATGATGCCGCCACAATAGGGAACCATGATTTCGACAATGGAATTGACGGCCTGTTTACCCAATTGCCTCATGCAAAATTTGACTTTGTATCTGCAAACTATGATTTTTCAAACACCATAATGGACACACACACAAAGCCCTATAAAGTATTCAAAAGAGACGGTATTAAAATTGGTGTTTTTGGATTGGGCATTGAATTAAATGGATTAGTAGATCCTGCTTTATTTAAAGAAACCAAATATTTAGATCCCGTTGAGGTATCTCAAGATATGACTAGAATTCTTAAAGAAGAAGAACAATGTGATTTAATAATTTGCTTATCGCATTTAGGGTATCATTATAGAAATGATGAAACTAAAATTAGTGATTTAAAGCTTGCTGCAGCAACTAAAGATATCGATTTAATTATAGGCGGGCATACACATACCTTTTTAAAAAAACCTAGCATTGTAAAAAACATTGAAAATAAAAATGTGCTAGTAAATCAAGTGGGATGCTATGGTATTAATCTTGGTAAAATTGATTTTTATTTTGACTCCAATAAAAATAAAGCTGCCAATGGGACATCAATAATTGTTTAAGCAAAAATGTTATCAGAATTATATATTTTTTGAGGTTTATCCAGGCTTGCAGAGCGTTTACTTTTTTCCATAACATAAAGTAATAGAAGATAAATACCAACAGCATAAATAACTCTTTCTAGCATAACAAAACTCCAGCTATACACATAATACAAACTAACATAGTTTAGAATTGTTGCAAACACTAAACATAATGCAACCATTAAAAAAAGTATAGAAGACTTAGTATCTTTAGCTAAATATTTTCCAAAAGCCAAAAATATCAATAGCAATAAAGAAATATTTTTTATTCCAAACAAAAGCACTTCTAAATTATCTGGCACAATAGCTTTTAAAATACCGTATAAAGTATATAAAAAATAAGCATTAATTAAAAATACTACTATCAAATATGCCCCTATGACTTTATCAATTTCAAAAAATCTAAATTTAGAAACCGCAATACCTATCAAGCATATATAACTTAAAAAATAAAAAGTGCTGGAGATCTTAATAAAAACTTCATTCTCAAAAAAGATTAACGAAGCATCACCTAAAAAAGAAAACATAAAAAAAGAAATGAAGCCGAAACTTAGTCTTTTATTCTTCATAAAAAAGACGATTAAAAGTACAGGAATCAATAAGGCTTTGGTCATTTGAAAAAACAAAACATCTTCGCTATAAATTCCTAAAACACTAACTGTAACCAGAAATAATAAGGCGCCAAAAAAAATCTTATTAAAACTAAGTGGATATAACTCTTTCATGGTATTTTTATAAGTAGGTTGAAAACAAATATATAAAAAAAATCAATTATATCGGTAAAATCATGCTTTTTGTCGATTATTTTGTTAGTATTAAACTTTTTAACGATAAAGGTATAGTCCTAAAAAAATAACATAACGCGAGTTTTTAGGCTATACATTAGTATATTATTTCTAACTTTAAAAAATATGAAAAAACACATACCATTAGTATTACGAATAATTGTAGCCGTTATTTTAATTCAAACACTTCGCTTTAAATTTACTGCACACCCAGATAGTGTATATATATTTGAAACTGTTGGATTAGAACCATACGGCAGAATTGGTATAGGCATTTTAGAACTTATAGCAGGTATATTATTATTAATACCAAAAACTGTATGGCTAGGAGCATTTTTAACAATTGGTGTTATTTCCGGTGCCGTTTTTATGCATTTAACTAAGCTTGGAATAGATGTTAATAATGATGGCGGTATTTTATTTTTTACTGCAGTGGTTACTCTTTTACTATCTGCAATCATTTTATACCTCTACAGAAAGGATATTCCTCTTATAAACAAACAAAAGAAATGATTATTCTTCTATAATTATTTCTTTTATTGGCTCTTCAATCAACTTAGATTGTTGATACAAGAAATAGAAAGCCAAAACAAATAAGGAAACAGAAATAAAATTTAGTATATTTTGGTGTGCAACATACAAATAAGCCACATTAATAACTTCACTAAAAACGATACATAAAGCACCTAAAAACAAGAATAAAGATTTTTTATGCTCTTTATAAAAATAGTTTAAGAGTGAAACTGACAAAAGTAAAAGCATAACAATGTTATATGTTATTTCTATTAGATATTCATTTGTCATTTCTAAAAATGGATTCACCGCTTCTTGCAAAATATATGCTATATAGGTATTTAGCCCCATGAGCACAACAATATGAATTTTAAAATTCTTTATAACATGAATTCCACAAACAGATTTACAAGCCTCAACTAAAAGAAAGGCATACGACAGCATACTTAGAGTATTTCCAATAAAATAATAGTAGAGGTAAGGAATAAAATCAATAATATAAAAAGCTAATTCTGACAGTGAATAGCATACCAAGAATAACAAAAAAAATAATGTTTTGGGTTTTACTGTAACAAAATAATACAAAGCTACTAAAGGAAATATAGCCGAACTAAAGCTTGATGCCATTAACTCATTTCCATTAAATTGAAAAACAACAAAAAGGATATAAGCCAATACAATAAAACCAATTATGACTTTCGACTTGTACATAACAGCAATTTACAGTTAGGGTACAAATATAAAAATATTTTACAATTAAGCGATAAAAAAATACATTTTATCGATAAAAATTAATTTTATTGTAATTTTTGTAAGAATTGATACTCATTTAATATGTCAATATTTAGCTTTTCTGCCTTTTGTTTTTTACTAGGCCCCATATTGGTTCCTGCAACAATATAACTTGTTTTGGAAGAAATAGAACTACTAACCTTACCGCCATTATCTTCTATAAGCTTTTTTAAATCGTTTCTCGATATTGATTCAAAAACACCTGTTACAACAATAGACTGTCCTTGTAATATATTTGTTTGACCCATAAGTTGGTCGGCAGACATCTCTAACTGCACTCCA
The DNA here is from genome assembly GCA_965224845.1 of Wocania sp. Taxonomy (GTDB): domain Bacteria; phylum Bacteroidota; class Bacteroidia; order Flavobacteriales; family Flavobacteriaceae; genus Wocania_A. The sequence continues at coordinate 26,677 of CBDDAJ010000003.1, forward strand.
AAAGTTTTTAAGCGATTTAATATTAATACGTTTTCTTCTTCTTTAAAAAAGACAAAACACTTTGGGCAATCTTAATACCTATTTCATCAACATTTACCAAGTCTTCTTCTGATGCTGATGCAATAGCATCAATGCTCTTATAATGCTTAGCCAATTTTTTGGCAACAGTTTCTCCTACAAATCTAATTCCCAATGCAAACAAAACACGTTCAAATGGAATTTGCTTAGAAGCTTCTATACCCAAAACCAAATTATCTGCACTTTTTTCAGCCATACGCTCTAAAGGCATCACTTGCTCTTTTGTTAATTTATACAAGTCAGAATAATTATTAATTAAACCTTCATTTACTAATAGCGCAACGGTTTCTCCTCCTAAACCTTCAATATCCATAGCTTTTCTGGATATAAAATGCTGAATACGACCAATTATCTGAGGCTTACAACCATTATAATTAGGACAATAATGCTGCGCCTCACCTTCTTGCCTTACCAATTCGGTATAACATTCCGGGCAATTCGTTATATATTGTGTTGGACTAGATACTGAGCTACGTTTAGCTAAATCTACAGCAATGATTTTTGGAATAATTTCCCCTCCTTTTTCAACAAATACCTCATCCCCCACTCTAATATCTAATTTTTCTATTTGATCTGCATTATGTAAGGACGCCCGTTTAACGGTTGTTCCTGCCAGTTCTACAGGCTCTAAATTAGCCACAGGAGTTATAGCTCCTGTTCTACCAACCTGATAGGTTATACTGTTTAATTGAGTAGAAACCCGTTCGGCTTTAAATTTATAGGCCATTGCCCAACGAGGCGCCTTTGCTGTATATCCTAATTCTTCTTGTTGTTGTAAATTATTTACTTTAATAACAACACCATCTGTTTCATAGGGCAAATCGTGCCTGTGAACATTCCAATATTCTACAAACTCTAAAACCCCTTCAATCGAATTTACCAATTTAGCAGCACCTGGAACTTTAAAGCCCCATTGCCTCGCTTTTTCCAAACTTTCAAATTGTGTTTTTATTCCTAAATTAGATCCTGTTAAATTGTATAACAAGCATTCCAATGGTCGTTTTGCAACCTCAGTACTGTCTTGTAATTTTAAACTACCCGAAGCTGTATTTCTAGGGTTCCTATAAGGCTCTTCTCCTAACGCAATACGCTCTTCGTTCATTTTATTAAACCCATCAAAAGGCAAAACGATCTCACCTCTAATATCAAATTTCGGTAAATAATCCCCTTGTAACCGCAAGGGAACAGATTTTATGGTTTTAATATTAGTGGTAACATCATCACCTTGAAATCCGTCACCTCGTGTAACTGCCTTTGTCAATTCCCCATTCTCGTAAGTTAAGCTTATAGAAGCTCCATCATATTTAAGCTCACAGGTGTATTGAATAGCACCATCTACTAATTTTTTAATACGGGTTTCCCAGTCTTGAAGATCTTCTTTTGAATACGAATTATCTAACGAATACATACGGTGTTCGTGAACAATAGTTTCAAAATTTTTAGTAACAGCTCCCCCAACACGTTGAGTAGGTGAATTCGCATCATAAAATTCCGGGTGTTTATCTTCGAGTTCCTGTAACGCTTTTAGTTTTACATCGAAATCGTAATCTGAAACCGTTGGGTTATCTAATACATAGTAATTATAGTTATGCTCGCGTAATTCGTTGCGTAGGTCTTGAATGTGTTGTTCTATATTCATTTAATTAATCTCCTTGATGTAAATATTTATATTCTCCTTTTTCAAAATATAATAAGCCCCCACTACCCTCATCTTCTCTTATTCTTATTCCTATATTTGGTATTATAACTTCTTTATCCCCAATAATATCAGATGTTTCTTCATCAATTAGCATTTCGTATTGAACTTTATTATTATCTAATTCAAAAATAGCTAACCAGTTCATTTCATCCCATTGTGAATTAAACTCATTTCCTGCTGCAATTACATAAACCAAATTATTTTGGTGTAAAAAAATTAATCCTATTTTTCCAGATTGCTTTTCCTTTATCAAATAGACAATATCGTCCTTTCCATCTCCATCAAAATCTGCCTTCAAATAATTAGGATGTATCTTATTGGAAATCTCATACAATGAGTCTAATTCAGTATTTTTAAATCTCTCTAAATACACATCTCTTTCAATAACAACTTCATTAATAGTGTCCTTATGTGATGTAATCGTTTTTATTCCTTTAGAAACAACATTCTTTTTCTGCGCTTCTTTACAAGAAAAACAGGACATTGTAATACAAAATAATATCCCATAATATTTTTTCATATTTAAATTTGGTAATCACTAAAAATGATGCTCCTATTTAATTATTTAAGTTTACCGTTCCTTTTATCATTCTATCTTTTTTAAAGATGTCCTGTTTTAATTCTATGTTTTTAAATTGATTGTCTTTTAATAGTTGAACCATATCATTTCCGAGATACTCATTGATTTCGAAAAACAATTGTCCTTTTTCATTTAAACTATTTATAGCAAATATAGAAATGGCTTCATAAAACAATAAGGCATTTTCATCTTTTACAAATAAAGCCAAATGAGGCTCGTTATGCAATACATTCCTTTTCATATGTTGTTTTTCTTGCTCTCTAACGTATGGAGGATTAGACACAATAACATCAAATTTTTGCGATGCTGAAATTAGTTTAGCAGGACTAAAGCTCAAAATATCTGCTTCAATACACTCTATTTCTACAGCATTTAATGCGGCATTATGTTTTGCCGTTTTCAGAGCTTCTTTACTCACATCTAATGCATAAACTTTAGCGTTAGGTATATTTTTAGCCAAAGAAACAGCAATGCATCCGCTACCTGTTCCTATATCTAATACTCTTAATTCTGAGTTTTGCCCTCCCAATTCAGAAATTATCCAATCTACCAATTCTTCAGTTTCTGGCCGTGGTATCAAAACATTTTTATTCACTTTAAATGGTAATCCATAAAACTCGGTTTCACCTAAAATATATTGAATTGGCTGCTCTTGTTTTAAACGCTTTAAAGCATCATTTATAACATCCTGGTTTGCTATCTTAAAATCTGGTTGTATTGCTAATTCTAATCTTGATACATTATAAAAGGAATCAATCAACATAAAAAAGAAGCGATCTACCTCATCCTTTTCGTATATGGAATCTAACTCATAATGAAATGTGTTTTGAATATCCTTTAACCTCATAAATCTTTTATCATCCATACCCCGCAAGAATAATGTCCTGTATTTCCTAAAGCGCCTTTTAAATGTTTAAACCCATAACTTTCATAAATATGAATAGCAGCTTTAAGCTGCGATGCCGATTCTAAATAACATTGCTTATACCCCATGCTTTTTGCTACTTCCATACATTTTTCAAACATAAGCTTACCATACCCCTTTCCTCGTACTTCGGGTGAAAAATACATTTTCTGTATTTCGCAAACATCAGCCTCAAAATCTTTTAATGGTTTAATACCGCCACCACCTAAAATGTTTTGCCCATCATCAATAACATAATAAACTTCCTTACTATCTTGATATGACTCATACATCCTTGGAGTTTCATTATCAGTATAAGCTGTACCTTCTAAAGGTATTTTAAATTCATGGAAACATGCTCGGATAATCGCTTCAATTTGAGCATTATCTTCTGGCTTAATTTCTCGAATAACTATAGTATCTTTACTCACTTTAAAATAATAATTTTATGCAAGTGAAGATAATTAAATATAAAAATAAGAGGGTGAAGAGTTTTATTATTTTATCAACAATAGTGTTTGTCTTTTTTGGCTGTTCTGTTAAAGAAAAGCCTGTATTTTTAAATGTTGAAAACATTAAAGTTGTAGAATCCACCTCCAAATATGTAACATTTACTGCAGACGCCTTATTTTTAAACCCTAATGATATTGGAGGTGAATTAAAAACTGACGAAATAAAGGTATTGATAAATAATACTGAAATGGCTTCCGTTTCAACTAAAAGCTTTAAAGTACCTGCAAAAAAAGAATTCTCTATTCCTTTAAAAGCAAATATTCCTACCGATAGTATTTTTAGTAATAAAAACCTGGGCGGACTAATAGGTAGTTTGTTTAGCAAAAAAATTAAAGTACAATATAAAGGTGATATAATATATAAGGTATTAGGGTTTTCGTATACCTATAATATTGATAAAACTGAAAATGTTAAAATTAAATTATAGTATTGAATAATCACGAAACATATATAAAACGCTGTTTAGAAATTGCTAAAAATGGATTAGGAGCTACCAGACCCAACCCTATGGTTGGAGCAATAATTGTTAATAACCACACCATTATTGGTGAAGGCTACACCAGTAAATATGGAGGCAATCATGCCGAAGTAAATGCCATAAATTCTGTTTCAGACAAAAAATTGTTAAAACAATCTACCCTGTATGTAACTTTAGAACCTTGCTCGCATTACGGGAAAACACCGCCTTGCAGCGATTTAATTATTAAACACCAAATACCAAATGTAGTAATTGGTTGTATTGATGACAATATTAAAGTAGCGGGAAAAGGCATCGCTTCGCTTCAAAAAAACGGTGTTAACGTTACCGTAGGTATTTTAGAAAACGACTGTAAAAATCATCACAAACGCTTTTTTACATTTCATAATAAAAAACGTCCTTATATTATTCTAAAATGGGCACAAACCCTTAATGGTTTTATTGCTCCAGAAACTAAAAACAAACAAAAACCTGTTTGGATTACCAATAAATTCTCGCGCCAATTAGTACATAAGTGGCGTGCCGAAGAGCAGGCCATATTAGTGGGAACCAATACTGTTTTACAAGACAACCCTAGCTTAACAACAAGAAGCTGGACAGGACAGAACCCAACAAGAGTTATTATTGATAAAGACAATAAGCTATCAAAAGATTTTGCTGTATTTAACGCAGAAGCCAAAACGATAGTGATAAGCAATGATAGTATTGATTTCTCAAACAATGTCGCAAAGCAAATTTGTAATATTTTGTTTCAAAGCAACATAAATTCTATAATTATTGAAGGAGGCAGAAAAACACTTCAAACCTTTATAAATGAAAACTTATGGGATGAAGCTCGTGTGTTCACAGGAAACCAATTATTTAAAACAGGCATTAAAGCTCCCGAGTTAAACGGGGAGCTTATTTCTGAAGAAAAAATAAAAACAGATTATTTAAAAGTTTACATAAATGATTAAAACCATCATTTTTGATTTTGGCAATGTGTTTATTAATTTAGACCTGGAGGGCGCATTACAATACGCTCTTAAAACTTTTAAAATTGAATCGCTCTCCGATGAAATGATGGCCGTTAATCGCTTATACGAACAAGGATTAATCTCTACTGATGCATGTCTTGAATTTTATAATGAAAATTTCCCAAATCTTTCAAAAGAAAAACTCATTGACGTATGGAATTTTATGCTGAAAGATTTTCCAGAATATCGATTAGATTTTTTAAAGGCGCTTAAAGCATCTGCAAAATATAAACTCATTTTATTAAGCAACACAAATGCGCTTCATATAAATTGGATAAAACAACATGTTTCGTTTTACAACGATTTTAAAAATTGTTTCGACGCTTTTTATTTATCGCATGAAATTCATCTAGTAAAACCAAATGAAGATATTTTTGAATTTGTTTTAAACGAAAACAAGCTAAAGAAAAGCGAATGTTTGTTTATTGATGATAATGAAGACAATATAAAAACTGCAAACTCATTAGCTATAAAAACATGGCATATTAATCCGGCAACAGAAGATGTAGCTAATCTTTTTAATATTAAAAATTATTTGTTTGACTGAAAAAGACACTTATAAAACTATTCATGCACCAACAGATTCTGTTTTATTTAAAGATAAAAACAGCAAATTTTTTGGTTATGCCTTCCCTGTCACTACAGAAGATGATGTAAAACTTTATATAAAAAAACTAAAAAAAGAACATCATACAGCCAGACATTGGTGCTACGCTTACCAGATAGGAAAGGAAAAAACAATTTATCGTGCAAATGATGATGGCGAACCAAACAATTCTGCCGGTATGCCAATTTATGGGCAAATACAATCGTTTGGTGTTACAGATATACTCATAGTGGTTGTACGCTACTTTGGCGGTGTTAAATTAGGCGTAGGCGGTTTAATTAATGCTTATAAAACCACTGCACAGTTAACGCTTGAAGCTTCAAAGATTTTAGAAAAAACAATTAATATAGACTACCTCATTACGTTTGATTATAAAAACATGAATACGGTAATGCGCATTATTAAAGAAAAAAACCTAAATATTACTAATCAAAAATTAGAGATGGATTGTCAAGTTACGATCTCAGTAAGAAAAAAAGAAGCCGATCAAATTTTTGAAATTTTTAATCATTTATTTGAAATCAACATAAAACCAATATAAATTATAGCTTAATAACCTTTAAAATATACTCTGGTGCTCTAACCGGTTTATTGGTTTTCATATCTATAAAAACTAAAGTTGTTGCTGCAGTCGTTAAAATTTCACCATCTGCATTAGTAATTTCGTACTCAAATTCAATCTTAGCTGTAGGCCTTTTTTTTAGTTGAGTTTTTACATTAATTACATCATCATAACATGCTGATTTTTTATAGTTTATACTCAATGAAACTACAGGCAGCATAATCCCTTCTTTTTCCATAGCTTTATACGAAATTCCTTGTTTGCGCAACCACTCAATACGCCCCATTTCAAGATATAATGCATAATTACCGTGATATACGACTCCCATTTGGTCAGTTTCACCATATCTCACTCTTATTTGTATTTCATCGATTTTCATAGGGATAATTAAATATTTTTTTGTAGTTTCGGCTAGAGCTTAAACATGAGGAAAAATTTCTAAAAATTCAATAGCAAATCATTTTTTTTTTAAGAATTTTGTTCACATATTTGCCAAACCAAGAGGGTAATGAAAATATCAGTTTTCATTTAAACAGCTAACTAACAAAAACTACAAAATTTAACAATGAGTATAACTGCGCAATCGGTATGGAACAATTGTCTCGAATTCATAAAGGATAACATCCAACCGCAAGCATACAAAACTTGGTTTGAACCAATAAAAGCAGTTAAACTTACCGATAACGCTTTAAGCATTCAAGTACCAAGTAAATTCTTTTACGAATGGCTGGAAGAGCATTATGTTAAAATTTTAAAAGTATCTTTAACTAAAGAGCTAGGTGAAAAGGCTAAGCTTGTTTACATTATTAAAATGGAAAACACTTATGGCAATAAACAGCCTTTTACCGAAAAAATACCAAGCTCTAACAGAACTGCTGTAAAAGCACAAGATGTTGACATTCCTTTAAACAATAAAAGCCCAGAACTACGTAACCCTTTTGTTATTCCTGGGATTAGAAATGTAAAGATTGAATCTCAACTCAATCCTAATTATAGTTTTGAAAACTTTTTGGAAGGCGATTCAAATCGCTTAGCCAGAAGTGCAGGTTTAGCTGTTGCAGCAAAACCAGGAGGAACATCTTTTAACCCGTTACTTATTTTTGGAGGTGTAGGTTTAGGCAAAACACATTTAGCACATGCCATTGGAGTCGATATTAAAGACAAATACCCTGAAAAAACGGTATTATATATCTCTGCTGAAAAGTTTACACAACAATATATAGATTCTGTAAAAAAGAATAACAGAAATGATTTTATTCATTTTTATCAAATAATTGATGTTTTAATTATTGATGATGTACAATTTCTTTCTGGGAAATCTGGAACTCAAGACGTTTTCTTTCATATTTTCAATCATTTACACCAAAATGGGAAACAGGTTATTTTAACAAGTGATAAAGCACCTGTTGATATGCAAGATATTGAACAGCGCTTATTATCTCGTTTTAAATGGGGGCTTTCTGCCGAATTACAGAATCCTGATTTTGAAACCAGGGTTTCCATATTAAAGAACAAACTCTATAGAGACGGTGTAGATATGCCAGAAGACATTATAGAATATGTTGCAAAAAATATCAAGACCAATGTTAGAGAATTAGAAGGTGCCATTATTTCACTAATCGCCCAATCTTCATTTAATAAAAAAGAAATAACTATTGAACTTGCTAAACAAATTGTTGAAAAATTTGTTAAAAACACAAAACGCGAAGTATCGATTGATTATATCCAAAAAATAGTGTCTGATTATTTCCAAATGGACGTTGACACACTACAATCTAAAACCAGAAAGCGTCATATTGTACAAGCAAGACAATTAGCCATGTTTTTTGCTAAAAAGTTCACAAAAGCTTCCTTAGCAAGTATTGGTTCTCAAATAGGAAAACGCGACCATGCTACCGTACTACACGCATGTAAAACGGTAGATAATTTATCTTCAACTGATAAACAGTTTAGGAAATATGTTGAAGACATTACTAAAAAACTTTCGGTTTAAATTAAAACTAGCTCCTAGCTAGCATTAAGGATTTACAAAAATTATTATGACTAAAATTCTCATGGTCTGTTTAGGCAATATATGTCGCTCTCCATTAGCCGAAGGCATTATGCGCTCTAAACTAACAAATGATGGTTTTTTGATTGATTCTGCAGGTACTGCAAATTACCATGTTGGCAGCTCACCAGATAAGCGATCTGTTAGTATAGCAAAGAAGTACGGTTTAGATATTTCTCGTTTAAAAGGACGCCAATTTAAAGTATTGGACTTTGATGCTTTTGATTTGATCTATGTTATGGACGAATCTAATTTTAATGATGTTATTGGTTTAGCTAGAAATGATGGAGATATTGCTAAAGTTAAACTCATTTTAAATGAAGTTTACCCGAATCAAAACTACAGTGTACCGGATCCTTACTTTGGAGGTGATGAAGGTTTTGAAAATGTATACAAAATGCTTAATGAGGCTTGCGATATGATTTCAAAAAAATTACTCTAAAATAAATTCAACTATTATATTTAGTATTTTTATACATTAAAACACTTCTGAAAATATATGAATCCTCCCTTTGGAAAATTATACCTTATTCCTACAACATTAGGAGACAATGCACCTCTTGAAGTTTTACCAATATCTGTTAAAAAAATTATTGAACAAACAGATACTTATATTGTTGAAAACGAAAAAACAGCACGACGGTTTATAAAAAAAATAAGTTCTGGAAAATCTCAAGCTGCCCTGGAGCTGTTCCATTTAAATAAATTTACTGATGCCCGTGAACTTCCAGAGTTTTTAGACCCCTGCTTAAAAGGTATAAATGTTGGATTACTATCTGAAGCTGGTTGCCCTGGCGTTGCAGATCCCGGAGCAGATATTGTAAAATTAGCCCATCAAAAAAACATAAAAGTAATTCCTCTTGTTGGCCCTTCATCGATTTTAATGGCATTAATGAGCTCTGGTATGAACGGCCAAAACTTTGCCTTTAATGGCTATTTACCTATTGATAAAGGAGATAGAAAAAAAGAAATAAAGCGTTTAGAACGCTTATCGTTTGAAACAAATCAATCGCAAATTTTTATAGAAACCCCATATAGAAATAATAAAATGATTGAAGATTTAAGCAGCATCCTGGAAAGCAATACAGATATATGCGTTGCTTGCGATATTACTTTAACCACGGAGTATATAAAAACTCAAACAGCCAATGCATGGAAAAAAAATATGGTAGACTTTCACAAAAGACCTACCATATTTATTATCCATAAAAGCTAAGGTTTACTACATAGCTTTTGCTTGCCTATTGGGTTTTACAAAAGAGGTATCATATCCCGAAAAACGTTTCATATAATATTGTATAGTAGTACCGTAACCATCTGTAAAGTTATCTAAACCATAACTTCTCAAATATTTCTTAACACTACCCGGGCCTGCTAAATGCGCTGCAGCCAAAATACCAGACTCAGTAACAACAATACCATTAATACGCTTTCCAACAAAATTTTTAATATCGCGTCGTAAAATCCATTTATTACGTGCTGCATTAGCAATAAAGGCTTTTTCTTGAAGCTTAGGGTTTTTTAAAAACTTGGCAGGATTATTAATCCCTATCATTTTTAATGTAGAAGTACCAAATTGATACTTACCTAGATACCCAAATGTGTTTACAGAAAAATAATCACCTCCAGATTCTTTAAAAGCTACGGCCTCTTTAAAACCTACAAATGATTTTCCTAAATGCGGAGAAAATGACTCAATAGCATCATTAGAAGCCAAATCATCATCATTAATATTAGCATCTAAACTTACAGTGTAGTTTAGAACTAAACCTTCAGTTGAATACTTACTTAAATCTATCGTTTCATCAGATGAAAACGAACTATACAATAGAATACATATTGTAAGTGTCAGGGTTAAGTAACTTGCAATACTTTTTCTCATAATTTTTAAATTTCTTCAGTGTATTATTTCTATTAAATACACCTGAAAATTTGAGCGTGCAAAATTAGGCTTTTTTTCAATAATTTCAAAATTAATCGTTTATGTGCAATTTTTAGTAGTATAATAGATGAAATACACAGCCTTTTTTGTTAAATTCTATAGCTGGAAATGGCACCTTTAAAACATTAAAAATATTAAAAACGGATTTCAAAAAACGTGAGTTTGTCCTAATTTTATTCAAATTTACATCAAAACTTAAATAAAATTGACGTTGCCTGTTTATATTTGTTAACATAATATTGTCAACATCTTTAACCCCTTCTAACAGCCCGTCTGCACTATAACCTATGGCTATATTGAGCCATTTAGGCATCTTACTTTCTTTAAAAAAAGCATGTAAATTAGCACTTAACCAATACGTTTGTCCATTATAATCTTTCAAAATTTGCTCTAAAAACCCCTCCCCTAATTTATCTGGTCGCTGTAAAGCATATTTTGTTTGATGAAAAGAAAATTTCAAATTTATGCGTTGCTCGTTCCAAAGCAATTCTTGGCCAACATACAAACCTGTACCTGCGGCATTTGAAGCAACATCACCCCAGGAAAACCCCCATTCTTCAGAAAAACCGTCTAAAATTTCAACTGCAGTAAGAAAACCAAACCCCAAAGTTGAACCATAAATTAATTGATCCTTTTTACTTACTCCGCTCCAGTTTAAAACCTCCGCTCCAAACTTACCAACTTGATACGATGTAAACACATGCCCCACCTTATCCATTTGCAACCATTCATTATTATCATCAGTTGTATGAAATTTTGAGCGTTTAAAATCTGAATACCACAATTGGTTTAATCCAATTAAAGTTAAACCTGCCAAAGAAGCCTCCGTGATAACAACTGCATTTCTTCTAGGTTTATTTAACGTATCACTTGGTGTTAAAAAATTGTGCAGCTTAGTTTGAGAAAAAATTGATGAAGATATTAAAACAAATATGGATACATATTTAAGCTTAGTAAACACCACTACCTTCTAATACCTTTATTATTTATCCAACGAATGTATTCTTGCTTATTTCTGTTGTGCTGTGCTAAGGTTTTTGCAAACTTATGGTAGCCAAAGTTTTCAACATTAACAACAAAATAGTAATAATTATGTTTTTCATAATTTAAAACCGCATCGATCGACGATACATCTGGCATCGCTATTAACCCCGGAGGTAAACCCGCATATTTATATGTATTATAAGGTGAATCTATCTCTAAGTCTTTATAAAGTACCCGTTTAATTATTTGGTTAAAATCGCCTGATTCTTTCTTTAATGCATAAATAACCGTAGGATCTGCTTGTAATGGCATTCTTTTTTTTAATCTGTTAACATAAACACCTGCAACACGTGGCCTCTCATCTACCTTAGCCGTTTCTTTTTGTACTATAGAAGCGAGCGCAATAACCTCATCTTCAGACAAACCAATGGCTTTAGCTTTTTCTAATCTTGATCCATCCCAAAAGCGGTTATACTCTTTTAGCATACGCTTTGTAAATTTTTCAGCTGTAGTATTCCAGAAAAACTCATAACTATTTGGAATGTACATCCCTAAAGCTGTTTTCTCATTAAAATTGTTTTCAGATAAAAAAGCCTTGTTTTGCATAGCATTTAAAAGCGATACACTATCTGCTTCAATTTGAGAAGCTATACGGCCGGCCAATTTTTCAATAGTTTCCTGATTATTAAAAGACACTTTAATTGGTAGATTTTTACTCCTAATAGAATTAATAATATCGTTATTATTCATGCCTTTATTAATTGCATAACGGCCTCCTTTTATATTATTAACATATTTTTTTTGTTCAGCTAAAGCATCAAACTTATCTATATCTAATAAAAGAGGTTCTAGTTGCTGGCGTACATCATTATAGGTATCTGTTGATGTTATATAAATGTATGCTGTGTCGTTATTAAACTTTGTATTTGGACTAAACATGGTATTGTATACATAATAAGCAAAATAAGCTGCAACAGCCAATCCCATAAATACAATAGCCAGAAGTATTTTCTTTATATACATTTTAATTATTTATAAGCTGAAATAAATATTCGTTTTTATATGAACCATTTACATAGTTCCAATCCTTTTTTAATCCGATTTCTTTGAATCCCTGTTTTGAGAACAGTTTTATACTGGCTTCATTGTCTTCAGAGATATTACAATATAATTGATGTAGATTTAAATGCGTAAAGCAATAATTTACTAGCAATTGTAAAGCTTCGTTTCCGTTTCCCTTCTTTCTTTCTGCTTCATCCTTAATTAAAATACCAATGCCAGCTCTACTATTTTTAAAATCAAAATCAAAAATGTCAATCATTCCCAAAGGCTCATCCATATAACTTGAAATAATCAATCGCAATTGTTTAACTTCAAAAATATCTTTTTGAGAATGCTCTAAATACTGCTTTATTAAAAATTTTGAATACGGTGTTTGTGTATTACTAATCTCCCAAATAGATTCATCGTTTTCAATAATATGAACAAACTCTAAGTCTTCTGGCTCTAAAGCACGTAAGTATATATTTTTACCCTTTAAGGTTATCATAAACGCCCTTGATAAACTAATTTTGCTGGTCCTATTAACCAAACGTCATTATAGATTCCATTTTGATTATGAAAAGCTACTTGTAAATCACCACCTTGAGTTCTTAAAGTAATTAAGTTTTTTTCTGTTTCACCTATATAATGCATGGCTATAGCCACAGCAGTAACTCCGGTTCCGCATGATAGTGTTTCGTCTTCAACACCTCTTTCATAAGTTCTTACCTTAAACTCAGTGTCTGTAAGTTTCTTTACAAAATTCACATTACTTCCAGCTTCATTATATGGTGCCCCATAGCGTATTTTTGCGCCTAATGCTTTTATATCGAAATCATTGATATGTTCTTCAAATTGGATATGATGTGGCGAGCCGGTATCTAAAAAAACATGGTTATCATGTTTTTCAACAGCAT
>CBDDAJ010000004.1:0-15759 GCA_965224845.1 Wocania sp.
TACTAATGGTTTTATGCTTATCTGAATTGTATAAGTAAATGTCCCAGGTTACTAAAAGTATAATCACAGCAATAATAACCCACTGCACGTATTTAACAACCTTTTTCTTAAAAAGATTCTGTGTGCCTGCAAGGCATTTATCATTGAGTGATTGAATCTGTTGTATATATCTCATATTAAGTGTTTAAAGACCAGAAAAAATGTCCGATTATCATACCGAATAGCAATAACCCTAACTGATATTTACCAGATAGTTTGGTGATCTTAAAGAAGTAGCCAATTAAAAACAATAGTAGCCCTAAAGACAGTACAATCACCAAGCTCCAAGTATTATTGTCAATTGGTGGATTTTTGGCTCCCAAAAAGAAATGACCAGCCAATACACCCCATAAAAAAGTAACAAAGAAAAACCGGTCATTAATCCACCCTTTAATAACATGGCTTATTGTGCGACTCCAGTCATCTTTGTTTATATACAAATAGATGTCAAAAGCTATTAACAACCCTGCTATCCATAACAGTACTTTCTCTACAAGTACACTACTATCGCTTAGCCAATCCATTTTTTATTCATATTTTCTATCAATAAATTTAAAAAATTAATTTTCAATGGCACTTTTTGTTGTCAATATCAATAAATTTATAGGCAACAATTTGTTTGTTTTCTTGCTTTTTTGCCTTTTGATAACTGGAAAATCTTCTTAAAAAAACAAAGGAAAATTCTTATTAAGAACAGTTTAAATTTCTGTTAAAATAGTAAACACAATTGGAAAATGTGTTTAAAAAGCATTATTTTGTACTATCCTTAAGTTTCTAATCACATTTGTAGCAAATTACTAACTGTAATACCTTCAACAAATGTCAAAATACTATTAAATCTAAAGAGGAACTAGGGAATTTCTCAAAAGTATATGGTAAACTTCGTATGATTGCTAATGGTGGCAACGAAGTAAATGCCATTCGATCCATCACAAATCAATGCATTGCCACAAGTGAAACGGTTATAGACCAGGATACATTTTTTAATATTACGAATCTGGTAGCCCAAAACATATCTCTGGCTTCAGATCTGGATTTTGTTCAGGCTGTCCATGAAAAACCACAAAAGCGAGTAAAAAAAGCCGATCTTAAAAAAGGGAGCCTAAAGGAAGACCCTCCTAATCTGGTAGAAGCTAATGTCTATATCGAATTAAGAGCAAGTGGTTCTTGGGATGATGTAATTACAGATTTAAAGAATTCATCCGATTCTGGTGTGGTTAACCGTATAAAGAATATCAGGCACTGTGGTAAAATTGTAAAAGCTACCGTTATTCTGGATGATCTTCAATTAATAGCTTCAAGTCCTAACATCGTGGGGATTGAAGGAACTCAATCTGTATTAACACCACCATTAATAAACCTTGCTGTAACCAGCAGCCCGAAACCCAAAGGACTAAAGCTAGATAATTAATATTCCAAACGTTAATAGCAGTAATATAATTATCGGAATTATTGATGTTGGTGGCTTAGACTTTGCGCACCCCGATTTTCTAAAATCTAATGGAGATACAAGGTTTTTGGCAATATGGGACCAGGGAGGAGACCATAGACCAGAGCCAAAAGACGTTTGGCATCAGCATAAGGCGTTTAAAGATTTTGATTACGGTAGTTTACTCACACAAAAAGATATGAACGAAGCTATTCAGGCAGCTCCAAATATAGGAGCGCCAGTTCATGATATCGAGCCGCAATCGCAGCAATTTCCATCGTCACATGCTACACACGTGGCGAGTATTGCAGCAGGTAATACCGGGGTTTGTTCAAAAGCAGATATTGCGGGAGTATTGATATCATTACCACAGGAAGATGAGCATAGAACAAAATCATTTACCGACTCATCCAGAATTTCAGATGCAGTAGATTTCTTATTGGAACTAGCGAAAAAAGAAGGTAAACCAATAGCAATTAATATTAGTTTGGGTACCAACGGCCATGCACATGATGGAAGTGCAGCTGTTAACAGATGGATCGATAGCCAGCTAACATTAGATGGTAGATGTGTTTGTGTGGCTACAGGTAATGCAGGCCAGGAGAAAGGGGAAACACCAGATGATTTTGGTTATATCATGGGACGTATTCATACTTCAGGTAAGATTGAAAATAAAGGGCTTTCGGTAGATCTCGAATGGCATGTTATAGGCAATGGAATTAGCGATGTTTCAGAAAACGAATTAGAAATCTGGTATGAGCCTCAGGATCGCTTTTCAGTCATGATAAAACCTCCGGGATCTGATTGGATCGGACCAATTAAACCACAGCAGTTTATAGAAAACCAACAGTTAGATGACCTTTCGTTTTTAAGTGTCTATAATAAAATTTACCATGAAGCTAATGGTAATAATTATATCGGGATTTATTTAAGTCCTAATTTAAATACAAGTCAAATAGTAGGAGTTAAATCGGGGCTTTGGAAAGTTAGAATTATTGGAGATGAAATCCGTGACGGAAGTTTCGATGCCTGGATTGAAAGAGATGATCCGGTTCGTAGAGTTCAGAACTTTTGGAACTTCCCTTCTTTCTTTAGCGAAGCTACAAACGTCGATAATAAATCTATAAACTCTTTAGCTTGTGGGCATAATGTAATCGCAGTTGGTAATTTCGATACCGAAAATGATAAAATAAATATTACCAGCAGCCAAGGCCCTTCAAGAGATAACAGGAAAAAACCAGAAATTGTAGCTCCCGGAACGAATATAGTTGCGGCCAATGGTTTTAGTGGCCCAAATCAGCTTTGGACAGCTAAGACAGGCACAAGTATGGCCAGTCCATATGCCTGTGGTGTATCAGGATTGTTATTAGCCATGCATCCAAAGCTTACTTCGGCTCAAATAGCAGGTATCATGAAGCGTACGTCTACACCAATTACTAATGAAAATTACGATTGGAAAAACGATACCGGTTTCGGTCTAATTAATGTCAATGCCTGCCTGGAAGAGGCACAAAGTTTAGTCAACTTCAAAGACATAACAGCTTAATTACTAATCTAATATAAAACCTCATGAAACTCATCATATTCAGATCTTCCAAAGGAGATTCATTGTTAATCTCACAGGCCAATGGCTCTGGAAAAAGCAATCATATACTCATAGATGGCGGTATGAAAGGAAGCTTCAAAAAATCTGTTGCTCCTTACCTCAACAAAGAAATTAAAAACAAGAATGAAGACATCGATTTACTCTGTGTGTCACACATCGATGATGATCATATTGTTGGTGTTATCGCTTTAATGGAGTTGCAGGCCAAATGGAGAGTATTTAATCATCATAAAAGTAACCCTAACTCTACAGCAAATGTGAGAAAACCAAGAGAAGCAGAACCTCCATTGATTAAATCCATATGGCATAATTCATTTGCTGAAACTTACGATTTAGGGGATGCTTTACCGCAGGTGGCTAACGCTTTACAAAATATAGAACAAATGACAGCCGAATATTTAAATGATGAATTACTGGATAAAGTAAATCATAAAGCTACCAGTATTAAAAAAGGAATTACACTTTCACAGCGTATCAGGCCAGAGCAATTAAATATAAATTTAAACCCGGAGTACAATGGCAATTTGGTAAAATGTAATCAAAGTACGATCTCAAAAAATGAACATAAAATTGGAGATATCAATTTATCTGTTATCGGACCTTTTCAGGCAGATCTAACAGATTTAAAAGAAAAATGGATAACATGGGAAGAAGCGCATCGTCAGGAACTCCAAGAGTTTTATGCCGATTTAAGCATAACTGCCCTAAATCAACCATTAAGCCATGTTCAAATTTCACAATTCCTTATCAATAGTGGTTCTGTTAGCGAATTAGGCATTCGTAAAGATGTGAGTATTCCAAACTTGGCATCAATAATGTTTCTTGCCGAAGCAGATGGTAAAACTATTCTTATGACGGGCGATGGACATGCGGATGATATTATTAAAGGACTCAAAAAGAACAAGAAATTAAATGATGATGGATGTCTCCATGTTAGTGTGCTCAAAATTCAACATCATGGCGCTGCAGCTAATATCGATGAAGATTTCTGTAAAAAAATAACAGCAGACCACTATGTATTTTGTGGTAATGGAACGCACACCAATCCTGAAGAAAAAGTACTTGAAGTCATTATAAATTCACGAAGAGGGTCTGCAACAGAGAAAAGTACGAATACCGAAGTAGACCATGCCTTTACATTTTGGTTTAGTGCGAATCCAAAGGATAAACTCACTGCGCATCAAAAAGCGCATATGGAAAAGGTGGAAAAACAAGTAAAAAAATACAAAACAGATCACAACGGCTTTAATTTCAAATTTATGCCTACCAATAAACAGTTTCAAAACATAGAACTCTAACAGAACTAAATTACTATGTCTAACCAAGCCAAACTAGATACATTCGATAATGTTGTTGTTTTAATGCTCGAAAACCGGTCTTTCGATAACCTGTTAGGTTATTTATACGAAGACGGTGTTCCAGCGGGGAAGTCCTTTGAAGGCTTACAAAACAAAACCTTTAAAATACCTGTACCGTCTCGAGCAAAAGACTACAATAAGCATAAGTATATAGAACCTTATCAAGCCGAAGATTACCATCAACCCTTTCCAGATCCTGGAGAGGTGTATCAACATGTAAATACGCAACTTTTTAATCATGTTGATCCAGATAATCTAAAGATTGAGGCTTGCAAAATGAAATCCCCATACAACATACCAGAGTTTGTGCCTTTACCCAATAATCAAATGCAGGGTTTTATAAATGATTATGTCAACACTTTGGATGCACTAACGGGTAAAAAAGGTAAGGATTACAACAATCCTGGTTTCAATATGTACAATAAAATTATGGGTTGTTTTAAACCAGCACAAATACCTGTGCTAACAACCTTAGCAAAAGAGTTTGCGGTCTTTGATCATTGGTTCTGTTCAGTTCCGAGTCAAACCTGGTGCAATAGAGCATTTTGGCATGCAGCCACTTCAGGTGGTGAAGTTGTAAACCCTACCGATGAATGTGGGGTTATAGATAAGTTTGAGGCCATGTTAAGGTGGAAACGCGAGGTGTGGTCGCAGCCAACTCTATTCGAGCGTATGGAAAGTAAAGGAATCTCACATGCAGTGTATACTCAAGATATCGGATCGTTAACAACCATGGTAAACGGGCCATTCAAACATCAACATACAGTACATACTGGAGACCAATTAACTAAGTTTAAAGACGATATTAATACAGGTAACCTGCCGCAATACGTATTTCTTGAACCTAAATTTTATGGGCAGCATAACGACCAGCACCCCTCATCAGCTAATTGGTCGCCAGTAGATAGTAGAACACATGTAGGTACCGTTTTGTTAGGTGAAAAACTGATTTGGGATGTATACACATCGCTATTCGTTAACCCGATAAGTAAATACCGAGATAATACGCTATTAATTATAACTTACGACGAGCATGGAGGCTGTTTCGATCATGTATCACCCCCGCCAGCGGTGCCTCCTAAAAAAGGAATGCTAGGAGATAAAAACTTTAACTTTGATAGATTAGGGGTAAGAGTGCCCATGGTAATGATATCAGCTAATATTCAAAAGAACACAATTATGAATGATGTTTTTGATCATGCATCATTTATTAAGACCATGTGCTCTAAATGGAAGATGGATGAGCTCACAGACCGTGATAAAGCAGCAGCATCGTTTGAAGATGTATTCTCAACAAAAAAAAGAGATAATTTTCCCGAAATTCCAGAACCTATTATTCCAGATACAGACCCAAACACTTATAATCAAGACCCATTAAACGACTTACAAAAATCAATATTAATCGGTGCAAGTTTCATTGCCAAAAGCAATGCCGATAGTGTTAATACCTCAATAGACTACACCAGGCTTAAAAATATAAAAACAGTTGGTGAAGCCCTAAGCTTTTTAGAACAAATCAAATCTTTATTATAGTATATATCTAAATAACTCAATCAGGGTTAATTATTTACTCTGTGTTAATGCTTTTACCGAATCCCTAATAATAAGTCTAGTTGGTAACAAGACGCTTTTTTGTTTTAATCTTTTATCAGATTCCATTTGCTCCAATAACATTTTAAAGGCGGTTTTACCAAGTTTTTCCTTGGGCTGCGAAATGGTTGTCATAGGTGTTTTTAGTAGTGAAGAATACCCTTCTTCGTCAAAAGAAACAATAGATACTTTTTCTGGAACTGAAATATTATTTTCGGAGAAAGCCCTTAAAATACCAAGAGTAATGGTGTTACTCAAAGATACTATCGCCGTTGGTAATTGGTTTTTACTTTCTTTTATCAATTGTTTAGCACATCGATAACCATTATCTTCACTAAAGGCATTACCTATGATTATGGAATCATTCATATTCAGTTCATGATGTTTAATGGTATCTTTAAAGGCATTGGTTCTGCTCGTATTGGAAAAAGTGCCTTCTAAGCCTTGGATACAGGTGATTCTTTTATGTCCTAACTGAATAAGATAGTTAACAGCATTTTTAACACCATCGTATTCATTTGAAGACACATATGGAATATTAACCTTAGGAAAATAACGGTCAATAAATACTAGAGGAATATTTTTATATAAACTCTCTAAATGTTTATGCGCTAACCCAACCGGAGATATAATTATTCCGTCAACCTTCCTTTTTTGTAATAAATGTACCGAGGCCTTTTCTAATTCTGTTGAGTTATCACTATCACATAAAAATATAGAATAATTATGATGCCTTGCTTCCCTTTCAATTAAAGAAGCCATTTTTGCAAAGAAAGAATTAGAAATATCAGGAACAATAAGACCAATAGTAAATGTTTTTCTGAGTCTTAAGCTTCTAGCATTTTCATTAAATGAAAAATTTGTTTCTTCAGCAGCTTTTTTTATAATATTTTGGGTATTCTCACTAATCCTATATTTTGTACCTAATCCATTTAAAGTTCTGGAAATTGTAGATTCGGTAAACCCGGTGATTTTAGAGAGATCTTTTAAGGTCTTTGCGTTTTTATTATTCATAACTATTTTACTAAATAACATTTATTTAGATAACAAATGTATCGTTTTGAAGTTAAAAATAAACAAAAAACTAGGTTTTAATAAAAATATTTTTATCTTTGAACAATCGTTTGTTCTATGAGTGCAATTTTTTATTAATAAAATAGAACAAACGATTGTTCAAAAAACTAATAATTTAATAAACATTCAAAATGAAAAAAAATTATCATTTAACCAGCATCTTGATATTTTGCTTTTGTATGCTTTCGTTTGCCCAAAGCCCGAATGCAATAAGCGGAACAATTACAGATGTTTCAGGTGCGCCCTTACCAGGAGCCACAGTATTGGAAAAAGGTACATCAAATGGAACAAGTAGTGATTTTGATGGGAAATTTTCTTTAGAAGTTTCAAATGAAAATGCTGTACTGGTAGTATCTTATATAGGTTTTATTACGCAAGAAGTGGTTTTAAATAGCAGGATCAGCGTTAGTATTAAAATGCAAGAAGATGCTGCTCAGCTAGAAGAAGTTGTCGTTGTGGGGTATGGTTCTCAAAGAAAATCGGATGTAACCACAGCAGTTGCTTCCATAAAGGGAGATGCTTTAAGCAACGAAACAACAACAAATGTTACTGAGGCTTTAGTTGGGAAATTAGCAGGTGTTCAGGTTAGGCAAACTTCTGGTGCACCAGGAAGTAATATAAATATAAGAGTAAGAGGGGCGTCATCGGTTACGGCCGGCAATAATCCATTATATGTTATCGATGGTGTGCCATTATCAAATGAAAATAGCTCGCTTTCATCAATTAGCGCTTCCCGAAATAATTTTCAAGAACAACCCACCAATCCTTTGGCATCTTTAGACATGGACGATATTGAATCCATTGAAGTTTTAAAAGATGCTTCATCTGCTGCTATTTATGGTTCTAGAGGTTCTAATGGTGTGGTTTTAATAACTACCAAAAAAGGAAAGAGCGGAGCTCCGCAAGTGTCCTATAGTACAAATATTGGATTTAGCCGTGTGTTGAACAAGATAGATTTATTAGATGCTTACGAGTTTGCAGCATTGCATGCCGAAGCAAAAAACACAGCTTATTTAGCAGCTGTTCCAGGCGCAAGTATTAATGACGATAACGCAACTAGAGTTGCTAATGGAGGTGGTAGATATCAAATCCCTGAAGAGTTATTACCATATCTTCAAGGGCAGCCAGGTTTAACCAATACAGACTGGCAGGATGAAATATTTAGAAATGCAGTTACCCAAAGTCATACATTATCTGTACAGGGAGGCACTGAAAAAAGTAGATACTTCACGTCTTTAAATTATTTTGAACAAGAAGGGATTGTGATTGGTTCCAAGTTAGAACGTTTTACAGGGCGTTTTAATTTTGAAGGGAACTTATCTCAAAAAGTTAAATATGGTGTTAGGCTAAATCCGTCACGCTTAAGTTACGATTTAGTAAGTTCAAATGGACCAATTTGGAATGAAGGTATTGTTGCTTCAGCTTTAGCTCAAGCGCCTATATTTCCGGTTAGAAATGCTGATGGATCATTTAATATTGGTCTTTTAGATTGGACGTTTAGAGAAAGAGGCTTGTCTAGTGAATTTGTTGTAAATCCTGTTGCAGTTGTAAATGAGGTTAAGGATAAACAATTTACTAACCGTTTAATTGGTAATGCTTTTTTTGATTATGAAATAATCCCTGATTTAAATTATAAGCTTTCTTTTGGAGCAGAAATGAACGATACACGCAGAGATTTTTACCGTCCTCAAAGGTTAGAAACATTGTTTTGGTTGCGTTTTGGCCCAGACGCAGTGTCTGCTTCTATAAATACGGTTAACTGGTTAGTTGAAAATACGTTAAGTTATAAAAAGAGTTTTGGAGATCACAACTTGAATGTATTAGCAGGATATTCATCACAAAAAGAAGATATTAAAGTGACTAATGCTACGGGGAGAGGGTTTCCAAACGATTTGGTAACTACTATTAATGCCGCACAAGATACCAATTCTGAAACCAGACAAGAGCAGTGGTCTCTGTTATCTTATTTATTTAGAGCACAATATAATTTCAATAATAAATATTATGTGTCGGCAGCGATAAGACGAGATGGCTCTTCAAGATTTGGAACCGATAATAAATGGGGTAATTTCCCATCAGCATCTTTAGGATGGAGACTGTCACAAGAAGATTTTCTAAAAGAAAGTAAATCTATTAACGAATTGAAGTTAAGAGCAAGTTACGGTGTTACAGGAAATTTCCAGATTCCTAATTATGGCTCTGTAGCCTTGATCTCTCCAAATGATTATGTAACTGGTGGAGGAAATATTACTAGTGGTTTAGGTCAATCTACTTCTGCTAATAATGAATTAAGTTGGGAACGTACTGAAACTGTCAATTTTGGATTGAATACAACTTTGTTAGATGGACTTTTAACGGTAGAAGCAGATTATTATAATAGTGATACGTCAGATTTATTATTGAATGTCAATGTGCCAAGAGTGTCTGGGTTTGCCTCTCAACTTCAAAATATTGGAAAGGTTAATAATAAAGGTTTTGAAATTGCCTTGGGTATTCAAAAAAAGTTTGGAGATCTTGGATGGAAATCATCCATTAATTTCTCAACCAATAAAAATGAAGTCAAAGAATTAGGTCCTGAAGGTGATCCTATTTTCGCAAATAGCGGAAGAGGGCAAACATTCATTACTCAAATAGGCCAACCTATAGGGTCTTATTATGGCTATGTGGTAGAAGGTATTTATAATACCGATACAGAGATTAATGGACATTTAACAGCAAATAGAGGCACTACGCAACCAGGAGATTTTAGATTTGCAGATTTGAATAATGATGGACAGATTACAGTAGCAGATAGACAAATAATTGGCGACTATCAACCCGATTTCACTTATGGTTTTACAACGTCACTTACCTATAAGAATTGGGATTTTAATTTGGCGATACAAGGTGTAGAAGGTAATGAGGTGCTTAATACACAAAGGCATTACACTGCTATTCCGCATGGGGGTATGAATAACATAGCTGAAAATGCCAATAGATGGAGGTCGGCAAGTGACCCGGGGAATGGCATCACACCTAGAGCTAATTTTGACACAACCGGTAACAATACAAATATATCAACATATCATGTAGAAGATGGTTCTTACTTAAAAGTACAGAATATTACCTTTGGATATAAATTTTCTAAGGAAACCCTTAAGAAAATAGGGTTACAAAACTTAAGAGTTTATGCCACAGCCCAAAACCCATTTTTAATTACAGATTATTCAGGTTATAACCCCGAAGTAAGTAGTAATCCAACCAATCAATTGGGACAAGGAGAAGATTTTGGTACCTACCCGTTAGCAAGGACATTTTCTTTAGGATTAAATGTTAATTTCTAAAAACAATAGCAATGAAAAATATAATAAAATTAAGTTTAGTTTTTGTGCTTTTTTTCGTGTCATGTAGTGATAGTTTTATCGAATTAGCACCTATATCAGAAGGAAATGCAGAGAATTTTTATAAAACACCAGCTGATTTTGAAGCTGCCGTTATTGGAGCTTACAGCAATTTGGCAAGTGCCAATCAGTATGGAAGTAACGATACCCGCTTTGGAGGCAGTTTTTATGCCTTAATGGAAGTAAGAGCAGACGATGCCTCTGATGGAGAAGCTTCTTCTGGAACTGGAAAAGATGTGTTTGATATAGACATGTTTGAAGATAACCCTTTAAGCGATGTTATTGATGGAGCATGGACCAGTATTTTTAAAACCATTTTTGATGCCAATGCTGTAATAAGTAGAATAGATAATATTGAAATTGATGCCACATTAAAAAATCAATACTTAGGTGAAGCCAGATTTTTAAGAGGATTGGCTTATTTTAATGCAGTAAGACTTTGGGGAGACGTTCCGGTAATATTAAATGAAATTACCCCACAAGAAGCCGCAGAACTATCTAGAAATAGTGTTGCCGATGTATATAATACTATTATATCAGACTTTACTTTCGCATCACAAAACTTACCGGCTTCTCTATCGGGTAGAGCTACTTCAGGAGCCGCTAAAGCATTTTTAGGAAAGGTGTATCTAACACAAAAAGATTGGTCTAATGCGGCTACAACATTACAAGAACTTATAGGAGATTATCAATTATTATCTAATGTAGCAGATGTCTTTGATCTGGATAATGAAAATAATGATGAGATTATTTTTGCCGTTAAATTTAGAGGCGGTTCAGACGGGCTTGGTCATTTGGGTTTTGGCACACCAGTATACCCTGATTTATTAAGTGCGTATGACGCCGGTGATGCTAGGTTGGCTTTATTGGATATCCTGACAAATGGTAATGGAGCATACCCCAGAAAGCAATTTGAGGACACAAGTAATGAACTTGACAGAGATTTCCCAGTGTTACGCTATGCTGATGTTCTGTTAATGCTTTCTGAGGCTTTAAATGAAGTAGGGTATCAGGCAACAGGTGCTGCTTTTACATATCTAAACCAAATAAGAACCCGTGCGGGCATATCAACTTATACCAGTGCAGAATTAACCAATCAGGCAGAATTTAGACAGGCTGTTTTAAATGAACGCCGTTTAGAATTACCATTAGAGCTACACCGTTGGTTTGATCTATTGAGAACCGATAATGCTATCCAGGCTTTAAGTAATACAGGAATTACAGTTCAGCAGTATCAACTATTATATCCAATACCTCAAAATGAGATTAATGTATATAATAATCCGTCTCAATTTCCGCAAAATCCGCAGTATTAAAATCGTTTAGTTGTTTGAGTTAGTTTGTTAGTCTATGGTAATTTAAAATTTACCATAGACTAATTTTTAAAGAAATAATAAATATAAAAATAAAACATCCATGGCTAAAAATTATATTACAAAGAGGAATAGTGCTATGGATATTAACATACCTGTGCTGGGCGTAGCCTAAGTATGACCGATAAAAAAGTAAATATAAACACATGAAAAAAATATTATTTATAGGTGAATCATGGTTCACATATTCCGTACACCAAAAAGGTTTTGATGTATTCCATACTTCTGAATATGTTGAAGGAGGTACAAACTTTATCAATCAATTGGAAAAGCAAGGCATGGAAGTAGATTATGTTCCGGCGCATAAAATAGAAGTGGATGTGCCAGATGAAGCTAAAGGTTATAAACAATATGATACCGTCATCATAAGTGATGTAGGAGCCAACAGTTTTTTATTGGGGAGAAAAACATTCAATCAATCAAAAGTAGTCCCCAATAAATTGCAGGCAATATCCAATTATGTTCAGGAAGGAGGAAGCCTTTTAATGGTTGGTGGTTATATGTCGTTTACAGGAATTGATGCCAAAGCACGTTTTGGGCAATCTCCCTTAAAAGCATGTTTACCGGTTATAATGCCCGATTGCGATGATAGAGTTGAAATTCCGGAAGGTATTATTCCTCTAAAAGTTAAAGACCATGACATTACTGATGAACTACCAAAAGAATGGCCCCTTTTATTGGGATATAATCGGTTTTCTGCTAAAGCGCATACAGAAACATTAGTAACCGTTGGCGAAGACCCGTTATTAGTAATAGGAAACTATGGCCAAGGTAGAACAGCGGCTTTTGCATCAGATTTAGCGCCACATTGGGCACCACCCGGGTTTGTAGATTGGAAGGACTATCCAAAGCTATGGAAACAACTCATTGTATGGTTGGCTAACAAAAATTAATACCATGTCTAAAATAATAGTAGTAGGAAGTTCAAATACAGATATGGTTATAAAAGCAGACCATATTCCGGCACCTGGTGAAACCGTTTTAGGAGGTAAGTTTTTTATGAACCCTGGAGGTAAAGGGGCTAACCAAGCCGTTGCCGTAGCAAGACTTGGTGGAGACGTTATATTTATAACTAAAATTGGTAGAGATGTCTTTGGAGTAGAACTACTAAAAAAATTTAAAAAAGAAGGTATTAATACAGAATTTGCAGCCATTCATAAATCGAAACCTTCAGGCGTTGCTTTAATTACTCTAGGCAACAATGCAGAAAATAGCATTGTAGTTTCACCGGGAGCAAATAATAAACTGAAAAAAAAGAATATCAATAAAGCACTTGATGAAATTAAAAAAGCAGATATTATTTTAATTCAGCTTGAAATCCCATTAAAGATTGTTACACGTGTTATTGCTATAGCCAGGGAATATGGAAAAAAAAAAGGTAATTCTAAACCCGGCACCAGGTCAAAAACTTAAAGATGCATTATATGAAGGTCTCTTTGCCATAACACCAAATGAAACGGAAACAGAAATAATGACTGGTGTTAAAGTGATAGATACAAAAAGTGCTAAAAAAGCAGCAAACATTTTAAGAGCCAAAGGTGTAGCTAATGTAGTCATTACCATGGGTGAGCAAGGTGCTTATGTAGCTTCGCAGAATTTTTCCGATATTATACCTGGATATCAGGTGGGTGCTAAAGATACCACAGCAGCAGGAGATAACATTTAACGGTGCTTTTGCAGTCGCTATAAATAATGGAAATTCTATAAACGAAGCAGTAAAATTTGCAAATAAAGCGGCATCGTTAGCGGTGCAAAAATTAGGTGCGCAATCTTCCATTCCTTATTTAAAGGATGTGGATACATTGAATAGCGAAGTGGTTAAGGTATAATATTTTGAAATTAATAGGGAAGTTTTGTTGAACATAAGAACATACAGGTTTAATTTTTTCATACTAATAGTTTTAGTAGTTCTATTGGTTTATAATTGTAGTTCTTATAAAAAAGCAGCTTTAAATTATGTAGATAGTTATGAGATACCACCAAATTTTGAATTTCAAAAAACTAAAGTCGGTGGACTTTCAGGGGTTGATTATGATGCCAATAATAATACATTTTGCTTAGTAAGTGATGATAGGTCAGAACACGGTCCAGCTCGATTTTATGTAGCTAGTATTAGTGTTTCGGGATAGCTCAATAGATTCGGTTGATTTTCTAATGCCGGTATTTTTTAGAGATGACAAGAAAGAGTTATTAAAAGAGCAAACTTCCGATTTTGAAAGTATTCGGTACAACTCAGAACAAGGCGTTTTGTTTTTAGCAGATGAAGGTGGAAAAAAAGGTAAGTCAAGAATACGAATCGGAGATACACTTGGGAATTATATTAATGATTTTAAGTTAGATACTTCTTATTTAAAAAAGATAAGACCCAATAAATCCTTTGAAAGTTTAAGTTTTTCAAAAGGCTTTAAATCCCTTTTCTATGCAACAGAATCAGCATTAGCAGATGATGGAAACATACCATCTTTAGATAACGGAGGCTTAGTTAGAATTATAGAAAGTAATTTAGAAGGAGTTATAAAAAAAGAGTTTTTATACAAATTAGAAAAAGTGCCTTATCCAGCTACGGTACAGCCACCTTGGGAAGGTACAGGAAGCGATAATGGATTGTCTGAAATTGTGAGCCTTGGTAAAAAATCAATTTTTAACATTAGAACGCTCAGGGGCTTATCAAAAAGACGGTGCATTTTAAGTTTACCTGTAAAGTGTTTTTTGTTGAAGCAAAAAAGGATAACAACAAATCATTTACCTATAAAACAGTAAAACAAGAAGTATTTGATTTTTCAAATTTGCCAAACGGTAAGTTTAATATTGAAATGGCATGACTTTAGGACCTATGATTAAAGGCAAAGCAATCCGTTGTATTTGTTTCCGATAATAATTTTAAAGATAACATACCTACTATGGTATATGTGTTTACAATGACTCATAAATAATTTCAGATGACTAAGATAAAAGCAGACATCCTTATAAAAAAACGGACAGGTTTTAACCCATGAATTCCAATATGGAAATTATTGAGAATGGCGTTGTTGTTGTTTTGGACAGAAAGATTTTAGCCGTTGAGAAGCGGTGATTTGCTATCTAAATATGCTGCAGAAAAAGTAATTGATGCCAACCAGGGTATCGTTATGCCTGGAATGATCAATACACATTGTCATCTACCTATGATTGCTTTTAGAGGCTTGGGAGAAGAAGGAATTGAAGACCGGTTGATGGGCTATTTTTATGCCTTTTAGAAAAGGAAATAGTTAAGCAGAAAATTAATTTATGACGCTACTATTCATGGTGCTATAGATATGGCGATGTCTGGTGTTACAACCTATGCAGATATGTACTATCATGTAGATGAAATGGCTAAGGCAACTAAAACAATTGGCTTAAGAGCTGTATTGGGACAAACAGTAGTTGGTTTTTCCTGTTGTTGATGGCTTCTGAACCTTATGGTGGATTGGAATATGCAAAACCAGCTTATTAGAATGTTCAAAGATGAAGAATTGGTGTCAATTGGCATTAGCACCACATGCACCCTATACTGTTTCTAAAGCGAAGTTGCTAGAAGATTAAAAAATTTGCAGACGAACAAAACGTATTAATTCATATACATGTTGCGGAATTGTGAAGACGAAAAGAACCAAATAAAAGACAACACAAAAGGATTATCTGTAGTCAAATATTTAGAACGAAATAGGATTTTTAGATAGCAATGTACTCATTGGCGCACTGCAATTATGTGGATGATGAAGATTTTAAAATTATTGAATCCAGAGGAGCCAGAATAGCACACAATCCTATGGCAAATGCAAAAGGAGCTACAGGCACAGCAAGAATTATTGAAGCTATGGGCATATAACATTCCGATAGGTATTGGTACTGATGGATTGATGGGGTCTAATGTTGTTGACCTTTTTAA
>CBDDAJ010000005.1:0-136452 GCA_965224845.1 Wocania sp.
TAATTTGGCAGGAACAGATATGATTAGTCATTTAAATTTTTTAAAGGCCTTAACTAAATACCACGAAAAGTTAAGACTAGGGTTTTACACTAAAATCTTTGATGGTAACCCAGCCGATGTCATTGATTGGGAAAAGTATACCGCTAAGTTTTATAGTACAGAACCTCATTTTAATTGGATGCGCTTATTATTACCAACATTTTTAATGTTCTTGATAATTGGGGGTATAGGATTGTTTAATCTTCGAAAATTATAAATCAGTGAAGGGCCAGAAATATATTTCTGGCCTTTCTTAAATATTAATCTCTAATCATTTCTTTAGTTTACATAAATAGCTTTGCAAAAGTTTTTAATAAACCCAGTCGTTTTAATCTATAAAATTTCTTTCCCATGTCTTGAGGACTCGTTTTTGGGATTCCGAGATTTACTGGAATATGTACAATATCTGGATCCTGGTACTTTCCTGTTGAATAGAATGCTTTTAGCATTTTTATTGCCTTAGGATCTGTTAACAACCCTGCAAAATTATGATGCCCATAATCTGTAAAAACCTTTAAAATCCCATGAGGTAAATACCGCTGCATCTCTTGAGCATTTTTAAGAGGGGTTGCTATATCAAAATTTCCTGCTAGCATTAATGTGTTTACATAAGATGTATCCAACTTGCTATACCTTTCCGGAATTCTTGTTATATCCCATTCAGAAAAACTTACTATAGAAAACAATTTAGACATTGGAGCTCCCAAAAGGTTATTTTTAGATTCCATCGCATGGATATAATCTACATCCGGTTTATAATCTGCTGAAAAAGCTTTAGCAAAAAGGTCACCCCAAACTATATCCTTCATTTCCGGGAGCAAATCATACATCATAACTAATAATGCAAGGCCGCTATAATCTTTATTTTCTGCAGCAACAAAGGCATCAAAAACCTGACCAGCCCCTGAGGTAGAATACATAACATTGAACATCATAGCTCGTATTTTACCTGGATCGAGGGAGACTTTTTTCCATGTTGAGGGTAATGTTAAAAAAACGTTTTGTATCGTTTTAATGATATCTGGTGACCGTTTTAGATTTAAAGAATCTTTTTTCCACAAATCGCCATACTTTTTCAAAATACTATCGGTTGTTTCCGGATTCCAAACAAAATGCCCAGGAGAACTAACCCCTCCAATAATGCTTCTACTAATACTTTTTGGATAACGTAGTCCACTCAAATATGCTAAACGTGTTCCATAGCTAAAACCAAATAGATTTATTTTATTGTAACCAAGTTTGTTCTTAACTAACTCAATATCATCAATTACTTCAATAATATTATATCCATTTATATCAATGCCGGCAGCTTTAAATCTTTTCAATTCATTTTTCCAAACGATTCCTAATTTTTTAAAATGTGATTCAGTAAAAGCTCCTGTTTCTACCATCAATGCGTCTTCAAAAGCATCTGAGTCCAGTTTTACTGAACCATCTACTCCACGATAGCCTACCATCACTATATCGTGTTCATCCAGTAGCCAAAGCATATCTTTAACCAAATTCTCGCCCAGATTACTGTTCCCAGGTCCACCATCTAATAAAAAAATTGGTTCTTTAGGAACATCACTTAATGAGCGTAATCTTTTAACAGGAATTGTAATAACGCTACTGTTTG
The DNA here is from genome assembly GCA_965224845.1 of Wocania sp. GTDB lineage: Bacteria > Bacteroidota > Bacteroidia > Flavobacteriales > Flavobacteriaceae > Wocania_A. The sequence continues at coordinate 1,658 of CBDDAJ010000005.1, forward strand.
GAATATTACGGTTTTCTTTAACAGCTATTACTATATAATCGGTTTTAATTTTTTTTGGATAATTCTTATTTCCTTTGTTTTTATAAATGCCTTGATTAATTAAAATATCGCCTTCAATTAAGGTTTTATTTTTATCAAATTCCGGGAATTTTGATGATGAGCAGGAAGTAATGATAAGAAGACTTACAATACGCGTTAAGGTCTTTACTAATGAATAGCTAATGTTATAAAGTTTCATAATGTATAAAATAGTGTTGATTTTAGCGCAAACATATAAGCATTATTACATTACTGCGCTTCATCTTGTAATCTGACACCAACTTTATAGCATATGGGATTTAAGATATTGTGTTGGTGTTTTTCCAGTACTTTTTTTGAAGTATCTATTGAATGAGGATTTAGAATTAAATCCACATTCGTATGCCAAACTCAATAGCGTAAAGTCTTGATTTTTGGGATTCTTTACAAGTGATTTAAATTCTTCTACACGAAAATCATTAACAAAATTGTAAAAGTTCTTTCCTTCTTTTTTGTTAATGATTTCTGACAAATAGTTTGGATGAATGTTAAGTTTTCCTGCAAGACTATTTAACGACAAGTCATTTTCTTTATAGCATTTTTCATTTTTCATCAATTGCATTAAATGATCGTATGAGTTATTAGCTAACAAGTCGGTAAGTCCTGATTTTTCATATTTTTTCTTTTTGTCTTCTGAAGCTTTTAGCTGTGCTTTATACAGCATCTTTTCACTTATAAAAATATCTTTTTGTTGAATCCCAAAAAAACCGATTAAAATAACAAAGACGGAAAGCCCCATAAAAATATATTCATCTTTATTAGAAATGATTAAAATACTCCAAATAGCACCTAAACCAATAGTTAGAAATTGTAACCAATTCAAATTAATCGCTTCAATATCAGAAAACTGCAAGCGAATGTTCTTTTTGTGTTTTTTTAATAATATACTGGCCCAGATTAAATAGATGATTCCGGATGCATAAATTAAAACCAATCCAACAGATAAAAATAATTCATAACCTTTACCATTGCTTTCAAAAACGTCTACTTTTTGCTGTCCAGAAAGCATAAAAAAAGATAACAAATAAGTATAGGCTGCTATTATTGGTATTAAATGCAATAATACAATCCATTTTTTTTTAGGAAATTGATTCGTTACAGAAGCAACATAATAGTATAAAAATATGCCATGAAGTAAGGGCAACGGAAAGTGTAACCCAAGCAAATGTGGTGCTTGATACACATCACCAGTAAAGTTTATATAAAAAAGATACAAATGAATTGCTATTAATAGCATCCAGCCTAAAAGGATGAAATCTGATCTTGATTTTTTCTTTTTGTAAAAAAGTAAAGCTGCTATAAAAAGTGAAATACTAAGACCAGCAATGTATATCATTCTATATGGTAATTAATTATAAATAAGGTAGCACCAAATATAATGATAATGTAAGTTTAAAAATCATAGTTTAGCAACAACCATACCCCCTCCTTAATTAGGCATGCGTCTAAAACTAATCCCAGATATTAAAAAATATAGTAACCTGTGTATATAATTATAAGTAAAGCCTACACTTTCCTTATTTTATAAAACGTATGCGTTAAAATACACCAGAAAATGTCTTATTTATATATTTCCAGTTCTTTGCCTAAGATAATATCTCTTTTTGCAACAAATAAGCCTTCTTTTTTATCAAGTTTAAGAATTCTGTTGGGGTTTGTTTCTTCAATTTTTGAACGGCAAGATTTGGTTAACAACGGGTCATTATCAAAAACAAAAGATTCTATTTTATACTCTGGTTTATTAGGCTCCTTAATGATAGGGTGAATTTGTGTTAATTCATTGCCAAATATATACTTTCCTGGCACAAAGGTATAAAATGTATACTGTCCGTTTGCATTGGTTCTTATCCAACCTCTGTGCTTTACATAGCGTTTTTTATTATGTCTTTTCAATTCAAAATTACCATCTTCATCGGCTTGATGTATAAATAAAAGCACATTTTTAGCAGGAGTTACTCCATCATTTTCATAAATGGTTCCGGTAATTTTAAGCTTATTTGATCTGGATGCAAAATCTGGAATCGTATCCACACTATTTAATTGTTTTTCCGAGTAATCATAAATAGGGCTGCGCTTCTTATAATTTGCAGGAATATCTTCTGAAGCTGTTTGAGCATAAGTCGTTTGATTAGTAGTTATAAAACAAACTAAACAAAAAAGGGGTATTAGTTTTTTCATGGGGCTGAAATTTATAATTTGCTTAAAATTAATGGATTAACCCTATAAAAAAACAAAAACCTTATTAACGCCACAAAATTAACGATGAAATGATTTTGTTGGCAAAAATCATCGATAAACGAACAGTATTTTTAAGCTTTTTAGTAGTAAACCAAGATATAAAACTCTAACAATACATTAACATTTTTTACGTTATTTTAATTTAAATTCGTAAGTCGAAAAAATTAATCCTAACAAATTCATGATGCATCCTGTTATTTTTTGCATTAATGACGCTTTATAAATATGAAATTATTAACAACCCTAGCCCTGTTAATACTACCTTTTTTTAGTTTTGGTCAAACCAAACCAAATACACTAAATTTATTAGATCTATCAAGTTTTCCTAACAATAGTAAATCTGTTAATACTGATATAGACTCAATAATAAATACAGAACCAATTATTGATATTAAAAAGGAAAACTGGAACACCAATGTCTATAATCCTTATAAGAATGTAACACTTAATTTCCCAATAGAAATTAAATTTACTGATAGTAATTATACCTCTCCAATTGCTACAAAAAAAGTAATTACATCGCGCTATGGCTGGCGAAGAGGAAGAGCCCATAGAGGTATTGATATTGATCTTGTAACCGGCGATAGTGTTGTAGCTATGTTTGATGGGATTGTACGTTTTGCAAAATACAATTCCGGGCATGGCAGAACAGTAATTGTGAGGCATTATAATGGCTTAGAAACGGTTTATGCACATTTATCAAAATATTCGGTTAAAGTAAATGACACTGTTAAAAGCGGGCAATTACTTGGTAAAGGTGGTGTGTCTGGAAATGCGAGAGGCAGTCATTTGCATTTAGTTATAAACTATAAAGGAGTTGCTATTAACCCAGAGTACTTATTTGATTTTGGAAAAGACAACTTAGTGCGTTCTAAAAATATTTGGGTAACCAATAATTGGGCACAACCAGGATTGCACAGCTCAAAAAGACAAACAAAAATTACTGTTTTACAAACAAAGGAAGCTGCTATTGCCAGTTTAGAGAAGCGTAAACAAATATACATAGTAAGGCGCGGTGACACCTTATCTGAAATTTCATCAAAAAACAACTTATCTATAGCTTCTATCTGTAAAAGCAATTATATAAAAAGAACTACCCCCATTAGAGTGGGGCAAAAACTCATTTTAGAATATACGTTTTAATTTTTTATATGCCCTGGTTAAGTATACGCCTTATCGCCTTAAACCAATCGTCGATATTGCTTTCATTTGTATTAAGAGCAATACTGCCATTTCCATAAGGGGCATAAATGTTTTCGTTAGTAACCGAAAAGAACCCTACGGTTGGTATTAATGATGCACTTGCTAAATGCATAACACCATTATCGGCAGCAATAAATACAGAAGTATTCTTTATAATGGCTCCCATTTCACGAATATCTTTACTATAAAAATGTGTTGCCTTAAAGTTTATTTTTGAAATGTTTTCAATGGGCAACATTTCAATAATATTAAACGTGCTTTCAAATTCATCTTTTAAACGCTCGTAAAATGTATTCCACCAGGCTTCAGAATAGCACTTATTACCAGTAGCATTGGTATATATGCAAATGGTTGCTTTATCATTTTTAACAATATCCTTTAGCCGCTTTCTGCCCTCTAAAACTTCAGAATCACTTAACTTTATATTTAAAACTGGTACATTATCATGATTCGCTTTATAGCCAATTTTAGTTAAATAATCGCGTAAGTTATAAACAGGGTATTTTGCAATATGCTCGTAATCATCATATTTTAATTGAATAGTTTCGTTAACATCACCAAACACCTTATAATTTGCATTTGAGATTTGTGTTAATAATCGTCCTGACGATGAGTTTTTATCACCATTTATAACCAAATCATAATGCTTCCTCTTAATGGAAATCCAACATGCTATATATTTAAATAGATGATTGAATGGTCTTTTAGGAAGCTGATATATATTTTCTATTGCTTTATAGTTTTCAAAAACCGGATAAGCAACACCGCCTTTTACAAATAAGTCTATTTTACAACCTGGAAAAGTATTAATAACTTCTTGAACTATTGGTGTTAAAAGCAACTGATTACCCAACCTGTGATTAGGCCTTATTATCAAGACCTTGCTTATTTCAACTTTTGCATGCGGATCAAATTTAGGTTCGGTTTGAGAACTACCAATATTTTTGGTAATAAAATGCATAATTTTTCTTCTGTATACATTTATACGATTTGGTACTTTCATAAATTTGATTCTAAAGGAAGTCTGTTTTTTAAAGTTGTCAAAACTACAAATAACCTTAGAGTTGTCAAAACTTTATAAAAACATACCCATATATTTTAATTATAAATGCAACCTTTACATTTTTGTATTGTCTATAATAATAGCTTAGAAAATAGAAATCATTTTAGAACGTATTTGAGCCACTAAAACCCAATTGGAAACCAACATATTATATACTCACAAAGCACTTGTAGAGCAAAGCAAGTTAGGAGATAGAAATTCGCAATATAAGCTTTATGAGCTATATGTTGATGCGATGTATAATATATGTATGAGAATGGTTCGGATAAAAGAAGATGCTGAGGATATTGTTCAGGATAGTTTTGTTGAGGCTTTTAACAAGTTAGATTCTTTTAAATACCAAAGTACATTCGGGTCTTGGCTAAAAAGAATCATAATAAATAAAAGTATTAACCACTTAAAAAAGCGACGAATACTTGCAACACCTATTGAAGATCAAATGTATCATATAAAAGCTGAGGATAATGAAGAAGAAGCACCGCAAATGGAAATAAAGAAAATCATTAAAGGGATCCGGTTATTGCCTGCAGGCTATCAACAAATTATTAACCTCTATTTAATTGAAGGTTACGACCATATAGAAATAGGTGAGATTTTGAATATTTCATCATCAACTTCAAAATCGCAATACCACAGAGCAAAGAAAAAATTAATTGAAATTGTAAAGACATTATAATGGATAATTTTGAAAAGAATATAAAACATAACAAAGCGCTTTTTGATGTATACAAAGCTGATAAAAGTAAACTTTGGGCCAATATTGAATCCAGATTAGATTTACCAGAACAAAAAGTAAAAACCGTAAGGTTATGGACTACTCCCATATTTAAAGTAGCGGCTACTGTTATTATTGCTTTAGGATTGTTCTCAATAATCAACATAGGGCTAAATAGTTCCAATACACAAAACAACTTTGCATCGCAAGAATTAAGCGATATCGATATGCACTATAAAGGATTGGTAGCATATCAAGTAAAGCTTGTTAAAAACCATACACAGTTATCTGCAAAAGAAAAAGAAACCTTTTTACTTTTTATGGACGAATTAGATGATGAATACGAAGTACTTAAGCAAGAACTACAAAAAGGTTTAGACTCAGAGCGTGTATTGGAAGCTATAGTGATTAATTATAAAAAACGAATTGAATTAATAGAGAATTTATTAAAGCAAATTAATAGTTCTAAAAAAATGGAAAGTGATGATGTATACATGTTATAAAAAAATAGTATTACTTGTTTTATTAATGATTGGGTTTTCTATGCATTCGCAGGAAACTCTAACAAAAAAGATTGAAAAAACATTTAAAATGACTAATACTGGTGAGTTACACTTAAATAATAAATATGGCAACATAATAGTTAATGGCTGGGAGCAAAACAGAATAGAACTAACTATAGATGTAAAAGTAACTAATAAGAAAAAGGATAAGGCAAAAGATCTTTTGGATAGAATAGATACAGATATTAAAGAAGCTGGTGACTTTATAAGCATTACTTCCGAAATTTCAGATAAAAACAAAAGCCTGTTCTCCAGATATTTTAATAAAGTGAACCCCTTTGATTTAGACAAAAGCAATGTTGAAATAAATTACACCATTTATATGCCTATAAATGCAGAGATCGATCTTACTAATAAGTTTGGTGATGTGATTTTAGATAATTGGACAGGAAAATTAAAAACAAATTTACAACATGGAGACCTTTGGATTAATGAAGCAATCACTAATGCTAATATTGACATTAAATTTGGAAAACTAAGAGCTAAGTCTATTACTTATGGCTCAATTAGTTTAAAAAACGGAAATGTAAATATTGAAACATCAAGAGAGTTATTACTAAAAACAAGCGGATGCCATATAGATATTGGTCATGTAAAAGATTTAGAACTTATTTCTAGTAAAGACGAAATTTTGATCGAACAAGTTGATACCATAGATGGTGAGCTTATGTTTTCGAATGCACAAATAAATGCGGTTGACAGCAATATTGATTTAATCATGCAGGTTGCAGAACTTAGAGTATCTAAAATAAACCAACCAGATGCTGTGGTAATGATTAATCAGGAATCGTCAGATATAAATCTAAACGTATCCCATTTGGCTTTTAAGCTTGATGCGACATTAGAACAGGGTTTGCTACGTTTGCCTAAAACTTTTTATGATATTAACACGACCATGTTAGATAAAGGCAAAAGAATACGAAAGGTTAATGCCAGATATGGTAAAGTCAGCCTTGGAGTATTTACATTCACAGGAAAAAAAGGAATCATAACTTTAAAGGAATAATAACAGCCTAAATAAAAAAACAATCCCATATGCAACCTATTTAAATTTGGGTTGTCTTTAATAATAACTTCATCAAACAAAAAACTATGAATCAAATTAAACTTTTTTTTATTGCCCTCTTTTTATGCGCTGCATACAATTTAAATGCACAAGAATCTGATGATGATTATATAGAGTTTAACGACAGAAAAAACACAGTACATGGTGTATACATGGGCTTAGCATTCCATTATGGAAAAATCAATAAAGTAGACACCTATTCTACAAGTTTTAAAGTGGCTTATGTTGCTAATCAACAGTTTGAAGTTGGCTTTGTTGGGGTTGGTTTTTATTCTGATGTAAATCTACCAGGTCCTTTTGCTAATAATAGAGACTTAGTTGGCGCCTATGGAGGCTTGCATTTAGAACCCATTTTATTTAGCAAATCAAAAGTAAACCTATCGTTTCCATTGCTCATTGGTGGTGGTGGAATTGATTTACTGGAAGAAGACCTGATTAATAACGACGATTTTGATCACTTAGATGAGAGATGGAAAGCCATTTTTGTAGTAGAACCAGGAATAAATGCGCTATATAATATTTCAAGATACTTACAACTTGAAGCAGGGATTAAATACCGGTTTTCTAGTAAGGTTGATTTTCAGCCGGATTATTCTTTGTCAAGAATTGATGGTTTTTCTGCTGGTATAGGTATTAAAGTAGGTGTCTTTAATATGGGGCGAAATCGCTATAAAAAAAACTAATACAAAATATAAACTTATGAAAACGATAAAGACACGATATGTTTTTTCTGAAAAAGATCAAGTTTCAATTAAAATGAATACAAGTAGTGATGAATGGTATCCCATAAATTTTCAATGGATTCCTATTCAAAAATTAAACGACAGTATGAATCAATAAACTGTTCTTAATCAAAACAGTATACTAATAACTTTTAAAATCAATCAAAATGAAATCGAACAAATTATGTATTTTATTGCTGGTTCTCGGGCTCATGCTAAATTCTTGTAGCATAGATACCATAAGGGTTAATGCAGATGATGCTATAACTTTTAGAGAAGCAGATATTAAAAATTATGATGCCATAGAAATAGCTAATGATTTTAATGCCTATATAACATTTTCTGACACTGAAGAATCTATAGAGCTAGAAGCTAATGCTAATTTGCACAAGTATATTATTGCCACAAAAAAGGGTAATAAACTAATTGTAAAACTTAGAAATAATATACATGTTAGAGGCCAAGAAACCTTAAATGTTTATATCACAACTAAGCCGATTAATAATTTTAGTGTTGCTGCAGATTCAAATATCTATTTACAAAATGCATTAGTTACAGAAACCGCAAAAATTAGAATTGCAGCAGATAGTTATTTTTCTGGTAAGGTTAAGGTTAATAACTTAGAACTATCTGCGGCGGCTGATGCCAGAGCAGATTTATATGGGCATGTTAAGCATTTGTACGCAAACCTTTCTGCTGATGCAAAGCTTTCCGATTATGAGTTGGAAGTTGAAAACCTAAAAATTAGAATGTCTGCAGATTGCAACGCTAGACTTACTGTTTCTGAAACCATTGATATAAATGCTTCCGCAGATTGTACATTACGCTACAAAGGGGATGCATCCATTATATATGAAAATTTAAAAGCAGATTCTAAAATTATAAAAGTAGATTAGATAATACAAAGCACACTTTTAGCGTCCCACACTCCTGGGTTTAAAAGTGCGCTTCGTATTTATAAAATAAACCCCGGTTAATAAAATAACTGCTGCTATTATAGACTGAGTTGTAATTTGTTCGTTTAAAATCCACCAGCCTAATAGTAATGCAATAATTGGGTTAACATAAGTGGATGTAGCGACCTTTTCCGGAGAAACTTCTTTTAAAAGATAATTGAAAGCCGTAAAGGCTATAATGCTTCCAAAAACAATAAGCCCAAGCATAGACCATTGCACATCACTTTGCCATGTATTTGGTAAAGACCAGGCCTCTCCTAAACATAAACTTGTAATCCCCAGCATAATACCTCCTGTTAACATTTGGTATCCTGTATTTACAAAATGGTTGGACGGTAAATTGGCTTTACCAACAAATATGCTTGCATAAGCCCAACTTAACATACAAACAAAAATTAAAACCATTCCTAATACCTGACCTTCTTTAGTAATAATTTCTTTCTGACTTACTAAAAGAAATATACCTATAAAACCTAAAATTACACCTATAAAAGACATAAGAGCTATACGCTTACCATGGAGTATACGCATCATAATAAGCACAACTAATGGCTGTGCAGAAATCTCTAAAGCTGCAAAACCACTATCAATATATTTTAAAGCTAAAACGGCAAGACCATTGCCTAAAGTTAAAAATAAGAATCCGGCAATAGTAGAGTTTACTAGTTGCTTCTTTGAGATTGAAAGGCTAAGCTTTAATGATTTTGCTATTAAAAAAATGATAATACTTGCTATTAAAAACCTTATAGAAGCAAGAAAAAAAGGAGGTAACTGCGAAACCGCTATTTTGTTTAGTAAATAAGTTGATCCCCAAATAACATATATTGCGAAAAATGCCAATATAATAAATATGGTTTTACGGGATAAACTCATAAAATATATAACTATGTAATGTGGCTAAAACTATTTAGAAAACTTTAAGCTTCTAAATTTTCTTTACTCTAACGGCGTTCATTCCTTTTTGACCGCGTTCAAGTTCGTAAGTTACTTTGTCATTTTCGGCTATTTCATCTATTAAACCGCTAACATGAACAAAATATTTTTCCTGGTTGATACTATCTATAATAAAACCAAAACCTTTTGCATGATCGAAAAATGACACTTTTCCTTCTTTGGCAGCAGGCTCCTCTTCTACTCTATCTTCTTTTTTTGGAATACCTAATTCAATGCTTTCTGCCTCTACTTTTTCGCGCATAGCAGGGTCTGGTGGTGTATCGGTTAAATTTCCATTGAAATCAACATAAGCAAACTGAATCCCTGTAGTACCACTAGCTTCTTTTTCAGCTTTTCGGGCTTCTTTCTTTTTTTGCTTTTCTTCTCTTTTCTTTAAGCGCTTTTTTTCTTTTTCAATTTTGTTAAATGTTACTTGCGATTTTGCCATAGTTTAAATTATCCTGCAGATTTTATATTAGTAATGATGCTGTAAAGGTACGCCTTATTTTTATGATGCTATAATAATCGCAGCATTATTAGCATGTATAGCCTAAAAGGAGCTAACAAATAGTAATTAAAAAGTAGAGTATTGTTACCTCGTAATATCCTTATATACTAATGCTTAAGTATTTTGCTGCAAAACCTAATCCTCTGGCGGATAGCCATGAATTTGCTCAAAAACTTCATCGAAGTTTGAGCGTAGATATGCATTAAGCTTTTTTCTGTAATCGCCCTTAAGCCATTCTACAAAATTAAAAGTACTCTTACTGATACATTTGGTATATCTGCCAATTCTAAAATCGATATCATCGCCAAGCATTTTAGCCAAACCTAAAGCATCGTATACATCTTCACTGTTTTCAATACATATTTTAGCATGCTGCTCAATGGAACGCTCCAGAACAACTTTAGACGACTCCCCTGCTCTAATAGATTCTACATAGGTTCTTTGAACATCAAAATACACCTCTTTAGATTTTGAAAATTCTGCACGCAAGGCATCGGGCATTTCATATCTAAAGTTACTTTCCAGCTCCTCATCACTCAATAAAGAATCTAAATAATAATAGGGTGATCTAAATATTTTTTGCCAATCTAAATCATCTCCCCAAGCTCCAAAACGGTGAAAATTGTTTCCTAAATCAATAACATCAAAAGTCTTTTTATCCTTTAAAACACGAGAGCCACGACCAATCATTTGGTAATACAGTGTTAGCGATTTGGTAGCCCGGTTTAAAATAATACTTTCAACAGTTGGTTCATCAAAACCTGTGGTTAAAATACTTACCGATGTTAAAATGGCATCAGGCGTCTCCTTAAACCATTTTAAAATTAAGGCACGTTCTTTTTTAGTATTGGTATTATCTAAATGCGCAATAGGATACCCCGCTCTCCTAAAGGTATCATAAACATGTAAGGAGGTGTTAATACCATTATTAAATATTAAAGTTTTTTTGCCTTTTGATCGCTCCTCATAAGCTTGTATTAATTTAGAGAGCATATCATTATCCGTATATAAATCTTCAGACGATTTTACTGTATAGTCTCCATTAGCTCCAACAACTAAAGAGGTTAAACCTACATTGTAAGAAAACATGTTGGCACGTGCCAAAAACCCGTTTTCTATTAACGATTCTATACTTTCTCCAACAATCAATTCGTCATAATTATCGGTCATTGGCAAATCTATGCTCGAACTTAAAGGTGTTGCAGTAACTCCTAAAATGAATGACTGGCTAAAGAACTTGAATAGCTTCGTAAATGAATTATAATGCGCTTCATCAATAATAACCAATCCAATGTCCGATATATCTAACTTATCGTCATTCAACCTATTATTTAATGTTTCAACCATGGCCACAAAACAACTGTACTCCGCCTGGTCACTTAAATCTGCTTTGCTATCAACAACTTTATTATCAACATTAAATTCTGTAAGCATATTAGAGGTTTGCTTACATAACTCAATACGATGTGTCATTACCAGTACTTTCTTTTTATGGTGTTTTAAGTACTGCCTAACTATTTCAGAAAAAATAACTGTTTTACCTCCTCCAGTTGGAAGCTGATATAATAAATGATAGTCATCTGGAGATTCTTCAAAAGCTGTAAAAATTTTATTAATAGCCCCTTTTTGATAGCTATAAAGATCTTTTCCAGCTTTTCTTTCTTCTAATTCTACAGTAGATATTCTAGACATACATTTGGTTTTCAGACGTGCAAAAATAACACCTTTGAAGGGTTTTTAACGCATGTTTTAACGTAAAATTTAAAATGAAATTGCTGTTTCATTAATTTGAATTATAAAACACTGAAAACAAGATGTTTATATTTTATTTATATTTTTTATTAATAGGATTGTAACAATGTTGTTCTTTTTGCTTCTAACAAGACATTACTATTGATAACTAAATCTTTAATTTTATTTTATTAAAATGAAAACTACAATTTTTAAATTAAGCGGGATAGTTATGCTATTTTTGAGCATGACTATGCAAGTAAAAGCTCAAGACATTACCGGGTCTTGGAAAGGGAAAATAGAGGTGCAAGGCACAGAAATACCACTGGTATTTGATGTAAAAAAGGAAGGTGATACATACTCCTCAACCATGGATAGCCCGTCGCAAGGTGCTACTGGTATACCAATGGATGTTACAACATTTGATAATGATACACTTACCATAAAGTTTAATCAGGCGGGTATAAAATATGTTGGGGTTTTAAAAGATAAAGCGCTAACAGGAACCTTTTTTCAAGGTCCTATGGAATTACCTTTAAACCTTGTAAAAACTGTTAAAACCTTACCAGGTAATACGGCTTTGCCAACATCAGACGAAGAATTAGAAAAGCTGGCAAATTGGAACCCTACAAACTATAAATATTCGGTTGAAGATTATTTTGCCAGACCCAAAGCAAGATCGTTTAATTTTTCTCCAAACGGTACCTATCTGTCATATAGAGAAAAAGATGAAAACAAAAAGAACCATGTGTACGTAAAAAACCTGGAAACTGATGATGTTAAAAGAGTTATTGAAGAAAAAGAAGAGCTCATTAGAGGTTTTGGTTGGGCTAACGATAACCGATTGGTTTATGTAATGGATAAAGGCGGAAATGAAGATTACCACTTATTTGCCGTAGACGTTGACGGATCAAATCAAAAAGAGCTAACCCCTTTCGATGGTGTAAAAGTAAACATACTAAATGGTTTAAAAGAGGATAAAGATCATATGATAATTTCTATGAATCAAAACAATCCTCAAATATTCGAGCCTTATAAAATAAATATTGTTACGGGTGAGCTTAAACAATTATATAAAAATGATGATGCTGCAAACCCAATCAATAGCTACGAGTTTGATAAAGATGGTAATTTACGTGGATTTTCAAAACTACGTGATGGGGTAAACATCGATTTTTACTATACAACAGATGGTGAAAACTTTGAGGTTAATAAACAATTAAACTGGAAAGATAGTTTTAGCATCTCTTCATTCAATTATGCAACAGATTACCCTCACGACGCCTATGTTATTTCAAATTTAAACAGTGATAAAACTCAAATCTATTTATACGATTTAAAAGAAGATAAAGTCATTAAAAAATTATTTTCGAATGAAAACTATGATGTTTCAGGCTTGTCTTTATCAAGAAACAGAGGTTATGAATTAGATTATTTTTCATATGAAGGGGAAAAAAGAAACATTATCCCTGTAAGTAATTACTATAAGAAACTTCATAAAAAAATAACAAAAAAATTTCCAAATTACAGTTATTCTATTGCTGACAAAACAGATGATGAAAGTAAGTACTTGATCTTTCTTCAAAGCGATAAGTTATACGGAACATACTATGCTTATGATGCTAAAAAGGATGATTTTAAATTGCTTTACAATTTGATGCCAAACCTTATTGAAAAAGATATGGCAGAAATGCGTCCTATTACTTTTAAAAGCAGAGATGGTATTACACTACATGGTTATATTACGCTGCCAAAAGAAGCTTTAAACGGCAACAAAGTTCCTGTAATTGTTAATCCTCATGGTGGGCCACAAGGTATTAGAGATTCTTGGGGTTTTAATCCGGAAGCTCAGCTTTTTGCAAGTCGTGGTTATGCTACATTACAGGTAAACTTTAGAATATCCGGAGGTTATGGTAAAAAGTTTTTAGAATCTGGTTTTAAACAAATTGGAAGAAAAGCTATGGATGATGTTGAAGACGGTTTACAATATGTTGTTGACCAGGGATGGGTTGATAAAGCTAATGCAGCAATTTACGGTGGAAGCCATGGTGGCTATGCTGTGTTACGTGGTCTAACAAAAACACCAGATTTATACGCTTGTGGCGTTGACTATGTGGGGGTTTCAAACATTTTTACATTTTTTGAATCTTTTCCTGAGTATTGGAAACCGTATAAAAAAATAGTAAAGGAAATTTGGTATGATTCGGATATTCCAGAAGAAAAGGCCATTATGACTGAAGTTTCACCAGTTTTCCATACAGATAAAATTAAAAAGCCCCTTTTTGTTGTTCAAGGTGCTAACGACCCCAGAGTTAATATTGATGAATCTGATCAGATCGTAAGTGCTTTACGTGCTAAAGGTGTAGATGTACCATATATGGTAAAGTATGATGAGGGTCATGGATTTGGTAAAGAAGAAAATTCTATTGCGCTTTATAAAGCAATGATGGGCTTTTATGCAAAACACTTAAAAAAGGAAGTTAAACAACCTTTGAAAGATTAAATTACAGAAGAATCTAATCCTAATTGTAAAAAACAAAGACCTCTTGGTATTCAAGAGGTCTTTTTATATACTATCTACTTTTGAGCCATCCAAGTAGCATCATAAGATAAACCATTATGATGTTTAAAACCAAATAAAAGCCCGATACAGCATTTAGTAATTCAACCTTATTCTTTTTTAATTCTGGATGAAATATTGAGGGAAAAGAAAAAACATCCCAATATGGCACTAAAGCTAAATGAGCATTTTAGATATTTGAATGTGTGTTTTTCAGAAAAATAAAAAGCAGCATTTGAATCGAAGACACATCATTCTTTTACTACTATAACGGTGGCCTTCACTCCTGTTGATAGATTCCATTTATTCCCTGCAATAACTTTGCCTTTATCATCTATTACATGAAATTCTGCAGTGTTAGGCATTGAATATCCCTCATTAAGAGCTAGAAAGTCTATTTTATTAAACCCTTCTTTTAAATCTAATCTAAAACCTTTAGTGCTGTTTGTTAACAAAACACGAAATTCATAGATTTCATCGTTTACCAATACACGAATTAAATCACCATCTTGCAAGCCAAAATCCCTATAAACGACCCTAACAAATTTAGATTTAGTCTTAAAATCCCCGAAGTACTGATCAGTAGTACTTCCTTTTGCGCCTAAGCCTATTTCTGTTTTTAGGTCTTTAGTTTCTTTTTTTAATCTATCTTCATACAACTCGCCGGGGTTTCCAAATTTTTCTCCAAACATGGAAAACTCTTTTTTGGGAAAACTTAAAGCCGTATTTGTTTTAGGCATTGACATACCATTTATCCTATTGTCTAATGGTTTTGATGGAGATAATAAGCTGGTACTGGCAGAATCTTTTTTACTCTTTACGGCAGGAATAGACGTCGACTTATTTTTACTATCTATTTGAGCGTTAGTAGTAAAAACAAAAAGATATAATATTAAAAAAGAAAAATAGTATTTCATCTGTGTCCTGCTTATCTTTTCTATTAAAACTTATAAATTAATGCTAATAAATAAACCTTAATGGTGGTCAAAACTATTATTTTTATTTGTAAAGTGCTATAAAACAAATGTTATTTAGCATTTATTTAAACAAAAACCATTCCTAAAGTTAATATTTTAAGTCAAAAAAGCTAAAGAAACCTTACCTGCTCCCCTATTTTTAGTTAAAAAATGTTAATTTATTACTTTGTTATGCATAGTACTGTAACAATTTTTGTTTTCTGTCGTCTACTTAGTATAAATCAATTAAAAAACGAAAAATCATGAGAACATTAAACAGCAATCAATTAAGCGGAACTTTAAACAGTACAAAAAGTAATCAATGGAACACTAAAAGACGTTACAGATAGTAGCGTCTTTTTATCCCCTAAACTTCATCAATCAAAAAATCATGAGAACACTTATTAAAATATCCAAGCATCTTGATTCAATCACTCAAGAAAATTTACTTACCAATAAACGCATTATCAATTTCAATAATTCTGGTACTAGTATTTGGAAAGGCACTAAGCGCTACGTCCATTAAGAACAACTTATAAACTGTGGTATTGTTTTTGTGAACTTTTTAGCATTAACATAAAATCCACAAACATGAGACGTTCAAAATTAATTCCTGAAGTGAATGCAGGCTCCATGGCCGACATTGCATTTTTACTGCTTATTTTCTTTTTAGTTACAGCTACAATACCAAAGGACAAAGGTATTAACAGAATGTTACCCAAAACATGTCCTCCTGGGGAAATTTGCGATACGCCCATTAATGATCGTAATATTTTACGCATTTTAGTTAATAATAACGATGAAATTATGGTGGATGATGCATTGGTTACTGTAAGCGATTTAAAAGACATTGCAAAAACATTTCTTGATAATAATGGTGATAAAAGTTGTAACTATTGTAACGGAATGGGTTCTGAAGGCTTATCAGATAATCCAAATAAAGCAGTTATATCATTGCAAACAGGTAAGCAAACAAGTTACAAGCAATTTATTGCTGTGCAAGATGAATTGACTAAAGCTTATTATGAATTAAGAGAAGCCTATAGCCTTCATGTTCTAAAAAAAACCACTGATGATCTCTCAAAATCAGATTTAAAGAAAGTAAAAGACGCTTATCCTTTTATTCTGTCTGAAGCTATAACAAAATAAGCTGGTTATAGCTATATTAGGTGTCTTAAAAGGAAATAAAGTTATCTTACCCTATGGTATAATGCTTTTACATGAATTAATCCGCCTTTTTAAAACCATAAAATAATTGCCTGAAAAAGTTTTTAGGCATGTGCTCATCACCATGATACCCCAAATCAATTTTTCCACTTTTTTCAGGAATATAATTTGTTTTAAAAAGGTAATCCCAGAGGCTTAGGCTAATTCCAAAATTCACTCCATATTTTCGAGTTCTTGGTAGCGTAAAAGCATGATGATATAGATGCATCACAGGATTATTTAAAATATATTTTAGTGGCCCGTAAGTCAGTTTTATATTGGCATGGTTTAAATGACCAATGGTAATTGCTATAAAATGAACAATAAAAGCCTGTTCTGGTTCAAACCCACCTAAAAGCATAACGACTAAAACCTTTAGCGGTTTATAAAAAATATTTTCCATCCAATGATAGCGTAAATGTGCTGCAAACCCCATTTCTTTTACAGAATGATGCACTTTATGAAACCGCCACAAAACATGATACCGATGCAATAAAACGTGAGTAAACCATTGCACAAAATCTTGAATTAAAAAAAATATAAGCAATTGGCTCCATATGGGAAACGTAGTAATATTAATCACTGCCAAAGATTTAGCTGTTAGTCCTAAGCTTAAAAAAAACAGGCTCAAACACTCATAAACACCACTAATGGCAATAGCGAAAATGAAAAAATTAAAAAACATGTAAAAGCCGTCAAGCCAAAAATCTTTTCTAAAAACTGATTGATCCCTTCGCCAGGGGAAAATAATTTCTAATACCCAAACAATAACCGAAATAATGATTAACCCCCAAAAATAGTTAGTATACCAGGGTACATTAAAAATAATAGAATCCCAAGCCCAATTCAATGTCCCTTTTACAGCATCAAAAAAATGTTCAAGGTATTTCATTTCTAAAATTAATATGCCAAAAGTGCTTTTAATTCATCTTCGAACCTTCCTTTTGCAAGGTATTGCTCCTCTAATTGATTAATAAAAGGAATAGGGGTTTCCATACTGGCAACACGTTTTACCGGCGCATCTAAATACTCAAAACACTGTTCCATTATAAGTGCCGAAATATCACTGGCTATACCTCCAAATAAAGAATCTTCACTCATAATGATGGCTTTACCAGTCTTTTTAACCGATTTGTAAATGGTTTCGGTATCCAAGGGTTGTAGCGTTCGTAAATCAATAACATCAGCATGTATTGATGAATTTTGTTCTAAAGTCTCTAAGGCCCAATGCACTGCTGCCCCATACGCTATTATAGTTACATCGTTGCCTTCTTTTAAAACTGAAGCTTTTCCAAATGGAAGGGTGTAATAGTCTTCAGGAACTTCTTGACGAATACTTCTATATAAACCTTTATGCTCAAAAAATAAAACAGGATTAGGATCGTTAACAGCTGTTGCTAATAACCCTTTGGCATCATAGGGAAATGCAGGATAAACTACTTTTAATCCTGGTGTTTTAGTAAACCAGGCTTCATTGGTTTGGGAATGAAAAGGACCGGCAGCTACACCACCTCCACAAGGCATTCGCAAAACAACATCTGCATTTTGGTTCCATCGATAATGAGACTTTGCTAAATAATTGACCACAGGATTAAACCCTGAAGTAACAAAATCTGCAAATTGCATTTCTACAACACTTTTAATACCTGCAATGGAAAGCCCCATTGCTGCTTCAACAATTGCCGATTCACAAATAGGCGTATTTCGTACCCTATCTTTTCCAAAGGTCTCAACAAAGCCATCAGTGATTTTAAAAACACCTCCATACTCTGCAATATCCTGCCCCATAATTACCATATCGTCATGTCGCTGCATACTTTGCTTTAATCCTTCTGAAATAGCATCAATAAAACGAATGTTCTTAGATTTTGAATTACTTATAACATCTTCATATACAAATGATTGATATACATCATTTAATTCATTTGTTCTATCAGGAACAATTGCTTCTTCTTTATAGGCTGTATCTAAATTATTATTAATCTCTTTTAAAATATCTTCTTTTATAGATACTTCTGCTGCCTCTGTTAATAATCCGCTCTCTTTTAAAAAGGATTGAAAATTTATAACAGGATCTTTTTTAGCCCATGAGTCCATAAGATCTTGAGGGACATACTTGGTTCCACTAGCCTCTTCATGTCCACGCATCCTAAATGTTTTAAACTCTAATAAAACAGGTCTGGGTGTACTACGGATACTTTCTGCTATTTTACTAACTTTAGTATATACTTCAATAATATTATTCCCGTCAATAATATGAGACTCCATACCATAGCCTAAGGCTCTATCGGCAATATCTTTACAATTGTATTGCTCATTGGTAGGCGTAGATAGCCCATAGCCATTATTCTCAACACAAAACAGTACAGGTAGCTCCCATACAGAAGCTACGTTTAAAGCTTCATGAAAATCTCCCTCACTGGTACCTCCTTCTCCTGTAAAAACTGCAGTAACACTATTTTTGTTTTTCAACTTACTTGCTAAGGCAATTCCATCTGCAACACCCATTTGTGGACCTAGATGCGATATCATACCAACAATTTTATAGTCTTGAGTACCAAAATGAAATGATCTGTCACGTCCCTTAGTAAAGCCAGAGGCTTTCCCTTGCCATTGTGCAAATAATCTGTACAAAGGAATTGCTCTAGTTGTAAAAACACCAAGGTTTCTGTGCATAGGCAACATATACTCATCTTTATTCATCGCCATGGTTACCCCAACAGAAATGGCTTCTTGACCAATACCGGAAAACCATTTGCTTATTTTGCCTTGACGTAAAAGAATAAGCATCTTCTCTTCTATCATCCTTGGCTTAAGCATATTTTTATACAATTCAATTAACGTGCTATTATCCAGATCTTTAACCTCGTAATTCATATTAAACAAAGACACTGTTTTATTCATAAAACTGATGTTTCAAATTTCATCAAATATAATATAAAAAGCATATAACTATAAGAAAGTTATATGAATTTGTAGACTTAAAAATTTGCAATGTTTTTGTACATTTGTAAGACTTACAATTAAAAATTATTCTTATGAATATTATTCCCAGTGTTAATTTAAATGACTTTATTTCTGATGATCCTATCAAAAAACAAAACTTTGTGAATGCTATTGGAAAGGCATACGAAGAGATAGGTTTTGTAGCACTTAAAGGTCATTTTTTAGATGACAAATTAGTTGACAGTTTATATGATGAAGTGAAAAGCTTTTTTAGCTTACCAACTCAAACTAAACAAAAATATGAAGTACCAGGTATTGGAGGGCAGCGTGGTTATGTATCATTTGGTAAAGAAAGTGCCAAAGGAAAAAAGGAAGGCGATTTAAAAGAATTCTGGCACTTTGGACAATATGTTGAAGATAATATCAAATTAAAAGCAGAATATCCAGAAAATGTAAAAGTAGAAGAGTTACCTAATTTTAATGACGTGGGTAAAGAGGCCTATAAAATGCTTGAAAAAACCGCAAAATATGTCTTACGTGCATTAGCATTGCACTTAGGTCTGGATGAAATGTACTTTGATGCCTTCATTCATAATGGGAATTCTATTTTAAGACCCATTCATTACCCGCCAATTACAGAAGAACCAAAGGAGGCGGTTCGGGCTGCAGCACATGGAGATATTAACTTAATAACGCTTTTAATGGGCGCACAAGGACGCGGATTACAAGTACAGAACCATAAAGGCGAATGGATCGATGCCATAGCTGAACCTGATGAACTTATGATTAATGTTGGCGATATGCTATCAAGACATACCAATAACAAATTAAAATCTACCATACATCGTGTAATTAATCCGCCAAAAGAACTTTGGGGAACATCACGTTATTCTATTCCTTTCTTTATGCATCCTGTAAGCGAAATGAAGTTAAATGTTCTGGAAGGTTGTATAGATGAAGATAGCCCAAAACAGTTTGAAGACATTACAGCGGGAGAATTTTTAAATGAACGTTTAATTGAATTAGGACTTATTAAAAAGTAAGCAGTCATTAGTTTTCAGTACGTATTTTATTTAAGCTGCTGAATACTGTATGCTTCCAACAGAAGACAGACAATGGATTTACAAGATCAATTAAAAAACTTATTTCCTGATCATATCCCTGAAGCACCTGCTGAACATATTCAACATCAGGATGCCTTATGGGTACAAGACGATCCCATCATATGTAAATATGAAAAACGCAAAGGCAAACCTATAACCATTTTAGAGGGGTATACCGGGGCAACAGAAGATTTTAAAACGCTAGCCAAGGACCTAAAAAAAACATTAAATGTAGGCGGCAGTTTTAAACACGGTAAAATAATTATTCAAGGGGATTACCGCGATAAGATTATGCAAATTCTTAAAGACAAAGGCTTTGCTGTTAAACGGGTGGGAGGTTAATTTATGGCTAAACAATCATTACATATTACTAACGGAAGTCATTTAACACAGTATTTAAATGAATTAAATTTTAAGGGAGATTTCTTGACCTGGCATGAAATGCTATGTGAAGGCCCTACAAGCAAACTAATAAACTCTGATACATTTTTAAATGCTAGAAAATCTTTTTTGAATACTTTTTACGATGTAGAAATTGATGAATACGAATATAAAAATGAGCTACAAAAGCTTGATAAAACAGATATGTATTCAGAAGTTGTATTATGGTTTGAGTATGATCTATTCTGTCATATCAATATGATTGCAGTTATTAATCTAATGGAACAAAAAAAGATAAAACTTCCTGTTTATCTGGTTTGCAGTGGTAGAATTGAAGGAGAAAAAAGCCTAAAGGGACTTAACGAACTAAGCCCTGAACAAATAGACCAACATTATAAAAACAAAGTCCAATTATCTACTCAAGATATAGATATTGCGGTTAGTGTTTGGCAAATTTACTGTGGAAAGGATCACAATTTACTAAAGCCGTACATCACTAAAAAATCGTCCTTTGAATACCTGGGCTGCTGTTTAAAGGCACACCTAAAGCGTTTCCCGGATTCAAGAAACGGGTTAAATACCTTAGAATATAATATCCTGGAGCTTCTAAATAAATATGACATAAAATCTAAGCATCATTTATTAGGCTATGCCTTAAACTATCAAGGTTACTATGGGTTTGGTGACATTCAATTAAAAAGAATTATAGATAAACTTTCTATGTTTTTTTTGGAAGACAATAATTATTTAAAACTAAACAGAGAAGGGCACGAAGCCCTAATTGGACAATACAATTTTTCTGCAAAGGTCGATAATAATATCATTTTTGGAGGCGTAAATAAATCTGATTTCCAATTCAATAAAGCACAGAATAAGCTTATTAAAACTGTAATAAATGCCTATTAAAGATTCTGAATTAATTTTGAATGCAGATGGTAGTATTTACCATTTAAATTTAAAACCCGAACATATTGCAAATACCATCATTTTTGTAGGAGATCAAAATCGTGTAGAGAAAGTTTCTAAACATTTTGACAGCATAGAATTTAAAACTCAAAAACGTGAATTTAAAACCCATACCGGGTATTATAAAAAGAAACGAATCTCTGTCATTTCTACAGGTATTGGTCCAGATAATATCGACATTGTTTTAAATGAATTAGACGCTCTGGTTAATATTGATTTAAAAACGAGAAAACCAAAAGAATCGCTTACAAGTCTTGACATCATTAGAATAGGTACATCGGGTTCGCTACAAAGTAGTATCCCTGTAGATGCCTTTCTACTAAGTTCACATGGGCTAGATTTAAACGGAATGCTTCACTCCTATCAAATAAACACCATTTCAGAACCTGAGATAGAAGATGCTTTTATAAAACAAACAGATTGGTCTTCTTTAAAAGCAAGACCAATTGTAATTAAAAACAGTAAAACTTTAGAAAAAAAGTTAAAAAGCGAAAACACTTACTCCGGGTTAACAGCAACAGCTGGTGGGTTTTATGGGCCTCAAGGGCGTATACTCCGTTTACCTCTTGAAGATGCTGCTTTAAACAGCAAAATGGATGCTTTTAATTTTAATGGTATTTGCATTACAAATTTTGAAATGGAAACCTCGGCTATTTATGGCTTAGCCAAACTTTTAGGACATCAAGCCCTATCTTTAAATGCCATAATTGCCAATAGAGCTAATGGCACATTTAGCAAAGACGCTTCTAAAATTATTGAAGATTTAATTATATATACATTAAATAAAATAGTAAAATAACACATTGACTTAATGAAGAAAGTTAACATTGGTGGTGTGCCAGAACATTTTAATTTGGCCTGGTATTTAACATTAAAAAATGGTGAATATAAAGATAAAGGTATAAACTTAAGATGGCACGATTATTACGGAGGCACTGGCGCTATGTGCAAAGCTCTGCGTAATGGAGATATCGATATTGCTGTTATTCTTACTGAGGGTATCGTAAAAGATATTATAGCAGGAAACCCAAGCAAAATTGTACAAACATTTGTGCAAACCCCTTTAATCTGGGGCATTCATGTAGCTCATCATTCGGCTTATAAAACTCTTGAGGATTTAAAAGGAAAAAAAGCAGCAATTAGCAGATACGGCTCAGGTTCGCATTTAATGGCCTATATAAATGCCGAGAACAATACATGGGATTTGGAAAAAGACCTTGATTTTGAAATAATTAAAAATTTAGACGGAGCCGTTGAGGGATTAACAAACGGAACAGCAGATTACTTTCTTTGGGAAAAGTTTACCACCAAGCCCCTGGTTGATGAAGGAACGTTTAGACGTATAGATAACTGCCCTTCACCTTGGCCCTGTTTTGTAATTGCTGTACGCGAAGATTTTATAGCATCCAGCCAAGAAACCCTTCAGGACATACTGGATATAATTAATAATACAACAGCCGAATTTAAAGACATCCCTAGTATAGATAAAACCATTGCAAATCGTTATGAGCAACAATTAGACGATGTACAAGAATGGCTTAGCTTAACCGAGTGGGCTCAAAACCTTATAGATAAAAAAACACTAAGTCATGTGCAAAAAAAATTGTTTGCTTTAAACATAATTCCTAAAATCGTAAATTACGAAGCGCTTATACACAAATTATAAACCTATCCCATTTCTTAAACAAATGTTAATACTGCCAATATAGCTATACTTATAGCTATTTTTGCGTATATAAAAATTTAAAAATGAAAAAACTATTTATTTTAAGCTGTGTGTTTGCCATAGCTATTTCTTGTAAAGAAGAACCTAAAGATTATGTGACTTTATCTGGAAAAATCACTGATAAAAATAGCGATTCTTTAATGGTAAGAACTCGTAAATACTCGAAAACTATTAAAGTAAATGAAGATGGAACTTTCAAGGATACTTTAAAAGTTGAAACAGGGCTATACGCTCTTTATGACGGTAATGAAGTTACATATGCATTCTTAAAAAACGGATTTGATTTATACGTTACTTTAGACACCAAAGAGTTTGATGAGTCTGTAACATATACTGGCAAAGGAGCTGAATCAAGTAATTACTTGGCTAAAAAGGCTTTAATGGAGGAAAACCTGTACCCTCCTAGCCTCCTTGATTATGAGGAAGATAAATTTGAATCTGAAACCACAAAAATTCAAAACAAATTAAGCGCTTTTTTAGATGAGCATAAAAATATTGATTCCACTCTATATTCAAGTCAAAAAAAAGAAATAGATGGCTTTAAAGCCGGTATTCTTAACGTTTATAAAAGTAGTAAAAAGCGCGAGCAGGAAAGAGCCGCTCAATTTGCAGATTTTATAGGAAAACCATCACCTACATTTGATAATTATGAAAACTATAAAGGAGGCACCACTTCTTTATCCGACTTAAAAGGAAAGTTTGTTTATGTAGATATATGGGCTACTTGGTGCGGGCCATGTAAAAGAGAAATTCCTTTTCTTAAAGAAGTGGAAGAAAAGTATCATGATAAAAACATTGAGTTTGTGAGCATATCTGTTGATAACGGTAGAGGTTATAAAGACCGGTCTGTTGAGGCTTCAAAAGAAGGATGGAAAAAAATGATAGCAGAAAAGAAAATGGGGGGAATTCAATTATTTTCTGATAATGCGTTTCAATCTGACTTTGTTCAAGGATACAAAATTCAAGGTATTCCAAGGTTTATTTTAATTGATCCTGCCGGTAATATCGTTAATGCAGATGCACCAAGACCATCAAGTCCTAAACTTATTAAACTATTTAATGAAAACAATATATAATCATTAATTTTAAAGCATAAAAAAAGCCGCTAATTGCGGCTTTTTTTATGCTTACTCACTGGCACTTTCTTCCTCTTTTTGAGGGGGTTGCTCAGGTTGCTTAAATAAGTCTATATAGGCTTCACCCAAATAATCTATAACATGGCTGGCTATTAAACTCTGATAACCAAAATCTTCTACAGCTATATCTGCAGATTTACCATGCAGATACACCCCAAATACAGAGGCAACTAGCGGATTGTATCCCTGAGAAATTAATCCGGATATTATTCCTGTTAAAACGTCACCACTACCAGCTGTTGCTAGTCCGGGATTACCCGTTGTATTTACATATAGCTTTTCCTGTGAGACTGTTATGGTATTAGCCCCCTTAATTACAATTATAAGCTTGTACTTTTTAGAAAAAGATTTTACTTTTTTAAGCTTATCAAAATCATTTTTCCATTTACCAATTAAACGCTCTAACTCTTTTGGATGAGGTGTTAAAACCGTTTGTTCCGGCAGCAATTTGAGCAGCGCTTTCTTTTTAGCCAGAATATTTATACCATCGGCATCAATAACTAATGGTATCTTATTTTGTTTTAAAAAAGTTTCAAATGCGGTTATGGTTTTTGTATCAGTTCCTACTCCTACTCCAAAACCAATAACTGCAGGTTCAATATCAAAAGCTATTTTAGTTATTTTATCATTATCCTCATCTGTAATTACCATAGCTTCTGGGAAAGCGCCTTGCAATACATTATATCCACATTTTGGAATAAAAGTACTTATCAAACCCGCTCCAGCATACAAAGCGGCCTTACTTGCCAAAACCACTGCACCAATTTTCCCATAACTCCCCCCAATTATTAAAGCATGCCCAAATTGGCCTTTATGTGAAAACTTTGCTCTGGGCATATACATTGGTAATACGTCATGCTTGCCTATTAAATCTACCTCTGTGGTGGTGGTATATAGGAATTCTTGATCCAACCCTATGTCCAATACCTCCCATTGTACAGTATATTTAGCCGTTTCAGGTAAAAAGAATACTAATTTAGGTGAAGCAAAACTCAAGGTATAACCTGCCCACACTACAGCATCTTCATGTTCAGGAACCCTATCTGTACTTAACCCCGATGGAATATCAATAGCTAGTGTAAATGCTTTAGTGCTTCTAAAATGTATAAATAGCGCTTTAACCCAATCGTCAACCGGTCTATTTAACCCAATCCCAAAAACCGCATCAACAATAATATCATCTTGATGTATCTCTGGAAAATCTTCAGTGCAGCTTAATAATGTTGGCCATTCCTTAGTAACATTTTTTATACGATCGTAATTGATTAAAAAATCTTTAGACCGTTTATCACTACAATTAACCACATATGTTTTTACATTATAACCATGCGTTATTAAATGTCTTGCTATCACTAAACCATCCCCTCCATTATTACCAATGCCACAAAACACATGTATAGGTACTTGAGCCCCTTGCATACGCATATGCATCCAATTAAAAATTTGTGTTCCAGCACGTTCCATCAAATCTGCTGACGTAATATTTTGACGTTCGGCGGTTAATTTATCTCCTTCATAAATTTGTTCTTTAGAAAATATTTTCATTAGTAATTATCGTTTTTTCAATTCTAAATATTTTTTATCAATATTCCTTCATAAAAAGAGAATCTATGTAAGAATTCTGTAAAAAAGTATGATTTGTTTTTTTATTAGGCTAAAAGTAATACTTTTGGCTTGTATTATTTATGAATATAATGATTCTTTTAAACCAAAATATTATCGATATGCTTTCTTTTTCTTTAAAAGGAACCACTACTATTTTTGGTACTACTACAATTACAATTACCCTTTGGGGTTGTTAATTATATTCTTATCAGGCCATCTTTGTAATTTTTCACATTACACTTTCTTAAACATTTTAATTAAAAAACACTAATTCATTAAAAATGAAGGTTTTAAAATTTGGCGGAACATCTGTAGGTTCTGCAAAAAACATAAATAAAGTAATACATATTTTAGATAATTATTCAAAAGAAGACACTGTAATATGTGTAGTTTCTGCTGTTGGAGGCATTACCGACAAGCTACTATTGGCTGGAAGGGAAGCACAAAGTAAGGACAAAAACTTCTTAAATACATTTAACCGCATTAAAGCAATTCATTTTGAAATTATAAATGAGCTTATGCCTAACCATAGTAAACCCCTTCTAACTTATGTTGAAGATAAATTAGAGGAACTAAAAAGTTTATTGGAAGGCATTTATTTAATCAACGAATTATCACCTAAAACGTCTGATAAACTAGTGAGTTTTGGTGAATCCTTGTCGTCTTACATCATTGCTGAAACTATGAAAAACAGAGGATTATCAGCAGCTTGTAAAAACTCACAGGAATTGATAATTACCAACTCTAACTTTTCAAAAGCAGAAGTAAACTTTGATCTAACTAATGCCAATATTCAGCGTTATTTTAAATCATTACATCAAGAGATCACAATGCTTCCAGGTTTTATAGCCAGCTCTACAGTAGGCGAGCAAACAACACTTGGGCGCGGAGGTTCAGATTTTACAGCTGCAATAGTGGCCGCTGCTTTAAATGTTAAGCAGTTAGAAATCTGGACAGATGTTAGTGGCATGTATACAACCAATCCAAAATTGGTTAAGCAAGCCTATCCTATCGAAAAAATTTCATACCAGGAAGCGATGGAATTGTCCCATTTTGGAGCAAAAGTACTCTATCCTCCAACGGTTCAACCTGTTCTAGATTTAAATATCCCTATTCATATAAAGAACACATTAGAACCAGAAGCTGCTGGTACTATTATTTCTGATGATGAATTACATACAGTCTCACCGGTAAAAGGCATTAGTAATATTGGTAGCATTGCCTTATTAACCCTTCAAGGAAATGGGATGGTTGGTATTCCCGGGTTTTCAAAACGATTATTTGAAACCTTATCTCAAGAGAAAATAAATGTTATTTTAATTACTCAAGCCTCATCAGAACATTCCATATGCTTGGGAATTGATGAAAAAGATGCAGCATCTGCTAAAATAGCTATAGATACTGCTTTTGAAAATGAAATTGCACTTCATAAAATTGATCCGATTATTGTTGAAACCAAGCTTTCTATTATCGCACTAGTTGGAGATAATATGAAAAACCATCAGGGTATTAGCGGTAAAATGTTTAGCAGTTTAGGCAAAAACAATATTAATATTAGAGCCATAGCGCAGGGCGCTTCAGAAAAAAACATCTCAGCTGTTATAGCAGAAAAAGATGTTAAAAAAGCTCTAAACACCTTGCATGAGCAGTTTTTTGAAACACAAACCAAACAACTCAACATATTCATAACTGGAGTTGGCAATGTAGGCGAACGTCTGGTGGAGCAAATAAATCAGCAAAATAAATACCTAAAGGAAAACCTGAAAATTAACTTACGAGTAATTGGGTTGTCTAATTCAAGAACTATGATTTTTGATGAGGATGGCATCCCCTTAAAAACCTGGAAATCGCAATTAGCATCTGGAGAAAAAGCAACTTTAGACGGGTTTTACGAAAAAACGAAATCGTTGAATTTGCGTAATAGTATTTTTGTAGATGTAACGGCAAATAAAGATGTTGCCAATCTATATGCAAAATATTTGAGAGAAAGCATAGCTGTAGTGGCATGTAATAAAATTGCATGCTCAAGCGACTATAAAAACTATAAATTATTAAAGCGTTTATCCCTTAAATACAACGCACCTTTTTTATTTGAAACCAATGTAGGTGCTGGTTTACCTATTATTGATACGCTAAATAACCTTATAGCTTCAGGCGATAAAATAAACTCTATTCAAGCTGTTTTATCGGGAAGCCTAAATTTTGTATTTAACAACTTTAACGATTCAACAACCTTCTCAGAAGTCGTAAAACAAGCTGGAAATGAAGGATATACAGAACCAGACCCTAGAATAGATTTGAGTGGTGTTGATGTAGCAAGAAAAATTTTGATTTTAGCCCGCGAAAGTGGCATACAAATAAACTTAGAAGATATTTTGAACGTTCCCTTTTTATCAGAATCTGGATTGAAAAGCAGTAGTGTTTCCGAATTCTATCAAACATTGATTGATGACGAAGCACATTATCAAAAGTTATATGCGTCTGCTAAAGCGAAACACTGCCAGCTTAAATATGTAGCACAATATAATAATGGAAAAGCTAATGTTGGTTTGCAGGAAATTCCTAAAGGTCACCCATTTTATAATTTGGAAGGCAGTGATAATATTGTTATGTTCTATACAGAAAGATACCCTGAACAGCCTATGATTATTAAAGGTGCTGGTGCCGGTGCAGAAGTTACAGCTTCAGGTTTATTTGCCGATATCATTAGAATAGGAAATGAATAGGAGTTAAAATGTCATTGCGAAGCATGAAGAACGAATAATATGGTCATTTGTCAAATCAAACAAGCGCATCGCAGTTAGATTGCCTTAAGAGCAGGCTTAAAAAATGTGATTTGCAATAACTAAGAGAAAAATAATGAAAGACGAAATAAAAATATTTTCACCTGCCACAGTAGCTAACGTAGCTTGCGGTTTTGATGTTTTAGGGTTTTGCCTGGATAATATAGGTGATGACATGCTAATAAGAAAAACCAATAAAAAAGGCATTTTTATAAGCAAAATTGAAGGTTTTGATTTACCAACAGAAACCCAGCTAAATGTTGCTGGAGTTTCAGCATTAGCTATGTACAAAGCCATAAATGTAAATTATGGTTTTGAAATTGAGATCTATAAAAACATAAAACCGGGAAGCGGTATTGGCAGTAGTGCTGCCAGTGCAGTAGGTAGTGTTTTTGGGATGAATGAGATTTTAGGAAGGCCATTTAACAAAACGCAACTTACAGCATTTGCCATTAAAGGTGAAGCTTTAGCTAGTAAATGTGAACATGCAGACAATTTAGCACCGGCAATTTATGGAGGCTTTACATTGGTTAAAAGCGTTTCCCCATTGGAAATTCTAGAAATTCCATCACCAGATGATTTATATGCTACTATTATTCATCCACAAATTGAAGTAAAAACATCTGAAGCTAGAGCAATACTCCCTAAACAAGTTCCCTTACAAAGTGCTATTAAGCAATGGGCCAACTTTGGAAGTTTAATTCATGGGTTACACACTAGCGATTATGAGCTAATAAACAAATCACTACACGATGTTATTATTGAGCCTCACCGGAGCAAGCTTATTCCATATTACGACGAAGTAAAGCAGGAAGCATTAAAAGCTGGTGCATTGGGTTGTGGCATTTCGGGATCCGGACCCTCTATATTTTCTTTATCAAAGGGATTAGAAAATGCGGTAAATGTGGAAGATTCTGTAAAGAATATTTATTCAAAAACCAATATAGCGTTTGATACCTATACATCAAAAATTAACAAAGAAGGCATCAAAATAATTTAAACAGAAGGCATTAACTGAAGAAATATGGATAATGATAAATTTAAAACTTATAATTGAGCAAAAGACTTGTCATATTCAGGAAAAGAAGACATTATATAATGAAGCCCATCATTTAATGTACACGATGAATGCTTAAAAAAAACACGAATTAAATCATTCGGTTTCAGTTTTAGATCTTTCAACTACTGTCTCCGTCAATCTTTAAAACATGATATATTACAGCCTAAACAAAAAAGCACCAAAAGCATCATTTAAAGATGCTGTAATAAAAGGTATAGCCCCAGATAAAGGTTTATATTTTCCGGAAAGTATTACTCCCTTATCAAATGATTTTTTTGAAAATATTGATACTATATCAAATGCAGAAATAGCATTTGAAGCTATTAAGCAATTTGTATCTCCAGAAATCCCAGAAAATGTTTTAAGGGCTATCGTAGAAGAGACACTAGCTTTTGATTTCCCAGTAGTTCAATTAAACCAAAATATTTCTACTTTGGAGTTGTTCCATGGTCCTACTATGGCGTTTAAAGATGTTGGAGCTCGATTTATGGCTCGTTGTTTAGGGTATTTTAATAAAAGTAACACCAAGGAAGTTACAGTTTTGGTTGCTACATCTGGTGATACTGGTGGTGCCGTAGCTAATGGTTTTTTAGGAGTTAAAGGGGTGAATGTGGTGATACTCTATCCTAGCGGTAAGGTGAGCGATATTCAAGAAAAACAATTAACAACCTTGGGTCAAAACATTACGGCTCTAGAGGTTAACGGCACCTTTGATGATTGTCAAGCCATGGTAAAAAGGGCGTTTTTAGACGAGACAATAACACATCAAATGCAATTAACTTCAGCAAATTCTATTAACGTAGCACGTTGGTTACCACAGCTATTTTATTTTATGTTTGCCTACAAGCAACTATATAAAACACACAACAATATTGTATACTCTGTACCTAGCGGAAATTTTGGTAATGTATGCGCAGGTATGATGGCTCAACAATTAGGACTACCTGTAAAACACTTTATTGCTTCAAATAATGAGAATAATGTGGTAACGCGTTATTTACAATCTGAAATTTATAAGCCTCAGCCATCAATACAAACCATTAGCAATGCTATGGATGTAGGTGACCCCAGTAATTTTATTCGTATCCAGGAGATCTACAAAAACAATTTTAAGTCATTGAGCGATAATCTATCCTCTTATAGTTTTTCTGATGATGAAACCAAAGCAGCTATGCTAGAGATGTATCGCAATTATAATTATGTTGCAGATCCACATGGTGCAGTGGGATATTTGGGTTGTAAAAACTATTTAAAAGACCATCCAAAGGCTCATTGTGTATTTTTAGAAACTGCTCACCCAACCAAATTTTTAGATGTGGTTGAAGATGTTGTTGGTAAAAAACAAGCACTACCCACTCAAATCCAGTCAGTTATACATAAGAAAAAAATATCATTTAAAATTTCAGCCTATCAAGATTTAAAGAATTTCCTGCTGAAGTAGATTACTTAATTATATCACAATTAAACACAGCATAGCTCACAAACTTCTTTGTATATTAGTTTTTTTATGAACCTATATCAAATCATTCCTGCTAGGTTTAAAAAATATAATCTAGTTTGGCCAACTGATCTGACATTTGCTTTTATCTCGGCTAGTCAATACAAGTAATTATTGAAAATGTAATGCTACATGGATTATTATCAAAAAAGAATTAACGCGATCTTTGTATACATTGATAAAAATTTAGACTCTGATTTATCATTAGATACCGTTTCTAAAATAGCCCTTTTTTCGCCATTTCACTTCCATAGAATCTTTAAGTTTATAACAAACGAAACCTTAAATGCCTTTGTAACAAGGAAGCGAATTGAGAAATCGGCTGCAGACATAATTCATAAAAATTTTACAATTACAGAAATCGCTTTTAAAAATGGGTTTAATGACAGTTCGTCGTTCACCAGAGCTTTTAAAAAATATTATGGTGTAAGTCCTACAGAATTTAAAAAGCAAAACTCTAATACGTTTAGCAAGATCCGTCAACTAGAAAGCAAGAATGGTCAAGCATATCCTGATTACGAGAGTTACATTTATGCCATTAATAATCTAAAAAAATGGACAAAAATGAATGCGAAAATTGAAATTAAAGAACTCTCAAAAATGGATTTGGCCTATGTATCAAGTATTGGGCCTCAAAATGTTGGAAATGCTTTTCAAAAATTAATTAAATGGAGTACTCCTAAAGGCTTAATCAATGAGCAAACTAAAATGGTTACAATTTATCACGACAGCTTTAAAATAACAGAGGCTAATAAAGTAAGAATAAGTGCTTGTATCCAATTAGATAAGCCTGTTAAAACCGACGAAGAAATAGGGTTAACGCAAATTGAAGCTGGAAAATGCATTGTAGGCAGTTACGAGATTACACTTGACGAATTTGAAAAATCCTGGACCGGCTTATTTGTTTGGATGCACGAAAACGGGTATAAAAAAGCGAACAGGAATCCTTTTGAGATTTATCATAACAATTTTAATGAACACCCTGAAAAAAAAGCTATCGTAGATTTTCATATTCCCATAGAATAAAACAAATTAGGTGTCACAAAAAATCCTGCTTTAAGCAGGATTTTTTTATAAGATATGTTCATAAGCTTAAAAGCATACTACACAAATAAAGGTTTATCTTTCATCATGGCATTAACCTTATCTCTAACGTCTTCAAGCGTAGATTCGTTTTCATAGTTAGTGATTACTTCATCAATTAGATCAACAATATGAACCATGTCGTCTTCATTTAAACCGCGAGTAGTTACGGCTGCAGTACCAATTCTAATCCCCGATGTTACAAATGGTGACTTATCATCAAAAGGTACCATATTTTTATTTACCGTAATATCTGCTTTTACCAATGCTTGCTCTGCATCTTTTCCTGAAAGATTCTTATTACGCAAATCGATAAGCATGCAATGATTATCGGTGCCATCAGATATAATATTATAATCTTTAGCTACTAAGGCCTTTGCCATAGCATTTGCATTTTCTTTTACTTGCAACTGATAATGTAAAAAATCGTCTGTTAAAGCCTCTCCAAAAGCGATTGCCTTAGCCGCAATAATGTGTTCTAAAGGCCCTCCTTGATTCCCAGGGAAAACAGCAGAATCTAATAAAGATGACATTTTACGCAGGTTCCCGTTTTTTAATGTAATGCCAAATGGATTATCAAAATCCTCTCCCATCATAATCAAACCTCCTCTTGGTCCACGTAGTGTTTTATGCGTTGTAGTAGTAACAATATGACAGTGCGGAATAGGATCATTTAAAATACCTTTAGCAATTAGTCCTGCTGGATGCGAAATATCTGCCATTAATATGGCACCAACACTATCGGCAATTATTCTAAATCTCTTAAAATCAATATCGCGAGAATAAGCTGAGGCTCCAGCAATAATTAACTTTGGCTGCTCTTTGGTTGCTACCTCCTGAATTTTATCGTAATTTAATACTCCCGTCTCCTGCTCTACACCATAAAATACCGGGTTATATAACTTTCCGGAAAAATTTACCGGCGATCCATGAGTTAAATGCCCGCCATGAGATAAATCAAATCCTAAAATTTTATCGCCTGGTTTTAAGCAAGCAGCAAAAACTGCTGTATTGGCCTGACTACCAGAATGTGGTTGTACATTTACATAAGCAGCGCCAAATAATGCTTTAGCTCTATCTATTGCAATTTGCTCAACTTCATCAACTATTTCACAACCGCCATAGTAACGTTTTCCTGGATACCCTTCAGCATATTTATTGGTTAAAACAGAGCCTGCAGCTTCCATAACCTGGTCGCTCACAAAATTCTCCGATGCAATAAGTTCAATTCCATGTAATTGGCGTTCTTTTTCGGCTTGAATAAGTTCAAAAATTTGTTCGTCGCGTTGCATAAATATAAATTGTAGTTAAAAGTTGAGCAAAAATAATAAATAGATTATTTAAATACAGTAAAAAACATATATTTACTCTTAAGTTTTAAACCGTTTTATTAACGATTAAAGTAAACCCATTTTTTAATCATTTATTTCTAATTAAATAAAAAAAATGTGTAGGTTTGATGAGAATTTAATAATCAAATAAAAAATTATAGTTATGCCATTATCAGCTAACAATCCAGATAGAACGTCGTGGTTGCACGTCGATAAAAACTCAGATTTTCCAATTCAAAATATTCCATTTGGTGTATTTCTAACACGAGATGATATTATTACTATTGGAACTCGTATTGGTGACACAGTCGTAGATTTAGGAGCATTACATCAATTAGGGTATTTTAATGATATTGCTTTAACCGATGATATTTTTCTTCAGGATACCTTAAACGATTTTATTGCAGATGGGAGAAAAACATGGCGTGCAGTTAGAAATAGGATTGCTGAAATTTTTGATGCTGAAAATTCAGCATTAAAGGATAATGTAAAGCATAAAGAAATTGTATTGTTTAGGCTGGATGAAATTGAAATGCAATTGCCTGTTCAAATTGGAGATTACACCGATTTTTATTCTAGTATAGAGCATGCAACCAATATCGGGACCATGTTTAGAGGAAAAGAAAACGCTTTAATGCCAAATTGGCTACATGTGCCTGTAGGATATCATGGTAGAAGTTCATCTATTATTCCATCAGGAATACCTGTACACAGACCCCAAGGACAAACGCTACCTGTGGATTCGGAAACCCCTGTTTTTGGTCCTTCTAAACGCGTTGATTTCGAATTAGAAATGGCTTTTATAACCACAGACGCTAACGATTTAGGTGAATCAATTCCTGTTGAAGAAGCTGAAGAATATATTTTTGGCTTAGTTCTGTTTAATGATTGGAGTGCGCGAGATATTCAAAAATGGGAATATGTCCCATTAGGACCATTCCTATCTAAAAACTTTGCCTCTTGTATTTCTCCATGGATAGTTACTCTTGATGCTTTAGAACCTTATCGTGTTAAAAGTCCAAAGCCTTTAAAACCACAATTACCTTATTTACAATACGAAGGCAAAAAGAGTTTTGATATTAATTTAGAGGTTGCTATTCAACCTTCCGGCTCAAAGGAAACCGTAGTAAGTCAATCTAACTTCAAGTATATGTATTGGAATATGGCACAGCAACTCGCTCATCATACAATTAATGGATGCCCTGTAAATTCAGGTGATATGATGGGAAGTGGTACACTTTCCGGAAAAACACCAGATTCATATGGCTCAATGATTGAATTAACCTGGGCTGGTAAAAAAGCTGTAAAACTATCTGATGGTACAGAGCGTAAATTCATTAATGATAATGATACTGTTATTATGCGTGGACATTGCGAAAAAGACGGTACCAGAATTGGTTTTGGAGAAGTCTCTACCAAATTACTTCCAGTATACAATAAAAAATAAACTTCTGTTTTTCAGATAGTTATTACTTAATTAATAGTTTTTAGTATTTTTGGCATTACTATTGAAATAGTAACCCAATAACCTAAAATTTTAACCTATGAAAAGATTACTACTCCTAATAGTTTTACTTTCATTATGTATAGCGTGTAGTGGAAGAAAAGAAGTTGAAAAAGCTGTGAATTCCGGCAATTATGATCAAGCCATAACCACAGCGCTTAAAAAACTTAGAACTAATAAAGATTCAAAACGAAAACGCGAAGTGGTTTTAATGCTACAGGATGCCTATTATAAAGCCGAGGACAGAGATTTAAACACTATTACTCACCTTAAAAAAGATAGTAATCCTGAACTATACCGTGAGATATACGAGCGTTATTTGGATTTAAATGCCCGACAAGAAGCTATAAAACCAATCTTACCTTTGCGTGTAAATGGGAAAGATATTCCATTTAAGTTTAATAATTACAGTAATGCTATTATCGAATCTCGCGAAAAGCTTTCGGATTATTTATATGAAAAGGGTATTGAGTTATTAGAATCAGACAATAAGCTTACCATAAGAGAGGCTTACAATACGCTTAGTTATTTAGACCGTATAAATCCCAATTATGAAGAAACTCGTGAGCTATTAGAGGAAGCGCA
This sequence comes from Wocania sp., assembly GCA_965224845.1. Classification (GTDB taxonomy): domain Bacteria; phylum Bacteroidota; class Bacteroidia; order Flavobacteriales; family Flavobacteriaceae; genus Wocania_A. Next base: position 37,863 of record CBDDAJ010000005.1, read on the forward strand.
CCAAAGGGGAACAAATTACATTTTGGTTTCTATTCATAACGATACAGAACAAATGATTCCTACGCGTTTAGAAGACGATTTATTAAACTTTGACACCTATGGATTAAATAAGTTTTGGAGTGTTTATCATGCCAATAAAAGCGACAATATCAAATACGATTATGCAATGCATCTTAATTTGAAACGGATCAATATTTCTCCTGAACGTATTAAAGAACGTGAGTATTTTAGAGAAAAAGACGTTAAAGACGGTTGGAAATACAAGTTAGATAGTGCAGGAAATGTTGTAAAAGACTCTTTAGGCAATGACATTAAAGTTGATAAGATCATTAGAGTAAAATGTAGATTATTAGAAATAGCTCAAATTAAATCATCGCAGGTTATTGCCGATGTGGTATATTTAGATTTAGCCTCTAATCAACCATTAGATTCTTTTCCTATTGATAGCGAATTTGTTTTTGAGAATGTTTTTGCACGTTCCAGAGGAGATAAACGGGCATTAACTAAAGCCGATAGAGTTTTGTTAGATAACAGGCGCATTCCTTTTCCAAGTAATGAGCAAATGGTATATGATACCGGTGAAGATTTAAAATTTCAACTAAAAGATATTATCAATTCTTATACTATTGGACATTAAATAAAAGAGACTGTCTAAAAAATGTTATTCTGAATAAAAATTCATCACTTTTTTAGACAGTCTCTTTTATTTGGCAAAATATTATTTACTGGCATTAATCCAGGAATCTATCTTACTTTCTAATAATTGCAAAGGAATACAACCTGTTTCCAGTACTTGATTGTGAAACGCTCTAATGTCAAACTGCTCGCCTAGTTGCTCTTGTGCTTTTGAACGCAGCGCTCTTATTTTTAGCTGACCAATTTTATAAGATAATGCCTGTCCGGGGTTTGCCATATAACGTTCAATTTCACTTGTAATAGCAGATTCAGACTCTGCTTCATTATTCAACGAATATGTTATTGCCTGTTCGCGAGTCCATCCTTTGGCATGAAGTCCAGTATCAACAACTAATCGAATGGCTCTGTGAATTTCGTTACTTAGCATACCAAAATACTGGTATGGATCTTTATATAAGCCCAACTCCTTACCCATAGATTCTGTATACAAAGCCCACCCTTCGCCATAAGCACTATACCACAGCGTTTTTCTAAACTCTGGCAAGTCGGTACTTTCTTGAGCTAATGAAATTTGAAAATGATGACCCGGAATAGCTTCATGTAAAAACAAATCTTCCTTATCAAAAATATTATATTTTTCTACATAAGGAATGGGGGTATAAAAAATACCAGGTCTTGTTCCATCTAGCGATCCTGCATTATAGTTTGCTGCTGCCGATTTTTCTCTAAAAGGCTCTGTTCTACGAACTTCAAATGGTGTTTTAGGAACTTTTTTAAATAGTTTCTTTATTTGAGGCTTCATTACCTCATGTATACTATCATAAAATGCAATAACTTGAGATCGCTCGGTAAATGGCATTAAATTTTTATTGGTCCTAACATGAGCAAAAAAAGCATTTAAATCGCCTTCAAACCCTATTTCTTTTTTTACTTTTTCCATTTCTGACCTAATTCTGGCAACCTCACTTAAGCCCAATTCATGAATTTCGTTCGCCGTCATATCTGTAGTGGTGTACTTTTTTATCTGATGTGCATAATACGCATCACCAAGCGGAGTTGCATTTATACCACTACTCTGCCTTCCATGTGGTAAATATTCATGTCTCAAAAAATCAGTCATTTGTTGATGTGCAGGTACTACTTTATTAGCCACCATATTGGTATAAGCATCTGTTAATGTTTTTCGCTCTTCATCTGTAAAATCATCTGGAAAACTTTTAACGGGAGAAAAGTATAGATGCTTATCTATGTTGCTGTCTGCTAAAACTTCAAATTGAGGAATAACCTTAACAATTAATGAAGCAGGTAAAACATAACCGCTCTTCATCCCTTTTTTCATTTGGTCTTTTGCTGAATTTAGCCATATTAAATAGGCATCTACCCGAGCTAACCAGTCTTTATAATCTTGAACTGTTTTAAATGGCTGAGCATTAGTACCTCCTGCAAGTTGATTAAAATCTAAGTTTTTTGACCACATTTGATCGATAGGCATCAAATCCTTTTTAAAACGCATGGCCTCCAGATTAATATTGCAATCCCATTTTAAAACAGCTTTACTCATTTTTTCTGTTTCAGATAATTTAGAGTCGTCAATTTTGTCCAGAGCTTGCTTAAACTTATTATAGTATGTCTTCTTTTTAGTTTTGTAAGCATCAGACAGAAAATCTGGAAACTTATCATTAAAACGATAATCTCCTGCGTTTGTCGCATTTAGGGGGTTTAGCTCAAAACCTTCTTCATTATATTGTTCTAAAAGGCTTGCAAAAACTTCGCTGGCATTTCCTGTTAATTCTTGAGCTTCTTTTTCTTTTTTACATGAAAAGCTAATTAATAAAACCCAAGAAATAAGTATTATTTTCTTCATATTCTTTTTATTTAATTTTTAACACATTTAGAGACAAGGTTCCCATGCTATATTTTTTCTAACTCGACCAAAAAAGGTAAAATCCGCTTATTATTTTTCATATAAAAAGGAATAAGGTTCCCCGTCATTTTAGGCAGATAAATATTTTTCATTTCGATAACACTTGTTTTCTTATCAACTTTTAACTGGTTAACAATGGCATCGGTTTCTAAAATCATTCTTCCAGTCGCTTCAACAGGGTTAATAAATTTGAACTTAATATTATAGTGCCCTTCAGCTACATCAACATACCATTTTCCATATATTTCCTCCTGATTCCAAATGCCTCGCGCTCCGCCTGCATCATTCCTATTAAGTATTGTTGGGTTTTCAAACTTAGAACCTACCGAAATTGTAGGTTGATTTATAAGATTATCAGAATTAATCAATTCCATATAAATAGCATCAAGCTTTTGTTTAAGTGTATTTGCCAGGGTTTTATGTTCTAAAACAATATTGTTCTGTTCGTTAGGATCGTTTTTAATATCGAACATTTGAAAGCCTTCAATAGGTGCATTATAATTGGTTTTGCCTACTAGCTTATAACCTCCCTTTTGAAGGGCAATATTATTATATAACTCCGGATAGCGCCTTGTCCAATAAAAAAACAAAGGTCTTTCTGTCCAATCTACCTTTTTTCCTTCAATTAAAGGAAGCAAATCATTACCATCTATCTTTTTATTTTTTGGAACTTCTACGTTACATAACTTAGCAATAGTTGGTAATATATCAATATGAGCAGTAGTGGTTTTAATATCTATATTACCCTTAAACTGATTTGGATAACTAAATAGAAGTGGTACTCTAACACCTCCTCTATAAACACTACCTTTCAGTCCTCTCATGCCTCCAACAAAGCGTAGCTGTTGCGGTCCATTATCTGTCATAAAAATAATTATGGTGTTGTCTTCAATACCCAAACTTTTTACTTTAGCGATAACTTTACCAATATTATCATCTATGTTAGAAACCATAGCATATACCCTACGAGCATCCTCCTTCTCTTTTTCGCTCATCTTCCTGTGTGAAACATTGTTTTTTTCAAAAGTTATTGAAGGATCAATATCGGCATACATTTGGTAATATGCATCTGGAACCTGCAACGGTGTATGTGGCGCATTGAATGACAGATAACAGAAAAACGGAGCATCATGGTTTTTTTCAATAAAGTCTATCGCATTATCTGTAAAAATATCTGAACAATATCCATTGTATTTTCTTTGTAGTCCATTATACCAGAGTACGGGGTCAAAATAGCTTTTATCGCCTTGAAAATATGTTGTAAAATCCCCTACTTGCCCCATGCCTCCCGAAAGATGAATTAGCGATTCATCAAAACCTTGATCCATTGGCCTGCTTGGGTAATTATCACCTAAATGCCATTTACCATACATTCCTGTTTTATAATTGGCCTGTTTTAGCATTTCGGCAATGGTTACCTCATTTGCTGCCATTATTGCGCCTCCATTATAAGTATCTCTTACTCCAGTTCGCAAAGAATAGCGTCCTGTCATTAAACTAGATCGTGTTGGTGCACACACCGGAGAAACATAAAAATTATTAAATCGCACGCTTCTCTTTGCCAGGGCATCAAGCACTGGTGTTTTTATCTGATCATTACCGGTGAAACCAAAATCACCATAGCCTTGATCATCAGTAATAATCAAAATAACATTTGGTGGTTTGCTTACCTGGGATGTACTTATCGCAGTTACTAAAAAAAGGGTAATAACAATCGCAATTCTGTTCCGTTTAAAAGTCATAAGGCCATATTATAAATTAGCAGAGTTGATTATATCAACATGTAGCTAAGTTATAACTTAAAAAATCGAAATTCAAAAAGCTGTTAATAAAACTTAAAACCTATACAAATCTTGTTAAATCAATAGCATTGATAGCACCATGAGAATTATGAGCGGCTACTACTCCATTTTTGATAACTAATAACTGTGGAGATTCATGTATTACCTGAAACTTATAGCCTACTTCATTTGATACTTCTCTGTTATTCAAAATATCCAAGTAATACAAATCCACTTCTTTTTCTGTAAATTTATATGCATTAACAAATTGGTTCATTACCATCCTACTGATCCCGCAACGTGTAGAATGTTTAAAAATAATCTGAGTTTTTGTATTTGATTTTTTTTGAATAAAATCTAACTGCTGCAAATCATTTAAAGGAATCCATGGCAATACGCTTTCTTCTTTATTGGTGGCAGCCCCTGTTGAAGCTCCGAATAGTTTATTTAATAATCCCATATGCATAACAGTCGTACTTTAAATTGAACCTTACAAAGATTATTTTTTTAAGAATTTAAAAGCATATATTCTAGTATTATTAATAGACACTCTTGCAAAATACAATCCAGATTTTAATGCATCTGTACTATAGCTAACTTTATTATTATAGGTTTGTTGTGTTTTCCTGTATACCTGTCTTCCGCTAATATCAAAGACCTGCAAATCAACAGGGGCATTTGTAGTTCTAGTAAACTTAATATTTAATTTATTTTTTACTGGATTTGGATAGAAGCTCAGCTTATCATTATAGCGCACCTTACTGGCAGACAAGCTACTTTTTTGGTAGACTCTGATATAGTCAATTTCCATAGCATCATCAGTAAATCCAGAATCTATAGGGCCTCCTAAACTGCCCCCCATGGCAACATTTAATAAAATATAAAACTCTTGATTAAAAGGGTTAACAGTAGCCATTTGATTTACTAATATACCATCTAAATAAATACGCATTGAATTTGAATCCCATTCTAAAACATAATCATGAAAATTCTGAGACGTATTGGCATTTGAAATAAGAACACTGCTAGAATTTATTTGGTAGCCTCCACCATTATTCCAATGCCAGGTTCCTAAAATCTCTGTTTTAGCAACATTAGGCTCCATGATATCAATTTCTCCGCACCAGGGCCAACTGGTGGTTCCAAAACCTTGATTATCCCAGTAACCTCCATTTTCATCAATATTTTTTCCAAGCAACCATATTGCCGGCCACGTACCGGCTACAGACGGTAATTTGGCACGCAGTTCTACTCTACCATATTTAAACGCAAATTTTGAATTTAACCGTGCCGAGGTATATTGTTTTTGGTACCCCTGATCTGTATACGTTTCTTTAACGGCCTTAATTTTTAAAGTGCCATTCGATACAAATGAATTATCGTCTCGGTTAGTATAATGCTGAACTTCGCCATTGGCCCAACTATCTCCTGCAATTAGCTGGGTTTGGTGAAACCATTTATTAGCGTCAACAGAACCTGTATCATTAAACTCATCAGACCAAACAAGAGTATTAAAAACCGAATTTGATACGATAGAAGCATCATTAATAACATCATCTATATAGGCCGTAACCCGATCATTATTATTTTCTCCATTAACCTGGATAACCACTCTATTAAAATCTGTTCTTGTAATTGGTGGAGGTGAATTCCCATCTAAATTAATATAAGCCCCATTTTTAAAATCGAATACGATCTCTTGCCACTCATCTAAAACCAATGGCTTTATAATTTCGCTTTGTGTAGACCAAGGCGCAGCTATAGTACCATCTTGAAGCTTTAAAGCCACTTGATTGGGCTGACTACCAGTTATTCCGCTTGAAGCAGCATATATTTTTAATTTGAATGAATGGTTTACAGATAAATCAAGATTAGAACTAACATCAAATCTAATGTTTGCGTATTGCCCCCCTGTATCTACATATTCTAAAACTGTATCAGAAACATTTATCCCAATTTTGAAAGGGTTATTAACTCCGGTATTTAATCCGCAATCATCTCCAAACCAAGACGTAATTGTTCCATTACCTTCAAAATCATCCGATATGGTTTGAGCAATTAAATTTAAGTGAGACATAAAAAAAACAAGGCATAATGCTAATGTAAGAGTATAACGCATAACAAACATTTAAATAGAGTTCAAATCTAAATGTTGAATTTTTAAATAGCTAAAATTTAACCAATACATAAACCATACAACGAATTATAATTTGATAAAGAAAAAAGTAAGCCGACAAAAAGTCACTTAAATCAGCGCCTAACAAGACATTTTGTCGCCTATATAGCAATGGTAAGATTATTGACTTATAAGTTTAAAAGAAAACAAAAATACCGTTATGAATTTAAATAATTATACCATAAAATCGCAAGAAGCCATACAACAAGCTCAGCAAATTGCCCAAGGATTTGGGCATCAACACATAGAAATTGAACACCTTTTTAAAGGGGTTTTTGAGGTCGATGAGAATGTATTACCATTCCTTTTAAAAAAATTAAACGTCAATATATCCATATTACAACAAGCTTTAGATAAGCAGATTGAAAGTTTTTCCAAAGTTACCGGGACTCAACTTATGCTGTCTCGTGAAACAGGAAAAGCTTTAAACGAAGCATCTATCATTGCTAAAAAAATGAAGGATGATTACGTTTCTATAGAGCATCTCATTTTAGCCATCTTTAAATCGAATAGCAAAATAGCACAAATGCTAAAAGATCAGGGCGTAACAGAAAAAGGATTAAAAGCTAGTATTGAAGAGCTAAGAAAAGGCGAAAATGTAACCTCTCAAAGTCAAGAGGACACTTATAATTCCCTAAACAAATACGCAAAAAATCTAAATCAATTGGCCAGAGACGGGAAATTAGATCCTGTAATTGGTCGTGATGAAGAAATCCGTAGAATACTTCAAATCTTATCGCGAAGAACAAAAAACAATCCCATTTTAGTTGGCGAGCCTGGAACTGGTAAAACTGCCATTGCAGAAGGCTTAGCACACCGAATTATTGATGGTGATATTCCAGAAAACCTTAAGGACAAGCAAATTTTTGCCTTGGATATGGGCGCACTAATTGCTGGAGCTAAATTTAAAGGAGAGTTTGAAGAACGTCTAAAAGCAGTTATTAAAGAAGTAACAACCAGCGATGGCGACATCGTACTCTTTATTGACGAAATACATACACTGGTAGGTGCTGGCGGAGGTCAAGGTGCCATGGATGCTGCTAACATTTTAAAACCAGCATTAGCCAGAGGCGAATTACGGGCTATTGGCGCAACAACTTTAGATGAATATCAAAAATATTTTGAAAAGGACAAAGCTTTAGAGCGTCGATTTCAAAAAGTCATGGTAGATGAGCCAGATACCGAAAGTGCCATTTCCATACTTAGAGGTATTAAGGAAAAGTATGAAACACATCATAAAGTACGTATAAAAGATGAAGCTATTATTGGTGCTGTAGAACTTTCGACACGATATATTACCAATCGTTTTTTACCAGATAAAGCTATTGATTTAATGGATGAAGCCGCTTCAAAATTGCGTATGGAAATTAACTCTAAACCTGAAGAATTAGACGTTTTAGATAGAAAGATCATGCAGCTTGAAATTGAAATAGAGGCCATTAAACGTGAAAAAGATGAAACTAAATTAAAATCACTTCGATCAGATTTAGCAAATTTAAAAGAACAACGCAATGAAATAAATGCCAAATGGAAAAGTGAAAAAGAAGTTGTTGACAATATTCAAAATACCAAACAGGATATTGAGAATTATAAACTTGAGGCTGAAAAAGCAGAACGAGAGGGTCACTATGGGAAAGTAGCCGAATTACGATACGGAAAAATCAAAGCAGCACAAGAACAACTTGAAACCTATCAAAAACAATTACAAGCACAGGCAGAAAACTCATTAATCAAGGAAGAAGTTACATATGATGATATTGCAGAAGTAGTAGCTAAATGGACTGGTATTCCAGTAACCAAAATGCTTCAAAGCGAACGTGAAAAACTATTAAAACTTGAAGATGAATTACATAAACGTGTTGTAGGACAAGAGGAAGCTATAGTTGCTGTAAGTGATGCTGTAAGACGTAGTCGAGCTGGTTTACAAAACCCACAAAAACCCATTGGAACCGTTTCTTATTTTTAGGGACAACGGGGGTTGGAAAAACAGAGCTGGCCAAAGCTTTAGCTGAATATTTGTTTGATGATGAAAGTGCAATGACGAGAATTGACATGAGTGAATATCAAGAACGGCATGCGGTTAGCAGATTGGTTGGTGCCCCTCCCGGATATGTAGGCTATGATGAAGGCGGGCAATTAACCGAAGCTGTGAGACGTAAACCATATTCTGTTGTATTATTGGATGAAATTGAAAAAGCACACCCAGATACGTTTAATATTTTATTACAAGTACTTGATGAAGGACACCTAACTGATAATAAAGGGCGTGTGGCTGATTTTAAAAACACTATTATCATAATGACATCTAATATTGGAAGCCATTTAATTCAAGAGCGCTTTGAAGCTACTAAGGATTTAAATTCTGCAGTTGAAGCTGCCAAAATTGATGTTTTAGGGCTATTAAAACAAAGCGTACGACCTGAGTTTCTTAATAGAATTGATGATACCATTATGTTTACCCCATTAAGTAAAACTAATATTGTTGCCATAGTGGAATTACAATTGAAACATGTTACCAGAATGATTGCTCAACAAGGCATCACTTTTGACGCGACGCCAGAAGCTATAGCGTATCTTGCAAGTAAAGACTATAACCCGGAATACGGTGCAAGACCTGTAAAACGTGTTATACAAAAAGAAGTTTTAAATGCTTTAAGTAAAGAAATACTAGCAGGAAAGGTAACTACAGATAGTATTATTTTGCTTGATGCCTTTGATGATGAATTAGTGTTTAGGAACCAGAATAACTTAGTTACAGAAGAATTTTAAAAAAACTGAAAATTATTTGTAACATAATTGCTTTCTAACAGTCTATTAGTTGGTTGGTTAGTTGAAAAGCAACATGAATCTTTAACGAGATGAGTGTTGCTTTTCCTTTTTATATAAATTAAAAAACACAAAGTAAATATACCAAACGGTATTTTTTTGTTATATTTGACAAAGAATGAAAACTAAAGCAGAACTTACATCGGAATACATACTAGAAATTGCTGCACCTATATTTAATAAAAACGGATATGCAGCAACAAGTATGCGAGATATTACAGAAGCCACTTCCTTAACAAAAGGAGCGATATATGGAAACTTTAAAAACAAAGAGGAATTGGCAATAGCTTCATTTAAATATACAGTAAAGAATATGATGAAACGCATTGCTCAGCACTTAACATTAAGTGAATCTCCTATTCAAAAGCTATTTTTAATAACAGACTTTTACAGAAATTACTACAATTATAGTAAGCAATTAGGAGGCTGCCCTATTTTAAACATTGGTGTTGATGCTAACAACCAAAATACCCTATTGCTGAAAAAGGTTAAACAGGTAATCGAAAAAATACAAGACCAGGTAGCTGCCATTATTGAAGATGGTATTGAAGCCGGAGAAATATCAATAAACATCAATGCGATGCAATACGCCAAAAGGATAGACACCATGATCCAGGGTGCTATATTTATGACCTATACAATGGATGATGAACTGTACATAAAAGACACCATGAATCAAATTGATCAAATGATCCATAACGAGTTAAAAGCATAATTTTTTAATCAATAATATACCATTCGGTATAAAAATAAACCAAACACAATGAGTAATTTATTAAACGTATTAGAAAGTAAAACAAAAATTAGATTTCAACATTGCGACCCTTTTAATCACTTAAATAATGGCAGCTACATAGATTACTTTATGAATCATCGTGAAGATGCTTTAATAAAGCACTACCAAATCGATATTTATAAAATGGCACAAAAATTAGGTAAAAGTTGGGTTTCCAGCAGTAACCAAATAGCCTATATAAAACCCGCATTTTTAATGGAAACTGTGGTTATTGAATCGCAACTGATTAAATTTACCGATAGTGAATTAGGCGTAGAAATGCGTATGTATAATGCAGATAAAAGCCATCTGAAAGCTATCATTTGGTGTGGTTTTGTTCACTTTAACCTATTGAAACAAAAGAGAGAAACGCATACTGATGATTTGATGCAATTGTTTAAAAAAGTACATAACCCTGTCTTATCTGACTCATTTGAAGAACGAATTGTTCAATTGAGAAAATATAAAACAGAAACCACCGTTTAACTTACTAACAAATTATTGTTAATTAAATCATTGTTAAAATTCATAAAAAACCGTTTTAATTTCCTACTTTTACATTATTATAATCCCAAAACTAATATTATACTTGTTGTAAAGTATACTTTTAAAATAAATAAAACCTACTTTTAAATGCATATTACTAATTATATAGAATACACTTTATTACATCCTTCTGCTGCAGAAAGAGATATTATTGAATTATGCTTAACAGCACAAAAGAATAATTATTATGCTGTTAATGTTAATAGCCATTATGTTTCTTTAGCAAAACAATTGTTAAGTAATACAAATATTAAAATATGCACGCCTATAGGTTTTCCTTTAGGAGCCATGGCTACAGCATCAAAAGTATATGAAGCTACACAAGCTTTAAAGGATGGTGCCGATGAAATTGAAATGGTTATTAATCAAGGTTTGCTTAAAAGCAAAAATTATGTTTCTGTTTTAAAAGATATAACTGATGTAAAATTAGCTATTGGAGAAACACCATTAAAAGTAATTATAGAAATTTCAGAATTGAATAAAAATGAAATAATACGAATATGTGAGATTTGCCTGGATGCAAAAGTAGATTATATAAAAACATCAAGTGGTTTTTCTAAAGGTGGTTCAACTTTAACAACAGTAAAGATTATTAAAAAAACCATAAGAGATCATATTAAAATAGCTGCTTTTGATGGCATAGAAGATTATGATACTGCCATAAAGTATATAGAATCTGGTGCTGATAGAGTTGGAATTTGCTATGGTACAGAACTAATTAATAAAACACGACCTAAAAGAAATTCTAAAATATTCAAACAGTACATTAAAACATTCAAAGAAGAAGAGGTTATCAAAGAAGACTTTATCTGCTAAAAAAAATTAAGACTAACTCAAATAAATCTAAAAGCTAAACAAAACTCTTAAGTACTTGTTTAGCTTTTTTTATCTTGAATTTCTAGTTAAAATCGCATTCCAAAACCAATACCGGCAATAAATGGATTAATATCTACATCAGCCCCAACGGTTGCTCCTAAAGCCGTAGTAGCATTTACAGTTACATCAGTATTTAAAAGCAAATATTTAGCATCTAAGTTAATAAACCAAGTATCGTTTATATCAATATCAAAGCCCGTTTGAAAAGCAAACCCTAAGGCACTATCGTAACTCACATTATCAGCTACAGGCCCTGCACTTTCATTATAAAACAATGTATAATTTAAACCAGCACCAAAATAAGGACGTACAACATCCCCATCAAAATGGTACTGTAACGTAAGTGTTGGTGGCAATAACCATACATCACCTAACGGAATATCTCCTGCAGCTGTTGAAACAGCTTTAACATCATGCTTTGTAGTAGCCAGGATTAATTCGGCAGCTATATTTTTAGTAAAAAAATAGGTAAAATCCAACTCAGGAACATAAGCGTTAGATATTTGCACATCGCCGCCAATAGCTTGTATAGTGGCCGATTCGTTAGGAACTACAGCAATCGCTCGTAATCTAACTTGCCATTTGCTAAAATCTGTAGTCGAATTAGTTTCGTTCTCTTGTGCACTACTTATTGCATTAAACATAAAGCATGCAATTAAGGCTGTAAAAATTGTTTTTTTCATGGTAATTGAGTTATTATTTACAACAAAATTAGCATCAAACAAATAACAAAAAACTGACATAAATCATAGTTTGAAAATATTTTTTATAAGCCTATTATTATTTCATAAATTGTTTGAAATTAATCTCATGATTAACCAAAAAATAACTTAATTTTAGCAGGCCTATGAAACGTTTAAATACTTATATAGATCATACACTTTTGAAGCCTACGGCAACTAAAGCTGATATTAAAAAGTTATGTGACGAAGCTATAGAACATCAGTTCTTCTCAGTTTGTGTAAACAGTTGCTATGTTTTTTTAGCTAAAGAATATTTAAAAAACAGCACTATAAAAGTTTGCAGTGTTATTGGCTTTCCTTTGGGGGCAATGTCTACTCAAGCAAAAGTTGCTGAGGCTGAATCTGCGATAAATAATGGTGCTGATGAAATTGATATGGTACTCAACTTAGGGTATCTAAAAAGCAAAGATTTTGATGCCGTTTGGAAAGATATTGAAGCCGTTAAAAAAGTAATGCCCAATAAAGTACTCAAAGTTATTTTAGAAACTTGTTATTTAGAAGAATTGGAAATTATAAAAGCCAGTGAGCTTGCTATACAAAGTGGTGCAGATTTTATAAAGACCTCTACCGGCTTTGGAACTGGAGGTGCGACCCCTCATGATATCAAGCTTATGAAAAGCGTAGCTAAAGATAATTGTATTAAAATTAAAGCCTCTGGTGGTATAAAAGATACTAAAACAGCATTGGAGTATATTGACCTTGGTGCCAACCGTTTGGGAACATCTTCTGGCATTGCAATTGTAACAGGAAAAGCATCAAATTCAAACTATTAAAACAAAAAACTAATGAGTGTACATATAGAAGCAAAAAAAGGAGAGATAGCAGAAACTATTCTACTCCCCGGAGACCCACTGCGTGCCAAATGGATTGCAGAAACTTTTTTTGAAAACCCGTTTTGTTTTAATACAGTAAGAAACATGTTTGGCTATACCGGTACATATAAGGGTAATCGTATTTCGGTTATGGGAACAGGTATGGGGGTTCCATCCATATCTATTTATGCACATGAACTTATTACAGAATACGGTGTTAAAAACTTAATTAGAGTTGGTAGTGCCGGGTCTTACCAAAAACATATAAAAATAAGAGATATTGTTTTAGCTATGGCTGCATCCTCAAATTCTGGTGTTAACGAATTGCGCTTTGGCGGTGCTGACTATGCCCCTACTGCTAACTATGAGCTATTTCAAAAAGCAGTAGATATCGCCAAAGAAAAAAATATTCCCATAAAAGCGGGTAATGTTTTTACTTCAGATGAATTTTATGCCGACGATTTTGAATCGTACAAAAAGTGGTCGAAGTTTGGCGTGCTTTGTGTAGAGATGGAAAGTGCTGGCTTATATACTGTTGCAGCAAAACACAATGTAAACGCACTGTCAATTTTAACGATATCAGACTCTTTAGTTACAGGAGAACGTACTACTAGTAAAGAACGAGAAACTACTTTTAAAGGCATGATAGAAGTTGCTTTAGAACTGGCTTAAGGTTTTATGATTCCGATTTCAACCAACTTACATCTAGAACCCATCACTGCAAATGATCAGGGTGATTTGATGGTTTTAATGCAAAAAATTTATCCGCCAGCTTATAAGCAGTTGTGGATAAATGAAGATTGTAACTGGTATTTAAACCATTGCTTTTCAAAAGAAAATTTAAGAAAAGAGTTAAACGAAGTAAATGCCATGTATTATTTTGTTATTTATAACTCAAAACGGGTTGGTATAGTACGCTATATATATAATACCAATACAAGTAAATCTGTCCAAAAAAATGCTACTTTTATACATAGAATTTACCTTAGCAGTGAAGCACAAGGCAAAGGTATAGCCAAGCAACTTTTTTATTGGATAGAACAACAAGCCATTTTGAAACAAAATAACTACTTATGGTTAAAAGCCATGGATACACAAATGCAGGCACTTAAGTTTTACGAAAAGCAAGGGTTTAAAACTATAAGCAAAATTAGCTTGGATTTTAATTTAATCCATCTGCATTTAAGAGGTATGGTGGTTATGACAAAAGCGATTAAAAATAAAATTTAAAAACATTATGAAACAATTACTCATCCTATGCTTCTTAATAACATTTACATTTCCAGGTTTTAGCCAGAATGAAGCAGCCTCCAAAACTACAACATACTACTTTATTCGTCATGCCGAAAAAGATAGAAGTGATAAAACAAATAAAAATCCGCATTTAACAGAAGCTGGTAAAAAACGTGCCGAGCATTGGAGCAATATATTTAAACATATAAAGTTTGATGCTGTATATTCAACAGGTTATAACAGAACAAAAGAAACAGCAAAGCCTACTGCGGCTAAAAACGGAGTAGAATTAATACTTTATCACCCACGCAATCTTAATAAAGAAAGGTTCTTAAACGACACAGAGGGTAAAACCGTACTAGTCGTTGGCCATAGCAATAGTACACCAACGTTTGTAAATTCTATTTTAGGGTATAAAAAGTATGACCATATAGATGACCGTAATAATGGCAACTTATACATTATCACCATAATTGACGAAAAGATTTCAGATCAGGTCTTAGAAATTAATTAACCGATATATTCTCGAGTTCAATTTTAGAAAGCAGTTGTAACTTATCGTTTTCAAACAAATGATCTAATTGCTCTAAACTCACTGAAGTTCCTGTAGGCGTATAGTTATTGTAGTCTACAAATCTAATGCCTTTGATATAGCGCGCATGATATGCTTCTCTAAAACGCAACCCCAAACCATCAGGTTCGGCATAAGAGTAGGCCATATAATCGACCTTATATAATTCTTTATCAATCCAATAAATAAAGACATCATCAAAATCTTCCCCGCCTCCTACTTCATCAAAGGTAATTTTTATCTTATAATATTGCTTACCCTTTAATTCTACACTACCCAGATACTGCTTATTAACCGCAGCATCATTCAAGCCATATGGTAATACAGAAAAATAGTGAACCGAGTTCACAGAAGCAGAATATCGAGGTATCATACTATCCTGAACTTTTACCAATGAGTTATTAATATAACGCTTAAAGCCAGCATTAGACAAAACATCATTAATAACATTCACCGAGTCGTTAAACGTTCTTTCTAATTGGTATGTGCCATTATTGCGTATTGCTTTATAATGCCTGCCTCTAAAATCAAATTCGATAGTAGCATCATTTATCATTTTCCCACCAGATGCCTCAATAGATTTATCAACTATATTTTGAGCATTTATAGTGTTTTCCTTTTTACAATTAACAAGGACTAATGCGGCTATTACAATCAATAAAAATTTATGCATTGTTTTTTTTTATATATGTCGCTAAACTATACAATACTTACCATAACGAAGTATAAAATTTTCTTAATATTTATGCCGTTTAAAAACAATACTTTGGTTAGTAAACTTTTGTGCCAAAACATTGATTGAAGCTTCCTTTAGTTGCAATACCCTAGGGTAGCCCCCTGTTATTTGACAATCTCTCATCAAAATGATAAGTTTGCCAGAAGGTGTTAACTGTACGGTTCCTGGAAGTACAGAAGATGTGATAATAGATGGTAAATTATTTTCTAGTGTTTCCTTTAATTGATAAGCCATTCTATTGTTTTCTTTTGTAATGGTATATGGTAATGAAAACAGTTTTTCCTGTTGCTCAAATGAAAGTAAATCAAATTCAGGACCTTTAAAAACTTCAATGTACTTTGTAATAAAATGATCTGTTTTTACTTTAATACGGGCGTGTTTTATATTATTTGGAGCTAAGTTTGGTATAGGCAACTCATCATTTTTACAAAGAACATGTTTATTGGTAATACCGCCATACATACTCCGGCTATTCATGATAATTTCAGTATCAAACCCGCCTTGAACAGCTAAATAGCTCCTAAATCCAAAATTAGTCTTACCAAACAACAAAACATCATTAGCCTTTACAGGTATGCTTTTATAACGTTTTATTTGTACTGAATTGAGTTGTGGAGACATATCTGCTCCAGAAATACAAATATTTGTATCACTTTTAAATTCCAGAGTTGCTCCAGTCATGGACATTTCAATAACTGCAGCATGCTTCTTATTACCCAGAATAGCATTAGCTATTGATGCTGAATAAGCATCCATTACTCCTGAATATGGCACACCATAATGCTGATATCCTATTCTGCCAATATCTTGAATAGTTGAAAAAAAGCCGGGTTTTATCACTCTAACCATATAACACCTCGCTTTCTATTTGATAAACTCCTGCTTTAACCAGTGTTTCTATATCACGATATTTTTGCAATGAAATTGGGAAGAAGGCAATACGGTCTCCGGGTTTAGCAAAGCAAGGCCTGCTTTTGCTTATATTAAAAAAAGAAATTGGGGTGTTTCCTATAATATTCCATCCCCCGGGGCCTTCGCTTGGGTAAACTCCGGTTTGATTGCCGCCAATAGCCACTGCCCCCTTTCTAATCTTTAATCTTGGCATTTCCTTACGTGGAAAATGAAGGTTTTTTTTCAAACCTCCTAAGTATAAAAACCCAGGTAAGAATCCAATAAAATAAACCAGGTAAGTAGGTTGCGAATGGCATGTAATAATAGCTTCTTTTGAAATATTTTTAGCCTGAGACATGGCTTCTAAATCAATACCAAAAACGGCGTCATAGCATACCGGGATTTTCCATAGTTTAAAAATAGGCTTACCTGTTTTTTCTTTTTTCCTATAGACCTTTTTCAGCAAAGTGATTTGCTTATCAAAATCAACTAAAAAATAATCATAAATGACTAGTAGTGAATTATATGAATGAATTACATCAACAATTAATTTAATATCATTATTAAATATTTTTTCTTTAAAAGACAGGATATCATGCAGTAGATCTTCATCAATTTCTGATGGCCATTCTATTAAAACTGAACGCTCTCCATAGGGCTTATATACAAGACTAAAAACCATAAAAAAATCACATAATACCTATCCCTTTAGCTTCTAAATTAGCCCTAAGCCTTTTTACTAAGTTCACGACCTCGATATGGTCTCCATGAATACAAAATGTGTCTGCTTTGATGGCTATTTCAGTACCATAAATCGTTTTTACTTTTTGGGTTGTAATCATTCTATAAACATGATTAAACAAAGCACGGCTATCAGCAATCAGCGCATGGTCGTTATTTCTTGATACCAGCGTTAAATCTGCGTTATAGTTTCTATCGGCAAAGGCTTCATAAATTATTGATATGCCATTTTTTATGGCAACATCTGCAATAACCGACTTATAAGGCACATATAATTTTACTGGTAATGCCAAACTCTTAATAACTTCTATGATTGTTTTAGCAATCTTTTGGTCTACGGTTGCTAAATTATAAAGTGCTCCATGCGGTTTGATATGATACAGCCTTGCATGCTCTTCTTTTAGAACACTTAATAACTCTCTGATCTGTTTTTTAATGGATTTATACAAAATCACTGATGGCATTTCCATAGGTATTCTTCCAAAATTTTCTTTATCAGGAAATGATGGATGCGCTCCAATTTTCACACCATGTTCTTTAGCTAATTGGACAACAGTTCTCATGGTTTCCACATCACCTGCATGACCACCACATGCTATATTACAACTGGATATATAAGGCATTAGTTGCGATTCGTTACCCATGCCCTCACCCAAATCTACATTGATATCAATCTTAAAATTTTGCACTAAAAAAGCTTTAAATAGAATATTTTACTAAGCGTAGCCACCGATAGTAAGATACTAATTCCTAAAATAATAAGCCCAAAAATATTTTGCTTTATATGGTTTTTATAAATTCCTAAAACGGATTGTTTATTCATAACCCAAATTAAAAATCCGGCAATAACAGGTAACAAGATACCATTAGCCACCTGAGCAAATTTTATAATCTCAATCGATTTTATTCCTAAAGAAGAAGATATAACTCCAACTAACAAAATAAAAACCCAAACCGCTCTAAACGTTTTTGCTTTCATATGGGCAGGCCAGCCCAAACAACCACTGGCAACAAAAGCCGCAGCCAAAGGTGCTGTTATAGCACTTGTTATACCAGCAGCAAATAATCCAATGGCTAAGAAGTATTTTGCAAAACTACCAAACAACGGCTCTAACCCTTTAGCCAAATCTGCTGCACTACTTATATCTTGAGTTTGAATAGAAGCCGCAGAAATCATAATACACATAGATACCAATCCTCCTAAAACAACAGCTATTACAGTATCTTTTCTGGCAAATTTCAAATCCTCTTTGCGATGCCACTTCTCTTTTACTAAAGAAGCATGTAAAAACAAATTATACGGAACCACCGTTGTTCCAATCAAGCCAATAATAGTTAGAATACTCGCATTAGGAAATTTAGGGATAAAAGCACCTTTTAAAACTCCTAAAACACTTGGCTTTGTAATAATTGCCGTAACTAAAAAAGCGATACTCATAAGTATTACCAAAGCAACCAGTACCTTTTCTATTACTTTATAGTTTCCTATATACAGTAAAATAAAAGCGATAAGCCCTATAATGATACTCAACAAATTAATAGATAAGCCGGCAACATAAACATTTGGGTTCCCTACAATAGTTTCCAAACCTAAAACACCTCCACTAATATTTCCAGCCTCATAAGCAGCATTGCCAATAACTATAGCAGAAAGGATTAATATAATAGCCAAGGTTTTAAAAACGGGGTTCTTAATTTCACTTCGTATTATTTCTGATAACCCTTTTTGAGAAATAATCCCTAATCTGGCAGCCATTTCTTGCAAAACAACAGTAGCAATTATAGAGAGTAGCATAGCCCAAAGTAAGGCATATCCAAAACCCACACCGGCAAGCGTACAAACGGTTACGGTACCCGGACCTATAAAAGCCGCAGCGACTAATGGCCCGGGGCCAATGTGCTTAAACCCATTTTTCATTAATACTAGCCTTTATTTGATTTATACTTTAAATTTGTTTCAGTAATTCATCAACAGCCTTTTTTAATTGCGTGTCTTTCTTTTTTGCCTTATCATCAGGACTGTTTAATACTAAAATATCCGGAACAGCTGGCTCAAACTCCATATTAGCTTCGGTAGATTTCACATACCAACCTCTAAAAGGCATTCTTACTCTGGATCCATCAATTAAACGTACTGAACCTGTTGAAATAACAGCTCCAAAAGTAGGTTCTCCAACCAAAGTACCAATCCCTAAAGCTTTGTATGCATGCGAAAATATTTCAGCATTTGAATAACTTGTATGATTGCACAATGCTATAGATGGTTTAGTCCACGATGCTAATGGCAAACGCTCACTAAAAGGGTAATGTCCTTTAAATTTTTTATGTTCGGTTTTTAAGTTTTTGGCTGCTCCACGAGGTATGGTATAAGCATGTTGTTTCACATTTAAAACGGCCATTAAATAATCGGTTGTCCATCCGCCACCATTAAACCTTACATCAATCACTAATCCTTTTTTACCTAAACCAGCTGCCGTAAGTTCTCGTTCAAAACGCTCAAAGCTTGTCCAGTTCATCCCCTGTATATGTATGTAACCCAATTGCCCCTTTGAATATCTATCTGTTAATCGCTTACGTTCTTTTACCCAAGCCTTATAATTTTCAAGTCTATTACTGCTTTTTGGCCTGATTACAACTTCAATTGTCTTATTGCCTCTAAGAACCTCTAAATAAATTTTCTCGTTTGCTGTACCTTCTAATAGATTATAAGCATTCACGTGTTTTGCTAATTTAGTTCCATTTATTGCTGTAATAACATCAGCAATATTTAATTTACTTGCGCTTTTATCACCTGGCATGTCACCAACAATGGCCTCAACCTTCAAACTACCGTTATTATTAGGTATAACTTCTAAGCCTAATAAACCAGTCGTTTGCCTTTGTAGGTCTTCGCGAAATTCTCCTGCCCGAAAGCCCATATGACTTGCATTTATTTGGCCCAACATCCAATTAAACATATTCTGAAAATCTATTCGGGTAGAAGCTCTCATTGCTAATGGCTTGTATATTTTCTTTATGGCATTCCAATCTCGTCCATGAAAACCCGGGTCGTAAAACCCATCGTTAATAGCTTTCCAGGCTTCTTCAAATATTTGATTTGATTCTTCTAGAAAATCGATATGTAGCTTAGCGGAAATAGAAAGGTTTTCACTCTTATCTGAGGCCATATTAATTTTTGAAAGGCTACCCGAACCACTAGTCATATATAAACTAGAATGTTTGTTATCTACAACAATACCTGATGGTCTTTTATTTCCTGTTGTTATCGCTTTTTTGTCTTTTCCATTCCAGGAAATTTTAAACAAATCTGACTCTGTATCGGCATTTCCTCTGGTACCATTGCCAGTGGTGTAGTAAATGGTTTTTCCATCTTTAGAAAAAGCACTACCAAACTCACCTCCGGTAAACGATGTAACTTGTATTTGGCGCTCGTGAATATCCTGAAAATGGATTATAACATCCTTAACCTCATTTTTATCATCTTTATGTGTCTTGTCTTTATTGCCTTCCTCATTTTTCTTATCGTTTTCATTATCATCTTCTTTCCAATCTTCTGCTGTTTTTTCCCAATCTGCTTTATTTAACCAGGTAAACCAAACATCATAATCGCTATTATTTCTATTGGATGTAAACATTAGTTTTTTTCCATCTGCACTCCAAACAGGACCATAATCTTGCTTAGGATGCATCGATATATTTACAGGTTTTCTGGAATTGTCTGCTTTATGAATATAAATTTCGCTATTAAAATCTAAATCGCTTAAGCTATATGCTAACCATTTAGAATCTGGTGACCACGATACATTATCAGCAGCATCCCAACCATCGCGTAAAATCTTTTCGTTAGATAATTTTCCATTACTGGCTATATCTGCAACCACAAGTTTACCTCTACCCCTATTAAATACAATATGCTTTCCGTTAGGGGAAATAACCAAATGGCTTTCCCCTTCATTTGTATTAGTTATGCCTTCAACACGAAGTTTTAAGGTTTTAAACAGGTTTGATTCCTTTTTATCATCAGATGTTACCACATACAAATCATTTTGCCCGCCTCTATCTGAAATAAAAATTAAAGTACTATCGTTAACCCAGGCAGCCATTCTATCTCTGTACGGTGAATTTGATATATTTACCGTTCTGCTTTTCTCTTTATCATTTGTTCTTAAAAATATTTCACCTCTAATGGTTAACGCCATGTATTTGCCGTTTGGAGATACAGCAATTTCATTTATTCTGTCTGAATATGTTTTACGCTCAACCGGAATGAACCTGTAATCTGAAGCGATATTTATGCTTACCTCGTTTTGAGATTTAGTAGCCGTATCCATTACAAACACTTTATCGGCTTTAGCCATAATTATAGCATTTCCATTTCTGCTTACATTAAATGAGAATATGCCCATATCCTTAAAGTGGCTTACCTGTTCAATTTGTCCTTCTTTAATGCCGGTATCGGAGACTTTAAGCTTATGCACATTATATTTTCCGCTTCTGGCTGATTGAAAATAAATCGTATTATTATCTCCCCATTGCGGATAAAAATCATTACCATTAAAGGTTGTTAGCTGAATGTATTTGTCATTTTTAATATCGTACAGCCAAATATTCCTGTTTGCTGCTCCACGATAAGCTTCACGCTGAATTCTACAGTTTCCTTTAACAAAAACAATAAACTTTCCATTAGGCGATAATTTAGAATCGAAACCCAATGCATGCATCAACCTGTATGGCGTTCCGCCTGTATGACTTACAGTATGTGTTTCATATTCGCGTTCAACTTGGGCAAAGCTTCTACGGGTAGAAAACAAAATGTCGCCGTGTTTTGTATAATCGGTTAGGTTATCGGTTGCTGAATGATGTGTAATTCGTTTTGATAAACCGCCTTTAGAAGGAATGGTATAAACATCGTAATTCCCAAATCTGTTACTCTGAAATGCGATAGATTGCCCGTCTGCACTCCATAGTGGATTCGTATCATACCCTTCGTGAACCGTTAAGCGTTTTGCATTTTGTCCGTTAATGTCAGCTGTCCAAACATCACCTTGAAAATTAAAGGCCATTTGTGTGCCATCTGCATTTAATGACGGGGAATTAACTAATGGGTTCTGTGCTACAAAATTATTGCTTAAAAGCAGACAAAAAGCCAATAACAGTAAAGAAAGTGCTTTCATTTTTTTTGGTTAATTAGTTACAATCGAGTAAAGTAAAAAAAATTAAAGATTATACTTATTAATCACTATGCCTTTAACATATTATTAGGAATCCTATTTGGTTTTAGCTGTAGAGTTTAGCGCATAAATAGCAAAACTACCTAACCAGTGCCCTCCCTCATAACTATCACCTACTATACTTGGTAATGAATAGTTAATATGATGATACGCTATATGTTTTAGGTGTTTATATTCAGGTAAATCTTCAGTAATTTTATTTAAACTCCAGGCCCGTGAAAAATTAACCCCATCAAGATGCACCAATTTACCATCTGACCTATCGGAAACGACTCCGGTTTCCAGCTTAAAATTTTTATCTTTTAATTGTGGCAGAAAGGCACCTAACCAAGCTTTAAATTCTTCTGTTGGCAAAACCCGCTTCATTAAAGCGGCTTCTTCTAAGCAAGGGGATAAGAAATCGAATCCCCCGGGTTCCCATGTGATCGGGCAACCGGTATCTTTCATATAAAAATCTTTCGCACGTTGTTCAATCAAGTCTTTTAAAGCTTCATTATTTACGGTAATGGCATAATCGTAAGCAAAAGACAATCCAAAAGCAGTATTTGGATGCTCGCCAACCCGAATTGGATAGTTTAGTTTTGGCAGAAATTCCATGTACTTCCCCACAATTAAATCGGTTAATGGTTGTAAATTGGTTTCTAAAATTCGTGCGGTTGCATCGTCCCAAGTATGTAACTCTTCGGCAAGTTTAAGTAACCATGCCCACCCATAGGTGCGTTCGTACGATTTGTTATGTTTACCATAGAAGTATTGCACTTCGGCTTCTATATTTTCTTTTGATATGTTTTTAAGCAAGCGTTGCCTGATAGCTTCTGCATTGTCAATAGCTGGGAACTGCTTTAGTAAACTTACCAAGCTCCAATGCCCATGAACCGATGAATGCCAATCGAAACAGCCATAAAACGCAGGGTGCAATGCACTTGGTGATTTTAAATCATCATCACTACCAATCGTTTGATTTAGTTTGTTTGGATACTCTGTATTAATACAATGCAACGGCAATTCTGCCAAGGTATTTGCACCTTTTAGGTTGAGCTTTGGAATGCCAATAATTGACTTTTGAGTTGATGATACAACTGGTGGTTTAACAGGTTCTGCTTCAACTTGTTTTTCTTTTGAAGTGTTGCAGCTTATAGTTAAAACTACTAGTAGTACTGTGATTAGTTTTTTCATATTGGTTCTAATATCTCTTTTGAACTATTAGCTGTCTCCTCTTTTATATACGACACATCACTAGAAATTTTCTTGTCATTTTTTTCAAGTTCTTTTATTGAAGAGTCTACTACCACCTTATGTCCCTCGAAATCTTTACCTATTTCCTTAGTGCTAGCATTTAAAGTATCAAATTCAAGAGTTGTTTCTTTTTGAAATTTTTCATTATTTTTATTATCTACTCTTGTTGCAAAGTAGCCAACAACTAAAGCCGAAATTCCTAAAAAGAGGGCTAATAAACCTAGCATTTTATTTTTTTTGATGACTGAACATTTTTAATTAACTGCTTTATTTTCACCAGAATTGATTTTACTCAAAATTACATTTTTGTTAATCTATCTATAAGCCTAATGCTGAGAAGTTATAAACATTTTATTGAACTGAATATATATTTCACCCCAACCACCCTTCTCTATCCAAACTTCTATATTGAATCGCTTCACTAATATGCGAGCCGCTAACAGTTTCAACACCTTCTAAATCAGCAATAGTTCTGGAAACCTTTAAAATTCTGTCATAGGCCCGTGCCGATAAACTTAAACGCTCCATAGCCGTTTTTAAGAGCGTTTTTGAAACGTCGTCTAAAATACAATATTTCCGTATTTGCTTGGTGTTCATTTGGGCATTATAATGCACACTGTCTGAACCCATAAAGCGATCGGTTTGTATCACTCTGGCTTTAGTTACACGTTTTCTAATATCAACAGATGTTTCTCCTTTTCTATCATCCGATAGTTTATCAAAAGGGACTGGGGTTACTTCAATATGAATATCGATGCGATCTAACAACGGACCAGAAATTTTACTTAAATACCGTTGCATTTCTGCGGGGCTTGATGTTACTGGTGCATCTGGGTCATTAAAATACCCACCTGGACTAGGATTCATACTTGCCACCAACATAAACGACGACGGGTAGGTTACTGTAAATTTTGCTCGCGAAATGGTTACCTCTCTATCTTCAAGCGGTTGGCGCAGTACTTCTAAAACATCGCGTTTAAATTCTGGTAATTCATCTAAAAACAACACGCCATTATGCGATAAAGAAATTTCTCCAGGCTGTGGAAAACTACCGCCTCCAACCAAAGCAACATTGGATATGGTATGATGCGGGCTCCTAAACGGCCGTTGTGCCATCAAGCCTGAGTCTTTTACACGACCAACCACTGAATGTATTTTGGTGGTTTCTAAAGCTTCATGCAGCGTCATAGGTGGTAAAATACTAGGTAAACGCTTTGCTAACATGGTTTTTCCTGCTCCCGGTGGTCCTATTAAAATAATATTATGCCCGCCAGCTGCTGCTATTTCCATACAGCGCTTTATACTTTCTTGTCCTTTTACATCAGAAAAATCAAACTCGGGAAATTCCAGGCTTCTTTCAAACTCCTTCCGGGTATCGATTATCGTTTGCTCCAGGGCGTCTCCTTTGTCAAAGTAATTAATAACTTCCTTTATATTGTCTACACCATAAACCTCCAAATCATTAACAATGGCTGCTTCTTTAGCGTTTACCTTTGGCAATATAAATCCTTTAAAACCTTCTGCTCTGGCTTTTACCGCTATAGGCAATGCCCCTTTTATGGGTTGTAAACTCCCATCTAATGAGAGCTCTCCCATAATTAAATACTGTTCTAGATCTTCCGCTTGTATTTGTTTTGAGGCAGCCAGAATACCAATGGCTAAAGTAAGATCGTAGGCACTTCCCTCCTTTCGTAGATCGGCTGGAGCCATATTAATCGTAATCTTTTTTCCAGGGATTCTATAACCGTTATTTTGTAAGGCAGCAGCAATACGATAATTACTTTCCTTTATAGCATTATCTGGTAATCCTACCAAGTGATAGCCAATTCCTTTATCGATATTTACTTCAACAACAATAGTCGTAGCTTCAACACCAAAAACGGCACTCCCAAAAACTTTTTTAAGCATATAAATGGTTTATGGCTTAAATGTAAGAAAAGTTAGCCATACAAAGCAATACCCTCTAAGTTAAAAAATTCAACTAAAAGGGTATTGTAATAAAAACACTAAAATATTTATGCTTTATATCTTAGTTTTCCAGTTTCAATTTTAATAGCTGTTTTTGCTAAAACAGTAAATATTAAAGCTCCCATGGCCCAAATACCAAGAGTTACCCCAATTTCGATACCTGTAGGCAAATATTCTGCTATTTTACCATAAGGACCGGGAATAAATCCAGGCACTATAAGTCCGAATCCTTTTTCAATCCAAATAGCCACAAATAAAATAAAGCAGGCAAAAAACAGGAGTTTAAAATTATTTCGCAACTTGTGGAAAGTTAACATAGCCGTTGCTAAAACGTTTAAACCAATTGATGTCCAAATCCAGGGTAATAAAGCCGATTTACCCTCTAAACCAAAAAATAAGTAATAAGCACTTTCGCTATGGTGTGTTGGTGCATAAAACTCTTTAAATAACTCAGAAATTAACATAATTAAATTTATCTGAGCCGCTACAGTTACTACCATAGCAATTTTTTTAATGGTTTTATCTTTAATAGTAAACGCAGTATAAGTTCTTATAATGGCTAAAACTAAAATAATTAAAGCGGGTCCGGCAGCAAAAGCCGAAGCTAAAAAACGAGGGCCTAACAATGCATTATTCCAAAACGGTCTTGCCTGTAAACCCTGATATAAAAATGCAGTAACCAAATGTATCGCCACCGCCCAGATTACAGAAATTAAAGCTCCTGGGAGGTACACTTTCTTTTTAGATTTTTTTCCTTGATAATGTCTAAACAAAATATAAAACGGAATACTCAAGTTTAAAAATAAATAGCCATTTAATACCAAAACATCCCAGGTTAACATCGAGTTTGGGAAGTTAAACACTCCAATACCCGGTATCATATGCCATAAAACCGAGGGCCCTCCCATATCGGCAATTACAAATGCTAAACACATAAAAAGTGCAGCCACAGCAATACCTTCGCCAATTAAAACGGCTTGCTTAAAATCTATGTCTTTTAATACATAAGTAGGCATAACTAACATAACAGCCGCTGCTGCAACCCCTACCAAAAAGGTGAAATTTGAAATATACAACCCCCAACTCACCTTATCTGTCATTCCGGTAACACTCAGCCCTTCATCCAACTGAATCGAATAACAATACATCCCCACCAACATAATGAAGGTTAAAAACGCCATCCAGATATGATACTTTTTTGACCCATGTGTAATGGTGTCTAAACTATCTCTAACTAAGCTTTTAAAAACTTTAAGTCTTCTCATTTTATTTTTTATTATAACTCTTAGTATATTTTTATTTTGGGCGTTACCCTTACCTTTCGACTTACTTCTACTGTGCTCAGTACAAGTCGCTCAAGGAGGCAAGTCGGGCTTTCCGCTATATCTTTTGTTTTTTTTCACTTCGACTATGCTAGCGGGTAAAACAAAAGGATGCCGCATCTATCCCTAACGCAACAGAAACTAATCCATAAAATACCAGAACTTAGGCTCTGTACCCAAATCTTCTTTTAATCTAAATACTTTTTTATTATCTAGCACCCAACGTATGGTACTCTCCGGGTCTAGCAGATTTCCAAAAATACGTGCTCCTGTCGGGCAAGCTTCAACACAAGCAGGGTTTTTACCTGCTCTAGAGCGTTGCACACAGAACGTACATTTTTCCATCACGCCTTTTTTACGCATTCGATTTCCTAAATAGTGTTGATTTTTGTTTACCTCAACTTCAGGAACTTCAGGTTTGCTCCAGTTAAATCTTCTGCCGTCATAAGGGCAAGCTGCCATACAATATCGGCAACCTACACACCAATCGTAATCTACTACAACCAAACCATCATCTTCTCGCCATGTAGCTTGCACCGGACATACATCAACACAGGGCGGGTTATCACAGTGAAAACATTGGGTTCCCATATAAAAATGCCCTTCAGCCGGAACTTCATGATAGTAATTATCATCAGCTTCATTAAAATTAAAACCTTTACCATCTTTCATTTCGTGAATGCGAATGTATTCCATCTGCGAGTTTCTGTCCTGGTTATTTTCCTCTACACAAGCAGTCACACAATCCATATAACCTTTACATTTCGATATATTAAAGGCGTATCCAAAAAGCACATCTTTTTCTGCATTTTTAGAAGACATGCTCAATGTTTTTCCTGTACGTAATTGATACGAACGCACCAATCGATCTACTGTTGCCTGCTTCTCTTCATCAGACATCAGCTTATAGTTTCCTTTAAACTGCTCTTCCCAATCTATTTGGGCTTTCTCTTTACTTTCATCACCAGAAAACATGCTACATGATGTACTTACCGCACCTGCTCCAATAGCTAAACTTGCAGCCAGTTTTTTAAAAGCAGAACGTCTATCCATCTTTACATCGAAAACCTGCTCAAAACCATCCTTCTTTTGTGCTTTAGCAAGTTCTGCGTCTACAGCAGCATCAAATTCCACAGCACTCATTTGGTTTTCATTTTGAGGCATCTGCTCCTTTGAAGTACCACAGCCTCCTGAAGGTTTTCCACAGCCACAAGTTCCAGAACCATTAGCTTGATTATTATTAAGGTTTAATGAAAACCATTTCTTATCGTTACTACGCATACTAAATATTTTTTTACTCGATAATCGAGATTTAAACAATTTCCATAATAGTTCCCGATAGTTATCGAGGCGATATTGTTACAAGGTAATTACTAATACCATGAACTATTCTCTTTCTTTTGCTTTTCGGGTATTAAAACGTGCCGGCCATCTCGACTCAAAATGAGGCTTGTGCGGATCGTGACAATTAACACAAGTCATTGAGGCTCGTGGGGGAGCCCAACCACCAATACGCTTACCGTGAGCGCCTCCTTTCCAATCTTCAAATTGTTTAGTATGGCACTGATTACACAAATTATAGCTTTTATTAAAATCTATCGATTTTCCTGTAATACTAATTAAATTATCCATGCTCTTACCATCATGACAGGTAATGCAGTTCATCGTATTTTCATTAGCATGGTTTAAACTAATATTCCAATGTGCTTTTTTAATATCTTCACTTTGCATTTTGTCAAGTGGCTTAGTATGACACTCGGTACATGCATAAGATTTTATCTCACTTTTACGCTCTGGAATTAAGAAGGTTTCATCGCCTTCAGTAATTTCAATAGTTTTTATATCGCCAATATGCGCTTCTGATGAAAGTGAAACACCATGATAATTTTTACTTTCTGCTTCAATCTTATCGGTTATACTATGGTATGTTCCTTCTTTATGTTTACATGAAGAAAAAACACCAGTAAAAAGAAAGATCCCTATTAAGCTATAAACTATATTGTATGTATTCTTCATGGTTTTATTGTCTTTTAAATACACCTAGGTCTGTTGTTTCTTTGTTATTAAGCACATGGCACTGCCTACAGTTTACACGCTCTGGGTGCGATACCCGTATTTCTTTTGCAGCGCTAGGTCCTGCGTGGCAAGACAAACAGTTTTCATGTAATTGCAGTTGATGCGGCATAATTGGCGGACTCCCTTGTAAAGCATTATTAACACCTGCTTTTGGAGCAACTACTTTTCTATGCTCAAAAGGTTTAAACACAGCATTTGTATATTCTGGCACGTGGCATTGTCTGCAATTTACTAATTCCGGATGTGGTGTTACAGGTGCATACGCACTAAACTTTTCTGTAAAACCTCCATTTTCATGACATTGCAAACAGGTGTTAGCTCCAATAGTGCGCTCATCTTTTATAGGATGCGGAATACTTGGAGGTGCGCCATGATATGCCCTGTTTTTATAGTAAGTATTTAAAGACCTTTGGTGGTTTTCGTCTACTGGCATATTGGCGTAATCTAATGCATGCTCAGAACGCTCAAAAACGCCTTTTTCCGAAGGAATGATCGAAGATACTTCCGATTCCCTTTCTATAGGAATATAAGCTTCTTCTTTTCCTGTTTGGTAACTAAAATTCCATACTGCAATAAATGCAATAAACAGAATAATAAATAATGAAATGATACCTAGTCGCTTTTTCATAGCTTATGCTTTTTCTATTTTAACAGCACATTTTTTAAAGTCAGGTTCTTTTGAAATTGGACAAAACGCATCTAAAGTCACATCATTAATCAGCATGTTTTCATCAAAGAAAGGCACAAATACTTGCCCTTGTGTTGGTAAGCCTCTTTCGTTTATTGAGGCAGGTAAAATACAAGAACCTCTTCTTGAAGACACTTTTATTTTTTCACCATTTCTAATTCCTAAAGCTTTAGCATCTTTTGGGTGTAACTCTGCATAGCTATGAGGCATTGCCTTATGCAACACAGGAACTCTGCGTGTCATAGATCCTGTATGCCAGTGTTCTATAACCCGACCTGTATTTAGCCAGAATGGGTATTCGCTATCTGGCACCTCTGGCGCCGGTTCGTAAGGACGCTGCCAAATCACTGCTTTTCCATCTGGTTTTCCATAAAAATGGAAAGCTTCACCATTACTACAAGCTGGGTCGTATTCAGCATTAAAACGCCATTGTGTAGATTTTCCATCTACATAAGGCCAAATAGCTCCAGATTGTTCTTTTAGAACTTCTAAAGGTGCCATCTCATGCTTCTTTCCTGCATGGAACTGACGGTACTCATTATATATTTCCTCAACGTGATTATCTTCTGAATAAGGGAATAAGTCACCATAGCCCATACGCTTGGCTACCTGAATGGTCATCCACGCATCTGGTGTGGTTTCTCCCGGGCCTTCAATCATTTTATCCCAATGCTGTGTACGGCGTTCTGAGTTTCCGTACAATCCAGATTTTTCAATATGCCATGATGCTGGTAGAATAACATCAGCTACATCGGTAGTGGGTGTTGGAAATACATCAGAAACAACCACAAAACAAGACTCTTTTTCCATACCTGGACGGAATCTACTGGTTCTTGGTAAGGATACTAAAGGGTTTACAACCTGTGTCCAGATAAACTTAATATCACCTCTATCTACTGCTCTAAACATTTCGGTAGTATGATACGTAGGTTTTGATGGAATGCTTTCTACAGGAACTTTCCAAATTTTTGCAGCTAATGCTCTATGCTTAGGATTCATTACCACCCCTTTTGGTAATTTATGCGTAAAGGTTCCTACTTCACGAGCAGTTCCGCAAGCAGAAGGCTGCCCCGTTAAAGAGAATGGTCCGTTACCTGGTTGCGAAATTTTACCTGTTAGCAAGTGAATGTTATATATGATATTATTCATCCATGTGCCTCTGGTATGTTGGTTAACCCCCATACACCAAAGCGACATTACTTTTTTATTAGGATCACCAAAAATCGATGCTAAATATTTAATATCTTTTACAGATACTCTAGATAGCTTAGCAACTTTTTCGGGTGTATAGTCTTCTAAAAAGGCTTTATACTGATCGAAATTTATTTTTTCCGGTTTATCCTTAAACTTATACTTATCCTCTAAGCCATACCCCATATTAGTAAGCCCTTTACTAAAGTTACAGTGCTTTTCTACAAACGATTTATTTACCCAGCCATTTTTTATTATTTCATAGCAAATAGCATTACCAACTGCTAAATCGGTTTGGGGCTCAAACAGAATAGCTTTATCGGCAGCAGTACTAGATCGGGACGTTCTGGTAGAAAAATCAATTATTTTAGCGCCTCTTTTGTTTTTTTGTTCTAACATTCTAGAAAATAATACCGGGTGCATTTCTGCCATATTATTTCCCCAGGTTACATAGTAATCTGCATAATCGAAATCTTCATAACATCCCATGGGCTCATCGGCTCCAAAGGTGGTTAAAAAACCAGCTACCGCACTAGCCATACATAAACGGGCATTACAATCTAAATTGTTAGTACCAATAGCTCCTTTCATTAGTTTTGATGCTACATAGCCTTCAGGAATTGTAGACTGCCCTGAGGTATACATAGCCACAGAATCTTTACCATGCTTTTCAATGGTTTCCTTCATTTTGCTTGCTACCAGATCTAACGCTTCGTTTATTGGTGTTTTAACATATGTCCCGTTCTTTTTAACCAGGGCATGAGTTAACCTGTCTTTAGCTTGAATACACATGGTTTGATGGTAGCCTTTTACACAAAGTAACCCTTTATTCACAGATGAATTAGGATCTCCTTTTACTGCTACAGCTTTACCATTTTCAACACCTACCAAAATTCCACAACCAACGCCGCAAAAACGACAAGGTCCTTTTTTCCAATCTAAGTTACCGCCTGGTATTCCTGCTTCTTGCTCGCTGGCAAAAACAATGCCTGGGAACATTGTAGCTGCCGCTGTCATTGCTGCTGCAGCTGCCATTTTTTTAATAAAACTTCTTCTGTTTGTTAAAGAGGTATACATATAATTAATCGTTTTGTGGTGTATTAAATCCAGAAACCAAAGCCAGCAATTTTAAACTGTCTAAAGCTTCAATCTTTTCTTTTAATTTCTTTTCTTCTTCAGTATCCTGTGTTTCTGTAACAACAACAAGGACATCTTTATTTTCGGCAGGAATTACTTCGCAGTCTTCGAATGAAGTTAAAGCGTCTATAAGGTCGCTTTTTTTACCCTCTTGCGGATGTGCTAAATAGCTTGTAATGGGCATAGGTTTTTTGTTAAATTTAAGACAAAACTATCTTTTTAACAAAAATTTAAACATGACAAATGTCATAAAACTTAGTTTATAAAAAATCTAAATAAGGAAGAGTAAAAATTATTTAGTTAGCACTTTTTGTTTAAAGTAAGCTAAGACAGCAATTACAACCATTAAACCCGCTAAAACATAAACAAAAGTTGGAATTGGTAACGGATCTCCTGCGGCATAACTATGCAGCCCGGACAAATAGTAATTTACTCCAAAAGACGTCATTATTATTGACCAAAACGCAAACATACTGGCAACATTTAAAACAAATACATCATTTAATTTCGGCACAAAACGAAGATGCAAAACAATAGCATATACTATAATACTTATTAATGCCCATGTCTCTTTGGGGTCCCAGGCCCAATAGCGCCCCCAGGATTCATTTGCCCAAACACCTCCTAAAAAGGTTCCAATAGCTAATACAAACAACCCAATGGTCATTGCCAATTCGTTGATATAGCTAAGCTCTTTGATTTTAATTTCTATAATAGCTTCTGTTTTAGATGTTTTAAAAATCATTAAAACCAATGCCATGACGCCTAAAATTGCAGATAAAGCCAGAGGCGCATAACTGCTCACTATGGTTGCGACATGAATTTTTAACCAATACGATTTTAATACGGGCATTAAATTGGTAATTTCCGGGCTTAACCAATCTAAATAACTTACAAATAATAAAGCACCTGCAAATAAGGTAGCCAATGGTAAAGAAAAATCAGATTTTCTAAAAGTTATTAATCCAGATAAAATTAGCACCCAAGCAACAAAAACAAGCATTTCGTAGCCATTACTCCAGGGGGCATGTTGTGCTACATACCAGCGCAAAAGGATGTTACCTGTAAAACACAAAAAGAAAATAAGCGTTAAAATAATACAGGCATTATTTGTTATGCCTACCCATTTTTTATGCAAAAACATTTTAAGTATGGCTAATACCAGCAATACAAAACCTAGTGTAAAAAACACCTGAAATAACCAAAAATTAATATTGGCTTTATTATACCAAATCTCTGCTTCAATACGCTCTGGAGTTGGTATTACATTAGCTCCCAAAACTTCTTGATATTTTTTTATATAATTAAGTTTCCCGTAAGCACTTTGATAATCTTTTGTTATAAGATCTTTAAAATAAGCCGGTATAATGGTTTTAGAAAATTTACCATCTTCTTCTGGAAAATCATTAAAATGGTGCGTGTAACTAAACCACGTATTGTTTTCGTCGTTTTTATTTGGAAATATTTTTAAGTAATTGCCAACAAAAACATTATATAAGATATTGAAACGCTCATCTACTTTTAAAATTTCTTTGTCAAACTCATTTCGCTCTGCCGGCTTACGCAAATTGGCTTCTTCTACCTGTTTGGAAAAAGCATAAGCACCATTTTTATCTAACAAGCTTGTAAAAGCAACTAAATTATTTTTTCCTTTGGGAATACTATCAAATAAGTGCCCTGTTTTTTCATAATCTACTTTTATCAGTGGTACACGCTGCCATATTTGTGGCAACATATGCATTGCCAAAAAAGTTTGATTAGCATCTAAAACTAATTTTTGGTTTTCTAAAGGGTAAATAAACTTTGTTTTTCTCGAAATTTTTCGAAGAAATTCTGATGCTAACGTATTTATAGGTTTTATACGTCCATCTAAATCTTGAACTAAAAGTCTTCCAAAAAAATCGGCATGATTTTTATCAACCTGCAATTTTTCAATAGCTTTTTCTACAGCTATAGTTAAAGAATCTGCTGGGGTTTGTGTAAAAGCAGTAGACAGGCCAAAAAGCAACACACCTACTGTAACAATTTGCTTTTTCTTTAACTGTTTTAGTTTTTTACTTATAAATTTAAAACGAGATGTTTTTCCGAAAAAGGTAAAGAGCATCCCTAATGTCATTAAAAAATACCCTAAATAGGTAATAAAAGTTCCTATGCTATCATGGTTTACAGATAATACTGTACCCCTTTCGTCGGTATCATAGCTGGCTTGAAAAAAACGAAACCCTTTATAATCTAAAACGTTATTCATAAAAATTCTAAAAGGTGTTTTCTTTTCATTATCTATAATAGTTACCTCACTGGCATAAGCTGAAGGGCTTGAAGAACCGGGATAACGCTCTAATTGAAAATCGTCTAACTGAATTGAAAAAGGGGTTTGTATTGCGGCGGCACCATAGGATAAAATAACATTTACACCATCTATTTCCACTTCGTGATGTGTAGGCATAAAACCTTGTCTATACAACAGGTTTAACGGTTTCTTTTTACCATCAACAGATACATTCACCATTAAAGCATCATCTTTAGTTTTATCGTTATCTATCTCTTGTTCTGGATCTTTTTTTAGCTCAAACTTTCCTTTTTCATAATAGACCAAAGGCACAAAAGAAATATCACCATCTCTATATAATGTTCTTAAAGTAATAGCCTGTAAACTATCTTTTTTTACTTTTCCTGCCTGTTGTGAAGACATGATAAAAAAGTCTAAATCATGTGGCGATTTAATACTAAAAAGACCGTCTTTTTCATGAATATTAATGATGCCTGCTTTATTAGAATCAAAACCTATTTCGTGTTGATGCTTGCCAATTTTCTCTATTTCCCCTTTTTTAAGATAAACAGTGTTTCTCCCATTTCCAACGGTTACAACCATTTCTAATAGCGGCTCGCCGGCTTTTTCGTCTTCAACAACACCAGCAATAGCATCAGGGATATAATTTTTATAAGAAACCTCTATTGGTTTATTCTGGAATGTAGTTTTTAAAGTAAAATCGTTATCACTAATTGGAGAAAATGAGAGTTTCTCTTTGATGCTTTTAGTTGTAGTTCCATCGGTTATTGTTGCTGATAAAAAATTGGTATCAGATATAACGATGTTTGACGACGCCCCTTCTCTGATTCTCATAATACCGCCATAAGAAGTATACCTTGTTATAGCAGCCCCTAACACAATAACAATAAATGCCACATGAAAAAGTAAAGTCGCCCATTTTTCTTTTTGCAGTAATTTGTATTTAAAAATATTGGCAATAAATGAAATTACTAATCCTAACATAACGGCTTCAAACCACCAAGAGTCGTAAATAGCTACCCAAGCGGTTGCTGTACCAAAATCGTTCTCTATAAAAGTGGCAACTGCCATAGCCACACCAAAAACCAATAACAGCAATAGGGCTAAGCTAGATGATGAAAAGAATTTATATAATTTTTGCATGAGATTACCTTAAAAAGAAGAAAGATAACTTTTGTCACTATACCTTCAAAAGTTATCTTTCTTAATTATCTATAATAAGAATATTAAATCTTATTTGTTCATTACAACTTTTTTTGTACCGTATTTAGATTCGCGCTCTTTTGCTGCTTCTAACCATTGTGGCACTAAGTTTTTCTTAAACTCTTCTTTTTCCTTTTTCATTTTTTCGGCATCTAAACCAATGTATTCCTGAGCTTTTTCTTTGGTAGATATATCTGGCATCTCAACAGGTTTATTATAACCAAGTTCAGCTAATAAACGCGCTAGCCTAACACGACCTTCTGTAGCCTTATCTAAACCACTCGCTATAACTCTTGCTGTTTCTACAGGTGAGTGGAAAGAGGCGCCGTGTGCTGCAGCTGCATAGTCCCAACGCCATTGTGCATGACGAATGTCTGTTAAAATATCTTTCATTTGTTCTTCTGTGGCCCCTAAATCCCAACATTTTTTTGCTTCAACATGCATTCTTACTAAAGCATCTTCTAATTTTAATCTAGCTTCTGTAGATTTACGTTGACGTTCAAAAACATTGTTTTTTAACTTATCTGCATCTTCTCTATGGCAAACCTGACATGCATTAGATACATTATTTAAAGGCGACTGAATATGGTGGTCTGTAAACTTTTGTCCTCCTTCACTTTTATAAGGCATATGGCAATCGGCACAAGATACACCTCTATCGGCATGAACTCCTGTTAAGTAAGTTTCATATCCAGGATGCTGCGCTTTAAGCATCGGGGCACGACTTAATTTATGCGTCCAATCTTTAAAGTTCAAATCATCGTAATATTTTTCCATAGCTTCAAAAGACATTCCATTTTTCCAAGGGAATTTTAAATATGGGATACCTTCTTTTCCTGGTAATTTTTTATCGAAATAATATTCTACATGACATTGTGCACAAACTAAAGAACGCATTTCCTGATGGGTGGCCTGATTAATATCTTTACCCATAGCATCAAATGCTTCAACTAAAGCTGGACGAGAGATCTTTAATTTCATAGTTTTAGAATCATGGCAGTCTGCACAACCAATTGGGTTAACGACTTCTTCTCCTTTATCTGCCCATTTCCCTTTGTAAAACTCTGCTACTCCTTTTTCATTCATTAAACGTGGTACATCTGGGCTTTTGCAGGTCCAGCATGTAGCTGGCATTGGTCCATCGCCTTTGCCTTTAGGCCCACCAGTTCTTAAAGTATTTCTTAAGTCTTCAATAGCATATTGATGCCCTCTACCCTGATTATAATCTTTAGCGAATCCGTAGCCTGCAAAAAGTACGGCTAAGCGTGTATCTTCTTCTAACATATCACGCATTTGAGAACCTCCCTGTAAAGACCCAAATGTTGTATCTGCAGTTTGTAAAAATGATTGATACTCTGCCGGGAAGTTTTTTCCCCACTCTTCGTTTCTTGGCTCATTTTCACTAATTTCAACCTGAGGAACATACTTGTATTTAGCTTCGTTCTTTCTATTAAGAATACTTGAAGCTAGTAACCCTAAAAGGAATACAACTACTGCGGTAACAATGAATAATACTTTATTTTTCATCTTAATCTAAAATTTATTAATCTTTTATTTGTTTTTCTAACCATTCTGGAACTACCGTTTCCTCAGTATCTGTAGGTATCGGTGCTATATTATTTTTTATTGTTGAAATACCATGCACCGTACCATGTGGCACTTCTTGGTGACAACTCCAACATTTTCTATCTGTTCTGTTTTTTGCATGATCATCTACCCAACCATCATATTTGGTTTGAGTAACCTGCTGTACGTGACAACGAATACAATTATCCTGTACAACCTCTTCTGAAGCTTCTCTCATAAACATAACTTCTGGTTCTGCTCTTAATGTAAATATTGAAGCATGAAGCAATCCGTCTTTGGCTTTAAAATAGTATTTGTTAAAAATATTGTTATGAGGTACATGACAATCGTTACAGTTTGCCCATTCTCTATGCGAACTATGCATCCAACTATTGTACATAGGCGTCATAACATGACAATTAACACAGGCTTGGGGGTTATCAGACATATAAGAAATAACAGAAGCTTCCTTAGCCATAAAAAAACCTAAACCTGTAATTACTGCAATTAAAAAAACAGCTGTAGTTCTCCATCTTGACCTTTTATCTGGTAATATGTTTTTTTGAAGATTCACTGTAATTATTTTTTTCGGTTTAAAAATAAGCTTTTAAAAAAACTATTTTATGTTTTTTTTAACAATTATTTTCCTGAAAACAATGTTGGTTTTATAACTAACATTACCCATGCCCAATTTTGGTTATCTGCAGCAACATTTTCTGCAACACCTTTTAATTGATACATACCATCTGCAGCAAATAAATGCGAATATCCTGCTACCAAAGCATAACCATTAAATTTCTTTTTATAAACTAAATCTATTTCTGTACCTAAAGCATTTTCCCCGCTTGGTAAATCTTGATCACCACTAAAGTTTAACACTTTTACTAATAAACTGGATTTTTCATTTAACTTAAAGTTAGCACTGGCATGTATATCAAATAGCCCAATAGAATTAGCATGGTTTCCAACATAAAAATAATCCATAAATCCGTTAAACTTGTGGTTTGTACCATATAATGGAAAGAATGCTCCTGTGTTTGCTACATTAGTTTCATCATTACCGCTAATAATTTCAAGGCCAGCACCTAAACCAACTTTATCTGACGCTTTATACGATAAGTCCAAACCTAAAAGATAAGCACCTTTCACATCTTTATATGATGTTCCATAAATAGCTTCTCCTGTTTGTAAATAAGCATTAGCAGCCAATGAAAAGGCATCCTTATTATACTTTATATACGTTCCAATAGTTTGTAAGTTTGCAACATCATTTAAACCTGCTGCATCGTTTTGAAATCCATTATTCATTAATAACAAACTTCCAGAAAAATTATCCCATACTTGTTTTAAATGCAACATTTGCATGGTTTTATATGAGAAGAATCCTGATGTATTATACACATTGTTTTCAGAAACAAATCCTGTTGGGTGCGAATAATCTTGATTAAATGCCAGAGCAAAATCTAAAGCAAAACGTCCTTTTTTATGTTTTATTAATGCGGCATCATGATTACGCCCCTGCTGCGCCCAATCTAAACCTCCCAATATTCTTTGGTCATCATAAGATAACACCTGACGTCCCAGCTTAGTTGACCAGTTTTTCCCTAAGTTAATTTCTGCCCATGCTTGAAAAATAGCAAACGAATTATTTTGATCGTTAGGTAAAATCTGTCTATTCTCACCCCATACAAATACATCCTGAAAACTTAAATA
Organism: Wocania sp.; assembly: GCA_965224845.1. Lineage (GTDB taxonomy): Bacteria > Bacteroidota > Bacteroidia > Flavobacteriales > Flavobacteriaceae > Wocania_A. Next base: position 76,751 of record CBDDAJ010000005.1, read on the forward strand.
AAACTTATAAGTATCCGTTTTAAAACTTGTATTTAATCTAGCACGAGTTGAAATACCAAAACCAGGTTCAACATTTTCAGGAATTAACTTACCAAATCCATGACGATACTCCGCTCGTGGTCTAAACTCTGCATCAATTTTTAATTGCGCATAAGTACTCATTGTTATTAACAATAAAAGTGCTATAAAAGGGACTTTAAATTTCATAATATTAGTTTTAAATTTTACACAAAGATTATCCACAATTCTATTTTAAAACATGACAAAAATCACATTTAGTTATTTTTACTCACTCTAAATAATAAAAACACTATTGTTAATACTCAACAGATGCTAAGCGCATTATTTTTATCTCAATTTATGACTTTTATCATAAAAAAAAGCCAATCATCACGTTATGTTTGCACAGAAATAACGATATTTGTTTACACGTGTTAATATAACTGTTTAATTTTAAAATGATTAGAGTTGAAGACGCCATACAACAGGTTTTAGAAAATTCGAAACCCATAAAAAAACAAAGTATAGACCTTAGCAAAGCCATAGGCTGCTTTTTATTTGAAGATATCATTTCTCCCATTAGCATGCCTCCATTTAGGCAATCGGCTATGGATGGCTATGCACTTCATACAACCCAGGGAAATCATTATAATCTTATCGATGAAGTAAAAGCTGGCGACTCGCACCATCCAAAGTTAAAAGCAGGTGAAGCTACTCGTATTTTTACAGGCGCTGCTGTTCCAGATACTGCTAATGCGGTGGTTATGCAGGAGCAAACATCTGCAAAAAACGGCCTAATAACTATTACTGGTACTGTAAACTTGAATGATCATATCCGACCGTTAGGAGAACAGGTAAAAAAAGGAAGTCTGGCTTTAAAAAAAGGCACAAAACTTACCCCAGCAGCTATTGGTTTTTTAACCTCCTTAGGTATTACCAAAGTTAATGTTTATATAAAACCAACAATTGCTATTGTTGTAACAGGAAACGAATTAATTGAAGCAGGAACTCCTCTTGCATATGGTAAAATTTATGAGAGCAATGCCATTATGTTACGCGCTGCTTTAAACAATATAGGGTATAACGATGTGTCCATTTATAAGGTTGAAGATGATTACCAAAATACGCATGCCTTATTAAAAGCAATACTAGCAAAGTACGATTTCGTTTTAATTTCAGGTGGTATTTCTGTAGGCGATTACGATTTTGTTGGAAAAGCCTTAAACGAATTACAAGTAAAACAACTGTTTTATAAAGTAAAGCAAAAACCCGGAAAACCTCTTTTTTTTGGCAAAAAGGGTAATACTACCATTTTTGCACTTCCAGGAAATCCTGCTGCTGCCTTAAGCTGTTTTTATATTTATGTTCAATTAGCTTTACAAAAGCTATCAGGGGATATAAATATTAAATTTCAAAAACAAAAACTTAAATCGGCTTCAAAGTATTCAAAAAAAGGAGACCGTGCTCAATTCTTAAAAGCACAAATTAACAAAGACAATGAAGTGCATATTTTAGAAGGTCAGAGCTCTGCTATGTTACAAACCTTTGCTATAGCAAATGCATTGGTTTATGTTTCTGAAAAACAAGAGGAAATCTTTATCGGAGATATGATAGAAGTCATTCACTTGCCAAAATAAAATACAATGTGTTATAAAATAAAAAGTAGAATCTGGATTGAATCAAAAAACAAAGTGCTTTTAGGAGAAGGTCGAGTACAATTACTAAAAGCAATTGATGACACTGGCTCGCTTTCAAAAGCTGCCAAGTCTTTGAATATTTCCTATAAAAAAGCCTGGAACCTTATCGATTCTGTTAATAAATCTGCAAAACAACCAGTTACAATAAACAGTATTGGTGGCAAAGGTGGTGGTGGCGCAGAATTGACTCCATACGGTAAGTCCTTGGTAAAGGCTTTTGATGAGATTAATAAAAATTGCTGGGTGTTTTTAGACAGCCAACTTGAAAAAATTAAAGCCTTATAAATGCTTGAAAACGAAAATATATATCTTTTTTTACTCATTCTACCTATAGTCTCTTTTCTATATTCAAGTGTAGGTCATGGAGGTGCAAGTGGTTATCTGGCCCTAATGGCTCTATTTTCATTTGCTCCGGAAAGCATGAAGCCTACTGCGCTTCTTCTAAATCTTTTTGTTGCAGGCATAGCGTTTTATTATTATTATAAAGAAGGGCACTTTAATAAAAAACTATTTTTTGCATTTGCAATCTCATCCATACCATTAGCCTTTTTAGGAGGCAGAATAGAAGTTGATGCCACTTTATACAAAAAAATATTAGCGGTATTATTAATTTTTGCAATTCTAAAAATGCTTAACGTTTTTGGCAGAGAAAGTCAGTCTATTAAGTCGGTTAAGTTATGGCAAGGATTAATCATTGGAGGTATTATTGGGTTTTTCTCAGGATTAATTGGCATTGGAGGCGGCATTATACTCACTCCTATTATCCTCTTATTGCATTGGGGAAAAATGAAAGAAGCTGCTGCTGTTTCCGCCTTATTTATCTGGGTAAATTCAGCCTCTGGTATTATTGGACAAGTGAGTAGTGGTGTTACTATAGAAAAAGCTTCGCTTGTTCTGGTTGCTATTGCTCTTATTGGTGGTGTATTAGGGGGCTATTATGGAAGCAAAAAGATAAATAACAGAAACTTACAATACATTCTAGCTTTTGTACTAATGATTGCTAGTGTTAAACTGTTTTTCACTTAAATGATTAATAAAGAAGACATAACGGGAATTATTTTGGCTGGTGGAAAAAGCTCTAGAATGAAATCTGACAAAGGGCTTTTAGCACTTGGTAAGTCTCTGTTTATTGAAAGAATAATTAATGCCGTTAAGCCATTAGTAAAACACATAATAATAGTAAGCAATAGTTCGCACTATGATGAATTTGGATATAAGAGAGTCAACGATCTAATTAAAGATTCTGGTCCGGTAGCCGGAATTTATACCGGATTGAAGTACTCAAAAACGGATTATAATCTGGTGCTAAGTTGTGATATCCCTCTAATTACTACTGAAGTTTTAGAGCAGCTTATCATTAACACAGATGAACATTCTGATGTAATACAGATTGCCAGTCAAGGCAGAACCATGCCTCTTATAGCCCTGTATAGAAAGAGATGTGTATCTGTTTTTAGCGATTTACTAAACAAAGGAAATAAAAAACTAAAATACGCTGTAAATCAACTCAATACAAAAACTATTGAAATAGATACTTTAACAAGTAACCAGATTAGAAATATCAATACTATAGAACAATATATCACATTAAGAAATGAATTTGAAAATTAAATACTTTGGGCAAATTGCTGAAGTTACAAAACAGCATGAAGAATTGATACCTTTTTCAGGTCAACTGGTTTCAGAGCTTTTAGATGTGCTTTATCAAAAATACAGCACTTTAAAAACTAAGGATTTTCAAATCGCTCAAAATCAAGAATTAGTGTCTTTAGAAACTGAAATATCAGGAAGTGAAATTGCGTTATTGCCACCATTTGCAGGAGGTTGATTATGAATCATAGATACCACAGACATATCATTTTATCTGAAGTCGGGCAAGCTGGTCAGGACAACATTTCCAATGCTAAGGTTTTAGTTATCGGTGCCGGAGGTTTGGGCTGCCCGGTATTACAATATCTTACTGGTGCAGGAATTGGCACCATTGGAATTGTAGATTTTGATGGTGTTGAAATTTCTAATTTGCAACGTCAAGTTTTATTTGGCACATCATGCCTAGGAAAAAACAAAGCGCTTGCTGCTAAAGAAAGATTAGAACGTCTAAATGATTCTATAGCCATAATCGCTTACCCTTTTCAACTCAATTATAAAAACGCTATCGATTTATTTAATCAGTACGACATTATTGTAGACGGATCAGATAACTTTGAAACACGCTACCTGGTAAACGACACATGTATTATTACAAATAAACCATTGGTTTTTGGAGCCATATACAAGTTTGAAGGACAGGTTTCAGTTTTTAATTATAAAAATGGCCCAAGCTATAGGTGCTTATTCCCAAACCCACCACAAAAAGGAACCGTACCCAATTGTTCAGAAATTGGTGTATTGGGTGTACTCCCTGGAATTATTGGTAGTATGCAAGCCAATGAGGTTTTAAAAATTGTTTTGGGTATTGGCAATGTACTTTCGGGCCAACTCTTGTTTTACAATGCTTTAACTTCTCATGTTTCAACTTTAAAAATAAATCGAAATGAAGCTATTATTCAGTCTGTTTTAAAAGAAAAGAACAACTTTTATAATAAACAACTCAGTACCAATTGTGATATCGAAGTGTCAGAAATTTCAATAGACGATGTTATTTTAGAAGAAAACATTCAATTTATTGATGTTAGAGAAGCTCACGAACAACCAAAAATTGAAAACATAAAAGTTTTACAAATCCCTCTTAGCCAATTAAAACATCGCATAAATAAAATTAACCCGGATAAAAAGAAAGTTCTTTTTTGTCAATCTGGGATTAGAAGTAAACAAGCAATTCTAGTCCTAAATAAGCTCAGTATTACTAACTGTTTTAGCCTAAAAGAAGGTGCCTTAGAATTAAATAATTATACAAAAGTATCACCAAATGAATAATAAAAAACCAAAAAATGTATTTAAAGAAGGAGCAATAAATTCAGAGTTTATAGGAAACGCAATATATAAACACCAAACAAAAACTAGCATTGGTGCACATAATATTTTTCTTGGGCAAGTAAGAGCCGATATTATAGATGGAAAAACGGTGTCTGCTATTGAATATACAGCTTATGAAGATATGGCAAACAGTAAGTTTCATGAAATTAGAGAATCTGCTTTTGAAAAATTTGATCTTACCTGCATGCATATTTACCATAGCTTGGGCAAAGTTTATGCAGGAGAAATATGCTTATTTGTATTTGTATCATCGCCTAGACGAAAGGTGGTTTTTGAAGCATTAGAATTTATAGTTGAAGCTATAAAAACAGAAGTTCCTGTATTTGGGAAAGAGATTTTTGAAGACGAAACGCATCAATGGAAGAAAAACACGTAAGTGTTTTTCGTTAATTCATTTAGCTGTTGGTAGCTAAGCCAACACATCTGAACAACAAACAACTAAACCACAAACAACTAAACAACAATGGTAGATATCACACATAAAATAAATACACTAAGGGTAGCAACTGCTCAAGCCATCATAAAAGTAAGTAAGCTTGAAACTATTGAAGCCATTAAAAATAAAACAGTACCAAAAGGTGATGTTTTTGCTATGAGCAAAGCAGCAGGATTATTGGGGATAAAAAAAACACCAGATTTATTACCAGACTGCCACCCGCTTCCTATTGAATTTGCTGGAATAGAATACGAAATCAACGAATTAGAAATCACTGTTTTATGTACTATAAAAACCATCTACAAAACAGGTATTGAAGTTGAAGCGATGCATGGTGCCAGTGTAGTAGCCTTAAATATGTACGATATGCTTAAGCCTGTAGATAAAGGCATAGAAATACACGCTATAAAATTATTAAATAAAAAAGGAGGTAAATCAGATTTTAAAGATAAGTTTAGAAAAGATATAACTGCGGCAGTTGTAGTTTGCTCTGATACTATTTCTGCCGGATATAAAGAAGATAAAGCCGGAAAGGCTATTATCCAAAAATTGGAGGCATGCGATATTAAGGCCTCTGAATATGCTGTTATTCCTGATGAAAAAGATGATATCCAACAAAAAGTAAAAACCTATCAATCTCAAGGTATCGATTTAATTATTTTCACAGGAGGCACGGGCTTATCGAAACGTGATGTCACTCCTGAAGCTTTAGCAACACTCTTAGACAGGAATATCCCAGGTATTGAAGAAGCTATTCGTAGTTACGGGCAAGAAAGGACTCCATATTCGATGCTGTCAAGAAGTGTTGCTGGTACTTACAAAGACAGCTTGGTTCTGGCATTACCCGGATCAACTAACGGAGCTAAAGAATCTATGGATGCCGTTTTTCCCTCTTTACTCCATATTTTTAGAATTTTTAAAGGTGCAAGACACGATTAATGGAAGAGAAAAAAAACATATTAACAGATACTTTTGGTAGAAAGCATAGCTATTTACGTATTTCGCTAACCGAATTATGCAATCTACGCTGTACGTATTGCATGCCCGAAGCTGGTATTCCACTTTCTCCAAAATCGCATATCATGTCTTTTGATGAGGTTTATACTATTGCTAAAACCTTTGTTGACAATGGTGTAACCAAGATTAGACTTACCGGAGGAGAACCTCTCGTAAGAAAAGATGTAGGTATTATTTTAGAAAAATTAGCAGCACTGCCTGTAGAGCTTTCTATTACCACAAATGCTGTAATAGTACATCGTTTTATCGATACACTTAAAGCTTGTGGTATACACAATATCAATGTGAGTTTAGACTCTTTAATTGCTGAAAAATTTAACACAATTACCCGTAGAAATAATTTTAAAACGGTTTATGATAATATTTTGCTTTTAATAAAGGAAGGCTTTAATGTTAAGCTAAATGCTGTTTTAATTAAGACATTTAATGATAATGAAATTATCGACTTTATAAACCTTACCAAAACCCTTCCTATTTCGGTACGTTTTATTGAATTTATGCCTTTTGACGGAAACAAATGGAATAAAGAAAAAATGGTGTCCTATGCCGAAGTGATGGCATATGTAACCAGTGCTTTTAATAAAGATGAGATCCTTCGAATACAGGACGCCCCAAACGATACTTCTAAGAATTATAAAATTAAAGGCTATAAAGGGTCTTTTGCTATCATCACTTCGGTAACCAATCCATTTTGCGATTCTTGCAATCGCATCCGGTTAACGGCAAACGGAAAACTAAAAAACTGCTTATTTTCCAATACTGAATCTGATATATTAACGACTCTCAGAGCAGGAAAAACTATTGAACCAATCATTCAAAAAGCCATACAAGCCAAATTTAAAATAAGAGGTGGTATGAATACGCTTGAAAAACTGGAAAAACCTAAATTACACAGCAAAAACAGAAGTATGATTACAATTGGCGGATAACTTTATAAAAATGAAGGACTCGTTTAAACTATAAATTGAACTGTAGAATTTTGCCAATACACCTAAAAAATTCACTAACAAAATTATTTAGTAAATTTGGATATGACTCTTGATGTATTCAAATACTTTAAAAACCACCCAAAGCATAATAAGCTGATAGGTGATGATTATTTGTTCGTAGAATACAAATGCCCAATTGAGGTTGAAAAATTCAAATTATGGACAGACACGCCTTTTATTACTTATGTAATTAGTGGCAAAAAAGATTGGACTTCAGTCAATAAAACCTATCCTTTACATTCTGGCGATGCACTTTTTATTAGAAAAGGTATTTATAATACCAAACAATATTTTGAGGAAGACTATTGTACCATACTGTTTTTTATTACTGAAGACTTTATAAGGCGGTTCATAACCAACAACACCTCGGTTATAACATCTGCAACTCCAAAAGATAATTACAGTCAAATTTTTCCTATTCATGTTACTAACTCGCTAAATGCCCTTTTTCTATCTGTTTTTAACTATTTTGATATGGGTGGTGAAATCCCAAAAGAATTGGTAGAGATAAAATTTAACGAGCTTCTTTTTAATATTGCGCTTAATCCTGCCAATCAAAGCTTAGTTAGTTTTTTCAGTACACTCAGACAGGAAGAAAAAACAAGCATTCAAGATATTATGATGCAAAACTTTCATTACGATTTACAATTGGAAGACTATGCGCGCCTAAGCGGAAGAAGTTTATCAACATTTAAAAGAGATTTTAAAGCACACTTTAATGAAACGCCTGGTAAATGGCTCACCAATATGCGGTTAGATTATGCAAAAACCTTATTACAAAACTCAGAGTTAAACATTAATGAGGTATGTTATGAGAGTGGTTTTAAAAATACGTCTCATTTTAATAGCAGCTTTAAACAAAAGTTTCAATACCCGCCTAATCAGTACAGAAATCTTCATTTAACAACTTAATCTTTATTTTTTTGAATTTGAACTTTTAAGAAAGAAAGTTGAACTTTTAAGAAAATCCCGGACTCCCGTTTCAGAATACTTTTGGCATATCATTTAAAATCAATATGTCATGAAAAAAGTATTAATGTTTTTGTATTCAATTATCGCTTACCTCATTGGGTTTGCATCACTACTCTTATGGATAGTTTCTGTAAGTGATCTGGTTCCTGAATTATCTATCGACCAAACTCCAAGCCTACCTTTGCATTTGGCCTTACTTAAAAATTTAGGCTTAGTAGCTCTTTTTGGAGTGCAGCACAGCATTATGGCAAGACAGTCATTTAAAACTGCCTTTACCAAGTTTTTTCCTAAACCTATAGAGCGCAGCACGTTTGTATTGATATCCGGGGTTTTATTAGTGCTTTTAGTTTTAGAATGGGCACCTATGGGTGGGCAGATATGGAAATTACAGGCCGGAAGCATCCTGTTTTATGTCACTTATCTGCTGTTCTTTTCCGGTTGGGCCATTCTATTTATTAGCACATTTTTAATCAATCATTTTGATTTATTCGGACTGCGCCAAACTTATTTAGAACTTAGAAATAAACCGTATACTAAACTAAATTTCAAAATAGTTTCATTATACAAGTACGTACGTCATCCACTATATTTTGGAGGTATTCTGGGGCTTTGGGCGACACCAAATATGACCGTAACACATTTCGTTTTTGCTATGGGCTTAACAGCTTACTTTATAATAGGAACCTTGTTTGAAGAGCGTGACTTGAAAAAAGAATTTGGAAAAGCCTACAAAACATATCAGTCAAAAACACGGATGCTTATACCTTTTCCAAAAAGAATAAAATAATCCCTCATGAAAACTGATAACAAATTAATAAAAACACACAGCTTTTCACCTATGGGGTTTGGTTGGTATACAGGCTCAAAATCATCTGTAAAAAAGCCCGTTAATTTATCAATAAAACACACTAACGAAGACCATGAGTTCTAAAACAAAACACTCTAATAAGAAAATAAACTTGCTTATAACCTGCAAGGTATAAACACAATAAATAACAAATAAAATAACATATTATGAAACATTTATTTCAATCGATAATGATCGTATTCCTATGCTCATCCATCAATGCACAACAAAATAGTCTGGCATTTTTAAATCGAAGTGATTTTGATATCATACATACAAATAAAAGTAGAACCATCAATTATAGTAATGCTTACCTAAGGCATGTTGCACATCATAGTACTTCAAAAATTGTTGAGGCATTACAAAAACGAGTTTCTGAATTCAAATTAAAACATAATACTATTTTCGATGAATCTGAAAAAGCAACGTATCGCATAATATTCAATAAAAAACAAGGCAAAGCTATTGTTACTTATAATACTTATGGTAGTATTATAGCATCAAAAGAAATTTATAAAAACATCAAACTACCGCTTAAATTAAATATTAAAATATCCAGGGCATACCCAGAATGGGCTTTAGAAAAAAACTCATATTCAATTCACTATATAAGAGATAAGGAAACTAAAGTATTTTATACGGTTCAGATAAACAAAGGGCCTTTAAAAAAAGTACTCAAGTTTAATGGCGCGTATAAACTGTTAGATTAAAAACTAAAAAAGGATAGCTTTATTAAAAAAGCTATCCTTTTTACAGCTTGCCTCAACAAGGTAATACCCCTGCTTTTTGCTGTGCTTAACAGTTAATTTTAATAGAATTTAAAGAATCCCTATTTTTGATTTTATGATTGACAACTTCAAAAATGAATATTTTGGTATAGGTATACAAAATGGTAAAACCCCTGAGAATCTAGGTGTGCTTTGGCGATCTGCACAAAACCTAGGTGCTAGTTTTATTTTTACAATTGGGAATCGTTACGCTAAACAAGCTAGTGATACGCATAATGCTGTAAAATCGATGCCCTATTTTCATTATGATACTTTTGACGATTTCTTAAAAAACATCCCCAAAGGAGCACGAATTGTGGGTGTAGAACTAACCGATAAAGCTGAGAATTTAGAAACCTTCCATCATCCCAGACGTTGTGTTTATTTGTTAGGCGCAGAAGATCATGGTTTGTCAAAGCAAGCTATAGACAAGAGTCATTTTTTAGTAAAATTCAAATCAGAATTAAGTATCAATGTGTCTGTTGCTGGCAGCATAGTAATGTACGATAGAGGTATAAGTAAACCACGCTCTTGAATTTATCAGTAAAATTATTGGGTGGCTTGCTTTAATAGCATGGATACTTTACTGGAAAAATTAAGTTTAAAAGCTGCTTCTTGTCCCCTTTCAGACATCTTTTTCAATGTTTTTTGTAAGATGTTAATTATTTTTTCGTTCTCATGCTTTTCAACAAACGCTTCTAAATAATAATCAAGGAATACTAAACAAATAGTGTCTTCTAATATTTGAGACTCTTCATTTTTATGAATATGCTTTTTGAGCATGATGGTTTTAACTCTATCAATGTATTGCTGATCGTAGCCTACATCTCTTAAAATATCGGTAGTTAAATCTGCATGCATTTTTTTTAAAGTTTCACGCCACTTTAAATACCCTATTCTATCCATAGGATACTCATCTCTTGGAATTTTCCAACGGCAAATATGTTGTGCTCTAGCTGCAAGCTTTAGCGCATCGGAAGCATTAGGTTGAAACTCCAAAAGCTTGTTAGTCATTCTGTATGAGTACAATAATTCTTTCGGGTATGCTTTACTATCAAAATACTCCTTTCGAATATCCTTTGAATTTTCATTATCAATAAGCTGTATTGCCTTTTCAAATTTTGCTGGCATTGAAAATTTTTTAAATTATTAAAAGATTTAAACTAATTGTGTTTTAAACTTTCCTTTACTTTTTCTGATGCGTACAGCTACTACTTTATACTCTGGACACATGGCTTCAGAATCATGAACATCTCCTGTAATAGTATTAATCATGATTTCAGGAAAATGAAAAGTTGTACTTAACACCCCTTGCTTAACGGCATCTGTAATTCGAGCTTTAACATCAACTTTCCCACGGGGAGATTCTAAACACACAAAATCTCCCTCATTAATCAAATGTGCTTTTGCATCATCTGGATGAATCATCAGATAATCGTCCTGTAAAATTTTTTCATTATCAGTACGGCGTGTCATGGCACCACAATTGTAATGCTCTAACTCCCTGTTTGTTGTAAGAATGTATGGATAGTCTTTAGCATGCTCGTTTAATTCTTCAGTTTCTCTCCAGGGATTAAACTCGAAGTATCCTTTACCGCGTTTAAACGCGGTTTTATGTAAAATCTGAGTATCCGTTCCATCTGGAGCCACTGGCCATTGCAGTCCATTGTCACCCAAACGGTTCCATTTAATTCCTGCAAAAAATGGCACAATTTGAGAGATTTCTTCCAGCATACCATCTGGTGTATAATCGGGCTGACTATAACCCATCCTATTCATTATGTCTACAATAATCTGTCCATCTGGTTTAGCCCCCGCAATAGGTTTTACAACTTGTCTAACAGCCTGAACACGACGTTCCCCATTCGTAAAAGTCCCAGACTTTTCGAGAAACGAAGCTCCAGGTAAAATAACATCAGCATATTTGGCAGTTTCAGTCATAAACAGTTCTTGAACAATTACCAGATCAGTTGCCTCAAGTGCTTTGATTACCTTTTGGGTATTTGGATCGGTTTGTACCACATCTTCTCCAATAATCCAAATGGCCTTTAATTTATCATCCAAAGCAGCTTCAAACATTTCCGGTATTTTATAACCAACATGTTTTGGCACATCAACGCCATAAAACTGATTGTATTTTTTGTTTACCTCATCATTGGTTACATCTAAGTAGCCTGCACCTTGATGTGGCTGCACCCCCATATCAGCAGATCCCTGTACATTATTTTGACCACGCAAAGGATTTACACCAACGCCACGTCTGCCAATATTTCCAGTCATAAGTGCCAAATCGGCGATTTGCATCACGGTAAATGTCCCTTGCGAATGCTCGGTTACTCCCAAGCCATGAAAAGACATCGCATTAGGTGCAGAGGCATAAGCTATGGCAGCTGCACGTACATCAGCTCTAGAAACACCAGAAACGTCTTCAATTTGATTTAAATCTATGGCCAGCAACTGCTTTTTAAAATCCTCAAAACCTTCTGTTCTTTTTTCAATGAAGCCTGTATCTACCAATTCTTCAGAAATGATATAATACATCATCATATTCAGAACCGCAACGTTGGTGCCTGGTCTTAAAGCAATATGATGTGTTGCATATTTTGCTAGTTCGGTTCTGCGCGGATCGATAACAATTGATACATTATCCGATTTCATAGCAAATTGTTTTAGCTTAGCTCCAGTTACAGGATGTGCATCGGTTGGATTAGCTCCAATCACCATAATACAATGGGTGTCTTTTAAATCGTCAATCGAATTAGTTGCTGCTCCTGTTCCAAAGGTGCGTTGCATTCCTAAAGCTGTTGGCGAGTGACATACCCTTGCACACCCATCAATATTATTCGTGTTTATAACAGCTCTGAAAAATTTTTGCATTAAATAATTCTCCTCATTGGTACAACGCGAAGATGAAATTCCCGCTATAGAATCCGGTCCAAAATCCTTTTTAAAATCTATTAATTTTTTAGATATATAATCATAAGCCTCATCCCAGGTGACGTTTTCGAATGTACCATGGCGTTTTATCATTGGCGAGTTTAACCGTTCCGGATGGTTATAAAATTTGAAAGCATAACGCCCTTTTAAACAGGTATGCCCCTGATTCACTTCGGCATCATAGGGGGCTTGAATACTTAATATTTCTCCATTATGAGTAGATACTTCCAAATTGCAACCTACACCACAATAGGTGCAAATAGTCCTGGTTATGTCTGTAGCCCAAATCGCTTTGGATTGAAATACGTCTGAAATAGCTGAAGTAGGACATGCCTGTGAACAGGCACCACAACTCACACAATCGGAATCCATAAAAGAATCATCAAAGCCCTTAATAATCTTTGAATCGAAGCCTCGTCCGGACATACTCAATACAAATTCACCCTGCACCTCATCGCAGGCCCTTACACAACGATAACAGTTAATGCATTTTGACAAGTCTGAAGTCATATAAGGATGGCTCAAATCTTTAGCTCTATCTAAATGGTTCTCTCCTTCTGGATAACGTACATCACGAATACCTACTTGAGCCGCCACGGTTTGTAATTCGCAATTTCCGTTTACTTCACAGGTCAAACAATCCAGTGGATGATCGGTTAGCACCAATTCTAAAATATTTCTCCGAAGTGCTTTTACAGATGCTGTACTGGTGTAGATGTACTGCCCTTCTGCTACCGGAGCATGACATGATGCCATAGTTTTTACGGGGCCATTTTTGTTTAATGCTACTTCAACACTGCACACCCGACAAGATCCAAAAGGATCTAAGTTAGGGGCGTCACATAGTGTGGGTACGAGATGCTTCTCTTTATAACGACGTATAAATGAAAGCATGGTTTCGCCTTCAACGATATCGAATTCTTTATTATCTATAAATGCTGTTTTCATATATAATGTCTTGTTACTGATTTCTAATTCCTCAAATGAGAAATCAATGATTACAACTATTTTGTGTCAGGCTCTTTAAATTTATTCCTTCTATAAATTAGATTGTCACAGGTATTTTATAAAACCTCCTATTTGTTTACCAACTTGTTTTGCTAGCGCATAGCACTTTAAAAACTGATCTTTCGCTATATATTTCAAATCTATAGCACGATAGAGTTGCGATTTTGTTGCCATAATTAGAAATTCTAAATTAAGAATTAATTAAAATAGGACCTTAATTCATCATCAAAATATTGCAGTGCATTCCTAACCGGTAACGGGATGCCTCCTCCATGCGCACAGAGTGACCCTTGTTCTAAGGTTGTTAGTAAATCGGTAAATAATACTTTATCTATTTTATAATCTGATGTCAGTGCTTTTTCTGCCAGTTCTTGCCCTCGTTTGGTTCCTAATCGACAAGGGAAACACTTACCACAACTTTCATAAGCCGCAAAATCAAACAAATGTTCGATGAATTTCATCATCGGGAAATCTGAAGGTATAGACACTATTGAGGCATGACCCAGTAAAAAACCTTCCTTTGAAAACGACTCGAAATCTATGGTTAGATCATTGATTTTAGAAACTGGAACCAATCCTCCTAAAGGACCTCCGATTTGAAGTGCTTTTACATCAGATTTAAAACCACCACCTAAATCGTTTACAACTACTGAAAGTGGTGTACCCATTTCAACTTCATAGAGTCCAGGGTTGTTAAAAAAGCTATCTAACGATACTAATTTAGTTCCTGAAGATTTTTCAGTTCCTATATTTTTCCATGCCTGCCCGCCATAGGAAATAATATAATGCAAAGCTGCTAAAGTTTCGACATTGTTAACTGTTGTTGGCTTATTGAATAAGCCTTTTTGAGCCGGAAAAGGCGGTCGAACACGAACTTCAGGACGCTGACCTTCAATAGAATTTATCAAAGCGGTTTCTTCTCCACAAATATAAGATCCCTGGGCTTGGATAATTTTAAACTGGAAATCGAATCCGCTACCGGCTATGTTCTCTCCTACCAGACCAGCTTGCTTTAACATGCTAATGGCATCTTGAACAATTGTAACGGCTTCGGGGTATTCTGCTCTTATATATAAGATCCCATAATTAGCACGGGTAACATAACCCGAAATAAGCATTCCAAACAAAACCGAATGTGGTTGCTGTTCTAATAAATATCGATCAGAATAGGCTCCTGGATCTCCTTCATCGGCATTACAAATAATAAACTTTGTTTTATTTTCTACATTTCGACAAAACTGTAATTTCATTCCCATAGGGAAACCTGCACCACCACGACCACGCACATTGGATTTCTTTATCTCTTCTAAAACAATATCAGAATCTTGCTTTAAAGCGTTTAAAAATGGCTCATAATATTCTGAAACATCCGTAAACGGTTGCGTCAAAATTTGTTTCCCGCTAGCTTTAACATTGTAATGATCATGATTTAAATTAGAATCTGCATCGATAATACGCCCTAATTCATTTAAAGCAGCTCCAGAATAGTTCTTTCCATTATAATGAAACGCCGAATTTTCATGGCAACGCCCTAAGCAGGTCATATGTCCAATAGCATCAATCTCAAAATGGTTTTTAAGTGTATCTAAAACGTTGTTCTGGGTTCCTGCACAAACACAGGCTGTTCCGTTACAAACATATATCTTTTTCCCTTTATTCTCAGGCTTTAAAAAATCGTAAAAACTCGCTGTACCGAAAGCATTGGCTTTTCCAATCAGGAATTCGTCGGCCAATTGAGCCATGTCTTCCTCACTAGGAGCTCCTTCTGGTTTAGCTCTATTTCCTAATTTATCGAAAAGGCTTTCTTCAACTCCTTTTCTACCTAATAATTCACTTAAATTATCTGACATTTTTATTTAACTCGCTTTATTTGTTTTATTAGAATTATTTTTTGTGCGGTGAGGGTTTGAATAACAGGTTACCCTTTTATCTCTGCAAAATGCAAATAATGTAATACCCAGTTCTTTAGCGTAATCTACAGCTAATGATGATGGTGCAGATACAGCGGCCAAAAATGGCATTTTGGCTTTAAAGCATTTTATAACAATCTCATAAGAAATACGACCGCTAACGGTTATAATTTTTGCTTCTTTAAGCCTATTGAGCATTATTAATTTACCAATAACTTTATCGACGGCATTATGTCTTCCTATATCTTCCATACTGCATAGCATCTTACCTTCTAAAGAAAAAGCTGCAGCGGCATGTGTACCTCCCGATTGTTTAAAATCGTGTTGTGACACATTCATTTTCTTAAATAATTGGTGTATTGATGAAACATCTATTTTCTTAGTATCATCAATTGTTTTTCCAATAAATGCCAAGTCTCCTAATTCGGTTTTTCCACAGATACCACATGAAGACACCGATAATAAATTACGGCTGTTGGCATAACCACTACCTAGCTTGTCTTCTGGAATAGTTACATTTACTATGGTAACTATACCCTTATCATTTTCCTTCTTTAAAATAACATCGGGCTGAAAATTTGGATCATTAATAATATCTTCAGAATGCAACAATCCACGTACCAAACTCATATCCTCCCCTGGAGTTCTCATAGAAACTGTAAAGGGTTTATCGTTAACGTTTATTTGCAAAGCTTCTTCTATAGTGAGCGAATCAAAAGTTTTCTCCACAGCACCTACATCAAATTTTTTGCCTTCGTAGTTTCGTATTGCCATAACTGCTATTCCTAAATATTACGGTAATTACACAAATTTAATCGAAATTATTATAAGTCACTGTTAAAGTGGTACTTATTAAAATAATCCAGAGATATTTCCTTCATTATCAATGCTTATGTGCTCTGATGCCGGATGTGCAGGAAGCCCTGGCATACGCATCATATCTCCGGTTATTGGCACTAAAAATCCTGCTCCGGCTGCAATTTCTATTTCTCTTATATTTATTACAAACCCTTCTGGCCTGCCTAATAGTTTTGGGTTGTCTGATAACGACTTTTGAGTTTTAGCAATACACACTGGTAGATTTTCTAAACCCAAACCAGCAATAGTTTTTAAGTTTCTGTTGGCTAAATTTGAATACTCTACACCACCAGCTCCATATATTTTTTTTGCTATAGTCTCTATTTTCTCTTTAACCCCAGAATTCCAATTGTATAAAGGTTTAAAATCAGACGAGCCGCTTTCAACAATATCTATTACATGTTGTGCTAATTCTAAAGCACCAGCACCTCCTTTTGCCCAAATCTCGGCAAGTGCTACTCTAACACCATGCTCTTTTGCAAATGTTTTAATAACTTCAACTTCGGCATCTGTATCTGTAACAAACTTATTTATGGAGATTACCGGTTCTATTCCAAATTGTTTAACATTTTCTAAGTGCTTTGCCAAGTTGGGTAACCCATTTTTCAGAGCTTCTAAATTTTCTTCTGTTAGGTTTTTTAAATCTGCACCGCCATGGTATTTTAATGCTCTAATGGTTGCCGTTAAAACTATAGCTTTTGGAGACAGCCCAGCACTTTGACACTTTATATCCAAGAATTTCTCAGCTCCTAAATCTGCACCAAAACCGGCTTCTGTAACAACATAATCAGATAGAGACATCCCCATTCTGGTGGCCAATACAGAATTTGTTCCCTGAGCGATATTTGCAAAAGGACCACCATGAATAATAGCAGGATTACCTTCTATAGTTTGTACTAAATTAGGTTTAACCGCATCTTTTAACAAGGCCGCCATTGCTCCTTCAACTTGTAAATCTCTAGCATAAATAGGTTTCTTTTTCATAGTATAACCAACAAAAATATTTCCCAATCGCTTTTTTAAATCTTCCATATCGTCGGCCAGACATAAAATTGCCATAATCTCTGATGCCGCAGTAATATCAAAACCCGTTTGTCTGGGCACACCAGATGTGGTTCCGCCTAGACCAATAACAATATTACGTAACGATCTATCATTCATATCCATAACACGTTTCCATGCTACTGTTCTAGCATCTAAACCAACCGAATTGGTTTTACTTTGAATATTATTGTCTATAACGGCAGCCAACAAATTATGAGCCTTTTCTATAGCTGAAAAATCTCCGGTAAAATGTAAATTAATATCTTCCATAGGAAGCACCTGAGAATACCCGCCTCCCGTTGCGCCTCCCTTTATACCAAAAACAGGTCCTAAGGATGGTTCCCGTAGTACCACGGTAGTTTGCTTACCTAATTGATTTAACCCTTCAGAAAGTCCTATAGACATGGTCGTTTTACCTTCACCTGCAGGGGTTGGCGAAACAGCTGTAACCAAAACAAGGTTACAATCTTTAACCTTATTTCTGTTTAATAAATGATGAGGTAACTTTGCTTTGTATTTACCATACATTTCTATATCATCAGCCTTTAATCCTAGTTTTTCTGCTATACTGCTTATATGTTTTAATTCAATCTTTTTGGCTATATCTAAATCGCTCATGTTTTAAAATAGGTTTTATAAAGTTTTAAATAGTCTTTCTTAAAGTCTAAATCTACATTTTTTGCAGGAGGTAATAAAACTTTAACACGATATTTATATTTCTTTAAAAGCTCTTTTGCTCCATAGTCATCATTAAGCAGCATAAGCTCTTTAAAATAAGCTTTATCAAAAATGGCTGGAACACCATATTTATCATCATCATATAAGGTAGCAAAAACAGCATGCTTTTCTTCTTGAAATTGATTAATCATCGTGTTTAGAAAATCAACTTCAATTAAAGGCTGGTCGGCAAGCATAAAAAGAATTGCATCCGTTTTTGTTGTACTTTTAAAAATACATCTAACAGCAAAAGCTATAGAACTGCCTAGGCCATCTTTCCAATTCTTATTATTTAAAATAGTGGTTTTTGACTGCTCAATGGCTTTACTTATAAGTTGAAAATTTGCCCCTAGAACCACAACAACCTCTTTAGCATCAAGCTGCTTCGCTTTTTTAATGGTGCTTCCCAATAAAGTAGAATCGCCCCACTTTAGCAATTGTTTGGGCTCGTTCATCCTATTAGATGCACCAGCTGCTAAAATGACCACGGTTATATTTGAAGTTTCAATTCCCAAAATGAAACTCAATTAATCGGCGTGAATTTTTCCGTTTGTTTTACTAAGTGATTTTGGTTCTCTGTTTTTTGTATAAGCTAATATCTCTGACAGGATTGAAATGGCTATTTCTTGTGGCGTTTCAGACCCAATATCAAGACCTGCCGGACCGTGGATTCTATCTAAAAAATCGTTCTCAATATCTGGACAATATTCAATAAATTGAGACAATAGGTCTTCTCTTCTTTTTACAGGTCCTAATACCCCAATATAATTTGGGTTAGCTGCTTTTATAGCTACCAAATAACGCAGATCATTTGCAAAATTATGGGTCATTAAAACAATTGCTGTTTGGTTATCAATTAGCTTATCGTCCATTTGCTCTGGAGACATAGCATAGAAATTTTTAGCCCCAGGAAAATCTGAAAGCGATTTAGCTTCAGAAACACCAGAAATAATTGTAATCTCCCAACCAGTTAAAGCTCCATATTTACATAATTGAACGGCATCATGCTCTGCTCCAATAATTATTAATTTAAAACAAGGCGGCATATGCTGTTTAAAAACAGAAAGTGTTTCTCCTTTATTCTTGATATGAGCATCGGAGATTGAAAATAATTCATTATTAATTTTTACCTGAGTTCCTATACCCAAAATAATGCCTTCTCTTTTTTCAAAATACGATTGCATTTCAAAGGGGTTTCTTTGGTCTAAACAATTTTTAAAAGCATTTATAAAAAACTCATTAGGACAAAAGGGTTCAATTAATATATACAAAACACCTTCACAACCTAAGCGGTATCTCCCATCATAAGTCATCATTTTGGCTTTACCGGTTTTAAAAACAGTTTCAGATTGTAGTAAAATCTCTTTTTCTACACAACCGCCACTTACCGCTCCAACCATCTTAGCATTTTCAAGAATAAGCATTCTTACTCCAGGTCTTCTATAAGATGAGCCATCTAAAGCAACAACAGATGCCAAAACAGATTTTACTCCTTGAGATTTTGCAATTAATGCCTCTTCTACTATATTTTTAAATTCGTGTGTCATGAAAAGTTCTAGCCAATAATCTTTTCTTCAACATTCATATTATTCATATATGGCTGCTTGGTGAGTCTTTTACCTGTGGCTGCATAAATAGCATTAGCTACTGCGGCTCCAACAGGAGGCAATGTAGGTTCGCCAAGACCAGTAGGGCTTTCATGACTTTCAACAAAATGCACATCAACTTCTGGAGTTTGTCCCATACGGATCAATTGATAACTATCAAAATTATTAGATTGCGGAACTCCATTATTAAATGCTAATTCACTATACATGGCATGCCCAATTCCATCAATAACTCCGCCCTTTATTTGATTCAATGCTCCTAAAGGGTTTACCACTATACCACAGTCTACTGCACAGGTCACTTTTTTCACAACGGGCAATCCATTATCCATAACAATATCTGCTACTTCAGCGACATGCGTATTATGGCAGTAATAAACAGAAAAACCTTGATAAATACCATCTTTAGTATTTCCCCAATTAGATTTATCTACCACCAATTTAATTACACCTTCTAAGCGTTCGGGATTGTACTGAATGCGTTCGTCTGTAGTTCCTTTTACATTCTGTAATAACTCTAAATGCAATTGAATACGGTCTACCCCCATAACTTCTGCCAATTCATCAAAAAAGCTTTGCTCTGCACTGGCCAAAAAATTAGTATATGGTGCTCTCCAGGCGCCTGTAGTGATATTACTTTTATAATTTGCTACATCTACCTGATAGTTTTCAACTGCTCCAGCAGGAAAAAAATTAGGTATCAAGCTGTACATATTATTGTTAATCGCTGCTTCTTTTAAGTGATAGCCTGTTAATTTTCCATCTTTTATAGATGCTGCTATTTTGTATTTGATAGCCGGACGATAAATACCTGTAGTCATATCATCTTCCCTTGTAGAAACCATTTTAACTGGTTTTTTTATCGCATTAGAAATTTCGGCGGCTTCATAAGCAAAATCGCCATAGAGTCTTCGACCAAATCCACCTCCCATTCTTGTCATTTCTACATGAACATCTTCTATATCCCGATCTAATAAATCAGAAACAACTGTTGCTGCTGCTGCAGGGGTTTGAATTGGTCCAACCAAATGCACTTTGTCTTCAGTTACATTGGCGAAAAAATTCATAGGTTCCATACAATTGTGTGGCAAAAAAGGAGATTCGTATGTGCGTTCTAAAACCTTATCGGCTTCAGCAAATGCCTTTTTAACGTTTCCATCTGATCGCATTGTCTCAAACTTATTTCCTTCTAACAAATCAATTAATGTTTTATCATGAAACTCTGTATCTTCAAGTGCAGATTCTGTATTCCAAACAGCCTTTATTGCATTTTTTCCTTTGATTGCTGCCCAGGTAGAATTTGCAATAACAACAACTTTATCATTGCTATTTAATTTTGCGGTCCAATTATTTTTATCATTTTCAAAATATGCTCTTACTTTCTCACCAATTGTAATAACATCTATTACACCTGGTATTGCTTTAGCTGCTGTAGCATCAAAAGATTCTAGAGCCTGACCAAAAGCCGGAGCTCTTAAAACCGAGGCATAAACCATACCTGCCGCCTTATAATCTAAACCAAATAAAGGTTTACCGGTTGCAATCTCATCTAAATCTACATTTGCAGTACTTTGTCCAATAATTGTAAAATCTTTAGGATCTTTTAATTTAACATCTTCTGGAACTTCCAACAAAGCTGCTTCTTTAACCACATCTCCATAACCTAGCTTATCTCCATTGGCATTCGTAATAATACCATTTTTTGCATTACATTCTGAGGCATCAACACCCCACTTAGCAGCAGCAGCGTTAACTAACATTTGTTTAGCAGTGGCCCCTGTTTGTCGTAATGGTTCCCATCCAAATCTAATAGATTGACTTCCTCCAGCTACTTGTCTTGTATAATTTTTAGTATCTAAAACACCTTGTTTAACATACACATCCTCCCAGGGCACATCCAACTCTTCTGCAATAATCATAGGCATAGATGTTTTTACACCCTGACCAATTTCTGGATTAGGTGAAAATATGGTGACTTTACCCTGGTCTGATATTTTTATAAAGGCATTAAAGTCGTTAAAATTTAATTGGCTTATGTCTATTGGCGGTGTTACATCTTGTTTACAGGCATTAAATAAGTTAAACCCTATTAACAGGCCACCACTTGCTAGTGTTGATGTTTTTAAGAAAGATCTTCTGCTAAATGCCAAATGTTGTGAAGTTTTCATTTTGTTAATTATATTTAGGTTTAACTTAGTTTTTCTGATGCTAGCTTGACCGCTTTTTCTATACTATTGTAAGAGGCACATCTGCAAATATTACCATGCATAGCATTTCTTATTTCTGAATCGCTAGGGTTAGGATTTCTTTTTAAAAATGCTGATGCTGTCATGATTTGTCCTGATTGACAATAACCGCATTGTGGAACATCAATAGTTTTCCAGGCTTCCTGAACCGGATGATTGCCACTTTCTGAGAGCCCTTCAATTGTTATAATATCCATGCCTTCAGCTTGAGATATTTGAAGTAAACAGCTACGCATTGCCGTACCATTTACATGTACTGTACAAGCGCCACATTGCCCAATACCACAGCCATATTTTGTTCCTACTAAATTAATCTGATCTCTTAATACCCAAAGTAAAGGGGTGTCCATGTCTGCCTCAACAGTATGGGTTTTATTATTAATTTTTAAGTTAAATGTTGGCATAATTGTATGTATTAGAAAGATTGATTCTATCTAAAAGTACAAAAATATAAGAGCTCTATTTTACAGACTTGCTTCTTTTAACATAGATTTAATAAACTCTATAGCTCTTCGCTCATTGTAGTATATATTCTTTTTATCAACAAACCCAACATGTCCCCCATGATTTGGCATTTCCAAGTAAAGATTGGGGTTTGCCTTTGCCATTTTTACAGGATAGCATTCTGGCGACAAAAACGAATCGTTAAGCGCATTTATGAGTAAAGTTGGTATTTTTATATGATCCAGAACGTGTAAGCTACTGCTCTTTTCATAATAATCAAATGCATCTTTAAAACCATGAGCTATGGAAGTATATACATTGTCAAAGTCCAGCAAAGTTTTAATAGAGCTCACTTGATTAATATCGAGTATCTCAGGGAATTGCTTTTGCTTAATTCTTAGCTTAGAAATGAGGTGCTTTTTAAATCTATCGTGGTATAATATATTTTTAAACGTGTGTAATTCATCAGAAGAGCCTTTTAAATAGCAGGGCACAGAAACAGCTACAGCCGCCTTAATTTGCTCAGGCACATCATTCCCTTCTCCCAGGTATTTTAAAATAACATTACCACCAAGACTAAACCCTTTTAAATATATTTCTGAATATTGTTTTGTTGAAGTTATATGTTGGATAATCTCAATTAAATCATCGGTAGCTCCAGAATGATAACTTCTGTATTTTAGATTATCTTCCCCACTACACCCTCTAAAATTCACACATACAGCATCCATAGCGTTTTTATTAAAAAGTTTAGCTGTACCTATTATATAAGGGCGTTGTGCATTTCCTTCTAAACCGTGTAACAAAACAATAAGTCTGTTACCTTTTACTTTCGAAAAGCTCCAATCTAAATCTATAAAATCGTTATCACTTAAAATGATGCGTTCGCGCTCTTGGTTTACTTTTTGCACTCGCCTAACCAAGCCAGAATACACAGTAGAAACAAATCCATTTTTAAAACAAAAAGGAGGCTTATAGGTTGACTCTATAACAGGCATTATCTAAAAAAGACTCTAATAAACTTTATATGTGGCATTAATAGGTATTAATAAGTATTACTCCATTTGCTCCTCTTGAACCATATGCAGCACACTCAGGACCTTTTAAAACGGATACTGATTTTATTTCATTAGGGTTTATAGCATCTATATTACTAATAGGAGATTTATTGACTACAAAAAGTGGTGCTGTACTACTGCGCAAGCTCGTTATACCCCTAACAAGAATTTCATTATTCCCGCTAACTCTAACACCACTTACACGATCTCTAAAATAATCGTATATAGTATTATAGATTCTAGGTGTTTTTTCAGATTTCTTCTTTCGCTTAAAAACAACAAGGTTAAATTTCTCTTTGTTTAAACTATTCTTATTGAAAGTGAAATTTATTTCGTTTTTATTATTGTAATCAACTTCTTCCACCCCATAAGCGGAAGAGGCTACCATAACTTTCTTTGGGGCTTTTTTAAGCTTAATTTTATAAAACCCATCAGAGTTTGTTTTCTTATTTGTTATAACTTCATCAATAAAAACCGAAACATTTGCAACCGGATTGTTTAATGAGTCTTTAACAAAACCAGAGATAACTATTTTTTTATTCTTGCGTTGTGCATTTGCGCTTAATATAAAAAAGCTAAACGCAAATAACAGTATGGTATATTTAAATTTCATAACAAATAATTTTTAATCTTTTAAAGATACAAATAATTTACTCATATTCTAAAGCTATAAACTTAAAATTGGTCCCATCAAATAAGCCCTTATCACTAAGCTTTAAAGATGGAATTACCAGTAATGCCATAAAAGACAGGGTCATGTATGGTGCCTTAAGTTTACAGCCTAATTGCTTAGCTATGGTATCTAATTTAGCATATTGTGCTCCAATCGTTTTTCCATCTTTATCACTCATTATGCCAGCTACAGGTAATGCTATTATCGCTGCTTTAGAGTTTGAAACGGCACAAATACCTCCTTTGTTTTCTATTACTAAATTAACCGCTTTACAGATAGCTTCGTCTGAAACCCCAACCGCTATAATATTATGAGAATCGTGACCTACTGATGATGCAATAGCACCTTCTTTTAATCCAAAATTTTTAATAAATGCTATGGCAGGTTTTTGGTTTTTATAGCGGTTTACTACAGATACCTTTAAAATATCACTTTCAATATTTGAAACTACATTGCCGTTTTCCAGTAAAGCATCCTCTATCAATTCATTAGTAACCAGCTGCCCCTCTAAAGCCTCAATAACTCTAATTCGTTTAGCAGTAGATTCAAATCTGAAATCTGAAATTTTCTTTTTACTACAATTGAAATTATTCAATATTTTAAAAGAGGCCGGTGCTATTAAAGATCGATCTTTACTAAAAACCAATGTTCCGCCTATAAACGTTTGAAGTGTTTTAAAATCCTTCAAATCTTCAACGATAATACAATCTGCATGATCACCTTCTTCTAATAAGCCTACATCTAAATTATAATGATTTACCGGGTTAACACAGGCTACCTGCAAAACTTTAAACATATCAATGCCTTTAGCAACAGCTCTGGCACAAAGTTGATTAATATGGTAGAGCATTAAATCGTCTGGATGCTTATCGTCACTACAAAACATCATGTTTTCAAAATGCTCTGGGAGTAAATCAATTAGAGCTTCAAAGTTTTTGGCTGCACTACCTTCTCTTATTAAAACTTGCATTCCCTTTTGAAGCTTTTCTAAGCCTTCTTCGTAGGTAAAACACTCATGGTCTGTAGATATTCCAGCGTTAATATATTTGGTAACATCATCTCCTCTTAATCCCGGGGCATGTCCATCAACAGGCTTATTATAATATTTTGCCCAAGCTATCTTTTTCATAACTTCATCATCATCAAATAAAACCCCCGGATAATTCATCATTTCTGCTAAATACTTGATATCTGGATGTTCTAGAAGTTTTTTGATATCGTCTGAATTTATAATGGCTCCAGCGGATTCAAATGCTGTTGCAGGCACACAAGATGGGGCGCCAAAATTGAATTTAAATGGTGTTTGTTTGCCATTTTCAATCATAAACTCAACGCCCTTAACCCCTAAAACATTAGCAATCTCATGAGGATCAGAAACCGTGGCCACAGTTCCATGCGTTACTGCTAAACAAGCAAACTCGCTTGGTACCAACATAGAGCTTTCAATATGAATATGAGCATCAATAAAACCAGGAAGAATATAATGATTAACGTTGTTATTTTTTTCTGTAATAGATTTAATCTTCCCGTTTTCTATAAAGATTTCTCCCTTATAGATTCGTTTGTTTTTTATATCAACTATGTTGCCTTGTAATTTCAAATTGTTTTTAATATTTTAAGTGTGATACTGAGGCTGGCCTTGCTATCACATCTTATTTTAATTCTATTTTAAGAATATGCTTTGTGTTTTTGGTTACTTTAAACCTATTATCGGCTCGCCTGTTAATTACCCAAACAATATCGTTTCCTGAACACAGCAACCAAACAGTTTCTTTGTCTAAAAGTGAAAGCTTTTCGTCTTTAAAATATTTACTCAATTTCTTTTTCCCTACCATTCCCAATGGATAAAAAACATCGCCTTGTTTCCATTTTCGGAGTGTTAATGGAAAATCTAACCTGTCTTTATCTACATAAATTATAGTACTTAACTTTTCTGCAATCAAATCAACTTCATTAATAAGCAAAGATCCAAAAGGAGTTTTAGTTTCATTATCACTATTAAGTATTTCAATGGGCTTATAGGCTTTTGGAGTCATTTCACTTAACAATAAAAATGCTCTGTCTTTAACTAAGCGATGTGTATTTGAAAAGACCTGCTTTCCTGATTGGGCATTTAAAAGGTTAGTAACGTCGTCCCATTCGGTAAAATTATAAGCCTTTAAAAATTCAAATAAGTAAGCTTTGGGGTGGTTCAATTTTTTAATCTTGGAAATATCAAAAGATATTGTTTGCGAATCTACTCGATTAACTACTTCATCAAAAACATTTTTAATTCTATCTTTTACAATACCCCTTGAACTTTTTAAATATGACTGTGTTTTATTAAAGCTTTGTAACAATTTCGGGTTAATTTCTTTTAAAACAGGTATGACATCGTGCCTCAATTTATTTCGTAAATATTTGGTAGAAGCATTACTGCTATCCGCTCTCCATTTTAGATTTTGATCGTTTGCATAGGTTTCTATCGCTTCTCTAGAAAACGGCAATAATGGCCTAACCAATTTATCATTAATGGCAGGAATACCTGTTAGCCCCTCTAAACCTGTACCACGCGATAAGTTAATTAAAAAGGTTTCTAAATTATCATCGGCATGATGTGCTGTTAAAATATAATCAAATTGCAATTGAGTTGCCAATGCTTCAAACCAATTATAACGCAACTCACGTGCTGCCATTTGTATCGATAATTTATTTTTTTTAGCATAGGCTTCGGTATCAAAACGCTCAATAAAAACCTCTAAATCTAAGTTTTCGGCTAATTGTAGTATAAAATTTTCATCACCATCACTTTCATTACCTCGCAAACTAAAATTGCAATGCGCTAAGGCCATATCCAAGTTTAACAGGTGGCATAAATATGCTAAAACCACACTATCTAATCCGCCAGAAATAGCAATCAGTAGTCTGCTTTCATTTAAGAATGAAAAATTATTTTTTAAATGGTTTTTGAATTGCTTCAGCATGTTTTCAAATATACAACATTGCCTATTTATATACACAAATTATATGCAGATAACAATGACAAAAATCATATTTAGAAATTATGATTTTAGTAATTTTAAAGTATAAATTCAACACCGAAAAGATTATGTGCTCAATTGAAAAATTAAACGACAAAACCACTCTAGAACATTTCAATAAAAAAGTAATTTCTGTAACGCAACATTTACATGCTTATATAAAGCATCGATTATACATAGCCGAGTCTAAGGGCATCATCCCTAAAAACATGTATGGCTCTAACGATTTTATAGATGAAGCCATTGCAAAGTTTTATGAAGGGGGCTACGATGTTGATATGGAAGCTTTAGCTATAAAAATTAAGCTATTCAAAATTGTAGATTCTGATTTAGATGAGCTTTTTAAGAAAGAAGCCTTTCATCAAAATACATTAAGCACAAACTCTATTTTAGAAGAAGAATTAGATGGGCTTGAAGAAAAATTTACAGTAGATGAAGATTTTGATTTTATCATGAATGAAGAACTCAATGATATTTCATACAAACAAGATCAAAAGCACAAGCACCTATTCTTGTACGATAATGATACTACATCTATAAAAAATGTACTTGAGACTGAAGATCTATCTGCCTTACACAACAAAAATATATTAGGAAAATTTTATACTTTGTTACCTCTAAAAGTATCAGAAATTGTTGATTTATTTGTTTTTGGAAGGCTTTCGTATGATGAGGTTGCCCAAATAAAAAAGATAGAAACAAAACGTGTAGAGCGTATTTTAAATTTAACCATCGAGAGTTTAAAGCAACATTTGGGTTAATGTTCTAAAACCGTTCGCATCGCTTTGGCTTTCACCAAGCATTCTTCGTATTCTTTTAATGGGTTGCTTTTGGCCGTTATAGCACCTCCTACAGAGTAGGAAACATATTGTTTGGTCTCATTATATAGAATACTGCGAATAATTACATTAAAATCGAAATCGCCCTTAGGAGAAAAATAACCAACAGCACCAGAATAAAGCCCCCGTTTGGTTTCTTCTAAATCTTCAATAATTTTCATGGCAGAAATTTTCGGAGCACCAGTCATACTTCCCATTGGAAATGTACTTTTGATAATATCTATAGGGTGTGTATCTTTCTCAACCTTAGAGGTTACTGTAGAGATCATTTGATGTACCTGATCGAAAGTATAAATTTTGCATAATTCTTCAACTTTCACACTTCCTTTTATAGCCGTTTTAGATAAATCATTACGAACCAGATCAACAATCATTATATTTTCGCTTCGCTCTTTTTCATCCTTTAATAATTCATCCTTTAATAATTTGTCTTCTTCTAAATTACTTGATCGCTTAGCAGTTCCTTTTATAGGTTGTGAAACCATAGTATCTCCTTGCTTTTTCAAATAGCGCTCGGGAGAAGCCGAGAGCAAATATTTATCTTGATGTTTAAAAAAAGTTGCAAAGGGCGGGTTTGAAATGGCATTAAGCTTATTATAAGTTTCTAAAGGATTAATTGCTGTGCCTTCTGCATAAAATTCCTGGCAAAAATTGGCTTCATAAATATCACCACGATGGATATGAGCTAACATTTGGTTTATTTTTTCGAAATACTCATCTTTATGAATACGAAGTTTTATTTTAATAGACTTGTTAATTCGTTGATTTGTTGGTTCGTTAATCTGTTCAATATCATTTAAATCATCTTCAAATTCGTCTTCAACACCCTTTAAATACTGAATTTCTACCTGGTTACCTTTTATTAAAAAAAGCTTTTTAGGTTGGAAAAAGTATAAATCAGGAAATTCCAACCCATCAAAGTTATTAGAACTTAAACCTTCAACATCATTCTTTAGATCGTAAGTTAAATATCCAAAAATCCAATCATTTGTATGATTTTGGTATACTTTCAGTTTTTCAAAACTATCATAATAATCTGTTTGAATACTTGTAAATGCTTCAACTGCTAAAACAGCATCGTAGCTTGAATAGTTTTGATCGTACTTATTAGAATCTAACCAAACTACATCGTCAAACTGCTGTGACCATATCAATAATTGATCTTTAAAAACTTTAGATGATTTTGTTTTATAATAAAAGGTTGTTCTCAATAATAAAAAAGTTTATGGCGTAAAGTTACTTAGAATACTTAAAAAATTAAGAATTTTGTATAATACTTTAAATGTAATTTTTGATGCATACTATACAAAATGCCAAACTAAAGATAGCCGTAAAAAATATTGGAGCAGAGCTTTGTGAAATTTCTTCAATAAAAAACAACACACAATTTATGTGGGATGCCAATCCGAATGTATGGAGTAGTTTTGCGCCAAACCTATTCCCTATTATCGGGGCATTAAAAGACAACACTTATGTGTTTGAAAATAAAAAATACAGCCTGCCAAAGCACGGTTTTATTAGGCATAACAGAAATATAAAATTGCATCAACAAACAAAAGACCGTTTAGCTTTCGCGTTGTTTTATGATGAAAGGTCTCTTAAAGACTATCCCTTTAAATTTGAGTTTTATATTACTTATTTACTTATCGATAATACTATAAAAGTGGTTCATCACATTAAAAACTGTGATGATAAAACCATGTATTTTTCTGTTGGTGGACATCCCGCTTTTAAGTGCCCCGTATTTGAAAATGAAAATTATAACGATTATAGTTTAGAATTTGAACAGATTGAAAATGCTAAAACCCATTTAATTAATATGAATAATGGTTTAATTTCTTTAAAAACAGAGCCCGTTCTCAAAAATTCAAATACGATTAGGTTATCTCACCAGTTGTTTAACAAAGACGCTTTAGTTTTTAAAGATCTGAAATCTAAAAAAGTAACTTTAAAAAGTGAATCTAATGGAAACATCCTATCGGTTAGTTATTGCGATTTTCATTATTTAGGCATTTGGGCTAAACCAGAAGGCGATTATGTTTGTATTGAGCCATGGTTAGGAATTGCCGATAGCGAAAACACCAATCAAGACTTTAAAGCCAAAGAAGGTATTCTGTCATTACAAGCAGGAAAAACTTTTGAAGCCAGTTATACTATCGAAATACATAATAATCATTTAGTCTAACAAATTAATGGTAGATTTGTAGTCTAAAACAGGATTATAACTTTCATCTGATTAGTAATATTTTGATTATCAAATAACTGATATAATTCGCCTCTGTCAAATTGAGGTATCATTAAAATTTTTATGGGGCATTTCGAAGATTTAAACTTAAATACACCTTTATATAACGCTTTAAACGATTTAGGGTATAGCAGCCCAACTCCAATTCAAGCTGAGGCATTTAATGTGGTAGCTTCTGGAAAAGATATGGTTGGTATTGCTCAAACGGGAACAGGAAAAACCTTTGCTTATATGCTCCCGATTCTTAAAAATTTAAAATATTCAACACAAGAAAATCCAAGAGTGTTGGTTTTAGTTCCTACTCGAGAACTGGTGGTACAAGTTGTTGATGAAATAGAAAAGCTGTCAAAATATATTAATAATCGTGTTTTAGGTGTTTATGGCGGCACGAATATTAATACACAAAAAAAGGCCATTGCAGAAGGCTTAGACATTTTAGTTGCTACTCCGGGACGTTTATACGATTTGGCCTTAAGTCGCGTTTTACAGCTTAAATCAATTCAGAAATTGGTGATAGATGAAGTAGATGTGATGCTAGATTTAGGGTTTAGGCACCAACTCATTAATATCTTTGATATTCTTCCGGAGCGCAGGCAAAACATTATGTTTTCTGCAACTATGACACAAGATGTAGATGCCTTGATTAACGATTTCTTTAAAAGTCCAAAACGAGTTTCTATTGCTGTTTCCGGTACTCCTTTGGAAAATATTACGCAATCGCGATTTGATGTTCCAAATTTTCATACTAAAGTCAATTTATTGATTCACTTATTACACGATACCGAAGCTTTTAATAAGGTGTTAATTTTTGTGGCCTATAAAAAAATGGCTGACCGTTTATTTGAAATATTAGAGCAAACCTTTCGTGAAGAGCTCTGTGTGATTCATTCCAACAAAACTCAAAATTACAGATTGAGAAGTATTGAACAATTTAAAAATGGTGAAAATCGTATTTTAATAGCTACAGATGTCATGGCGCGGGGTTTAGATATTGATAATGTATCTCATGTTATTAATTTTGATACACCAGATTACCCTGAAAACTATATGCATCGCATTGGTAGAACAGGTCGTGCTGAGCGCAAAGGCAAGTCGCTTGTTTTTTCTACCGAAAAAGAACAGGAGGCCATTAAAAGTATTGAGCAATTAATGCATATGGAAATTCCATTGCTTGAAATACCTGCCACTGTAGAAATTGCTACCGAACTTATTGAAGAAGAGCGCCCGCAAATAAAGGAACGCAACAACCCTATTAAGCGAAGAGATGATGATGCTCCAGGGCCTGCATTTCATGAAAAATCTCTAAAGAACTCCAAAGAAAATTTGGGCGGCTCTTATAAATTTAAAATGGCAAAAAAATACAAAAAGCCTAAAACCCGGGGTGATAAAAATTATAACAAACGGAATAAGAGAAAGTAGTAAACAATTGCTTATGATATTTAGATTATAGCTTAGCCTTTCAGGTAGACAGAAATCTTTGTTTCAAAACCCTAATCGTCAATCGCTTGCATCACCAGTTTTCTAAATTTATTAGATGTGTCATCACCATTAATTCGTTGGGTTTGTTTTAACAACACGCCGATTATATTTTCTTTTGGGTCTGCAAAATACACGGTATTAAAATAACCACCCCAAATGAATGTACCTTCGCTACCTGCACCTCCCAAATCATGTGTTTTTTTATCAATCAAGCCAAAAGCTAAGCCATGCACAGCCTCTATAGCTTCAGATATATATGGTATCTGATTAGTTAAAATGGTTTCTACTGTTGTTCTGCTTAATAATCTGGTACCATTTAACTCCCCCTTATTCAAATACATTTGCAAAAAAGCAGCATAATCTTTTGCTGTACTCGTTAATCCTGCACCACCGGAGAAAAAGCGCTTAGCGCCTTTAATAGGGTAATCGGTATCATAAAAAGTAACGGGATATTTTACCCATGCATCCCCTTTTTTAGTTTGAACCGTAACCAGGCGATTGTATTTAGATTCCGGTAAATAAAACTGTGTATCGAGCATTCCTAAAGGCTTAAAAATTCTTGTATCCAAAAATTCATCAAAAGGCATCCCTGAAACTATTTCAATAAAATACCCCAACACATCGAGGCCTTCACTATAGGTAAATTTTTCTCCTGGATTATGATGCAATGGGAGTTTTGCAAGCTTCTTTATATTATCTTCAATACTGATATCTTTAGTGGTAAACAAATCAACAATTCCCGCTTTATTATAGAGCTTATTAAACCTGTGGTCGCCATCAATTACCCCATAACCAACACCAGAAGTATGGGTTAACAAATGCCTAATTGTTATTTGCTTTACAGAGGGCTTAGCTGTGTATGATGAATCGTTTTCGTTAAAGGTGTCGATAATTTGTTCGTTAGCAAATTCCGGAATGTATTTAGAGATTGGGTCGTCTAAATTAAACTTACCTTCTTCCCAAAGCATCATAACCGCTGTTGAAGTAATAGCTTTTGATTGTGAAGCTATTCTAAAAATATCAGATTGTTGCAAGTCTCTTTCTGAAGTATTATCTGCCATACCAAAAGCTTTATGATAAGCTATTTTACCATTTCTGGATACTAATGCTACCGCTCCGGGTATTATATTATCATTAACAGCATTATTTAGCATCGTATCTATATAACTAAGCCTGAATTCAGACAGCCCTACATCATTAGCATTAACCTCAGAAAGTATTTTGGATGGATTAGATTGAGTTTCGTTTTTCGATTTAAAACAACTCATTAAGAAAAGAAAAGCAATTAAAACATAGGGTAGTTTTTTCATGGCTGAAAGCGGTGGTTTTTGTTAAACATAAGTAGCTAAGTTACTTTTTTAAAACCATTTTTAAAAAACATTATATTTTATTGACAAAAATCCCTTTTCAAATTATTGAAAAGGGATTTTAATAAGACACCTATATAAACGAATTTATTCTTTTTGCATTGCCCTTAAAACAAAGATCCCTATCCTAGATATTACAAAAGAAAAAAGGCCAAATGTAGCTGTTAATAAAGACACCTTTAATCCTCCGGCAAAAATTGCAGGATCAGGATTTCCGAATGCTTCAATAGAATCAAAAGCTGTAATCAGTCCAATAATAGAGCCCAAAAAACCTAAAACCAACCCCAAAAGACTCGTATCTATAGTCAAACTAAGCATTTTTTTTGAAACTAAAGCATCTTTTTTAAGGCTTAAAAACCCTTTAGCTAAAAGAAATACAGAGAGCAATAAACATATTAAAATCAACGACATAAACAAAGGGCCTCCTTCATAAAATCTATCTGCTAATGGGTTTGATACTGCTACTAATTTAGGTACTAAAAATATACACATAACTGTTTGTTTTTTTTGATTAATACCCCAAACTTAATTTATTATTATTTGCCAATAACTTTAAATACGACGAATAACCGGATTAGAGCCGGATATAACCTATTGCAGAAACCCTCATTAAACCTGTTATTCGTCTACAAAATACCAATCCTCTATAAAAATAGAGTATTATTGTAATACTATTTATAAAGCATGATAAAAAAGAAATATATTTTAAAAATGTTAGGGAAGCTTTTTCTACATCTTTTATTTTGGTGCTTGGTATTACTCTTTTTTACTTATTTCTTTGGTGCAGAAAGCAGCAATTTTAACGATACACTTTCTTTTTCTCTTTTTTTAATGCCAATTACTATAGCTACAACTTATGTTTCTATATATAAAATAATCCCAGAATATTTAATTACTAAGCGCTATCTCCTTTTTGGCTTATACAGTTTTTACACATTAATCATCTCTGGATATTTAATGATGGTATCTATCTTTTTTAGCTTTATATATCTGGCACATTTTGAATACAATGCTATGAATCCTGTAACAAAAAACATAGGGTTTATTGCTATTGCAGTATATTTAGTAGTTATTTTAGTAAGCGCTTTTAAACTGCTAACACTAAACTTAAAATATACCGAAAAGTCAAAGGGTCTGGAAACAAAAATATTAGAAACACAACTTAAACTAAAAGAGCAGGAACTCAACTATTTAAAGATGCAAATACATCCGCATTTTTTATTTAACACACTTAACACGATGTATGGTTTTGCTTTAAAAAAAGCTGATGAGACCCCGGAAATGATACTAAAACTTTCTAATTTGTTAGACTATTTGTTGTATCAAGTCGACAAACCTTTTGTGCCTCTAATTACTGAAATTAATCATATAGAGGATTATATTGAGTTAGAAAAAATGCGTTTTAATGATACTTTAAAAATCAATTTTAATTATAATACTATCCCGGAAACCATAAAAATTGCTCCCATGTTATTATTACCATTTATTGAAAATAGCTTTAAACATGGAGCTCTTAAACAAGGAGTTTTATACATAAACATTGATTTGATTTGTAATCATGAAACGATTCATTTTAAAATTGAAAATAGCTATAAAAAACCTCAAACAAACAGTAATGGTATAGGTTTAGAAAACATTAAAAAACGACTGGATTTGGTTTACAAAGACATCTACAACTTAACTATTAACACTAACGATGGTATTTTTAAAGTAAGCCTTAATTTAAATAATAAATAATTGCAAAAAAGGAACACCATATCTTGTATTATTGTTGATGATGAATTAATTGCACGAGAAGTTATCGCCATACACCTTTCTAAAATTAGCAGAATAAGTATTGTAGCCAGCTGTAGCAATGCTATGGAAGCATTTAAATATATAAGTAATCACAAAATTGATTTAGTTTTTTTAGATATAAATATGCCCGAGATATCTGGAATTTCGTTTGCAAAATCTATTAACAAAAACATTAAAATTATTTTTACAACGGCTTATCGTGATTATGCCATTGAAGGATTTGAATTACAGGCGGTAGACTATTTATTAAAACCTATTTCTTTTGAACGCTTATTAAAAGCTGTTGATACCTATTTTGATGTTTACTGCAACCAGCAAAAAATAGTTAAAACTCGTCTTGACAGCAATGACTTTATATTTGTTAGATCTGAAAGAACTATGGTAAAAATAGATTTTGATGATATCATTTATATTGAAAGCTATAGCGATTATATTAAAATTAATCTAACAAATAAAACCATAGTTACACGCGAAACGATTAGTGCGATTGAAGTTAAACTCCCAAAAAACATATTCATAAGAATTCACAGGTCCTATATTATTTCAATAAAGTATATGACCTCGTTTACAAATGAACAAATTATTGTTCTAAATAAATCGCTTCCAATAAGCCGAAGTTATAAAAGCAAAGTATTGCTTTTATTAAATACGTTTTAAATAAAAAAAACCCTTTTCAAATTAATGAAAAGGGATATACTATGTAGAGAGTTGCTTAATATACAGGTAGTAACCAACCAAATTTTAACCCTAACTTAAAATTAATCCTGTATTTTAACTTGGCTCTCTACAATATCTTTAATAGGTACAACAAGCTTGCCTTGCTCTGTTTTTATAGTAACGGTTATTCCGTCTAACGATTCTACTTCGCCTTTAATATTATTAAATTCTATATTTTGACCTATTTCATAGGTTTTTCTGGCATAAAATGTTTTTAATAATTCGCCAACCACTTTTTGAGCTCCAAAACCAAAAGCTAGAGCAAAGGCTAATATAAACCCTGCCAAAATCATAGTAATATTACTTGTAATGATTTCGGTATTAACACCAGCTTGATTTAAAGCAGTTATGGAAGTGAATATCAGGATTATAAAGAATACGATTTGACTGATAATTTTTGCTCCGGACAAATCCATAGATTCAAAAAAGGACTTTAGTCCCTTTTTTATCACATTAGCCAGAACTAACCCAATAGTGAATATAACTACAGCAGCAAATAACTGCGGCAAATAGCCTAATAAATTACTGATTTGCTGAGATATCATGGCTAAGTTCATAATATCTGACACCATGATAATCAGTATAATATACATAACCCATTTCACAAAATTTGATACAATTTTAATAGTATCAAAGTTTAACTTTTTTCCTTCAACAATTTCAATTTCGTTTAATTTATCATCTAATTTATTGGCTTTGGCCAGTTTTAATGCTCTTTTAATAATGCCAACAATTAACTTAGTAATTAACCAGCCAATTATTAATACGATAAATGCAACTACTAAGTTAAGAAGCACTTTTGTAATTTCAGGCCACATAACTGTTAATGATTCTAAAGCCTTATCTTTCCATCCTATTGCTTTTTCCATTATTTTAATTTTGTTAGGGTTATTTTTGTATTCAATATTTTATTTTGTGTCTTTTCTACTCCTTATAACTGTTTCAATAACATCGCCTATATTGTAAGAAAATAGTGCTGCTAACTCCATAATGAGTTTTGCCATAGCAATATCACTCATAACCTTGGCTTTAAGTTCTTGTGGAACTTCCTTAAGAGGCTGATTTATATGCTTAAACGGATTCTCCATTATTTAAGGTTGTTAGTATACACGGTTTTTAGTTTGTCTTTGGCGCGTTTAAGTCTCATCTTAACTGCACTTTCGCCTATTCCTAAAACACTTTCAATATCCTTTATAGAAAGAAAATCTTGGTATTTTAGTAATAAAATCATTTTCTCCTCAGGAGAAATTAGCTCTAAAGCTATTTTTAATTTGTCGACTTTCATATCCAGAAAACTGGTATCATCTTCTTCATAATACGAAAGGTTTTCTATGTCTTTATAGTCTACAGATTTTTTTTCAAATTTTTTAGCTGTATTTCTTGTGACATAATTTACGCAATGATTATATGTAAATGCATATAACCAAGTTGAAAATTTTGATTTTCCTTTAAAGCTAGCCAGTTTAACAAAGAGCTTTAAAAACACATCTTGTGTTAAATCTTTAGCCTCATCGGCATCTTTTGCAAAACCAAAACATTTATTATACACTAATGTAGCATACCTGTCGTATAGTATTTCAAAAAGCAATGTGTTATTGGTTTTAACAATCACTTTTACCAACTCTTCATCGGGTAACTTATTAATGTTTTCTAGGGTTTTCAAATGTAGCTTATCGCTATTTTTTAGTTGTTATGATTTAAGACACAAGTAACTTAAATAAGTCACATAAATTTTATAATTCTCCTAAAAATTATTAAAACATTACAATCTTTTGTAAATTGTATGCTTGTAATCAACTATAAATCAAAATTTTACACAAAATGAAAAAAGGCGTATTTATTCTCATCTCCCTAAGTCTATTTTTATCTTGTAAAAACAATAAATCTGAAGAGGAAAATGTATTGACTTCTAAATCACCTCCATCATCTAAATATACGTGTATTCCGCAAGTTACAGATACCGAGTGGTATAAAAAAGACAATATTGCTCCGCTTTTAGAAGGTTATGATGCCGTGAATTATCCCATAACAACTAATAATGTACTGGTACAGCGGTATTTTAATCAAGGAATGACTTTAGCCTACGGCTTTAATCATGCTGAAGCCGCACGATCTTTCTATTATGCAACTAAGCTTGACCCAAAATGTGCCATGGCCTTTTGGGGATATGCTTATGTACTCGGACCTAATTACAATGCAGGTATGGAAGATGATAACTACCAAAGAGCTTACCAAGCGATACAAAAAGCTATAGAATTGTCATCAAACGCCTCTAAAAAAGAAAAAGATTTTATTAATGCTATGGCACTACGCTATGCCGCAGAACCACCAGAAGACAGGACGGGCTTAGACATTCAATATTCTAATGCCTTAAAAGAGTTATATACTAAATACCCAGACGATACAGAAATAAGTGCTTTATATGCTGAATCTTTAATGAATTTGCATCCGTGGGATCTAAACGAAAAAGATGGTACTGAAAAACCCTGGACGGTAGAAATTGTATCGCTTTTAGAAAAATTGATAGCCCAAAACCCAAAACATCCCGGAGCTCATCATTTTTACATTCATGCTGTTGAAGCTTCAAACACACCTGAGCGTTCTGATGATTCCGCCAAAATATTTGATGAGGGCTTAGTTTCTGGATCAGGCCATTTATTACATATGCCTTCGCACACTTATATAAGAACAGGTGAATATCATAAAGGAACATTATCTAATATTGCTGCCGTAAAAGCGGATAGTACTTATGTAAGTGCGTGTCATGCACAAGGTGCTTACCCATTAGGCTATTATCCACATAATTATCATTTCATGGCAGCTACAGCTACTTTAGAAGGCAATAGCCATTGGGCTATGGTTGGGGCCAATAAAGTGTCTGAGCATGTACATCCAGAGATCATGAAACAACCTGGTTGGGGTACCTTGCAACATTATTACACCATTCCTTATTATATAGCCGTAAAATTTAAAAAATGGGATGCTATTTTAAATATGAAAATGGATACTTACAATTTAAATTATCCAAAGGCTATCAGACATTATGCTGAAGGTATGGCGCACTTAGGGAAAGGCAATTTGAATAAGGCCAAGGCAGAATCAGAAGCTCTTAAAATATTGTCTAAAAACGAAAGCTTAAAAGATGTTACAATTTGGGGGATCAATTCTGTTTACGATTTAGTTATTATTGCCTCTAAGGTTCTGGATGCAGAAATTTTGGCTTCAGAGTCCATTAAAGATTATAAGGCGAGTGCTGTCCTTTTAAGAGAAGCTATAAAAATGGAAGACGCTTTAAATTATAACGAGCCTCCAGACTGGTTTTTCTCGGTTCGTCATCATTTAGGTAGAGTTTTAATACTAAATGGGCAAAAAAGATTAGCGATTAAGGTCTACTTAGAAGATTTAGAACGTTTACCCAAAAATGGTTGGGCCTACCACGGTTTAAAACAAGCATATTCAGATTTAGGAGATGTTGAAAACGTAAATAAATTTAACGAATTAATAGCACAGAGCTGGAAGCATGCTGATTTTGAGATTGAAATTAATTGATTTTAATCTAATAACTTTTCACATCAATTTAAACCGCAGTATAAAAACGACAAACCATCTCAAACATTTAAAGTTAGAGATGGTTTAATTTACTTATAAGCTCTGCACTTCCGTACCAGATGTTTATAAAACGCTGCTATTTACTATTGAAACGTATAACTGGTTTTTACGACCTGTGTTAATCTAAAGTATCCAAAAGCATAATGATCTGGTGTTGTGGTATTGATACAATTTCCTCGTATTTCTGCAGCAACAGAACTAAAAGGGTCTCCTCCACTATCGTATTGCTCTATTAATAATTGCATATAATTATGATATCTTTCCGAAATACCAAATAAAGATATATATACTGTGTCGCCAGGGTTAAACTCTTCAGTTGGGTCATCGGCATCGTCATCCTTTTCAAAGAAATCTTCTATCTCATTCCCATTTATAAACTCATCAGATATCTCTTCTAAAAACGGAAATAAATCACCTTCTTCTATAACTCTAACCAAATAGTAATTTTCTTCATCTGCAGGATCGTCCCAATACAAGGTTACATCTAAAACCTCGTCATCAAAACCACCTTCTAAAGATTGTGTAACTCGGTTTATATCTGAAACCGATTTTAAAGTTTCTGTAGCTCGATAATTTTCTCCATCATAAACAATTTCTAATGTATAAGTATCATTAATAACAGGAATAAAACTTGAGGTTGTGTAAGTTCCATCATTTTGGTCTGTAAATATAAATTCCGCACCACTATTGGTATTCGTTACTTTTACTGTTGCCCCTGTTACACTATTATTTGTAGTTGTATCGAAATACGGTGTAGATGTACGTAACGTAATTGTTTGATTATTACCAACACTTCCTTTTTCCCAATCTAATGATGCTTCAACAACTAATCTCGGGGCGGCTGTTGGTACATCTACATCAATAACATCTTCACATGAGGCAAATATTAAGCATGCTAGTATCGCGATTTGTTTTATATATTTCATGATTTTTTAAAATTTAAAATTATACGTTATGGATGGAATCATTCCAAAAATGGCTGTTCTGTTTGCTTCATTTTGACCAGTATCATTATTTTGTCTAAAAGAAATGGAAGCTGCATTTTTACGGTTATATAAGTTATATATACCAAAAACCCATTCGCCTTTCCATCGTTTATTTGGTTTTCTATTCGGCTTATATATAGCAGATATATCTAATCTATGATAATCGGATAAGCGATCCTCATTTCTGCCTGAATAACTTGCAATAGATAGATCTTCATATTGATACTGCCCATTTGGGTAAGTTACAGGTCGTCCTGTTTGATAAACCAAATTAGAACTAAAACTCCATTTATCATTTAATTTATAAATTCCGGTTAATGATACGTCATGGGTTCTATCATATGGTGTGTTATACCAATTTCCTTTATTAATACCAGGGCCTCCGGCATTTCCACCAAAAGTTCTTTGCTCAGATTTTGATACCGTATATGCTAACCACCCGGTAAAGTCCCCTTTGTTTTTACGCAATAGCACTTCTAATCCGTAGGCTCTGGCCTCTCCATTTAATATTTCTGTTTCAATGGTATTAGTTCCTATTAAGTCTGAGCCATCCACATAATCTATTCTATTATCTACGGTCTTATAATAGGTTTCTAATTCTAAAGAGTACGTATTGTCTTTAAAATTTTTATAGTAACCCAAAGCATACTGATTTGATAGCTGCGGTTTAATATATTTTCCACTAGGCGTCCAAACATCTAAAGGGGTTACTGCAGAGGTATTTGATAATAAATGCAGGTATTGAGAAGACTTGGTATAACTGGCTTTTACAGATGATGTTTCATTTAATTGGTAAGAAAGCCCCAGGCGTGGTTCAAAATTGTCGAAGGTTTCAATACTTTCTCCTTTTTTATAAAACGTATCTCCAGACTCGACTCCTTCTTCATAAATACCTAATTCACTGTTATAAACAACAGGTCTATTATCAACATAGTTCATTATATTTTGTCCTCCTAACCTTGAAAACCTACTATACCTTAATCCGTACTGGGCTGTTAATTTATCGGTAAGCTTATGCTCCGCACTTATATAAAGTCCACTTTCAAAAGCTCTTTTTTGCTCTAGTTTTAAGTAATTTATTGAAGAACTAGGATCTGTTGGTTTTACTTCTCCGGGGTTTAAACGATACAAAATGCCACTAACACCAAAATCCAGTTTTAATTTTTCATTAGCATAATATCTGAAATCATATTTTAAATTATAATTTTTGATATCAGCAATCCAATCTAATTTAATAAAGTCTAATACAATTTGATAATCATATTTACTATAAATCAATGATAAATTAGAAAAGAGCTTATCGTTAAAAATATGATTCCATCTTAAATTTCCTGTAGCATTACCATAGGTATTGTTTACTACTTTTGACAATTCAAAGTTGTCTCGCCCAAAGTATCCGGATAAAAAGACACGGTTGTTTTTATTAATTTCATAATTCGTTTTAAGGTTTAAATCATAAAAAGAAATCTTATCATCTTTAACATCTTCAATGGCCTTCATAAACAAATGAGCATAAGATGTTCTCCCAGCAATTAAAAAGGAGCCTTTATCTTTAAATACTGGCCCTTCAACCGCTAATCTGCTTGAAATAAGACCAATACCTCCTGTAAGCCCGAAATTTTTGCTGTTTCCATCTTTTTGACGAACGTCTAAAACTGATGATACTCTTCCTCCAAACTTAGCCGGAATATCGCCTTTATACAACTTAATATCTTTAATAGCATCGGTATTAAAAACCGAAAAGAAGCCGAAGAAATGTGAAGTATTATAAATAATAGCTTCATCTAATAGTACTAAGTTTTGGTCTGCAGCGCCTCCTCTTACATTAAACCCTGCAGTGCCTTCTCCATTATTAGTAACTCCAGGCAACATCTGTATAGACTTAATAACATCTATCTCTCCCAGAACTGCCGGCATTTGCTTAATAGTAGAGGCGTTTAACTTAGAAACACTCATTTGTGGTTTTTTTATACTCACGCGTTCCGGCTCTTCGGCTGTAATTACGACCTCTTCCAGCTGGGTTGACACCTCTTTAATTTCAAAGTTTAGTGTTTGATTTACATCTAAAACTATATCTTCTCTAATTTCTTGGTATCCTAAATAAGATACGATTACGGTATAGGTTCCTTTGGGAGCTGTTAACGAAAAGAAACCGTACTCATTGGTTACAGAACCATTGGTTGTGCCTTTTAAAAATACGGTGGCGCCTAATAAGGTTTCTCCATTCTTTTCATCTTTAATTGTACCATTTACCGTAAAGCTTTCCTGGGCTGAAAGTATGGATGTACATAACATAAACAACATCAACAGTTGCTTCATTTTTTGATTGTTCATTCTTTGATTTTGATTTATAATTGCTTTAAATTGATTCTATTCGTTTAATACTTTAAAAACATTGCGGGGTTTTAAATGTAATTGTTGTTTTTTTAATTTAGAACCTGTATTCCATCCAAAGCCTAAAAATGGGTTTATGGATTGACAAACGCGTTTTTGGTTTTTATGTTTCATTTGTGCTCTTATTTTTTGATTATAAACAGCATCCTTATTACAGACAACTCAAAGATGAATAGGTTGCATATTTTATGCTATTTTTTCTATTCTTATTAAAAATGCCAAATATTTTGCTGCTTGTTTGATTCTTTACTTTTATACCACATGGCTACACCCATTTTTATCAGTAGTGTGGTTAGGGTTGATTAAAGGTTACTTTTTTTTGAATAATACTTTGCCGTAAATGTTTTTAACCTCTCCTGCAGCATTTTTATTTATAAATACTTCGCTGGAATTAAACTTTAGTGATTTACCATCAAATTCTATTTCAAGAAAAGCAGTATGCCCGTTAATTGTTAATGATAAAAGCGTGAATTCTGAATTGACTTTCCACGTTCCATTTACCTTAGAAATATCATTTTCACTCGAACATTCGTATGTTTTTGAACTTTCATTATAGTACCAAGAATTATTCTCTTGATAAAAAGTAAGGTCTTCATTAAGAACTAATTTTGAATACCTACAAGGAAGTTCGTCTAAAAGCTCTAATGAATTAAGTCCATCTTCATTGATATCAAATAAAGGTTCATTTGCAATAAAACTTATGGAATTCCATGTTCCGGTAATATCCAAAAATTGCTGCAAAGAATCGTCTGATGAACAGGCATTAAACAATAGCGTAATTGTAAGAACAAAAGGTAAAA
The DNA here is from genome assembly GCA_965224845.1 of Wocania sp. GTDB lineage: Bacteria > Bacteroidota > Bacteroidia > Flavobacteriales > Flavobacteriaceae > Wocania_A. The sequence continues at coordinate 120,207 of CBDDAJ010000005.1, forward strand.
CGTTTTTTTTCATTATTATTATTATTATTATTATTAATAGTCAGTCATAATACTATCATCGCTGGTTTTTTTAACAAAAGTAAGGTTGAGCTTTGGTTAAAATGTTCGCTTTTATAAAGCGGAACATTGTTTTATAAGGGAGGTTACTTTAAGAAAGAATTTTTTCTGGCTAAAGCACAAACCTCAATCATTTTTCTAAGATAATTTTACAAGTATGTAGAAAACTGGTGTATAAAATTAGAATTGGGCTAAGCTATTTTCATTTATGTTATTTTATCAAACACATCATTCCTGAACAAAGATTTATGAGCAGGTAATAAAATGCAAAGCATTCCCATATACATATAATCCAAAGTGCCATTTACATTATGAAAATTATCCATAAAATACTCCCCCAACATCATAGTCATGATATAAAATAGGTAAGCATACAACCCCATAATTCTTGTTTTAGAAAACAGTAAGCATATCCCTATTAGTAATTCAAAAAAGGGCAGGACATATAATAATATCTTAACTAACTCTCCTGGAAGTTTAAACACATAGCTTTTTAAAAATAGCCCCTCATAGTAAGTCACAAAATTACTTAAGCTAAAAAGCTTATAAGCTGCTCCTATTAGCAATAGTAGTATTAAAAATATTCTTACTATCCTTTCTACATGCTTTAAATTATTTGTACTCATACTTTTATTTAATGTTTAAATTAAGTTTTTGTGCATATCATTAATGGCTTCAATAATAGTATTTCCATACCCCCTAGTTATAATATAACCAGACAAATCATTCAAAGACGCTGAGTAAATACCATTAAACATCTCAAATTTTAAATATTTAAGATCCCCTTGCTTTTTAATAATTTCTTGTTCCACTTTCTTCTGTATATTTATATTTTCCAACTTAAAATACTACCAATATGCATTTTTTACACTTTGATTTTTACTGGCTCTCCTTTTTTAATTAAAACATCATCAGCAAAATAATTTAGGAACATAGCTGGTAATCCTTCTCCACTAAATGGGTTAGCAATGGTTTGTAAGCGATAATACAAATGTGGTTCTCTTGAGTTAGCACTATTCCCAGCCTGACCTAATGTTTTAATTTTTTGACAAAAATATGGTGAGAATGTTGCTTGAGAGTTCGGAATTGTAATTACGAACGTATTAAATTCCAATAGCCTCCTTATTTATACATAAAAAACACTAATAGCTATTTAACTCAAGTATTTTATTAGCTTGAATTAGGTGTCTTTGATTGTGATAGATTACAAATTGTAACGTATCTCCTAAGCGCATTTTTATAACCTTTGAAATACTTACAGCAGTTTTGGCTTTCATTAAATCTATCTGAGATACTTTAGATAATAACTCTAAGATTTTTATTTGTTGCACCTTAAAAACGACTAGTGCATCTTTGTTTAATTTAGTCCCTATAGGGTTAAACTTTTCGAGAGTTTTCATGGGGTTAAGTTGTTCTTTAGGTTTAATTAATTTCACAAAATAACCTCCCAAAAATCCGCTTTTAAATTTATCAGATGTATGCAATGGAGCATTGCTTATAGCCTTTTCAATTTCCGGTAAATAAAAACGTCCATAAATATTTAAATGTGCAATACATTCCAATACACTCCAGGTATTAGAATCGCTTTTTTTGTTTAATGCTTCTGTACTTAGCTGTAGTAATTCTTCAGTAGTATTTAAGCTTTGCCTGGTTAAATCTACTAACTCAGCAATTAAATCGTTTTTATTCATAATTACTTTTTTATTTATGCAAAGATTAAAACGCTTTTAAAAAAAATAATTGATTGAAATCAAGACTTTTTTAATCGTGATAAAGTTTCCGGAGTCATTCGTAAATAGGATGCTATATGTTTATTTGGTATTTCTTGGAATAATTGAGGGCTTCTTTTTAATACTCTTTGATAACGCTCTAAAGGTGAAGAAATAAGAATATCTTGTTCGCGTTCTAATTGTTGAAAAATAATCTGTTCTAATGTTGCATTCCAATTCTGCTGTAAAGCACTTGAACTGCTTATGAGTGCTTTTAAGGTAGGTTTTTCAATTACTTTTAACTCTGTTTCCTTTATAGCTTGAATGTAATAATTTGATGCCTGCTCAGAAATAAAACTATCTAACAATGCCATTAAATTATTTCTATAACCAAACCTAATGTTATGTTCTTCAAACTCATTTATTACAAATATTCGCAAACTTCCACTTACTATATAATACACATTGGTATCTATGCTCCCTGCAACTTTTAAGTACTCATTTCGCTTTAGTATTACCTGCTTTTGCCATAAATTTTGCGCTTCAATTTCATCCAACAATATAAAAGATTCTTTCATGCTTGTAGTAAATATAATTTCGACTTACTAATTTTAATTTATTTCTTTAATACAACGCCATACTAATTCTAACTCTCTAGCCTCAAATATTGCATGGGTGTCATCCCTGTTTCTTTTTTGAAAAACGTATTAAAAACAGTTTTTGAGTTAAACCCGCATTCATATGCTAAACCAATTAAGGTAATATGAGAATTTTTAGGATCTTTAGAGATCCGTTTAAAGGCTTCTACTCTATAGCTATTAATAAACTCATTAAAATTTTTATTAAATTCATTATTAATCAACCAAGAAAGCTGGTTTGGATGGAGCTTTAATTCGGCTGCTAAACTCTTTAATGTTAGATCCGGATTTAAATACGTAGTTTCTTTTTCTACAATATTAATTAATTTTTTAGCGTATTTATTTTTTAAATCTTTATTTAGCAAATCTTTTTTATTGGCTTCTTTTGCTTCTGAAACCAGTGCTGATGAAAATACTTTATTAGTAATTTTTTATATTCAGGATTATCTTTTATAGAACTTAACAAAGGGTCTCCAAACATAATTAGCATTAAGGTAGGTTTTGTATCAATAACAGCTTTTAACCATTTAATTGCTTTACTTTTCTCTCCAGAATGCACCCAAATTAAAAATATAAAAAAGGAAGCTCTTTCTGCTTTAGGGCCTTCAATTTCTTTATTCAACAAACTTACATAGATGTCTTTATTTTCTTCATCCTGTAAAATAGTATAGGCCATAGCTAGCATTCCATATTTGGTTACAATATCAATGGTTGCTGGTAAATCGGATTTAAAATAATCTATAACCAGGTGGATGTTATTTTGTCGCAACCAACAGCTGGCCTTAATAATAATTGCTAATAAATTAATAGGGTTTAATTCCAAACAGGTATCTAAAACTTTTATAGAAGCATTATAATCTTCCATAATGTAATGTATATAGCCTTTAGCAAAATACACTTCGGGTGATAATGGGTCTAAACCAATAGCTATTTCAGCATGTTCTAATGCCTTTTCAAACTTTTGCAAGGCACAGTAATAAAATGCAAAATGCATATAAGCAGGAGCAAAATTGGGGTTAACTTCTATAGCTTTACTTAAGTGCTGAAGCGTTTTTTTAAAATCCCACTGGTACCAATAGCTCACACTAGCTAGCCCATAATGTGCTTCAGGAAGTTGAGGGTTTAATTTTAAAGCTTCATATATATATTTGCTGGCCTTTTTATAGGTTTCATTTTTTGGTAAAAACCCAAGTCCGGCCATCATTGAATAATATTGAGACAAGCCAAAGTTCGACTGTGCATGTTCTGGATCAACCTCTAATGCTTTTGTATAATATTGTTTTGACAACTCTAGATCTTCAGGATTCCATTTTTGAAAATGATAATTTCCTTTAAGGTATAATTGATAAGCTTCAATATAATCTGTTTGCTTGGTTACCAGCTTATCTTTTATTTCGAAATGCCCAAAATTTTCTCTTATTTTATCTGCAATTAACAAACTTATTTCATCTTGAATGTCAAAAATATTTTCAAGTTTTCTATCCCAAGTTTCTGACCAAAAATGAAAATCACCTTGAACTTCAACCAATTGTGCAGTAATTCGAATGGTATCATTTGATAAGCGAACACTGCCTTCTATAATGGTTGAGACATTTAAATCTTTCCCAATTCTTATAACAGGAATATCTTTATTTTTAAAGAAGAATGATGATGTACGTGATGTAACCTTTAAACCATTTATCTTCGCTAATGCATTAATAATTTCTTCTGTAAGACCATCACAAAAATACTCGTTCTCAATATTAGAACTCATGTTTTTAAATGGTAATACAGCTATTGATAGGTTATTTGTCACAGAACAAAGATAATCTTACAACTTTAATTTATGCGATAATACATATGGAAATTAGGATGACTTTAACACTTATTAATACAGTTGGAGGTTATATCAATTTCATTTAAAGCTCCATCAAAAACTTTATCTTTTCAGTCATGCAAGCATCATGCATTTATGCAAGAGATTAATAAATTTTTTAGTAAAACACATAAATAAAACAAAAGCCTTGAATTACTTCAAGGCTAGAGCACAAATAATAATTCGAAAATTATTCGGTAATACCTTCTAAATCAAACATAAAAGCATAGGTTAAAGCTAACCTTTTATAACGTTCAAACCGCCCAGACGCACCACCGTGGCCCGTTTCCATGTTACAATCCATAACCAATAAATTATTGTCGGTTTTTAGCTCACGTAATTTAGCTATCCATTTTGCGGGTTCCCAATATTGTACTTGACTATCCCAGTACCCTGTAGTTATTAATATATTTGGGTAATCTTTGGCTTCTACATTATCATACGGTGAATACGATTTCATATAATCATAGTATGCTTTATTTTTAGGATTTCCCCATTCATCAAACTCAAAAGTAGTTAGCGGAATGGTTTCGTCTAACATAGTAGAAACCACATCAACAAAAGGTACAGCCGCTATAACACCATTCCACATATCTGGTTCCATATTTAATATAGCTCCCATTAATAAACCACCAGCTGAACCTCCATATGCATATAAATGATTGCTGTTAGTAAACTTCTCTTCTATTAAAAATTTTCCAACATCAATAAAATCGGTAAAGGTATTTTTCTTTTTTAACAGCTTTCCGTTCTCATACCAAGCCCTTCCCATTTCTTGGCCACCTCGAATATGAGCGATGGCATATACAAAACCCCGGTCTAATAAACTTAAACGCGTTGAACTAAATCTTGGCTCTTGACTGTTTCCATATGAACCATAGGCATAAAGCAATAATGGATTTTTTCCATTTTTTTCTATACCTTTTTTATAAACTAATGACACAGGTATTTTTGTACCATCTGTTGCTGTTGCGTACAAACGCTCTGAGGTATAATTTCCTATTGAAAATGAAGGATCAATTACTTCAGTTTGCTTTAAAAGTAATTGCTTCTTTTCTGCCATATTATACTCGTAAGTGCTATTTGGCGTGGTTAACGAGCTGTATCTATAACGCAAAACATCAGTATCAAAATCTAAATTCGATGTTGTAGTAGCAAAATATGCCGGGTCATTAAACTCAATATAATAATCATCAGTACCATCCCACTTTATAACTCTAATAGTTCTTAAACCATCTTTTCTCTCTTCGGCAACCAGATAGTTTTTAAATAAATCCATGCCTTGAAAGTAAACGTTATCTCTATGCGGTATAACATCAACCCAATGCGCCTTTTCGGTTTTATCTATAGGAGTTTTAACAAGTTTAAAGTTTTTAGCATCCTTATTTGTTCTTATATAAAAATGATCTTCAAAATGATCGATAGTGTATTCTAAATTTTTCTCTCTAGGCTGAATAACTTTCCATTCACCATTTGGTGTATTGGCATCTAAAACCCTAAATTCTGTTGATAAGGTTTGAAAACTTCCAATTACTAAATAAGCATCAGATTTTGTTTTTCCAACGCCACATCGAAACGTATCATCTTTTTCTTCATAAACCACAACATCTTCAGATTGGCTGGTACCAATGACATGCTTTACAATTTTATTTTGCCGTAAGGTTTGCGGGTCTTTTGTTGTATAAAAAACAGTTTTTCCGTCGTTTGCCCAAGTGGCGCTACCACCGGTATTACTGAGTTTATCGGCTAACAATTCACCGGTTTCTAAATTTTTAAAGTATAAAGTATATTGCCGTCTAGAAATTGTATCGATACCAAAAGCTAGCATTTTATTATTCGGACTAACTGATTGTCCTCCAAAACCATAATAAGCATAACCTTCTGCCATTTCCGGGCCATTAAGCATAATTTCTTCTTTAGCTCCTTTTTCAAGCTTTTTTCTACAATACAGTGCATAATCGCCACCTTTTTCAAAACGTGTATAGTACGAATAGCCATTATCGTTTACAGGAACAGATTGATCATCTTTTTTAATGCGCCCCACGATTTCGCTATACAGTTTATCCTGCAGACTATCTGTATGCGCCATAGCTTTACTTAAATAATCGTTCTCTGCATTCAGGTAATTTAATACATCCTGAGTTTGTGCATCTGGAGTCTCTGCATTTTTTTGCTCATCGCTTAAGCGCATCCAAAAATAATTATCAATCCGGGAGTCGTCATGAATAGTTAATTCTTTAGGAATCTTTTTTGCAACAGGTGTTTCCATAGCGGAATATGGTTTTTGGTTTTCTTTTTGTTGGCATGAAAAACACATTAAAATTATAGCAAAAATTGAATAAATTGAAGCTTTCATTGATTATAGTTTTTGTTTTAGTTAATGCATAAAGGAACGAAAATAAGTTCTAAATGTTTTGTTAAAGTTTTGATCAATAAACAAATTAAAAAAAATGAAAGTTCCTTCTAAGAATTTAGTACAGTAAAAAATAAAATGACGCTAAAAGCATTAAAAAAACTGTAAAGTATAAAACCCGATTTAATATTTTCTCTTTTCTTAACTTATTTCTTATTTCTCTTTTTACTCTATCCATTTCTGATTTGGTAAGCTCAGGGAAATGATATTGAATGTCGTGTTTTGAAACGCTATACTTAAGCTTCTTTTTATCAAACCTGCCTTCTGTTTTAGCTTTTCGCTCCTTATTTCTTTGTAAAGTCGCTTTAAAATGCCCCAGACTTCCATGCATATTAATTACTGTTTGCTTTTAAAGAATCAATTTTTCGTTGTAACCTTTCAATTTCTTCAGCTTTTTTGTCAACTACAGGAATTACGGTAGTTGAATCTGAAGCCTGTTCGATAATGTCAATTTCTTTGGCGTCTTCAGCAAAATAATACCCTATTCCTTCACTCGATCTCCAAGCTTCATTTAACTGGTTATAAACCGTTTTATCCCACTGGCTGGGGTGTTTTACATCAATCCAAACCACATCTCTATACTCACTGTCAATTAAAGCTAAATCTGGAGTTGCAGACCCATCAAAATTATCTGATCCTTCACGAATTGCAGATATGGTCCCTAAAAAAAACATACGTTTCCTGCCTGCAATATCTTTAATATATGGTCTAAACTCAACGGGCTTATTTACAGACCAATCAAACTCTTTACGAGATTCAATGACTTTTAAAGGCATGGCCGAAACTCCTGCATAACCTTGTTTTTTTGAAGCATGATCATAATAATACAATGCATTGGTTCCATCTGCCGGAATAAACACACTAAAGGTTAAACTGGTGCGTTCATCTCCTACTGGTTCTAAACCAAACCAATGGTATAAGCCGCTATAAGCATTAGAATCGGTATCTGAAAAATCAAAATCTGTTACAAAAGGTTGCTGATTTTGATCATCTGGCAAGTCTGGAATTTTAACTGCTGTTTTCATATTCCAGGGTAACGGATCACTAAACCCCCCGATAAATTTTAATGACTCTGCCTGTAAGCGTGATACTTTTTCGGCCACTGTATTTTGCCTGGTTAAATATGGGTAGTTTCTCATCTCTTCCGGACTTATATAAGTCCCTTTGCCTATTAAAATGCGTTCTATATAGTCGTTAAAATCATGCTCACCATTATTGATCACCATAACACCTCCAAAGGTTGGATAAGGAAAGAAGAAGCCTTTCCATTTAATTAAGCTTACCACTTGTACCCATTGTCCTGTATCATTTTTCATATAAAACGTATCACTAGGTTCATAATTAAAAAGCATCCATGGATTAAAACGCTGTACTACTGCATTGTAAGTGTTTCTGCTAAACTTTAAAGATTCCCCTATTGAAAAGGTCACAGGGATTCTATTTTCACTGGAAAACCTTGGAAAAGGTGTAGTACTAGATACAGAAAAAACCTCTTCTGTATTATCAGTTATGCCTTGCCATACGTACTTTTCTGTAGGTTGAATAGCCATTGTCCATTTATTTTCATCACCAATTCTAACTAAGTGAGGTAAGGACACATCTTTGGTTTCTCCAACACTTTCGTTAGCCATAGAAAATACATTACGTAAAGGCTGTATACGCTCATTTTGGGTAAGCGGCAATTCATTTATTTCTATTCTGTTTAAATCATTAAAAACATTATATGTTTTCATATAATCGTACATTTTAAAATGCCAACCAACGGCATATAAAATTCCAAAGAAAACAACTAACACCCCTAAAATTCCTAAACGCCTTCCTGTGCTTGCAGATTTTCTAAACGTCCTTAAGCCAAAGAATAATACAGCTATACTTAGTAATATGATGAATAAATATTTTCTGATAAATAAGAGTGCTGGCTGATAATCATCACGTAAAACAAATAGCGCTATAAATAAGACAATAGCTACAATTATGCTTATTGTTTTTTGTTTTTTTCCTTTGTTCCAGTAGTTTTTTAGCATAATAATATTTTTTAATTTTTACCATGTTTTTTAGTATGCCTAATAGATAATACCATAGCAATAATCATTAAAACAGGTGTTAACAACCGTAAACTATTTTTCCATTGAAAACCACTTCCATAGTCGTAGATAAACAATTCTACAACAATCAAAATAGCGAATAATACAATTAGTACGTATCGAAATTTATTTTTGTCCATTTTTATAGAACTTTTACAACAATCCTTTATCTTTTAAACGCTCTCTTGCGCTTTTTTCCTCTTGTTTAGGGGTATCTTTTATATCTTGTGTATTGGTATTTCGGCTAGGCTCAGCATCCAAATCTTCTTGTGCTTTTAAATCTTCAAGTAAATCTTTTCCTTTTTCAATAGTATTTTCTACAATATCTCCCAAAGAATCACTTTTCTCTTCTATAACTTTAGTAGATTTTAAAACAAAATTTGCTAAATAAGTACCTACTAAAGTTCCAACTACTATTGACGAAAATGCTGAAATCCCATCATAGCTTCCAAATATTTTAAAAGGTGTTAAAAATTGAAATATTAATCCTATCAACAAAAAAGTAGTAGCAACAAAGACTAATCGTGGTAAAAATGCTTGTTTATACACAAAACCCTTTTTGTCTTCTGGTTTCATTTGTAACGCTTTAGAGTTAACTATCTTATTTAAAAAGCGATACGCTCCATTGCCGTTAGATTCTCTCCAGTACAAAAATATACCGAAAAGTATCGCGCCTATAAAAATTACTAATTCCAGTCCCATATTTTAAGGTTTGAAGCATAAAGTCAATAGGTTTAAGTTACTTTAACTTATATGCTTATTATTATTTTATTTCTAAATGCGATCTTACTTATTAAATTAAAACAGCTCTTATAATATTTTATAAATAGTTTTTTCTTTTTTAGCTTTATACATGAAATATATTATTCATAAAGATATAAAACTTCCAACTTCATACTTACTACCTCCTATTTAACTATTAGTCTATAATTATTAAATATTGTTACTAATAACTTCAATAGTCCAGTCTTTAAACGATTCGTCCCAGGTTTTAAAACTATTATAAAACGCTTCCTTATCATACCAATACACATATAGCATATCTTTTGCTGAAACATTAACCAAAAGTTTCCAAATCAGATCTTGATGTTTCGCTTCTAATGACGAATGCGGCTCGTGTAGGGCATCATACATTTTAGGATCTACAATATCTGCAATTTTATATTGGTTACTAACTTCTAATTTTTCTAAATAACGCTCAACACTCATAACCTTTTTTCGCGCTTCAATATCTATTTTATTTAAATAGCTTTTATACAAAATAGGATCAATTAATATATCTTTAATAGGGTGCTGTGCCTTTTTTAAGTATTGCGCCATTTCAAACTTTTTAATGCGCTCGTACCTTGGCGTGTTTACTACCTTCTCTAAATTACATTCTATAATATCGTGACTTTTAAGCTTTTTCATCAATTCGGGCTGTGAAATATGATAAATAAGCACCTCGTAATTAGTATCTTTTATAGCTTCTTTATACCATTTTTCGTCTTCAAAAACTACAATATCACTTATAAAGTCGCGTAAAACGTATACGCCATTAAAGGCTTTAGTATAAAAGGTGTTTGCTGTAAACTGTAACCGGGGTAAACTTAAATCTCTATGCCTTAAATCGCCATAGGTTTTTGCAGAATCTATTAATTGCTCATGTAGGGTTTCATCGATAAAATTATGATTTCTATTAAAGGTTTTTACCAGCTCTAATTGCTCTTCTTGTTTCTTTATCAAATCGTTTATCAAATGAAAACCTATGCTTACTGTGGTATATTTTAAAACATCAAGAGGTTCATAAAATACATCAATGTTCTGGTCGAAATCTATACATATAGCACAATCACGGGTAATATCCTTAATCTTGTCGCCATGTGTTCTAAAAATATGCTGCATCATCTCTCTATCGAAAGTATGAAATGGCACATACACAGGTTTTCCTTTTTGTAATGGCGATATAATGATGCCGTGCGGATTCGCATCTCCATTATTTAGATAATGAAGCTCCTCTTTTTCCTCAGCTATTTCAGGGCTCCATCCCATGCCATCAATTGAAAATGCTTTTAGCTTGGTTTTAGTAAACCCCAGCTTTACCAGGCATTTATTATAACGTTCAACTAGCTTCCCACTTACAGGAATTAATTCACTTCTGTATAAATTAGCTGTTTTTAGTTTGTCCATTTCTATATTCCTGCTTAGGCAGAAATTTTATTATTTATTGTTATTAATTATTATTTACCATGAGGCTTCAAATTCTTCTAGCATAAGTTATTTATTTGCACATACTGCAACAACATAATCGTCCTGGCATCAATAATGTCATGCGAATCTACCATTTGCAGAGCTTTAGTAAAAGGAATTTCCAAAACTTCAATTTCTTCACCTTCAACTTCTAGGCCGCCACCGTTATCTGTTTTATCAGAATCTTTATATTGAGCTATAAAAAGATGCACACGTTCTCGCACTATTCCCGGGGATAAAAACACTGTACTTACTGCTTTTAAATCAGAAATCTTGTATCCCAATTCCTCTTCGGCTTCACGTATTACACAGGTTTCAGGTAACTCGCCTTCGTCTATCGAGCCGCCGCAAACTTCTATTGAATAGCCTTCAGAAACACCTGAGATATAAACCGGTATTCTAAATTGCTTAGACAGCATGACCTTTTTGGTTTCTGGATTGTATAGTAGTACGGCTACCCCATCACTTTTTCCGTAAGCCTCGTGTGATAACCGCTCCCAGCTTCCGTTTTTAAACTTAAAATCAAAATCGACACGCTCCAACTTACCCCAAAAACTGGATAATACTGTTGATGTTATGTTTTTAACTTTCTTGATTCCCATGAACTAGATTTTATTGTATTTCTCAATAATTTCATTTAGTGATTTTGATATCTCAAACTTCTTTTCTAAAAAATTATAAACTCCATATCTAATTGTCTCATTTTCCTTGTAAGAAATTAAAATTAGGTCTTCATCAATAAAACTATACCAATCTACATTCTTTTCTATAATCTTGTTAAAATTACCTCCATCTAAATCAGACACATATAAGAAACTAATATCTTGTTTGTCTAAAACGCTATTAGAATTAGTGTCTTTTTCTACTATTAAGTAAAATATCTTTTTTTTAAATACCCCTAATCGATTTTCTTCAGAATATTTATTGGGCGCTGAAACATTAATAATTAAAGATTCTTTATTTAAAAGAGTGTTTTTTACTTTTAGATTATCATCAAAAAATACTATATTTACTATATCCTGAGGAAATTGATTTGTTCCATAATCATCGAAATCATTGTCTTCATAGTGCCTATAAAAAGCCATGTACCAGCTTTCTGAATTATATAATTTTTGTGGTCCATTGTTAGCAATTGAAAAGTTTTTCTCAACCGTTTTTTGTGTTCCTAGAAAATCATCATCACTAAGCCTATTGTTGGATTGTCTAAGAAAATCATCAACGAAAGCATAAATAATTAACCCTATAACTATTGGAAGCATCAGACCATTTAAAATAACTAAAAATTTGACAAACTTATTTTTTAGCATAATATGTTTTAATTATCTTCAAATGTTTTTCTTGCCTCAGTTTCAATATTTAATTGGTTGACTCTCGCATCTACTTTTCGTTTAAAATCTGTATCGGCAATAGTGGCTACATTATCTAAATAACGCACCACTTCCTGACGTCTAATTTCAGAGAAATCTAAGCCTTTCATATTAGCTTTCATCAACTCTTGAAGCATGCCAAACTTAGTCTCATAATCTTTTTTGAAATAAATTTCCGGGTTTTCAAACCAATCATCTTCTAAATCAAAATCGGTTAATCTTAAAGATATTGCCGATTGAATATTCCTTACATCACGGGATGAAAAGAATGGAAATATCTTCTGAATTTCTTTATATAAACTGGCATAAAACATATGTTCATTAGCATCATGTATTTTGTCAACTTTATTAAAAGTTTCTAAAACACGTTCTTCTGAAGGTTTTTCGATAGCATCTAAGATATCTCCCATATTTTTTGCTAAGCCCTGATCTTCTAAGTATTTATACCCCTGCGGGTCTTGCATATTTACAAAATCCGGCATGGTTTTGTCAAACTTTTTCCACCAAATATAATCCTGATCTAAAAAGTCATGTGCTGTACGTGCACCATCGATTTTAAAACGGCCCTGCACACGAGAAATCACTGCCTTATCTAACATTTCGGGTAAATTAGTAAACAATCCTATTGAACTATTACCATAATTAACCGCATAAGCACCTTCTGTATATCTTAAAAACACACCAATAACTTCTTTTACACCAGCCGAAACACCTTGTGCTGTACGCTCTTGTAAATTATTTTCGGCATCATCAATCGGTGCAAAAATAAGCTTTGATGGGTCCTGCAAAGGTTTCATCCACTCCACCATTTTTTCAGCAGAACCCCCTTGAAAGGTACTAATTAAAGTATCCGGCATAGGATGAAACAAAAACGGAAGATCTAAATTATCGCAATATTCTTTAAGTCTTGTAGCAATGGCAGCAATGAGCATAGATTTTCCTGTTCCCGGAATACCATAGCCCATAAAAACAGGCATAAAACCTCCTAATTCCTGAAACGGGTTCTTCTTTGCCGAAAAATCATAACTCAGCATACGTTCGGTTAATCGACGTGCAAAATGTTTGGCATCGCGGTTACCAACAATTTGTTCGAATTTAATTTTATTAAACTCAATACTTTTAGCCGTTCCGGAAAACACATTATTCCAACCAGATACTGCAAATTCAGATTTTTCTAATTTATAGGTTCTGTCTTCAATGGTTTCTGTATACTCTAAAGTGCTTTTACGCAGTTGAATTTCGTCTATTAAGGCTTCAAAATAAACCACTGTAAAATCAATGACATCCTTATCAGATTTTATAATTTCCGGATGCCCTAAATATTTATCAAAATAAAACAAACCACACGAAATGCCTTTTAAAGGCGACATTAAAGACACTTCCGGAATACCGGCAAACTTCTGTTTCATCACACTTAAATCGTCTGAAGCATAGGGCTTTAAATCGTGTAATATTTTATAGGCTGTAGCAAATAGCATAAATGCCGTTGCTGTGTGCATTTTACTTTCAAACTCACGCTTTCCACTACTGTCTAAAGCCGATTTATTTTCACTTAAACTCGATAGCCCCGAAGCATCATAAAAACTGTCTTTAATCCAAATACCAAGTGTAATTCCTTCTTGCACCGCATACAAAGTCTGGTTTAAATAAATAGGAATAGCCACAGAGTCTGGTAACAAACGCTTTTTTAAAGCCAAAATAGTTTTAGATACCGACGTAACTTCAGCTGTATTAGTGCCGTTATTGGCACGTGATAAATACAATAGAATAGAATCATCCTTAGCATCTTTATCTCTGTTTTTCGCACGGGTACCTTGCTCCCATCGTACAGATTTAAGATATGAGGTAGCTTCATCACGAAGCATATCAAGTTCGGTTTGTTTTATAGGAAATGTTGAATTGTGTTCCATTTTTTTTAGTCTTCAGTTAGCAATACTCAGTCTTCAGTTCTTACTGTTACATAAAATATGCTATTTCTTTATTTAAACTTCTCTTGGGTTATTAATCATTATAATATAAAAGCTTTCCAACTTCTTCACTTTTATTTTGTAATTCTAATTGTGTTGCTTTTAAAATATATTCACATGCTAATGCAAAATCCAGCTGCAATTGTGTTTCAGAGTTTTCACTATCTGCGGCAGATAATTTGCTCAAAAAATGCTTTTTGTATTGTCTTTTTCTGTAACCTTCAGCTATATTTGAACAAACGGATCTACTTGATCTAACTATTTGTGACATTAAAGGAAACTTCACATAATCTGGAAATGTCTTTGCTAAATCAAACCCTTTCTGATATGCCAATAACGTTTTAAAACTCATTTCGGGTTACTTTTTTGAGTGCTAACTGAAAACTGAAGACTACTAACTTCAACAGGTGCCTTTTCAAGAGTATTTATAACCTCCGGCGTTTTGTTATACAGCAGTTGAATAATTCTATGTGGTGCAAACACATATTTTTGTTTCAACACTTCATTCCATTTTTGCAAGGTTTGCTTACTAAAAAAACCGCCTTCTTTAAATTCGCTCCCCGAATTTACCTCATCTAATCGCAGCGAAATGGCATAGGATTCCAACGGAATTTCCTTCTTACCTATACCCTCTAAAAGGGCATGTGTAATTTCATTTTCATCTTTTGCAAAAACATTGTGAATAGGTCCTAAATCTATTCGTTTTATAAGCTTTGGTAATACCTTTGGCAGCTTTCTATCAATAGTGTAAGCCATAGTATCTAAAGCCATGTCTCTATCAGCAACCGTTTTAAAATCTCATAAATCTCGTCTTTTGCATCTCTTGCATCTGTACCGTTATAATTAAAATACATAAAACATATAAATGGTCTGTTATGAGATACATCATAAAACCCCCAACTCACCATATATTTAGTATCTACGCCTTCTGGCGCATTTATTATCCTGCCTTGTACAAAGCGATTAAAGATGTATTCCTTTTTAACCGATGAATAATAGACTATAGATGCTGCCTGAAACAATTTACGCTTTTTTACAGGTTCCTTTTTTCGCATTAGCGTATCTAAAAATTCTGCCTTTAAATCACTTATTGGAGTTAATCTGCCTAAATACTCATCGCGTAATTCTAAATCATTAAATAAATACCTGAACTCCAAATAGTTAGGGAATCCAGAATAGGTTAAATCAACCTTCATGTTATCCTCATCGTCATACATATATTTAATCCGCATGGCCTCGATAGAGTATAGTAGTAAATCGCAATATTGCTTAAACAATTGCACTTCTTGGTCATTACAAATCTTTTGCTGTTGTACAGCTACTATAAGTTCTTTAAAAGCAAAATCTATCATACTATGATAAAATACATAGTGCTCTTTAGAATCTAAAATAGCAGAATCTAATGGTGTTGTAATATGGTTTATGGACATGTTTTAGTATTCAGTACAACAGTATTCAGTATGCAGTTTTTGCCACGAATACACTAATATTTTAATAATTTGGGCGTCACGCTATCGGGTCGGGCTATACGTTACAAGTCCTCGCTTATTCCGGCTACGCTCAGTACAAACTACCCTCGCTGAGGGCTTTCCACTGCTATCCCTAACGTAAAAAAGATAGGTATTAACATCCTAATATATTAGAAAAAGACTGTCTTGTCGTATCGCCTTGCAATAACATTAACTCAACAAATCGTCGTCGTTAGTCTCAGGTTTTGGATCTGGTTTATCATTTGCTTCTCCATCACCAGATGGCTTATTTGTATCTGCTTTATAATAATCTTCAAAAATCTCTTTCATATCAATGCCATAACGCTCTGCAAAATTCTTTTGAATATCACTATCCTTAGCACGGATCTCCTGTAAAGCCTCAGCATAACTACTATAAACCCCTTGCATTACTTTTTCGTGTACTGGTATATTATCCA
>CBDDAJ010000006.1:0-82134 GCA_965224845.1 Wocania sp.
AGCTTAGTAGTTAATGAAGCTATTGTTTAAATTTTAGAAAAATAAATAGGTCATGTACTATAATATTTAATTTACCTTGGACTTTACAAATAACTTCTATTTAGCAGAGCAAATGAGAATAGGCAACTGCAAAGCCTATGATTTTTTGATGAACTCTTTTTATCAAAAACTATGTGCTTATGCCTATACTTTATCTCATGATCATGGTATTGCCGAAGATATTGTTCAGAATGTATTTGTAGAAGTTTGGTTGAACAGAAAAAATATTAATCCTGTTTTTGCTATTAAAAACTATTTATACAAATCTGTTTATAATGAATTTATAAACCAGTACCGAAAAAATAAACCGGTGCATTATTTAGAGAAAAAATATCTAGAAACTGTTGATATAGTCGTTGAGGATACTTACGAAAATTTAGACGAACTCATTGCATTAGTTAATAAAGAAATTAACTTCCTGCCACCTAAATGCAAACAAATTTTTTTACTTAATAAAAAGGAAGGATTAACACATATTGAAATTGCTGAATATCTGGACATCTCCATAAAAACAATTGAAGGGCATATGACCAGAGCTTTTAAAATTTTAAGAGATAGACTAGATGATAAAATGAAACCTGTTTTCTTTGTACTATTTGGATTAAAAAATGATGTAAAAAACATTAATCCTGTTGTTAGATAGTACTCTTCTAAACCCATATATCTATAATAATTTCTTCAGCTTACTTTGTTGCTCATAGTAAGTCAAAATAGTTATGAATATTTTAATAGAGAACAACAAGTAATGTACTTATTAACCTGTTAGACTTTTTGATTTATATGACACAAGGCATGTACGTTCGAGTCATCTTAGTTAGAAAATTATATTGTGAATATTCTAGTTTAAGAATTCAGATTTGACTCTAAATGTACAAGGCGTATTCTTATTAAGAAAAAATACTCTGATAAAAGTAGAGGGGTATTAAAAAATGATGCGTAATAACTATATAAGCGTATTATGAAGAAATCCGAAACACAAAAAATAATTGTCAAGTTTATAAACCAAGAAGCTAGCCATAGTGAATTGGAAGAGCTATACGTTTGGTTGAATAAAGATAAAAACAGATCCACTTTTAATGATTTTGTTAGAGTAGAATATTTAACAGTACTTAATATGGGAGACTATAATGTGAGTAAAGCGAAAAAGGCTATAAATGCAAAGCTAAAAATGAGTAAAAGAAAACAAAGGAGTTCTTTTGCGAAGAAAATTTCAATTGCAGCTTCAGTTATTGCTTTACTAGGTTTTTCTTTTTTTCAATATATCAATTTTAAAAGTATAGATAATGAACAAGAGCACGCACGTATTCAAATTTCTGAAACCATTAATGTAGGATCGAGTAAGGCGATTCTAACTTTGAATAATGGTGAGGAAATAAGTTTAGAAAAGAACAAAAATTATAGTTCAGATAAAGTTAAAAGTAATGGAGAAAAGCTTTTATACATTCAAAATAATAAAACAAATAATAAACTGTCTTATAATTACCTCACCATACCCAGAGGCGGAGAATTTTTTGTTCAATTAGCAGATGGGACAAAGGTTTGGTTGAACTCAGATTCACGATTAAAGTACCCAGACCGATTTAATAGCGGGGAACCAAGAGCGGTAGAATTGGTTTATGGAGAAGCTTATTTTGAAGTGTCGCCAAGTACTAAGCACAATGGCGATACGTTTAATGTGATTACTAAAAATCAAGAGGTTAATGTATTAGGAACACATTTTAATATTAAGGGGTATAGAGAAGACAATGACATAGCAACAACTCTAATTGAAGGTAGCGTAAATGTTAAAAATGGAGAGTTTATAAAACTATTGAAGCCAAACCAACAATCTTTGATAAGTGCTGATTCTAAATCCATTAAAGTGGTTGAAGTTGATGTAACACAAGAAATAGCTTGGGTAAAAGGCATGTTCTCTTTTAGCGAAGAATCGTTAGAAGAAATGATGAAAGTGCTATCTAGGTGGTATGATGTTGAAGTTGTTTTTGAATCAAATGAAAGTAAAAATTATTTGTTTACAGGCGTTTTGGAAAGAACAAGTTTAATTCAAGACTTTCTAGAGCTTATACAAGCAACAAGCGAAGGCGAAGTAAATTTTGAAGTCAATGGTAAAAAAGTAATTATAAAATAAAAAAAGGAAAAGGCCACACCTTGGACAGTAATAGCCTTTATCCATACAAATTTAATTAAAACAATGTTTAACTAAACCAATGCAAATTTATGAATTTTAGATTTACTAAAAGAAAGAGCCATTATAGTAGTGTGCTCTTAAAGTTAATTATGAGAACTTTTATATTCTTATGCTGTGCATTAACCTTTGCCTTTAGTACCAATAAAGGGTTTTCTCAAGATGCAGATATTATAATTGACAATGACCAAACGATAAGTGTAAAAAAAATATTTAAGCTTATCAATAAACAAGCAGATTATAAGTTTGTTTACAGACATGATTTAATGAAAAATGCACCAAAATTATTCTTAAAAAAAGGTGTTATTAAAGCAAGTGTTTTACTTGAAAAATGCTTATCTCCAAATAATTTTATTTATGAGTTTACTAACAATAATACCATTGTTGTTAAAAAAAAGGTATTACCTGTCAATGATAAGTTGGAGAAAAAAGTACAGTTTCAAGTAAAAGGAATCGTAACTGATGATAAAGGAGTGCCACTTCCTGGAGCCAGTATTATTGAAAAAGGAACCACTAATGGAACAAGTACAGACTTTGATGGGGCATATACCTTAAATGTTTTAGATGAAAATGCATCCCTTGTGATCTCTTATATTGGTTATATTACAAAAGAAATCCCTGTTCAGGGTAACACCGAATTAAACATCCAATTGGAAGAAGACGCTGCCCAACTAAATGAAGTAGTAGTAATAGGATATGGTACTCAAAGAAAAATAGATGTAACGGGTTCTGTTTCTGCAATTTCTACAGAAGACCTTAATAGGGCACCCGCAGCGAATTTATCAAATTCACTATCTGGTAGACTTACTGGTGTAATATCTACTCAACTATCTGGTCAACCGGGTTTTGATAATCCTATATTTTCAATACGAGGAGAAAGTACTTTCGGGAACAATCAGCCTTTAATATTAGTTGATGGTATTGTTAGATCCTTTTCAAGAGTCAATCCGAATGAAATTGAAAGTGTTACAGTGTTAAAAGATGCGGCTTCAACAGCTGTATATGGAGCTAGAGCAGCGAATGGTGTAATATTAATAACGACTAAACGGGGGGCAGACTCTGGTGTAAGTTTTGATTATTCTTCGAGTGTAAGTTTTGAAACCCCAACGATTCGGCCAGAGTTTATGAATTCTGCTGAATATGCCCAGTATTATAATGAAGGACAAATTAACGGAGGTGGAACTGCACAATTTACAGATGCTGAAATCGAAGCCTTTAGAAATGGGTCTGCACCAAATACAGATTGGTGGGCAGAAACTGTTAAGAAACAAGCAATAACACAAAGGCATGATTTATCTGCGAGTGGAGGAAACGAAAACACTAAATATTTCTTGTCTTTTGGATATCTAGATCAGGGTGGTTTACTGGAATCTTCAAGTTTTAATTCTTATAATATTAGATCTAATATTGATACAAAGTTGACAGATAACTTATCGCTTTCAATCGATTTGGCTGCTAGAAAAGAGATTATAAGACAGACAGCACGTGCAGGAGGTGCCCAGGCTGCCTTTGTGAGTATAGATCAATCTGCACCAACTTTTGCTCCTTATTACATTCTTGAAAATGGAACAAGAGTACTAGGTTTTAACGGAGTAAATGGATCACCAATAGGTAGAGCAAATTTTTCAGGTACTGATAAAAGAACTAATAATATTTTTCAAAGCAGTTTTGATTTGACTTATAAATTTAGCAAAATAGAAGGCTTATCAGCATCTGCAAGGTATGCTTATGATTATACTGCTGGAGCTAGAAAAAATTTCCAATTACCACATGACTATTATTTAAGTGCTACAACCCCTCCAGAGTCTAGTCTAGGAAACATAATACTAGACGAGTTTAGAACAAATTATAACCAAGAAACTAAACAGTTTAGATTAAATTATATTAATGCCTGGGGAGATCATAATATTTCAGCTTTGGCACTTGTTGAAGAAATAGAAGTTAACAGAGATAATATCAGAGCTTCAAGAGATGGATTTATTTCATCATCCATAGATCAGTTATTTGCCGGGAGTACTTCAAACATTAATAATAATGGATCTGCATCAGTAACATCCAGAAGAGGTTACGTAGGAAGGGTTAATTATAATTTTGCAGATAAATATTTATTTCAGGTTAACGCGCGCTATGATGGGTCTTTTAACTTTCCAAGTAATAAACGATGGGGGTTCTTTCCAGCATTTTCTGCCGGATGGGTCATTTCCAATGAACGTTTTATGGAAAGTTTGAGTTTTATAGATAATTTGAAACTAAGAGGGTCCTGGGGGCAAGTAGGTAATGATAGAGTGGCTCAATATCAATTCTTGTCTGCATTTGAATTTAATGGAGGATATGTTGTAGGAGGAAGTTTTCAATCAGGAATTAATGATTCTAGTCCGGCAAATCCAAATATTACATGGGAAACCGCTACGACAACCAACTTAGGATTCGAATTCAGATTGGCTAAAGGAAAGTTCTTTGGGGAATTTGATTATTTTATGAAGACAACAGAAGATATATTATTACCAAATGAAGCTGCTACACCCGATACTTTTGGTTCTACTTTACCTGATGAAAATTTTGGTATAGTAGATAATAAAGGTTTTGAATTTTTAATTGGACATAAAAATAATATAGGTGATGATTTTAGCTATAGTCTAAGTTTTAATGGAACATATTCCAAAAGTAAAGTTATAGAAATTAGAGAGCCTGCAGGTGTTAATGATGAAATTAAGAGAACAGGTAAGCCACTTTATCAGGTGTTCGGATATGTTGCCGAAGGTTTATTTCAAACGCAATCAGAAGTTGATGCTTGGGCAGATCAAGATGGAAATTCAAACGCGTCGTTACAACCGGGAGATATAAAATATAGAGATTTAAATGATGATGGGGTTATAAACGGAGACGATAGAACTCATATAGGAAAAAGTGTTATTCCAGAATTTGTATACGGGTTCAATTTTGGAGCAAGTTATAAAGGTTTTGATTTAAATGTATTCTTCCAGGGGGCCTCAGGTTTTCAAAGAAAAATTTCACCTATACCTTTTGAATTAGATTCAAATTCAGAACGTGTTTTAGTCGATTCATGGTCGCCAACAAATACAGGAGCTGCCTACCCAAGGTTGTCTATTGGAGCTAATAGTAATAATCATAACCCGGAATCATCATTTTGGTTGAAAGATGCATCGTATTTAAGATTAAAAAATGTTGAACTGGCATACTCTTTATCTCAAGATGTAATTAACAAGTTAGGAGTAGGCATTACAGGTTTAAGAATTTATGCTTCAGGTTCAAATTTGCTAACTTTTAGTAAAATTGATGGTAGAGACCCGGAAGGAGCAGCAAGTAGAACCAGAACAGGTAATGGAACATTAGCAGAAGGGAATAGAGCTTCTTTCTATCCACAAACCAAAAGCATTCTGTTTGGTATAAATGTTAAATTTTAAAAAAGAAAAAATTATGAAAAAATATTTAATTTTATTAATAATAATTAGTACGACATTGAGTTGCGATAAAGAGTTTCTTGAAAAAGAACCTCTAGATAAAATAGCTGGGAATGCAGTTTTTGAAGACCAAGCACTTCTTGAAGCCTATTTATACAAAACTTACTCTTATTTGCCCCAAGGATTTGGAGATGTTTCTCGAGGTTACGGTTGGCGTTATGTATTAGGTTCAATTACTGATGAATCTAGAGCTAAGAGTGGATGGATTAGAGCAAATAGAATAATAGCTCCGGGATTGATGAGTCCTACGAATGGTGATGATAATGGGTTAGATAATTGGGCTCATTTATATGAAGGTATACGCAGAGCAAATAACATTATTGCTTCTTTAGAGCCCTCTTCATTAGATGACGATTATAAAACGCGCATATCTTCAGAGGCTAGATATATTAGAGCCTGGTTATATTTTGATTTAACTAGACGCTATGGCGATGTACCATTAATAAAAGTGGCTCAAACTCTAGAAGATGATTTGCTAGTTTCTCAAACACCACGTGCCGATGTTTATAAGTTTATAGATGAAGAGTTAGATGATATAGCAGCTAACATACCATTAAAACAAGATATGGTTTCCTCGGAAATAGGTAGGATTAATAGAGAAACGGTTTGGTCGTTAAGCAGTCGAATGAATTTATTTGCAGAGAATTGGGCTAAAGCCGCAGCTTCTGCCAATAGCGTAATAAATAGCCCAAGTGGGTTTGTATTAAGTGCAAATCTTGATGAATTGTTTCAGTCAGATGGAGGTGATCCTGAAGTTATTTTTGAGATTTTAAATGTTGTCCCTTTTAAAACTCACAACTTTGATGCATTAAATTTACCCTTCAGTTATAGAACGGTTTGGAGCTCTCAAACTGATCCCACTCAAGAACTTGTTGATGCTTTTGAGATGGCTGCTACCGGATTGCCTATAACAGATCCAGCTTCTGGGTATGATCCTGATAATCCTTATGTTGGTAGAGATAAACGTTTTTATGCAACAGTAATTCACAATGGTGCTATGTTAAAGGGTAGACCTGTAGATACTTCATTTCCAAACGGAGCAGATCGTACAGCACTAACAGGTTTGCATACTATTACGGGGTATTATATTAAAAAGTTTATTGATGAGTCTAAACCTAGTGGACCTAATTTAGGGGAAAGCGATACTAGTTGGAAAGAATTTAGATTAGGAGAAATTTTATTAAATTTTGCAGAAGCTCAAAACGAAGCAGTAGGACCAGATGCCTCTGTTTATGATGCGTTAAATAGAATTAGAACTAGAGCTGGATTACCAGATCTTCCAGCGGGGCTGTCTAAAGAAGCTATGCGAGAACGTATTATACAGGAAAGAAGAGTGGAATTGACTTTTGAGAACCATAGATGGTTCGACTTGATTAGATGGAAAAAAGCAGAAGAAGTTTTAAATGATAAAGTTTTCACAGGAGTTAATGTTCATGAAGCTGGAGGCGGAGCATTTACATATGAATACTTCCCCATTACTAATAGACCAAAACAAGTGTTTTTACCGCATCACTATTTGATGCCTATACCACAGGCTGAAATTGATAAGAATCCAAATTTAATTCAAAACCAAGGATATTAGTTAGCCCGTTACTATAGTGATACATTATAATAGATCTTTTTGAATTAGTTGTTTTTTTTACCCTAACCCTTCATACTTTTTAGTATGAGGGGTAGGGATTAATTTAAGTATACCATTGTTTGAAACTTTATCGTAAATAAAAACTGGAATAGGTTTTAATAATGAAGGTTTAATAAAGAGGTATTAAAGGTGTTGTTAGCAGTGATTTAGATAAGGTAGGAGGGTTTAAATCGGGAATATTTTATCAAGACAGAGACTATGCATTCACTTTTGCACTTTACAAAGTTAAGCGTAACAATTATTAATCAGAAATTAAAACTCCCAAAAGGTATATATGTACAACAGCCATAATAATATAAAAGAGGTTTTCTCAAAAAATAAATAGGCTGTAATAACAATCGGTATTTTTATTATAAGCATGGGTGTATCATTAAAATGGTCATTATCTACCCTCTTAACGAACTCTAATACCTCTTAACTTGAGGTGTTAACTCATTATATTTGAACATAGATATTAAGCTAGTAATCGTAAATTAAAACACAAACAGTCAGAATGAAATTTGTAACCTTAAATTCTTTAAATAAAAACGTCTTTAATCTTAAAAACTTAATTTTAGTATGCATTTTATTAAGCATTGTGAGTTGTAAAGAAGATTCTAAGAAATCTGAAATTGCTAAAGTAGAATCTTTAAAAAATGTTCCACAAATTAATTTGGATAAACAAATTTCTGATTGCGAAAATCAATTAGAAATAGCAGTACCTAAATTAACCGATCTTACTAAACACCCTCGTTTAATAGATACCGATTCTACCGAATGGAAACAAGTGGGCAATCATAAGCTTATATGGACCTCTGGTTTTTACCCAGGTGTTTTATGGTATGCTTATGATGTAACAGGAAACAAAAAATGGAAAGACGAAGCCGTGAAGCGTACCGAAGTTTTTGAAGCCTTTAAAAATATTACAGAGCATCACGATATTGGTTTTATGATGTTTCCTGCCTATGGGAATGGGTATGAAATAGGAGGTAAAAAAGAATATAAGGATATTTTACTTGCGTCTGCTAATTCATTAGCAACACGATTTAACCCCAATGTAGGAACAATAAAATCATGGTCTAATAAAATGCATCCACGCTGGAAGCAACACATTACGATTATTGATAATATGTTAAATTTAGAATTACTGTTTTGGGCTGCTAAACACGGTGGAGATTCTAAGCTTTACAATATAGCAGTTAAGCATGCCGAAACCACAATGAAAAATCATTTTAGAGACGATTATACCTCATGGCATGTTTTAGAATACGATTCAATAAGTGGCAAAGTATTACATAAACATACAAAACAAGGTTATGCAGATGATAGTAGATGGTCTCGTGGACAGGCATGGGGGGTTTATGGATACACCATGGTATATAAAGAAACAGGCGATAAAAAGTTTTTAGATTTCGCACAAAAGATAACAGATAAATATTTGTCGTTACTACCAGAAGATATGGTGCCTTGTTGGGATTTTGATGTTCAAAATAATCCAAAAGAAGAAAAAGATGCATCGGCGGCTGCTATAGTAGCGTCAGCATTACTCGATTTAAGTGGTTTAGTTGAAAAGAAAGAAGATCAAGAGCGTTACTACAATGCGGCTTTAAAGATTTTGAAATCTTTAGGTTCAGAAAATTATTCAGCGGTTGGTAAAGCCGATTCATTTTTATTGCATTCAACCGGAGCAAAATCCTTAGGACATGAAATAGATGTGGCTTTAATTTATGCAGATTACTATTATATTGAAGCGTTATCTAGGTTAAAAAAAATTCAGGAGAAGTCTAGTTAGTTTTTATGAAGTTTCGGGTTAAACATATTGTAATTGGTTTTAGTTTAATATTATTAATTGTTTGTGCTAATTTATTTAAGATAGAAGCCAAAAAGAAGAATGAGCAAGCGACGCCTAATATTTTGTTTATTTTTCCAGATCAGTTAAGAAATTCTGCAATAGGTATTAACAATCAAGACCCTGTTCATACACCAAATATAGACAAGCTGGCTAAAGAAGGGATGCTTATATCTAATGCTATTAGTAATTATCCGTTATGTAGTCCATACCGAGGCATGTTAATGACTGGGAAGTTGCCTTATAATAATTCCATACTAAGTAATAGTAATTCGCAACGTTACAAATACAATAATTCATGGCAAAAAGATGATGTTAGTATTTCTGATGTATTAGTTGAAAATGGATATGATGCAGGTTATGTTGGTAAGTTACATTTAACATCACCAAAACCTATAAAAGGAAAAGATACCATTTTATGGGATGCCTACACGCCAAAAACCCAAAGGCATGGTTTTAATTTTTGGTACTCCTACGGAACGTTTGATGAACACAATAATCCACATTATTGGATAAATGATGCTAAGAAAGAAGAGGTGACTTATATAAACGAATGGTCGCCAAAACACGAAGCAGATGTTATTATAGATTATATTGAGAATTCATCAAAAAAGATACGAAATGATGATAAACCATTCGCTTTGTTTTGGTCTGTAAACCCTCCGCATCCTCCATATCAATATGTACCGGAACAATACTTGAAACATTATAAAGATAAGCCGTTAGAAGCGTTATTGATAAGAGAAAATGTAGATTTAGAAACCAATGCGGAAGATTTAACTTTCCATACCGGAGCCACAAGAAAGCGAACCCATTTAGCAAAGCAGCATGTAAGAAATCATTTTGCTATGATTACCGGTGTGGACGAGCAAATAGGTCGCGTGTTAGAAGCCTTGAAAACATCTGGGTTGGAAGAAAACACCATAGTTGTATTTACCTCAGACCATGGTGAAATGATGGGAAGTCATGGACTAATGTCCAAAAACGTTTGGTTTGATGAAGCCATAAATGTTCCTTTTATTATTAAGTGGCCCAAAAAGATAAAAGCAAATCAAAAAAGCAAATTAATAGTTAGTGTAACAGATATTATGCCTACACTTTTAAATATGTCAGGAGCTACAAAAGGTATGCCTGGAGATTTAGATGGAAATGACTTATCGCAAATCATTTTAAAAGATGAAGGCAACAAACCAAGCGCTGCACTTTATTATTTTATTAATGAAGGACAACCGCAATCTGGGCATAGGGGAATAAAAACGCATAAATATACTTATGTAATTACAATTGATAAAAAAGGCGTAATGCGTAAGTTTTTATATGACAACGAAAATGATCCATACCAAAAGGAGAATTTGATAAGTAAGCAACTTGAAGTAGAAGATGTTTTACACAAAGAACTGCTTGAAAAATTAAAAGAGAAAAAGGATCCATGGTTAGATTTTTATTTAGAGCTTAAAAGTGAAAAAGGATAAAATGACATTTAAAAAGCTACATCATATTTGCTTAATAAATTTTTTGTGTTCTGTTCTATTCTTGTTTTTGGTTAATTGTGAGCAGAATAGAGAAGGTGTTATTTATTTTAGAAGTGATTTTGGCAGTATTAATAAGAACATAAAAAAATCTCCTGAGTATTATTTAAACTCTATAAATGATTGGCAGGTCATAGGAGGCAAAATAGAATGCTTGGTTAGTGATAAAAATAGAAATGTATTTTTGTTAAGTAGGGAACTTCCCAAAGACATTGGTAGTTTAGAAATGAAGGTTCGCCTGGGGTTTTATAATAAAACGATTTCGAGTTCTAATAAAAACTGGGGTGGTTTTAGTATAGGTTTTAAAAGGTTTTCTAACACTAAGAAATCTAAAGAAAAGCCATTTAGTAAAAGCAGTATAAATATAGGTGTTTGTACCAATGGAACCTTGTTTATTGGTGAACCAGGACTTAACCAAAATAATTATAATATAATAAATGTTTTAGATAGAGGGTTGGATTTAATCGTGTCGTTTGATTATATAAAAGGGAAATACACCATCGATGTTGCTCTTTTAGATGTGGAAAGCGGCACTGTTTTAGGGCGCATATCAAAAAACAATGTTCCTGCTACTAAGCTTGCGGGAAATATAGCTTTAGTTAGCGACTTTGAAAATGAGACATCAACTAAAAATCAAAAAAGTGTTTGGTTTCAAGATTGGATAATTCAAGGTTCTAAATTAAATGCAGGAACCCCAATAGTGTTTAATAACTAAATAAGCTGCTATTAAAAGTAGCAACCATAAATTAAGTCATATGAAGATTTTTCATTTTTCAAACAAGATAGCAGGCATACTTTTATTGTTATCTCATTGTATTTATTCTCAAGAGCAAAATAAACCAGCCGTAGAATCTTTCGAAAAAGAGACTGTTTTAAAATTTTATGAGGCTAAAAATAGCCGTTTGTCAGTAAGCAGTGAACACTTTCAATTCGGAAAAAAATCATTACACTGGAGTTGGGATGGTGAAGCTTCTTTTGGAACCTCTAATTTTAAACGGCTTACAAAAGAAGAGAGCCCTTTAGCTTATGGCGATTTCTTTAAATCAAGCCCAACATTACAAATGGCAATGTATAATGAATTTCCTCAAAACGAGACCATTACCGTTGCCTTTAAAAAGGGAGATAAAAAAGAAGTTTGGTTTGATATACCTCTTAATTTTAAAGGATGGCGAACAATTTGGGTTCCCTTTTATGAGATGAAAGGAACCCCTCCAAAACAAGGTGCTGCAATCGATTACGAATATTTTGAAGTGATAACCAAATCTAAAAAAGGGAGTTTGTTTTTTGATGATATTATATTCTCACAATACCAAGACGACAGGCATCAATACCCAGATCAAATAGTCCCTTTTATAAAGAAAGGACAAGGTCATGCAGATGATCATTGGATGCCTTTAATTAGCTTTTATAATAATGTTAAGAACTTAGAAGTTAAACCGATTTCTGTAGCAATAAGAGTAGATTTAAAAAAGTTTGAAAAGCGAATTGATGATGATTTAAGAATTGCAAAAAAGTATAAGTTGTATATAAGCTCTATAAAAGAAACTTATGCTAAATTAAACCTCGAAAATAGAGGTAAGACAGTAACTGGACCACCACTAACCTTTTCAAGAAAGCAATCGTACTACAATAAAAAACTACAAGGCGCTAATACGCATAATGATATTAAGGATTTTGGCAAAGTATTAAAAAAAATAGCTGTTTATTATGATAGAGCGAGTGGTAACGATAAAGAGCAAATGAAGGCTATGTTTATTAGTGCAACGAAATATTTTTTAGACCAGGGCTGGCAAGCGGGTTCAAGCGGAGGAACAAGGCACCATATTGGTTATGGAGTAAGAGATATTGCCACAGCTTTTTATATAATGCGAGGCCTTTTATATGAAGAAAGGCTTTTAAATGAAGTTGCCGATAGCTTACATTGGTTATTCAATTTGGGCATGATCTTGGAAGATGAAAAAGACTTTCATGTAAATATTGATTATTTAAACACACAATCTTATTATCATTTACTGCTTATTTTCTTATCTGAAACACAAGAAAAACAGGCCGCTTTATTAAGGGCATATTCAAACTATATGTCAGTTATTTTAGCACAACAAAATGAAGAATGGGGTTTTAAAGTCGATGGCACATCGTGGCACCATTCCGGACATTATCCGGCTTATGGTATTGGAGCTTTTAATAATGTACCAAAAGTGATTAATATTTTAGCCAGAACAAGGTTTAGAATTAAAACAGAAGGGCATAAAAATTTTAAAAATGCATTTTTAACAACAAGACTTTACAGCCAGATGTACGATTGGGGCTTTGGTAATGCTGGTCGTCATCCTTTTAGTGGTGATATTTCAAGATTGAAGCAGCAATACCTTTTAATGGCTAATGCAGGTAATCCCAATGGAAAAGAGGTTATCGATAAAGATGTGGCAGCTGCTTATTTAAGATTGTGGGGGAATAACGATATGGTTAATACAACGTTATTTACAAAATTAAACGGGATCAATAAAGAAGTTTTAAGAGGATATTACACCCTGCCTTATGCAGCAACGGCAATACACAGAAATGATCAATGGGCAGCAATTATTAAAGGTTATAGTAAATATGTTTGGGCTTCCGAGATTTATGTTACTGATAATAGATATGGTAGATATCCTGCAAACGGCACCATTCAGTTACTAAATAGTAAAGGCGAATTGGAAAGTGGTTTTAAACAAGAAGGATGGGATTGGAATCGTTTTCCGGGAGCAACAGTTATTTATTTACCATTGGAAGAATTAGAGGCAGACAGCCCTTTAATAATGTTTAAATCTCAAGAGACCTTTGCAGGAGCAACGGAGTTAGATGGAAATGGGGTTTTTGGAATGATTTTAAATGAAGAAAAAGGCTCTAATGCTGATGGTCCAAGTAGTAAAATTGGTTTTCCGGGTAAGCTTAAAGCAAAAAAATCTGTTTTTTCTTTTAAAGATAAAATGGTTTGTATAGGAACGGGTATCTCAAGTGTTGATGGTAAAAATCCAACACAAACCAATTTGTTTCAAACCTTTTTAATAAACAAAAAAGATCCTATTTATACCTCGTCAAATACTATTATAAAATTTCCTTATTCTAATACAATACCAGGAAGCAACGAAGGAAAAAATTGGTTAGTTGATCCTTATGGAAATGGATATCATATTTTATCCGATCATGCCATTTCTTTAAAAAAAGAAACACAAAAATCGTATCATAATAAATACTCAGTAAATACAGGAAAAATAAGTTTGGCAGCAAAAGGTGTTAAAGATACCCAGGGGAATTTTGCATCAGCATGGATAAATCACGGTTTAGCACCAAAAAATGAATCCTATCAATATGTTATCTACCCGTTTTTAAGTACTGAAGATCAAAACAACTTTGGAAATAAAATACGAAAAGATAAAACAATAGAAGTTAAAAGAGCAGATAATATTGCTCATATTGTGTGCGATAAAAACACTAGTACTACAGGATATTCGATTTTTGAAGCAAACGAAGATTTGGAGGTTGATTTTATTAAGGAAGTTTCTGCACCAGCCTTAATAATAATTAATCATAACACAATAAATTCGTTAACTATAAGTGCTGTACAACCAGATTTAAATTTCCCTAAAAATGAGAGAAATAAGCTAGAAAAGTACAGCGCCCCAGTTGAATTAAAAATTACTTTAAAAGGTAATTGGAGCACTTCTGTTAGCGATTTTATTAAAGCAGTTGATCGTTCAGAAAATACAACAATTATTACGTTAAGCTGTATTAACGGGTTTCCGAGAAAGTTTCAGATGCATAAAAAATAAAAGCAGCTTGTAAATAGTAACATGGTATTTAAAAGTCTATTGAAGCCTGTAAAATCATTAATTTACCTTATGAAATTATTACAGATAAATTAAAATTTAAGGTCCTTCATTCAAAAGTAAACCCTTCAATCTGTTATATTTCGGTTTCAAGGGCTTCTTCTCAGGGACTTCGTGAAATTGGGGAATGATTAGATTTGTTAATACAAGGCACTGATAGATAATAAAAATAAAGAGTAAATAGGACGCTCTATTTCTTAATAAAGTATGATTGATAAAAACACATCTATTTTTATTTGTTGCTTTATAGTAATAATAAGTAACATTTATAATGCAAAAGCACAGGAAGCTTTTATCTGGAAAAAATTTACAGGTGAAATTTATAATCCAGAAATCCCTATGCTTTTTGATTATTCCTATGCAGGTTATAAACTTGGAGCACAAGGCATCCCTAAAAGGCATAAGCATTTAGAAATTTTTAATGTGTTGGATTTTGGAGCGATTCCTAACGATACAATTTCAGATCAAGAGGCCATTCAAAGAACAATATATGCTGCCGAAAAAAATAAAGGAGGCATTGTATTGTTTCCGCCTGGGGAGTTTTTAGTGAATGTAAAGCCTAAAAAAACAAACCCTATTGAGATTGTTTCTTCTAATATTATTTTAAAAGGAAGTAGTTTGGGTAAAAACAGAACAGTGATTAATATGAAAAATCATATGTTACAAAGAACACCAGATGAGCCCGAATGGAAAGTGAGTTATATGTTTAAGTTTACTTCAAAAAAAGAAAATACCAGGCGAGCAAGTATAATAAAAAACACTAAGGCAGGTGATTTTATAATTGAAGTTGATAACCCCAGCATATTTTTAAATGCAAAATATATTACACTTGAGATGCCTTATAATGTTGATGCGGTTTTAACTTCACTTAATGGAAAAGTACCAAGGCCACATTGGGAAAAGCTTAAGCAAAAAGGTGTTACTTTTATTGAGAATCATGAAATAGAAAGTATTTCTGGGAATAAAATTAGATTAAAAGATCCTTTAATAAATTTAATAAAAAAGAATCATAACTGGGAGGCAAAGCCATTTTATCCATTAGAAAATGTTGGTGTTGAAGACCTCTTTTTTAAAGCGAACTTTAAAGACAAATTTGTACACCATAAAGATTTTTTACATGATAATGCCTGGTCAATTATTGCCATGCAAAATGTTGCACATTCCTGGGTAAGAAGATGTAGATTTAGTAATGTTACAGGAGCTGTTTCTATAAGTAACAGTTATGCATCTTCCATTTTAATGTTGTTGGTTGAGGGCAATAGCGGACATAAATTAACCAATGTTACACAATCTACAAGAATACTAACAGGCTTAATAAACGACGCGTCTAATTATGGTCAATTTCATGGGGCTTCAATGTCTCACAAAACATCTGGCTCTGTAATTTGGCGTGTAAAAACACCAAAACAAGGCTGGGATTCGCATGCAGATATTCCAAAAAACAATCTTGTCGATTTATACGAAGGCGCTAAAATGACAGCTCATGGCGGATTTTATAAAAATGAACCCCATCATTTAGAAGGTTTAACACTTTGGAATTATAAAAGAATAGGGGAACCTGTTACAGGTTATGATTTCTGGAAACTTTCAGGACAAGGGATGTATTGGGGTTTTTCTGTTGTAAATCCAATTATTATTGGTTTGCATGGTTCAAAGACTTCGTTTGATGAAGCCAACATTGGTTATATAGAAAACTTAGGCACTAAAGTTTTACCGGAATCTTTATATGAAGCACAATTAAAATTCAGACTGAATAAAACACCAAAATGGATTAGTAAAAGTTTAAAAGAATGGGAGAAATTAGAGCAGAAATGGTTGCAAAAAGCATTATAAAAATGGAGTACCAAAAAATAATCTCTATAGTATTGTTATTTCTTCTTTGTTCTTGTAAACAAAAAGAGCAGAAAGACATTGTTTTAACAATTGATAAATCAATAGAAAACAGACCCAATATTGTGCTGATAATGACAGATCAACATCAAGCGCAAGCATTAAGTATAGCAGGTAATTTAGATGTAAAAACGCCTAATTTAGATAAGCTGGCAAAAACAGGAATTCGTTTTCCAAATACTTATGTTACATTTCCTTTATGTGTACCCTCAAGATCAAGTGTTTTTACTGGAAAGCTTCCACATGTTTTAGGTGTAAATTCTAATGTACATGGGGAGAATGTTATAAGTGAAGACGAAAAAAATAACAGCCTGGGAAATAAATTAAAAGAAGCGGGTTACGATTGTAGTTATGGCGGAAAATGGCACGCACACGAAGCCGAAATTCCAAATGGTTTAGGTTTTGATAAAATTGCTGGATTTGGAGATATTCCTCTTGCAGAAAAATCAATTGATTATTTAAAATCCAGAAAAGATAAAAAACAACCTTTCTTTTTAGTAGCCTCTTTTGATAATCCTCATAATATTTGCGAATATGCAAGAAATCAACCATTACCTTATGGAAATATACCACAAGTTCCTTTAGATAAAACCCCCGAACTACCCGTAAATTTTGAAAGAAGTAATACCTTTCCTGAAGCTCTGGAAATTGAACAAACTGCAAATAAAAGAGTATACCCTACGCAAAACTATACCCATGAAGATTGGCGAAATTATAGATATACCTACTATCAATTAGTTGAAAAAGTAGATAAAGAAATTGGTAAAATTATTGATGCTATTGATGATTTTGGATTAAGAGAAAACACACTTATTATTTTTACTAGTGATCACGGAGATGGAAATGCTGCTCACGGATGGAATCAAAAAACGGCCTTATTTCAAGAAAGTATTAAGGTTCCTTTTATAGTTAGTTATAAAACTAAAAATGTGTCTAAAGGAAAGACAAACACATCGTTAATTTCTAATGGATTAGATCTATACCCAACTATTCTAGACTTTGCAGATATTGCTATTCCATCTGAACTTTTGGGAAAATCCATCAAACCAATTATAAAAAACAAACAACAAAATTTAAAGCGTGATTTTGTAGTTACAGAAACAAAGTTTGAAGGAAAACAAGCCTTCGGAACCATAGGAAGAAGCCTTATAAGTAAAAAATATAAATATATTCTTTACAGCTGGGGAAAAGATAGAGAACAATTTTTTGATTTAGAAAATGATCCTTACGAAATGAATAACCTCATAAATTCTAAAGTTCATTTAAAAAATGTTGATGAGTTTAGACAAAAACTAATAGACTGGTGTAAAGAAACAAACGATACTAAGTTTTTAAAAAAGATGATGTTACCAAGTAATAGTAATAAATCTTCCAGCGAACTATTTGATAGATCATATTAATAATAAAGAGCTTTAAATGTTATGACCGCGAAGTTTTTAAAAATGAACTCAAGTTTTAAAATATTAATTTTTAGTGTTCTATTATGTTTTTTCTCTTGCATAGCTAAAGCGAGTATTATT
Organism: Wocania sp.; assembly: GCA_965224845.1. Lineage (GTDB taxonomy): Bacteria > Bacteroidota > Bacteroidia > Flavobacteriales > Flavobacteriaceae > Wocania_A. Next base: position 17,985 of record CBDDAJ010000006.1, read on the forward strand.
GTTTATAACAATGTTTTAAGTAATAATGCTAATTGGGTTGTAGAACAACAACCTAAAGGAAAAGTGAGTATTGTTAATGGGAAAATGGAAATAATAGATGCAAAAGGCGTTACTGTTTGGTTTAAAAATAAATTACACGGAAACATTAAAATTGAATATGATATAACTATTATAGACAATGATGGTCCATACGATAGGGTTTCTGATATGAACTGTTTCTGGATGGCAAACGATCCAAATAATCTTAACGATTTTTTTAAAGAATCACAACAACGTAAAGGTCATTTTCCTAATTACCATCATTTAAAGTTATATTACGTCGGTTATGGAGGTCATCACAATACTAAAACCAGATTTAGACGATATAACGGTAATATTGACAGACCGTTGTTGCCAGAACACGATTTGTCTGATAAAAGATTTATGATTACTGCCAACAAAAAAATGCATATTGAAATTTTAACAAAACATAATTATATAAGTTATAGTAGAGACGGAGAAATAATCTTTAAAATTGATGATTCAACACCTTATACTAGTGGTTATTTTGGTTTTAGAACCGTAAATAACCATATGCTGGTTGAAAATTTTAAAGTTAGTAAGTTAAAATAACCAATTAAAAACAGATTAATTTAATAACAGAACATATGACTTTTAAAAATGATTCTTTTTTTATTTACTTTTTATTGTTTTTTACAGTGATAGGCTGTAGAAATAAAGCTATAGAAAACAAAGCCTTTAAAACAGAACATAAAAAACCAAACATTGTTTTAATTTATACAGACGATTTAGGTTATGGCGATGTGAGTGCTTATGGTGCAGCAGAAATTAAAACACCAGCAATAGATGCTTTAGCTAAAGATGGCATTTTGTTTAATAATGCCTATGCAACAGCAGCAACCTGTACCCCCTCTAGATATTCTTTATTAACGGGAAATTATGCATGGCGTAAAAAGGGAACAGGAGTTGCAAAAGGAGATGAAGCACTTTTAATTGACACCAAAAGAACAACACTGCCAAAAGTTTTAAAAACAGCGGGCTATAAAACAGGTGTTGTTGGGAAATGGCATTTAGGTTTAGGCGATGAAAATGGCCCCAATTGGAATGGAAAAATTAGCCCGGGACCTTTAGAAATTGGTTTTGATTATTCCTATTTAATTCCTGCTACAGGAGATAGGGTTCCTTGTGTGTTTGTAGAAAATCATCATATTGTTAATTTAGATCCAAATGACCCTGTAACTGTTAATTATATAGAAAAAGTTGGTAATTGGCCAACAGGAAAGGAAAACCCGGAGTTGTTAAAGGTAAAGCCATCTCAAGGTCATAACAACACTATTGTAAATGGCATTAGTAGAATTGGGTATATGACAGGTGGAAAATCGGCTTTATGGGATGATGAAACGATACCTATGGAATTGGTTGATAAATCTAATAAATTTATCACCTCGAATAAGAATCAACCCTTTTTCCTAATGCTTTCTACACACGATATTCATGTACCAAGAATTGCCAATAAAATGTTTCAAGATAAAAGTGGTTTAGGACCTAGAGGAGATGTTATTTTACAGCTAGATTGGACAGTAAATGAAATTGTAAAAACCTTGAAAGAGCAAAACCTTTTAGAAAATACGGTTATTGTTTTTTCCAGTGATAATGGCCCAGTTATAGACGATGGTTACCAAGATCAAGCAAGAGAATTGTTAGGAAATCATAAGCCAACAGGAGGCTTACGTGGAGGAAAGTACAGTGCTTACGATGGAGGAACAAAAATCCCGTTAATTATTCGTTGGCCAAACGGAAAAGGAAAAGGGACTATTTCTAATGCACTTGTGAGTCAGGTAGATTTTTTAAGTTCTTTTGCAGCTTTAGCAGGTGTTAAAAAAATAGAAGAAGATGTTATTGATAGCCAGAATAGATTGGACGTCTTTTTAGGAGATAATATAAAAGGAAGAAGTTCAGTTGTTCAAGAAAGCTTTAGAGGTCCATTATCTTATATTGAAGGAGAATGGAAATATATTGAGCCTTTAGACGGACCGGAGTTAGTCCCTTGGGGCCCAATAATTGAAACAGGTTTTCAAAAAGAACCCCAATTGTATCACTTAAAAAAGGATCAGAATGAACAAGAAAATCTGGCTTCTAAATACCCTGAAATGCTGAGGGATTTAAGAAGGAAATTGATGGATATAAAGAAAGATGGCTTTGAAAATAGGCATGAAGTAAATCTTAATTAATTTAATATAGCATTATTCAGATACTAATAATTAAAGCACATTTTATGATATATTATACGAGAAACATTTTCTATTATTTTTTAATCTTTATTACAATATTTACTTGCAAAGACCATCAAAATGAAACAGAACAAACTACCACAATAGCATTTGGATCATGTGCATCAGAAAAACATGAGCTTCCTATTTTTAACTTAGTGGTTGAACATAATCCCGATTTATTTATTTTTTTGGGAGATAATATTTATGGAGACACCAAAAACATAGATACATTAAAAGCTAAATATCAACGATTAGCAAATAAATCAAGTTTTCAAAATTTAAAAAAAAGAACTAAAATTATAGCGACATGGGACGATCATGATTATGGTTGGAATGATGCTGGAAAAGAGTATTCGCTTAAAGAACAATCAAAAGAACTTTTTTTGGATTTTTTTGAAGAGCCAGACTCTTCATCAAGAAGAAAGCACAAAGGAATTTATCATTCTTATGATTATAATATAGGAGGAAATAAACTTCAAATAATCTTATTGGATAGCAGAACGTTTAGAGACGGACTTCAGCCTTACAATGAAGAGTTTAAGGCTGAGCGAAGATTTGGGTTTTATAGAAAGGATTATGCGCCTCATACAAGTATTGACTCAACTTTACTTGGTGAAGAACAATGGAAATGGTTGGAAAAACAATTTGAGAAACCAGCAGACCTTAGGTTAATTGGTTCCGGAACCCAATTCGGAATTGAGAGTAACGGTTATGAAGCCTGGGCAAACTTTCCACATGAGCAACAACGCATGCTAGATCTAATAAATAAAACAAAAGCTAGTGGGGTTCTATTTTTAACAGGAGATGTACATTATTCTGAAATTTCTAAGTTAGAGACAAATTTTTATCCAATTTACGACTTTACCTCAAGCGGACTTTCATCCACTTGGCATTTTGCTACACCAAATAAAAATCGAATTGAAGGACCAATAATGGATAATCATTTTGGGTTGCTTACGATAGATTGGAATAAAAAAGACCCAAAGATTAAGATGGAAACATATGATATTAGTGATAACCAACGAATTGAACTCTCTATTAATTTAAGTGACATAAGCTTTAAATAATAAATACACGTACTAACAATAAATATTAATTTACACAAAATACAATCGATTGTATTTTAATCGTATTTTTTATATATTTACAACAATTTAAAAAGAATAATAACAAACCAGAACGGTTATATTTAATAGAATGAGTAGAGTAGTTACATTTGGAGAAATCATGTTAAGATTAGCTCCACAAGGATTTTTAAGATTTTCTCAAGCCAATTCATTCGATGCCATATATGGTGGTGGCGAATCTAATGTGGCTGTATCATTAGCAAATTATGGTGTCGATGTAGATTTTGTAACTCGTTTACCAAAAAACGATATAGGAGAATGTGCTATGATGGAAATGCGTAAAAGAGGTGTAGGCGTAAATAAAATGATTTGGGGAGGCGATCGTTTAGGGATTTACTTCCTTGAAACGGGAGCCGTATCAAGGGGGTCAAAAGTGGTTTACGACAGAGCGCATTCTGCTATTGCAGAAATAGAATCTGGAATGATAGATTGGGATAAGGTCTTTGAAGGCGTTGAGTGGTTTCATTGGACGGGCATCACTCCTGCGATATCCCAAGGCGCTGCTAATGTGTGTTTAGAAGCGGTAAAAGTTGCCAGTAAATTAGGTATTACCATTTCAACAGACTTAAATTACCGTGCTAAGCTCTGGAATTATGGGGGAGACCGTGAAGCGATTATGACAGAATTAACATCTTACTGTGATATTATCCTGGGAAATGAAGAAGATGCTGAAAAACATTTTAATATCAAACCAGAAGGATTAGATATTACTACCCAGGGACATGATGTTAAAGCTGAAGCTTTTTTGTCTGTATGTCAACAAATGATGAAAAAATTCCCAAAAGCTAAAAAAGTAATAACAACTTTAAGAGGCTCTATTTCTGCGTCACATAATACATGGGCCGGCGTTTTATTTGATGGCAAAAAGATGTATGAATCGTATCAATATCAAATTACAGATATTGTTGACCGTGTTGGAGGCGGAGATTCCTTTATGGGAGGTTTAATTTATGGATTGCTTAAATACCCTAAAGATGATCAGAATGCCTTAGATTTTGCTGTGGCTGCTTCTTGCTTAAAACATACTATAAAAGGAGATGCTAACCTAGTTACTGTTGCAGAAGTTGAAAAATTAATGGGCGGTGATGCTTCAGGAAGAGTAGCGCGATAATAAAGATATAGAAACAAAATGGCACAATTTTCAAGGTTAGAAGTAGCAAGTGTAATGAAAGAAACGGGGATGGTTCCTTTGTTTTTTAACAACGATATTCAATTGAGTAAAAGCGTCCTTAAGGCCTGTTATGATGGTGGCGCTAGGCTCATGGAATTTACAGCTAGAGGTGATTATGCTCACGAAGTTTTTGGTGAGCTAACTAAATATGCTATTAGGGAATTACCGGGTATGATTATGGGGGTAGGATCTGTAACAGACGCTGCTTCAGCAGCATTATACATGGCTATAGGAGCAAACTTTGTTGTTACACCAGTATTACGCGAAGATATAGCTATCGCTTGTAATAGACGTAAAGTATTGTGGTCTCCGGGATGTGGAACATTAACAGAAATAGCACAAGCAGAGGCCTTAGGCTGTGAGATTGTAAAATTATTTCCGGGAGATATTTATGGTCCGCAATTTGTAAAAGGAATAAAAGGACCGCAGCCCTGGACAAGCATTATGCCAACTGGAGGTGTATCTCCAACAGAAGAAAACTTAAAAAACTGGTTTGATGCAGGTGTCACCTGTGTAGGTATGGGCTCTAAACTTATTAGTAAAGCTATTTTAGCTAATAAAGATTTTGTTAAGCTTGAGCAAGATGTTAAACAAGCTTTAAAGATTATAAAATCAATAAGAAACGAATTAAAATGAAAATCATATTAACTAAAAAAAGGTAGCCAGATGAAATACACATTTTTAGTAGTTACTTTATTTTTTACAATATTATCTTTTAATTCTTGTGAATCTGTAAAGGATCAAAGAACAATTAAATTAGCTCACGGATTGGATATGAGTCACCCCGTACACAAAGCCATGGAGCTTATGAAGAAAGCGCTGGAAAAAGAATCAAAAGGGAAATTAAAACTAGAGATATACCCTAACCAACAGCTTGGATCAGAACGACAATGCTTAGAGTTATTACAGATAGGTAGTTTAGATATGACTAAAGTTTCTGCAGCAGTTATGGAGAACTTTTCGCCGAATATGAGAGTATTAGGATTACCATTCTTGTTTAAAGATCGTGCACATGCATTCCATGTATTGGATGGCGAAGTTGGTAAAGAATTATTGGATGGCGGACAAAAATATTGGTTAAAGGGTTTAGGCTATTATGATGCTGGAAGTAGAAGCTTTTATACAAAAGAAAAACCTGTAGAATCACCCAAAGACCTGGAAGGCTTAAAGATAAGGGTCATGGAAAGTGTTACAGCTATGAGTATGGTAACTAGTCTTGGAGGCTCACCAACTCCAATATCTTATGGAGAATTATATACGGCATTGCAACAAGGGGTAGTAGATGGAGCAGAAAATAACCCGCCTTCTTTTTATTTGTCTAGACATTACGAGGTTTGTAAATATTACTCTTTAAATGAACATACTACCATTCCAGATGTGCTAATAATAAGTACGCATTTATGGAAGCACCTATCTAAAGAAGAACGATTGTGGTTACAATCGGCTGTAGATGCTTCTGTAAAGTATCAAAGAGAATTATGGGAGAAATCAGAATTGGATGCATTGGAAGCTGTAAAAAAAGCCGGTGTAGAAATTGTAAGGCCAGATAAGACCATTTTTAAAGAAAAAGTAAAGTCTATATACGAATCTTATAAGAAAGATAAACAAATTAATAGTCTTATTGAACGGATTCAAGAAAGTTAATTACTTATGGAGTTAAGAAAAAAAGTAGATCGCATTTTGGGTACTGCTCTAGCTGTTATTATGGCTGTTATGGTAGTTAATGTTTTATGGCAAGTATTTACAAGGTTTGTGGTAGGAACACCGAGTTCATTTACAGATGAGTTGGCAAGGTATCTTATGATTTGGGTTGGTGTACTGGGAGCGGCATATATTTCAGGAAGACGCATGCATGTTGCCATAGATTTATTACCAACGAGATTAAACAAATTGGGGCAAAAAAAACTAAAAATATTCATTAATTGGATTATTATCGTGTTTTGCTTTTTTGCATTAGTAATAGGAGGGGTGCGATTAGTATATATTACATTTACTTTGGGACAGTATTCTCCTGCATTACAAATACCTTTAGCAATGGTCTATTTGGTTATTCCTATGAGTGGTGTTTTAATTATTTATTATAAACTTTCAGATATTTTAAACAAGCAGTTATAATGGAATATTTACCAATCTTCGTTTTAATTTTAAGTTTTATTGGTTTATTATTGATAGGTGTACCTGTAGCGTGGAGTATTGCTATTTCATCACTGCTAACAATGATGACGAGCATATCTATGCTTCCAGCATTAACTACGGTGTCTCAGCGTATGGCAACAGGCTTAGATAGTTTCGCTTTATTAGCAATCCCATTTTTTGTCCTTTCCGGACAGCTTATGAATAAAGGAGGAATTGCTTATCGTTTAATAGATTTTGCTAAAACACTTGTAGGATCACTTCCAGGAGGATTAGCTTTAATAAATGTTATTGCAGCTATGTTAATGGGTGCTATAGCAGGATCAGCCATGGCATCAGCGTCTGCTATGGGCAGTATTTTAGGGCCTGAAATGGAAAAGGAAGGGTATTCAAAAGAGTTTGGAGCTGCAGTTAATATTACATCATCAACAACAGGATTAATTATTCCTCCAAGTAATGTACTCATTGTATATTCATTAGCAAGCGGAGGGGTATCTATTGCTGCATTGTTTTTAGCTGGATACATTCCTGGTATTATTACTGGATTGTTTCTTATGATTGTCGCTTCTTTTTGGGCCAAAAAGAAAGGGTATAATGTAGGTAAAAGAAGTACATTAAAAGCAGTTAGAAAAACATTTGTAAGCGCATTTCCTAGCTTAATGCTATTAGTAGTGGTTATTGGTGGTATTGTTGCCGGTATTTTTACAGCTACTGAAGCCTCAGCAATAGCTGTATTGTACACCCTTATTTTAGGGTTTATTTATAAAGAAATAAAGTATAAAGACATACCGCAAATATTATTGGATTCTTGTGGTACAACGGCCATTGTTATGCTTTTAATTGGAGCATCTATGAGTATGTCTTGGGTAATGTCTTACGAAAATATTCCACAAAGTATTAGTTCGGTTTTATTAACTGTAAGTAATAATCCCATTATTATCCTCTTAATCATTAATTTAATATTATTATTTGTCGGCATTTTTATGGATATGACACCTGCAATATTGATATTTACGCCTATTTTTTTACCAATTATTGTTGAGTTAGGTATGGATCCTATTCAATTTGGGATAATCATGGTTATGAATTTAAGCATTGGGCTGTGTACGCCGCCAGTAGGCTCTGTATTATTTGTTGGAGTGGGCATAGCAAATACGACAATAGAAAGGGTTATAAAACCCTTACTACCGCTTTTTATAGTAATGATAATTGCACTGTTTTTAGTAACCTATTTTCCGGAATTGAGTTTGTGGCTACCGGGTTTATTTGATTTATAAGCGTTTGGATAATTTTATTAAAAAATATAGGCTTGAATTTGGTTTTATTATTTTATATGCCTCGATAAGTGTTGTAATATATTGTTGTTTATAGTATTGATGAACCTAACCAAAAATAATTTGACATGTTTCTATACGTTCTATACAGATTTTCTTAATGATATATATGCAATTCTTTTCAAACATATTGTAAAGTCTATTGGTTTGAGAAATAATGAAAGGAGTTTAAATCCCAAACCCTGCAGAAGGTCTCTTTTATATTTTTTTGAATAACAAATATTTCACAAAGGTGTTACGGCGCTTTTTTGTAACAATTTTTCTTTTATTGCACATGCTGTTTTAGTAATGGCTAACCCTCCTTTTCCCGTGCATTTATTGCAGGTAGGCATTTGTAGGCTTACTGCTGATACCGTTTCAATAACTTCATTTAAAGGAATAAGGGCATTATATCCGGCACAAGCCATAGTTGCTGATGATAGGGCATTAACAGCGGCACTTACATTTTTTCCTAAACAGGGGGCTTCCACACGATCGGCTATAGGGTCACAAATCAATCCAATCATATTTTGTATTGCCATTGAAGCAGCATCAATAGCTTGTTTCGCCGAACCACCAAACAACTGAACTATTCCAGCTGCAGCCATTCCTGCTGATGCACCACATTCTACTTGGCAGCCATGTTCTTCAGCAGAAAAGCCAGGGCCATTAGCAAAATAAACCCCAACAATGCCTGTAGCAAAATAAGCTTGAATCAATGCATCATTTGAAGCATTTATGTCATCAGCTACGGCCCTTAAAACACCACCTACGGCACCGCAAGAGCCGGCTGTAGGGTTTGCAACTACAACTTCCATAGCACTTTTTGATTCCATAATAGCTGATACATTTGCTATGGTGTTATTTACAATAGAGTTTTCCAGAATTTTCTTTTTCTTTTGAGCCGTATCAATTAAATGCGATTGCTGCGGTAAAATTCTATCGTCATAGTTGGTGCCCTCTAATCCAGTTTTAATGCTATTCTCTATTATTGCAACAACATGTCTCATCTTTTCAATTACTTCCTGATCTTCTAATCCACTCTGACTTTTTTCATAGAGCAAACCTAAAGCTCCCAGATCAAGATTTTCTTGTGCTGCATACTCTAAAAGAGAAGCTATTGTTGTAAAAGGTAATTCTGATTCATTACCCGAAATAATCGGTAATACCGGTTTCAACATGGTCCATTCTCCAAAAGCCATCATGCCTTTTAATTTATCGATAGTATCTATTGCTATTTCTTTTGAAAATTTAATGTTTATTAAGCGTTCATCATTTTTAAAAGACTCTGAAATAGATTTACTTTCAGTAAATACTGATGCCAGGTTATCTAGAGGAACATCTTTAGTAACATCTTTTAAAAGTAGCTCATAATACCCCCCATTGATACTTACTTTAAAGCCGTCTATGTCTTGAATTTCAAAAGACCCGCCTCCAACCGATATGGCTGTTACTTGTGTTTGTTTGCCATATGCCCCTTCTAAGGCTATTCTAAATGTATTAGCGTGATTGGTTTTAAAAGTATTTATTTCATAAAGGATAGATATGCCTTTTTCTTTGGCTATTTGTTCTGTGTTTTTTATTTGGTCATCAGACATTTCTATCTCTAATAACCCACCCTCAATACCAATTGTAGTGCCTTGATCTCTATAGTTTGGAGCCCATGCTCCATCTTTATCAAAATCAATTACAGCTTTTATAAGCGGTTCATTTAAAATATCCCTGCATATTTTTGCTGCACGCCACGATGCGGCTGTATGAGAACTAGATGGTCCTCTCATAATCGGTCCAATAACATCATTAAAAATACCAGGTCTATTTTTCACAATTCTTGCTTTTAATGGTTAAAATTTATGACTAAAATTAGTGAAATTACTTGATAGAAACATTAAAGAGTTCTAAACGAAAAATATTTTGAAAAATAATGGTTAGAAGCAAGGAAGAAATAAAGAGAAGATAATGGTATTTTTACAGGCTGCTAAAAATCTCTTTGTATCTACTATTGTTAGGGGAGATTTGGAGTAATTTTTCGCAAATCGTTTTAGCTTTTTCTTTGTTGTTAAGTTTTAATAAGGCAATTAGTTTTACATATAATAACCCCTCATCGTAAGCATAAACATTTAAGGCTTTATCTATAACTTGAACCGATTCTTTATATAACGATTTTTCTTGAAGCTTTAAAGCGTAGTTATAAAAGGCTTTAGGTATTAATGGCGTTTTATCACAAGCTTGTTTAAGGTATAAAAGCGATTTTTCAGGGGCATTGATTTCATTATACAATAGCCCAAGCATATAATATGGGTAACTGTATTCGGGTTCTTGTTCTATAACTTTTAAAAATAAGTTTTTAGCAACCTCAGTATTGCCTTTATTGTATTCCAATAATGCCAGATTTATTCTAGACATATTATAATAATTATCAATTTTAATAGCCTGATAATAGGCTTCAATTGCTTTGTCTATATTACCATTGGCTTGATGCTGTAATGCAATTTGATGTTGACCAGAAGGGAAATCTGCATTTATTTTTAATTCATTTTCAAGTTCTTTTTTTGCTTTTATAAAATTAGTATTATGCTCTGGTTTAATGTTTTTTGTTGTAAAATATCTAGCAGCTGAGATTCTATTCATTCTTAAAGAATCCTTTAACAGTGGCTCAATGTTCTTTGAGAAATCTAAATTTTGACTTTTATCAAATAAGGTAATAGCTTCGTTTCGCACTAAAGCTAAGGAGTCGTTTAAAAACCTTAATAATGAAAACATTTCGTTTTCAGAGATATTAAAATTACTATATTGATTTAATGCCGTAGCTCTTGCAATTTCTGGGTAGTTATTGTTGGTAAACACCTTATAAAAAGCACTTTTGTCGCCATGATATCCAGCTAGTAAATCATCAGAGAAATGCTCGGGGCGAGTATTACCAAATTTAGATATTATAAAATTACTAGCCCATTTGGCATCTTTATTTTTGTGGCAGCCATTACAAGCATTTGGAGTACCGTATTTTAAAGTTTGATCTGGTCTGGGAACTCTAAAACTATGATCCCTTCTAAAATCATTTCCCATATATGTTTTGCCTGTCATATGGCAATTTATACATTGAGAGGCTTCAGTGTTTTTTTTATGAAAATGGTGAGCAGGCTCATTGTAATCTGGAGTATGACAACTTAAACACAAATGATTTCCTGTTTTTTTTAATTTTAAGGTATGCGCATTATGACAGTCTGTACAAGACACACCATTATGATACATTTTACTTTGAACAAAGGAACCGTATACGTAGTCTTCATCTTTAATTTGCCCGTCTTGTTCGTAAATAGGTGGTGTTAAAAGACTTGGCTTATAATGGTCAAAAAAATGCCCTTCATAATTAAAGAACTTGGTAAGTTGACTTCTTCTTGAATGGCATCGCGCACATTTCTGGACTAAGTCTTTAGATGTTGTTGCCCCATCCATATATAGTTTTGGAGGCTTTATGTTTTTATATAGCTCTAAATGGTTGTAATACTCAACATGATTACTCGCTGGCCCATGGCAGGCTTCACAACTAACATCTATAATACTATAGGAGGTGTTGTATGTTTCTGAATTGCTATCATAATTTTTATGAAGGTTTGTAGAATGACAATCAGCACACATGTTATTCCAAGTCATACTGCCCCCCGTCCAATGCATCCACTCTTCATGATGTATTTTTAAACTGGGTTGTAAATCAAACCACTTGTTTTTTTCAGAATCCCACGCCGCTACTAAGCATTGGTACTTACCGCCAGGAAATTCAATGAGGTATTGTTGTAAAGGCTTTACACCAAACGTATATACTATTTTGTAATCTTCATATTTACCACCAACACCTTCGGTATTTACGTAATAGTCTCCTTTTTTTTTGAAAAACCGAAAACTTATATTTTTGCTTTCAAAAACAGTATTATTAAAATCACCAAGAACGGATAATGAATCAGCCTCTTGCATGGCCAGATCATGGTGCGAATTTTGCCATTGCTTAAATGCTTTTGCATGACATTTGCTACAGTTCTCAGATCCAACAAATTTAGCTTTCTCTTTAGAAATATCCAGGGTTTTAACAGCCTCATATTTTTCTTTTTTGCAAGAAAATATAATAGTAAATAGAAGCGCTAAAAAAACCGTTTTTTTAAACAAAATATAGGAAAAATATTAGCTCGAATATAGTTATTTTTTAATTATTAAATGCTCCATTTCCTCCAATGTTTTTCCTTTGGTTTCAGGAATAAATTTCCATACAAACAGAATAATTAAAATAATGAATCCTGAAAATATAAAATAGGGTAGTGCATTGTTCCAAATACCACCATCTACTTGCAGTTTATTAGCTTCACTTTCTACCACTATTGGAAATGTTTGAGACACAAAATAATTCGCTAGCCATTGTCCGGCCACAGCTATAGACATGGCTATGCTTCTAATTTTATTAGGAAATATTTCTGAGAGTATAACCCATACCACAGGCCCCATGCTCATAGCAAACGATCCAATAAACAATAAAATACCTATTAAAGATATAATGCCTTCTGTTGATGAAATTGTAGGAAGCCCTGCAGAATTCAATTGTGAATAATCACTTAAATATAATGTAAAGCCCATTATTAAAAAGCCTATAAGCATTCCAAACCCACCAATAATAAGTAATGGTTTTCTTCCTAGTTTATCAACGGTAAACATTGCTATAAAAGTGAATACTAAATTTACTGCAGCTAGTAATATTTGCTGTAATAAAACATCATCTTGCCCAAAACCTAAAGCTTGTTCAAAAATATCGGCTCCATAGTATAGCACTGCATTAATACCTGTAAACTGTTGTAAAACAGATAAAATGGTACCGATAATAAGGATTGGTAATAATGATTTTGAAAATATTGACACTTTTTCAGAAGTATTCTCATTTTTTATTGAAGCTCTTATATCTTGAATTTCTTTTTCAGCGATATTATTGCCATGAATGCTTTGTAAAATACTTTTGGCTTTTTCCTCTTTACCATTCATCATCAGCCACCTTGGGCTTTTAGGAACTAAGAATAATAAACCTAAAAAAAGCATAGCAGGAATTAATTCAGACCAGAACATATAACGCCACCCTGTAGAAACATTTTCAGCTTCGCTCAATCCATTTCCAATAAAATAGGTTGCTAAAAACACTACAAAAAAGCCAATAACAATGGCTAATTGATAAAATGTTACCAGGTTACCTCTTTTTTTTGCAGGTGCTATTTCTGCAATATACATAGGCGCATTCATTGAAGCGATTCCTATAGCAATGCCTCCTAATATTCTAAAAAGTACCATTAGTGATATTGATTCCGGTAATATTTCAGGTAATCCGGAACCCCATGCAGAAACCGCAAAACATACTGCAGCTATAATTAATGAGTTTTTTCTACCTATAGACCTGCTTAAAATACCTGAAAATGCAGCCCCAGCCAGTGCGCCCAGCAAGGCACTACTTACAATAAAACCTTTTAGTGCACCAGTGAGCTCAAAGTATTTTGAAAAATAAAACTGGGTGCCATTAATTACCCCGGTATCATAACCAAATAGTAGACCTCCCAGTGTTATTACTATAGTTATAAAATAAATGTTGATTTTCTTTTTTGGAGTAGTACTCATGGTATTATTTATTTTTAGTGTAAAAAAGCCTCTTTATATTGCTATATAAAAGAGACTTTTATAATTTAATTTTAAGACTTATTTTAGATATTTAATATGGCTGTTTTTTATTTAATAATAAGTTTTTTTACTTCTATGCTTTTATTAGAATCTTGAATTTTTATTAAATACATTCCGCTTTTTAATGATGAAATATTAAGTTTATCATTAACCAGTGCTTGGGTTTCTAAAACTTTTTTACCAGTTATATCAAATAATTCAACCTTAGTAATAGGGGCAAGGCTTTTAATATTTAAATTGTTATTTGCCGGGTTAGGGTATATTCTAAATGCTTTACCAGAGGCATCAGTAACACTTAAACTTGAATCAAATTCAAAAACGATATCATCAATTATAATATTTCCGGTACCAGAAGATCTGCCAATAGTTGGGTTATCTGTATCTGAAAATCTAACTCTTATTGATTCTACATCATCAGTCCAATTCGCAAATTGAGTTAAATCAAATACATAAGATTTAAAGCCTGCATCACTAGTTGTCATTGGCTGAGAGATTGTTGTATTAGATTGCCCTGTATTAATGGTGATTAATGTTAATTGATCATCGTTAGTAGATTCATTTTTTAAAGTTATTGTTACTTTATTATAAGAAGCTGTTGGAATTGGAAAATCAAATAAACTAAATCTTGCCCATTGATCTGTTGTTGGGGTTAAAGTAACCTGACCTCCTGTATGAGATGCAATAGCTAATTGGGGGTCTGTTTCCCAACCTTCTAATTCGCCATTTGTATTAAAAAGGAAATCATAATCAAAACTAGGGGCTACAGAAAAAGTTGCTGTAACGGTTTTATTAGCGTCCATTGTAAGCGTCTCTGGGTTGGTTGAGCCTGTTAAATCACCACTCCAGCTACTAAAACTCCAATGTGTAGACGGGTTTGCAGTGAGTGTCTCTACATCGGTTGGATCATATCCTGTTTTATCTAATGTTAAAGCGACACTACCTGCACCTACAACATTAACCGTTAATGTATTGCCTGCAGGGGGCACATAAGTAAAAGCAACATCATCAATAAAATAGGTTGCACCACCAGTTTTACCAATAATTCTTACATTCATGTTTCCGGTATCTAACCCTGAAAAAGTAGCACTGTAATCCTCCCAAACACCAGTTGCAGCAATAGTATATTGGGATCCTGATTGGGAACCTCCACTGCTAGATTGAAACATAGTACCTTGTATTTTATCTCCTGCAGTTCCTTTAACTTTAAAGCTAAGAGTGTATTCTCCAGCTGTTGATGGTGCTGCATTTGGCGTAGATTTTGCCCCAGAATTAGTTACCCCAGAGGTTGTAACTAACTTCATAGAACCAGCACTAGCTGAACCTTCTGTGGCATCCCATACAAGAGACGCTGGCGTTTGTTGATTTGTCCATCCAGATATATCGGCATCAAATGTTCCATTTGTAACTTGAGCAAAGCCAATTAAAGGCAAACAAGTTAAAAGTAAAAAGGTAATTTTTTTCATAATTTTTATGTTTAGTGATTAATTAATAGTTTATGATTGGAATGCTTTCCATCTTTAAAAACAGTTTTAAGAATGTAAAGACCACCCTTAAGCAGAGGGAGTTTTATTGAGGCATTATTATTAATTTTATGTTGAAAAACTAAGCTTCCCTTTAAATCGATAAGTTCAATTTTATTGATATTATTGATGCTTTTAATATTTATATAATTTGATGTTGGGTTGGGATATAGATTAATAGTGTTGCTTTTAAGATTGTCAGTATTTAAAGTTGTGCCTAAAAGGGCATCTTTAACATCTTCAACCCAGGTTCTGTCACTTACTTTATAAATAGTTTTATTTGCTCGATCACCAGCATCCCAGGCAGTAAATGCAAAACCTAAATCAATTGCTTTCTGTGCTATATAGCTGTGATATGCGACACGCGATGCATTTTCTGGCCCTCCAAACGCACCATAAGTTTTTGATGAATAGTTATAGCCTCCTTCGTTGTCGGCTCCAAATTCCCCTAAAAGAATGGGAATACTATTGGTTTGCGACCATGTTTTAACAGCTCCAAAGTTTGTGTCAATTTCAAGTTTGTCTGAAGCATTACCCCAATCAAAATCGTTATTGTTTTCTCCGGATGAAGCGGTAAATGCTCTGGGCCAGTAATAGTGAAATGTTGCTATTAATTGACTATCGCTGTTAAGTACAGTATTGCTAATTTGCAATGGGGCTTCATATGCATTTTTGCTTCCACCTGTAATGATGATATTTCTATCTGCATTTTTGTTACCCGAATTACGAATGATATTAATAATATCAGTATTTAAGGCGTCCATTTCTGTATCTGTAAGAAAAAAATAAGGTTCGTTAACTACCTCAAATAATAAGCTGTGGGAATAATTTTTAAAACGGTTGGCTATTGCAGTCCAAATCGTTTTGAACTTATCGTAATCGGCTGCTCTTTTAGCAGATGTAGGATGTGTATAATATGCTGCCCATTTAGATTTTGGACTGTAAGTATATAAGAATTCACTTTTTAAGTTCGAGCCATGAAAATCTAAAATAGCTATTAAATTTTGATTTAAAGCCCATGTGATAACTTCTTCAATTCTGTCTAAATAAGAACTACTTACAATATAGTCTGATGAACTGCCTGTATAATCACCACTAGTATTAGCATTTTTAGAGTATGATGATGTATCACCGGTTGTTCTATTTCCAAAAAAATCGATAGGAATACGTACCGTTTTAAAACCAGCAGAAGCGATATCTTGGAAGTATGCTTCTGTAAACGCAGGAGCCCAATTTCCTTCAGTAGGTGCGCTTAAAACATTTCCTGCGTTAATGCCTCTGCCCATATTACTTACCATTTGCTGTGGTGTAATTTGAGCATCACAATACGTTGATACTATTGTAAAGAGAGTTACTAAAGAAAATTTCAGATGCTTCATAAGCTGCTTTTAATCCACCTGTTTCTTATTCTTTTCCTTGGTTGCTTTTCGAGCTTTCATCTGCTTTTTAGTAAGCACCTCTCTAAATATTTTTTGAAAGTATTCTTTATTAATTTTTTTTCTTTCGGCTTTATTTAGATTATCTTTTTTAGCTTTTTTTAGCGCTTTTAAGCGTTCAAACTGAATCGCTTTTATTTGAGTGATTTGAATATCTGATAAGGCTAAAGACTTATCAGTAGAAACGATGTCGTTATTTAATTCAGTAACCCATGTGTTTACTTTTTCTTTTGCCTTTTCAGATTGAGAAACCCCAGTAGATATAATTCCTATGAATACCATGCAGGTAAAAATTAATTTCTTCATTTTATACATGTTTTTTGTGTGTTGATAAAAGTCTGTAAATATTTCTTTTTTAAGGTTTGATAAGCGTCTTATACAGTTTGTTTATCGTCAAACCTTGATAATACCTTAGAAAAGTGATAGAATCTGTTATAAATGGTTATGGCTTTGGGAATAATTTGTGTAAACCAGTTATGTTCTGCTTTAAAATAATTTCAGGATCACCACCTTTTACATGTCCTAAAATGCCAAAAGGACCTTGATAGTTTAAATCTAGAAGGGTTTGAATCATAGATTTTTCAAGAATTCCGCTTCCTATGGTGATTATTTTGGGGCCTTCCTTTTTCATACCGTTAAGATTTACACACCATAAATAAGGAAGCAGTTTTTTTATGTTTTTTGAATAAGAATCAAGAGCATCATGAGCGTGATGAAAGTTGTAGATAATACCAATGTCTTGATGCTTTAATGCTTTAATAATTCTTATTTGATTTTCCGGTTTACCAAACCATCCTCCATGATTATAAAGCGCTATTTTGCAACCTGCTTTTTCTGCTCGTTTTGATAAGTAGGAAATCATCTCTATGGTTTGCTTTAGAGATTCTTCTTCAGTTAGTTTATCAAAATATGAAGGTTGAAAACCTACCCATATTTGTGTTTTTAGACCAGCAGTTTCTAAGTTTTTAAACACAACTTCGCTTTCTGGTTTTAGAGCTTTGGGTTTGTCTCTATTGAGGTTAATATACAACCATACAGCTTTTATTTCGATTCCCTTTTTTTTTGCTAATTGCCATTCCTGTGTCATGAAGGGAATATGCTTTGGGCGGTTTCCGTATGCATATTGTTTAAAACCTAAGCGCTCAAGCATTTCTAAGCGCTCTATTGGAGCGCGTTCTTTTACATCGAAACCAACTATAGACCAGGGGATAAGGTTTTCTTTGTAAAAAGGGTAATCATTACTTGTAATTTCCTTTTTTAAAGATTTGCAGGAACTAACAACTATGATTAGTAAGGTAACAAGAAATAACCTCTTTCTTTTCATTTAAAATCGATCTCGATCTGTTTTATTTACAGTTTTATTTTATTGATATCACTTTCTTTAAAGCCAATGCGTTGAGCCATGGTATAAATGAATTTTTCCTTTTCCATTTTGATAGGTGAGGTGTATAATTTCCATGTCCTGTTAAAATCTAGTTTTTCATTGGCATGATTAGAAATATAATACGCAATAGAAGCGCCTTTGGTTTGGGATGAAAGCTGAACTTTATTATCAACAATTTTGAATTCAACTGCTGCAGTTTTTGGTTGTTCAAAGTTTGGCCACATGGTATTTATTAATTCCGTTTCAGGTATGGATCCTTTGTCGGAATGATTTTTTAAATGCTGGTCTAATACCCGCCTCATTTCTAATAAAATAGTATTGAATTCTGGCCTGTTTGCCAGATTGTTAAGATTATGAGGGTCTTTTTCGCAATCGTATAATTCCTCATCTGTCTTTCTATTAAACCAAATTTGTTGGGTTTCGTTTAACCTGTTGTCTTCTTTTAGATCTAAGAATACAGGCATCATAGGAATATTTTTTCTATATCCTACATCTTTATATTTTGGTAATTCTGGATAATAGTTTTTTAGATATAAATATTTTTTGTTCCTAATAGCTCTTATTCTATCGGTATATTCATCAAAACGGTCTGAGCTACCAAAAATATAATTTCTGGCTTCTGTATTATATTTGCCTAAAAATGCTTTGCCTTCCATATGCTTTGGGGGTTCAATATTTGCTAAACTAAGTAAGGTTGGTGCTAAATCGACAAATGAAATCATTCGGTCGGTTCTTCCAGTTTTTGAAGTAATGCCTTTAATCATAAAGGGAACTTTTAACCCAGAATCATAAATTTCACGTTTTTGTCTTGGTAATGGTCCACCATGATCGCTATAAAAGAAGATAATAGTGTTATCGTACAATCCTTCTTCTTTTAATTGTTTTATAAATGTTCCAACTTCGGCATCCATTAATTCTACATTGCTGTAATGTCTAGCTATAGTATGTCTTGTTACTTCATTGTCGGGTAGGTAAGGCGGTACTTTTACGTCATCCGGATTCACGGTTAGTGATAAATTATTGTTTTTCCAAAGGCGGCTTTCGTGCGTTGTACCAATATTAAATACAGAAAAAAAAGGTTTCCCTTTTGGAGCATTTCTCCAATGTGCCTTGTTATTATTTTCATCCCAGGCTGTTACAGGAGCAGCAAACTGATAGTCGGTTTTTTCATTATTTGTACAGAAATACCCTGCCGCACGTAAATATTCCGGGAAACATTTTATGTATTCTGGAATTACTGCAGCATATTGCCTGAGTGGTTTTCCTGTAATATCGTTTCTTCCTAATTCAATAGAATCTTTATAGCTGCGATTACCCCAGGACATAACATCCTGACCTGTTCGCATGTGCATAGTGCCTATGCTTGTTGGATACATTCCTGTTATGATTGAAGAGCGTGTTGGGGCACAAACTCCAACTGGTGCAAAGGCGTTATCATAAATCAAACTTTCTTTTGCTAAGGCATCTAAGTTTGGTGTTTTTGCTATGGAATCTCCATAAAAAGAAAGCGTTGGACTAATATCTTCTGTTACAATCCAAACTATATTGGGGTGTTTATTTAATTCTTTTTGTTGTTCTTTACAAGATGTACATAGTACAATTGCAATTAATAATAAGTGTCTCATTATATTGTTGGTTTACCTTTAATGAATCCTAAGGATTCTAAAAATATATCTGTTTCTCGAAGGGTTTCAATAAAATACTTGCCTCTGTTAAAAAAAGCATGTTCTTGTCCTTTGTATAAAAATAGATCACACCTGCTTCCAACTTCTTTCATTCTTTTTTTATATGCTTTAGAAGATGAAATGGGTGTTGTTTTATCTTCTGTTCCAAAGAAAACAATTGTTGGTGGGGCGCCTTTAGTAATGTTATGTAGAGGAGAAATTTCTAAATATCTGTCACCCATTCTTTTAAAACCATACCCCTTTTTACTATTATCGTAAACGGGGTTAAATAGCACTAAAGCATCTGGTTTTGAGCTAATGTTTAAATGCTCCCCAATTTCCTCTAACCCTTCAATATTGCCGCAAGCTGCTGCTAAATGTCCTCCTGCAGAACCACCGCCAGATGCAATCATAGTTGGATTAATATTCATTTCTTTTGCATGTTGCCTAACATACCTTATGGCAGATTTTGCATCTTTTACTGCATCAAAAGGCGTTGTATTGTGCTGGTTTTTTATGCGATAATCAGCAGAGATAGCAATCATTCCTCTTGATGCTAAATAAGAACATTGCCTTTTAAATGCTTTATAATTTCCGCCATTCCATCCGCCACCATGAAAAAAAACAATACAATTGTACGTTTTAGATGTTTGAAAATCTAAAGGTTTGTAAATATGAAGTTTTAGTTTTATAGTGTCTACTTCTTTATATACAACAACTTCTGGAGTAATATCAGCTATTTTACTTTGCGCATTATTACTAAAACAAAATATAAACGCCGCGATATAAATGATAAGCTTCATGTTCTGTTAGAATTTAGATTTCCAATCGTTTAACTCTTCTAATAAGTGTTTTGTTAGTATTGGGTTGTTTTCTGAAATATCTGTTGTTTCTGAAGGGTCTTTAGCCATATTATACAATTCTGTTCTTCCTTCTTTATACCAGTTAATGAGTTTATAATCTCCTTTTCTAATAGCAGAAGATTTGGTGTCTCCAGTATTTACTGGCCTCGCTTTACTGGAATGCCAAAATAGGGTTCTATTGGCCCATTGCTCTTTATTTTGGAGAATTGGTAAAAAACTTTTTCCGTTTGTGTCTAAAGCTGTATTTGTTATGATATCTAAAAGCGTAGGAAATACATCCATTAGCATGACCAAAGATTTATGGTCTTGTTTAGGCAGAAACCTGTTGCTCCATTTTACAAACAAAGGTACTTTTATGCCGCCGTCGTACAGCCAACCTTTTCCTGCGCGAAGCGGATAGTTAGAGGTTGCTAAATCCCGCTTTTTAGTACCATCGTTAGATAAGCCACCATGATCTGATGAAAAGATAATGATTGTATTGTCATGGATGTTTAACTCTTTTAGTAGCTGCATTAGCTTTCCAACGTTTTCATCCATAGTCTCTACCATTGCTGCATATTTAGGATGGTTTTGACGCATTTTAGTTCTACCGGTTCCTTCGTTTATAAACTCTGGGCGGTTACCAAAATCAAATTTTTTAATTTCATTTTTATTGCGTTTTATATCTTTTTCTTTAGCTTCTAATGGTTGATGTACAGCGTAGAATGAAAACATGACCATAAAAGGGTTGTTTTTATCTGCGTTTTTAATGTACTTGACAACATTATCGGTCATGACATCCATTAAATAATCTCCAGGTTTACTCACTTTATCCACATCAGGAATTGGTGATTTTTTAGCCTTTCCTTTGCCTTTCTTTTTATTAAAAGGATATAAAAAACTAATAGGAGAACCTGCATGCCCAGCACCAAAACTATAATCGTAACCAAATTCTTTTAGGCTTTTTTCGCCTCCTAAATGCCATTTTCCAAAATAAGCCGTTTGATATCCCGCAGCTTTGATGTTTTTTACAAAATTTTTATTGTTTGGAATGGCTTCCATTTTAAATCCATCATCTGGAACATTACCATTCTGAATTGGATAATTACCGGTCATCATGGCATAACGAGAAGGCACACAGCGCGGATAATTAGCATAGGCCTTATTAAATACTACCGATTCTTTTGCCAAAGTATCAATATTTGGTGTTTGGTAAATTTTGCTTCCGTTTAGGCTTAAATCATGAAAACCCAAATCATCAACGTGAATGATAAGAATATTTGGTAAGGGGTTAGAAGGATCAGTCGATTCAGTATTTTTTTCTAATTTGCCCGTATTGATTTTGCAACTAAAAGCAGAAGTTGAAAGTATTATCCCTATAAAAAATGTTATAACCCTCATTTTAGTATTTAATCAGTTTTTTAAATTTTACTCCTCTACTTGTTTCTATTTTTAGCATGTAAATACCAGATGTTAATGTACTAAGATTTATGGAGTTGTTTTGAACCAATTTAGTAGCATAAACTTTATTTCCAGCGATGTTATATACAGAAATGGTTTTTAATTGAGCATTTGTTTTAATGGTTAAACGGTCTTTTGTAGGATTTGGAAATATAGCAATTGTGTTTAAAGCTAAGTCACCAACATCTAAAGTTTTATTTTGCACTTCAATAACTGTAATCGAAAATTTACGGGCGTTGAATGTTGTTGTAACATTATCATTGTTAGAAATAATACTTGAGTCTCCTAGTGCTACACCAAAAACCCAAGGTGAATCAGAGTGGTATTGTGTCATGTTTGGTGTACCCGCATAAGTTAATAAATTATCAAACTTTATGTTTTGAATATTATTTTCGCTCAAGTTTAAAATCAATAGTGTTTCTTTTTCTGCATTTTTAAATTTATAGCCATAAAGGGTTAGTACTCCATTTACAGAAACAGGATTCGTATCAAAATTAATTTGCTGCATTTCGGTCATGGCTGCAGAAGCAGACATAAGTTGTTTAACAGCAATACCAACAGGGGCTAAGCGCATAGGGGATTCTACTTTAATAACCGTATTATCTGATATATAATGGAAATCTAATTGGTTAACTTTATCGCCTCTTGATAACCAACTGTATGTGAGTGCCGCATATCTAATGGCATCTGCCCAGGTTTCTTCAGCAATACCTTTTACTTCGCCATATTCTGTATACCAAATTTTGAAATCATTGGGTACCATATTGTAATCGGCATGCTTATCAATAGGATACTGAATACCTTCTGCTATGGCTACTTTTGCTGTAGCAACATCACTAATTGGTGTTTGAACCCCGTAGCTATCATTAAGGTAATGATGTTGCGTAACAGCATAAATGTTTTGCTTAAGCGAAGCAAAGTCTAGGTTGTTTTCTAAATTATCAAAAATGGTATTATTCCAACGTTCTCTTGCCGAATTTCCATGACCACTTTTAGTTGTAGTTAATGCAAATTTCATATTTGGGTAAGCTGTTTTTATCTGAGATACAATTTCTTTGCATTGGTTTAAATAAAATAATGCATTTATATCTGTAGCGTCTTTTTTTGATGCTGATTGATATGGTTGATTATTAGTATCATCCCATCCAGAATAAAAAGAACCACTACTTTCATTAATATGAAAAATACCACTTTCTTCGTTTCCAAAATAAAATTCGTTTCCCAGTTCTACTGCATAAGGTTCTTTTCCTTGGGCAGCAAACTCATCTAGAGCATCAATCATATTAGCAATTTTCAAGTTTAATGTAGCATTACTTTTAAGTATTTCTTCGCTAGCATTAACACTAACTCCGGTAGCTGGAGTGGGTCTAGCCATATTTACTACATAAACTATTTTTGTTCTACCAGGTAGTGTTGCAACAAATTCCGGGATTTTAAGAATCTCTTTGTTGTTCCAATTTTTGTCTGTATTGTCTAAAAATTTTCCCGTAGACCAATCCCAATAATTGGCTTGTGTGCCTCCTGGATACCTTACCACATCCGGATTCATTTCCGTAATAAGAGCTTTAAAAGAGCTGTCTGTCCACCAAGTTCCTTTGTCTGATCTGCGATTAAATCCTATGTTTACATCAGAAATATCTCTTACTGTGGCATCTAAGCCTGTAATTATATTTTGACTATTAATAATATTAGCATTAAGTATGGTAAAGGCTATAAAAAAGATTACCTTTTTAATTGATTTCATAACAATTACTTTTTAGGTAGTACAGACTTAATAACCTGGTAAGCAGGAGTAGGGTTAAAATCTTCATCATAAACAGATTGAAAATAACCAGTTCCTTTTTTATATCTAACGCCTACATCCCATAGGTTTAAAGTAACTTCTCCTTGTGTGCTTTTTTCAATTAATAGCTTAACCAGCTTTTGATAAATTTGTTTTTGTATTTGTCTTTCTTCATCTAATTTTCCTGGATCTTTAACTAAATAATCTAGCTCTGTTATATGGAAAGCTAAATTGTTTTGATGTGCCCAATCTATAAGGTTGGAGAGTTTTTGAAGTGTGGCATCCATATTATCAACAAAGTCTTTTCGTTTTGCACCTAAAAGCAAATGCGCCTGCCACCCAATACCATCTACGCGGTATCCTTTGGAGCGTATGTATAGAACAGTGGCTTTTACTTTATCCCAAAGCGGTGTTTCCATACCAGCATTTTGGTTGTAAACAAGTTTAATATTGGTAGCGTGTTTTGTAGCTATTTCAAAAGCTTTTAAAATGTATAACGGATATCCATTTTCGTCCAGCCCCATATTTAGCCATGGATTTTCCCATTTATCGGTGCCTGGTTTTGGACCAAACCAATTTCCATTAGCAAGTATGGTTTCGTTTACAACATCCATCCATTTAACAGAGGCTTCTTTATTAAATCGTTTTGCAAAAGCAGTGGTAAATTCGGTTAGTATACGTTCTAATTCTTTTGGGGTTCTATAATCTTCTTTTATCCATTTTGATGCTTGTGGACTAATAGGTCCGTGTAACCTTATAACGAGGTTGTTTTTGTTAGCAAAATCAATAAAATCATTGATTTGATCCCATTTCCAAACGCCAGGTTTTGGATGTATTCTACTTTGTTTTGCAGCATTAGCTGGCGTTAAATATTTGAAATCTTTTAAATATAATTCTTCTTTTTTTGTGCCTAATTCGTAATGATTTAAAGTAGCACCAAATAAGGGGTTTTGCATGCTCTTTACGGTATTATTGCTTTTCTCCATAGAGTTTAAAGCGGCCTTACAACCAAACAGCGAAATTATTAATACGCAATAGCAAAACAGTTTAAAAAGTTTCATTATTTTTTTTTGTGATTTTATTTGGAATAGATTCAATCCGTTTTTCTTCTGTTTTTTGCAGAAGCGTTTTTTAACTTATTCATTTTTTCAGGTACAAGATATGTTGCTTTCCATTCGGTTAACAGTTTCATTAACTCACCTGTTTTTTTAGGCTCTCTTTCTGAAAGATTATTTGATTCCCCAATATCCTTTTTTAGGTTGTATAGTTCAACGATATTCTTTTCGTAAAAATGAATCAATTTATAATTGCCAGAGCGCACTACAGATGTTTTTATATCTCCTGTGCTATGAGGCCTTGCTTTTCTGGAATGCCAAAAAACGGTTCTGTTTTTCCAACAAGCTTTTCCTTTTAAAACTTGTTTATAGCTTTTTCCATCAATACCATCTACCTTTTTATTTATAGCAAGATCTAATAGTGTTGGAAATACATCCATACCTAAAACAATGGATTTTTTATCTGTTCTGGGTTTTAATTTGTTTTCCCATTTAATAAACAGAGGGACACGAATACCACCTTCGTATAGCCAACCTTTTCCTGCTTTTAAAGGTAAATTTGAGGTTGCCAAGTGCCGTTCACCTTTATAACCATCGTTGGACAACCCACCGTGATCTGATGAAAATACAATGATGGTGTTCTTATCTATATCTAAGTCTTTTAAAGTTTTAAGCAATCTTCCAACATTTTCATCGACATTTTCAACCATTCCAGCATAACCAGCATCATCTTGACGCATTTTTCGCCTGCCTTCTCCCTCTTTTATATATTCTGGTGTGTCTCCAAAGTCTATAGTTCCTAATTGTTTTTTATTACGGGCCTCATCTTCGGGTTTTGCTTCAATTGGTGTATGAACAGAATAGTATGCTAAAACAGCTAAAAAAGGCTTGTTTTTAGGGTTTTCTTTAATAAACTTTATGGTTTCACTAGTTATCATATCTGAGATATAATCGCCTTCTTTACCATCTTCTTTTACATTGGGGACATTGTATTTTGCAGGTTTTCCATTTTTTTGTGTGTTAAACGGATAAAAGCGTGACCCAACACCTCCAGCTTCTCCTGCTGCATAAGTATGAGAAAACCCAAATCTATTTGGTGCACTATCGCCTTTACCTAAATGCCATTTACCTACATAAGATGTACTGTAACCTGCATTTTTGAATTGCTTAACAAAGTTTTTAGAATCTTCAATACCGCCTAAATATCCTTTGTTTTCATTTACAGGGTAGGTGCCTGTTAGCATGCCATAACGTGATGGTGTGCAACGCGGGTAGCTGCTATAAGCATTAGTAAAGGCTACAGACGCTTTCGCTAGGTTATCAATATTTGGCGTGTTATATAATTGAGATCCGGTTATACTTAAATCATGATACCCCAAATCATCGGTATGTATAATTAAGATATTAGGTTTATCCTGAGCTTGTATTGAAAAAAACAAACAGAAAGCATAAATATAAAGGAGGTTTTTCATTATTATTTAGTTAAATGATTTTTAAGTTTTGCTTTTAATTGTTTTGTTATAGCTTTATAAGCATCATCATTTATTAGGTTTCTGGTTTCTAAAGGATCATTTACATAATCATATAGCTCTATACCTGCAATATTATCATTGTTATAGGTGTTATAACTTCTATAGTTATTATCATGCCATTCGGTATAGCGATAGCGTTCAGTTCTTATAGCATATCCCATTTTTTTTTGGCGTTTGTATTGATGGTATGCATAATCCATATTCACTGTTGTAGATTTATTATTATCTAAAAGCGGCACTAATGATTTTCCGTCGGTTTGTGGGCTTTGTTTAACGTTTGCCAGCTCAAAAACTGTAGGGAATAAATCAATTAGATTTACAGGATGTTGTGACTTTTTATTTTTTGAAACACCTGGACCTGCGAACATAAAAGGTATGCGTGTGGCTTGCTCAAAGTTTGAATGCTTACACCATTCGGTATGGTCTCCCAGATGCCAACCATGGTCACCCCAAAGCACAATGATCGTATTATCAAGAATATTTCGCTTTTCTAATTCATCTAAGAGTTTGCCAATTTGGGCATCTATATATGATATACAGGCCATATATCCATGAATTAATTCACGCTGTTTGGCTTCAGGTAATTTATCACCAATTTTTAAATTTCTATCAATATCACTGAAGGCTCTTAATTCCCCAAATGAGTGATAAGCAAACTTAGGTGTGCCTTTTGCTAACTCTTGAAATTTTGCTAATTCTATGTCTTCTCTGTTATATAAATCCCAATATTTTTTTGGTGCTACAAAAGGTAAATGAGGCTTTTGATATCCGACACCTAAAAACCAGGGCTTTCCGGATCTCTCTAATTCGTTAAGTTGTTGAAGCGCCGTTTGTGTATATAAACCATCTTGATAAGCGGTGTCGCTAACATCTGCACTTTCGGTTGATGGTTTAAGACGTTTGAATACATAACTGCGTAGTTTCCCCCCTTTTTTAATCCCCTTAGCAATGGCTTCGTTTTTAAGTTTTTCCATTTGCTTTTTGGTTTCTGGGTTTTGATAATACTCAAAAGCAGCATTTCCATAGCTTGGGTCATAATTTTTAGGCAATTGATGTGGCATACTCCAACTTTTTCCATCATGACCAGGGGCAGAAGACCCTTTGTGGTAAATTTTACCAACAGCAGTGGTTTCATAGCCTTGAGTAATTAAATACTCTGGCATAGACATTAAATTTGAAGATGTTCTAAAATCGGTATGTAAATCCCATACTTTAGTGTTATCTGGGTTAGCCCCCGTCATAACACTAGCACGAGATGGCCCACATACCGCATATTGTACATGAGCATTTGTAAATGTGACCCCCATTTCAGCTAAACGATCAAAATTTGGTGTTTTCATTTGAGTTTCACCATAATTAGATAGTAAGGGTTTTAAATCATCAACCGCAATGAAGAGAATGTTCTTTTGTTGGGGATTTGCATTAGCTGCAGATGCTTTGCTGGTTTTTTGAGCATTACATGCCGTTAAAAAAACAAAAGCTAATATTTGTGTAGTAAAAAATAGTGGTTTCATCTACTTGGTTTTGTTTGTTAAAACATCTTGTACAGATGTTTCATCATCTTTTCTGTCGATTATTGACCCAAAGTCGGTGTCTGTAATCATTCTAAAATCTTTTAAAGATTTGTTGTTTTCGTATTTTGTCATTAACCCTTTTAGTTCTTTTTTAAGTGATGCTATAATATTAGAATACTCTGGGTTATTTATAATATTATGAACTTGATTGGGGTCTTTTTCTAAATCGTATAATTCCCATACATCAATATTATAATAAAAATGCGCTAAAGTGTATTTCTGTGTTCTTATACCATAATGTGGCTGAACATGGTGCCAGTAAGGAAACTCATAGTAATGGTAATACATACCTTTTTGCCAATCTTTAGGAGTATTGCCTTCTAATATAGATTTAAAACTACGGCCTTGCATGCTTTGATTGGTGTTAATATTTGCCATATCTAATAGTGTAGGCGCAAAATCAATATTTGTAATGATGTCTTCGTTTGTCGTTTTGGGTTTTACCATTTTAGGATATTTTACCATAAAAGGCATTCTAATAGATTCTTCGTAAATAAAACGTTTATCAAAAAAGCCGTGGTCTCCTAAATAAAAACCTTGATCTGAAGTTAATACAATAATTGTATGTTCTGCTAAGCCATTTTGATCTAAATAATCTAAAACGCGCCCAATGTTATCGTCAACAGATTTAACGCAAGCCAAGTAGTCTTTAATATAAGTTTGATAGCGCCATTTTCGTCCTTCTTCATCGGTCATACCCTCAGGTTGCACAATTTCATTGGGTTTAGCACCATAAAATGCCCATTTTATTTTTTCTACACCTTTTAATTCGGGAGGTTCTTCATATTTCATGTCTCTACGAGAAAAATATTCCATAGTCATTTCTGTATCACCGGCAGTTAATTCCCGGCCTTTATAATCATCATTAAAAGTAGCAGGATATGGAAACTCGATGTCATCCCAAAGTTTTTCATATTTGGTATCTGGCTGCCAAGGTCTATGTGGAGCTTTATATTGTAAAACCATCAAAAACGGCTGGTTTTGTTTTCTTTCAGATTGTAACCATTCCATAGCAAAATCTGTGCTCAAATTTGTTGCGTAACCTTCCACTTTTTTATCGGTGCCATTAATGTTGTAGACCGGATTCCAAT
Organism: Wocania sp.; assembly: GCA_965224845.1. Taxonomy (GTDB): domain Bacteria; phylum Bacteroidota; class Bacteroidia; order Flavobacteriales; family Flavobacteriaceae; genus Wocania_A. The sequence goes on from CBDDAJ010000006.1 coordinate 47,047, forward strand.
AGTGCCCTTGCTGTCCGGCAGAATTATGGTATTTAAACACATCAAACCCTTTAGGATCTGTTCCTAAATGCCATTTTCCAAATAGAGACGTTTGGTATCCATTTTTTTGAAATTCTTGAGGAAAAGTCCATTGTGTGTCATCAAACTTTCCGCCGCTTTCATTTTTATAATACCCATTTTTATTGCTGTAATTTCCCGTTAAAATAGCTGCTCTACTAGGGCCGCAAATGGCATTGGTACAAAGGACATCCTGAAATAGCATCCCCTCGCTTGCAATCCTATCAATATTTGGGGTAGGTGCGATGTCTTTATAAATACCGTTATAAGCACTAATAGCTTGTGTGGTTAAATCATCTGCCATAATGTAGATGATGTTAGGCTTTTGTACTTCTTCAGTTATAGCTGTATTTAATGCTTGATCTTTATTAGTGTCTTTACAGGATACTATGAGTAAGGCAAAAACAAAACCATATTTTAGTGTTTTTAAACATATTTAGTTGCTTTTATCTAAAGTGATTATTTCTTTTACAGAAATAGTAGTTTTTTTAAGTGATTTGTCTGCTGAAGAATTTCCAGTCATAACGGTAAATTCTCCAGGTTCAACAATAAAGTTGAAATCTTTATCGTACATGGCTAAACTTTCTGCTGTAATTGGTATTTTTACAGTTTGAGTTTCCCCAGCTTTAACGAAGATTCGTTTATAGCCTTTAAGCTCTTTTACAGGTCGCGTATATGAACTCATGTTGTCTCTTATATATAGTTGAACAACTTCTTCGCCATCTATTTTGCTTGTATTTTTAACTTGTATGGTTACAGTAATTTTATCATGTAATCCGGCGAATTCTGTTTTAGAAACCTTAGGGGCAGATAGTTGAAATTTTGAATAGCTTAATCCAAACCCAAAAGGATGTAATGGTGTTTTCTTTTCTGTATTGTATTTATGAATATAAGCTGTTGGTTTATGATTATAAACCATTTGTAATTGCCCAACGCTACGCGGGATAGTTAATGGCAGTTTTCCCGAAGGATTTACTTTACCAAAAAGTATTTCGGCTGTTGCCAGTCCAGCAAAAGCACCACTTTCCCAGGTGTTTACAACAGCATTTACACGTTGTTCTAGCCAAGGTTCGGCAATAGGGCTACCGCTAACATAAACCAGGATTACAGGTTTGTTGGTGGCTAGAATTTTATTAGCCAGCTTCATTTGATTGCCTGATAATTTTAAGGTTGCTCTATCTATATTTTCTCCTGTAGTTTTGCGTTTCCAATCGTGACGAAAAGAGTTTTCTCCCAAAACTAAAACAACAATATCTGAATGACTCGCATGATATGCTGCTCTATTAATGTTAGCATCTGTAATTTCTTTAGAGCGATCTCCAGAATCGAAATAATTTACGCGGTATCCATTGTCTTCTCCTATAGAAGTGATGCCTTCAACCATAGTGATAATATTATCTTCTGGTTGTGGGGATACCCAATCTCCTAAAGTAGTTTGGTTATTAGCATTTGGGCCTGTAATAAAAATGGTTTTACCATTGCCATTTTTATCTAAAGGCAGAAAGCTTGCTTTGTTTTTTTGAAGTACAATAGCACGACGTGCCTGTTCTAATGCATTTTTTTGGTGGGCTTCAGAAAAGTTAATGTCCTTAACTTTTTCAACATCTATGAAAGGGTTTTCAAAAAGACCTAATTTAAATTTGGCTTCCAGAATTTTTCTACAGGCGTAGTTTACACGTTCCTCATCAACTTTTCCTTCTTTAACTAATGCTATTAAATGTTTATCGAAAACCGGACCATGCATATTCATATCCATACCAGCATTAATAGAAAACGCAATAGACTGTTTAAAGTCTTTTGCGACATGATGCCAGAGATTGATTCTTGATATATCATTCCAATCGCTAACATAAAATCCTTCAAAATTCCAACGATCTCTCATTACATCGTTCATCATAAACTTATCCATATGCCCAGGCATTCCTGCCACTTCATTATGAGCAGCCATAATAGAAAACAGGTTTGCTTCCTGAACGGCTCTACGATATGGCGGTAAGAATATTTCAAATAGAGTTCTTTTTGATACATCTGTAGGAGAGGCATTTAATCCATTTACAGATTGGCTACCGGCAATTAGATGTTTTGCACAGGCAATAACATGATCATTACCAGTAAAATCATCAGATTGTAACCCTTTAATAGATGCCACGCCCATATTACCAACCAGGTATGGGTCTTCCCCAAAGGTTTCTCCGGTGCGTCCCCAACGTGGGTCACGTAACACATCAATGTTTGGTGTGAACGACCAATGCATACCATTAGCTCGCATTTCTAAAGCGGTTTGCCGACTGCCTTCTTCAATCAAATCATCAGCAAAAGTAGCTGCCTGAGAAATGGGTGAAGGGTAAATGGTTGAGCCTTTTACCAATCCGTTTCCGTGGATGGCATCAATACCAATTAATAATGGTATTTGTAATGGCGATTGTTGTGCTAGCTTTTGTAATGCATTTGCTTCTTCTGGAGTTACAACATGCAGAAAAGATCCAATTTTCCCTTCTGTGGCAAGTTTTGCTACATCTTTACTAAGCATGCCCGGATAAAAACCCAAGGCGTCATTTTTATCTAAATCTGCAGCTGTGATATTGTTTTCGGCATGCTTCATGTGCTCTAAACCAACATACTGACACATTTGATATACTTTATCTTCTATAGACATGCGCAGCATTAAATCGTCTATTCTGTCTTTTACAGAAGCTGAAGCATTTTTGTATACTGGTTTTTCGTCATTAATTCTAGTTTTTTTATCCTTTTCACAAGAAAAAATTAAGGCACAAAAAACTATCAATAATGTATATGAAATAGACTTCATAGCGTTATTTCTACTATTCGTTAATTAAATTATTTCCTGATAATTCAGCCAATGGTATTGGGAACTTAAACTCGGTTTCAATATTGCTAAAAATAAAGTCTTTGTTCCCTGTTGATTTATAAAATGCAACCGCAGCGTTATGATGATCTATTTGTTCTTGAAAACGCCCTAAACCGCGCCGTCTCATATCAAACCATTCATGACCTTCGCCATTTAACTCATATTCGCGTTCTTTCATGATCCGCTCTCTAAAAGTATCTTGATCTGGCACTGAAGCAGCATCCCAATCAGCTGGTTGAGTAGTAGTTCCGGAATTTGTTGTTCTGGCTCTGGCTAATATTTGATTAACATATGCATAAGCAGATGCAGGACCGCTAATTTCATTTTCAACTTCAGCTCTTAATAGCAAAATATCAGCATACCGAAGCATGATATGGTTATTGATGGTTGTAGTTCCGTCATAAGTTAGATCTTTGTATTTTTTAAGCTGGGTATAAGCATTATTTCCTTTGTTTAATCTAGGAAATATATTAGTTGTTTTCCCATTATTGGTTTTTACATAAGAATTAAAAATGTAAGTTTCATCTATTCTCGGATCTGCTACTATAGGGTCTAAAGTTATAATATTGCTTGCTTTTCCTGCTGAAATAAAATCTTTGCCCGTATAGTCAATGCCGGAGTATTGAATGATATGATCGCTAAACATTTCCTTATTGGGTCTTATTCTACCAAAAAGTTTAGCGCCTACTGGTCCGAATTCACTTCCAGAAGGAAGTACATCTCTCATAATATCATTAGTTCTTACTGCTCCTGTATGCCCATACTGAAGTTCAAATATGGACTCAGAGGTATTTCTGCTGTCTTGTTTCCATAAATCTGCAAATGTTGTAACTAAGCTATATCCTCCATTGTTAATAACATAATCTAATTCGGTTTTAGCCTCTTCCCAGAAGTCCGTAATGTTTGCCACAGTAATTTCAGATTCAGTAACAGCATTAAAATTGGGAAAATTAGTTGTTGCATTATTTCTACCAGCTAGGGTAATATATACTTTGGCTAAATACGCATTTGCAGCATACTTAAGAGGTCTTCCATCTATGTATTCTCCTCTGTTTGGTAATAAATCAGCTGCTTTTTTAAAATCCTCAATGATAAGATTGTAGAGCTGCTCTTTAGTACTTTTAGCGATATGGATATCGTCTTTTGTAGTAGGAGCAAGCCTGATAGGAACTTCTTCAAACATCCGAACCAAATCAAAATATACTATGGCTCTTAAAAAATGAGCTTGACCTAGACTGGTTGCTTCATTATCTAATCCACTACCTTCTACATTTACAATTACAGTATTTATCTGATTGATAGTCTGCCACATACCTCTCCACAGTTTATCCAGGTTTATATTGGTATTTGTAACATCTAACTTATTAGCATCAGCATTTGCTCCTTGTTTAGATTGATATTTCCCTGAATGCGGCCATAATAATAAACGCATTCTGGCACCATAATAATCATACCCCTGTAATTGGGCATACATACCATTTACGGCTGTTTCAACACCCTCTTCTGTAGAGAATACTTGAATTTCAGAAAAGGCATTTTCTGGAACATCGACTAATTGCTCATCGCAACTGTTAAAAAATGCTGTTATTATTAACAGTAATGCTATTATTTTATTTGTGTTTTTCATTGTGTATTTTTTAAAATGAAACATTTAAACCAAGTGAAAAAGTTCGTTGATTAGGAAAAGAACCCCAATCGATTCCGTTACGGGTAGGATCGTAAGCAAAACTATTTACTTCCGGGTCAAACCCTGTATAATCTGTTAATAACCATAAATTTTGTCCAGATAAAGTTACCTTCATACTATCGAAAAATTTAGTTTTATCCACAGGGATATTGTAAGCAAATGTGACGTAGCTTAATCTTAAAAAGCTGCCATCTTCTATAGCTCTATCATTGAATTCTGTTGTGTAATTTGTACCGATACCACCTACACCTACACTTGGATAATTGCCGTTAGGATGGTTTACTGGGTCGAATGCATCATTGTAAGCTACAGATCGAACATTTCTGGTGGTATTGTTGGCATAGCCTGTTTCTAAAATATTACCATTGGCAATGTCATTTCCGTAAACACCATTAAACATAAGGCTTAAAGAAAAATTGTTGTATTCGAATGACGAACCAAAACCAAAAGTAAAATCAGGATTAGGATTACCAATAATGGTTTTATCAGCATCAGTAATATCTCCATCCCCATTTTGATCGACAAAAAGAACGTCTCCAACTCTCATATTTGTACCTTTATATTTTAAAGGGTCTCCAGAATCGGTATTGGTTAGTTGTTCATCAGTTCTTATAATACCATTTGTTTCCAAACCATAAAATAATCCAGCTTCTCTTCCTTTAATAAAAATGTTTGCGGGTTGTTTAAAAAATGTACCTCCTGCTACTTGAGTTCCTGTAAAAGCAGTTTGTTCACCCAGGTTTCCAAACTCTGATGGTAAAACATCTCCTAAATCAGTAATTTTATTTTTGTTGAATGACATGTTACCAAAAACATTCCAACGGAGGTTATTTTTTTTGATAATATCTGCGTTTAAAGAAAATTCCAATCCTTTATTTTCTATATCTCCCTGATTGGCAGTGATAAAATTGAAACCGGTCGTTGGACCAAGGGCTACATTTAATAAAAGATCGGAACTTGTTTTATGATAGGCATCTACTGTACCTGTTAATCGATTATTAAAAAGGCCAAAATCTATTCCTCCGTTATATTGTATAGAGGTTTCCCATTTTAAATCTGGATTAGCCAAATTTTGAGGAACAACAGCAATTAAATTCCCGCCACTTGCATCAGAAAGCGCAGCTTCGGTTGCAGCAAATGGTGTTAAATAGCTATAGGGAGGGATATTTTGATTTCCTACTTCACCATAACCTAACCTAATTTTTAAATCGGATATTGTTTCGCTGTTTTTTAAAAAGGGCTCCTCTTTAACTCGCCATGCAAATGATAAAGCAGGAAAATATCCCCATTGATTACCAGAAGCAAATTTGCTACTACCATCTGCTCTAAAAGTCCCTGTAAATAGATATCTATTGAACAGGGTATAATTAACGCGCCCGATAAAAGATACAATAGTTGGAAACTCACTATCTATAATTAAAGGTGTATTTGTACCACCAAAAGAAATGCCATCGGCTCTTAATGATTTATCTGCAAAATCTGCAGCAGAGTAACGTGTTCTTTTTATGCTGGTTTTATCAATTAAAGCCCCTACAGTTGCATTGATTCTACTGTTTCTGTTAAAAGATTTCCTAAACATTAATGTGTTGTCCACATTATATCTAAACCTATTTAATGTAGCAAGGCCAGCCAACCCATTTGGATTCCTGCCTTTTAATAAAGCGGTTCCAAACCAAAAACTTCTATCCTTTTTTCTATAATCCCCTCCAAATCGAAATCGATAAGTAAAAGCTTTAGAAATTTTATAATCCATCTTAAGAGCTCCTAATAGTCTTATTTCTTTAGAGTCGTCATCATAATCACTTGTCCAGGCTCTTGGTCCGTCTACGGTTTCGTCTACGTCATCTACATCCTGATTATTTTCCGAAAAATTTACTATGGGTGCAGCAAGTATAACCTGGCGTACCATACTATTGTTTGCTCCACCATTTTCATCGGTTCCTTTTGATGAGGAAAGCTCAGTATATGTTGCTCCCACTTTAACACTTATTTTAATTTTGTCTGATAAATCTTGATTAAGATTCAAATTAAAATCTACGGCTTCTGCTAAAGCGTTAGGAAATGTACCCTGATTGCTAGTCATACCACCAGATAGATAATAATTACCCGTATCACCACCACCAGAAACTGTTAGTCTGTTTTTTTTGATAATTGAGTTCCGATAGGTGTCTTCTGCCCAATTAATTCCGGTTATTTTTTCAGGATCAGTTCCTGTTGTAAAGATATCTCCATTGGGATTGATTGTATAAGGGATATCCTGCCCTAAGGCAGCTTTCATATCATTTTGATAATTAGCATAGCCTTCAGTATCTAAGACATTAATATTCCTAATAACACTTCCGGTACTTATAGAAGTTGCAAAATTAAATTTGGCATTGCCTTTTTTTCCTTTTTTAGTGGTAACAATAATAACACCATTGGCTGCTCTAGACCCATATATGGCTGTAGCTGAGGCATCTTTTAACACTTCAATACTTTCAATATCTGCAGAGTTAATACCAGAGATTCCTCCGCCTTGTGGGGGCACATAACCAGATATCGGGTTTGCTACATCTTCTGTAGCCGAATCCATTATGATACCATCTACAACATATAAAGGTTCTGAATTTGCGGTTAAGCTACTAAGCCCTCTAATTTTTACAGACACTGCTGCACCGGGTTCAGAGCCATTAGAACTTACTTGTACTCCTGCAGAGCGCCCTCTAATGATATCTTCAATACCATTGGATTGTTCGGCGTCTTCTTCTGTTGGCTTTATTGAGGTAATAGCTCCTGTAAGATCTTTTTTGTTTACCGATCCGTATCCAATTACAACAACTTCGTCTAATTGTTGTTGATCTTCTTCAAGTACAATCGATATTTCTTTTTGATTTGTAATGCTTAGTTCTTTGGTTATATATCCTAAATAACTAATTACAATTGTAGCTGGAGTTTTTTCAAGTGAAATAGAAAAAACACCATCAAAATCTGTTATCTGTCCATTTGTAGTTCCTTTTTCAAGAATTGAAGCACCAGCTAAAGGGACATTCTGCTTGTCGGTTATAGTACCTTTTATCGTTTGTTGGGCTAATAACGATAAGGGTAAAAAAAATAAGATTAATAAAATTTTGGTTTGCTTCATGATATTTTTAATTAGTTTATGCTAATGTACTTTGTAAGTTTATTTTTGAGTTTTAATTAGCATCACAAAAGGTATAATAATCGTCAACTTCAATATTAGTAGGTGTTTTAAGCGTAATAAAACTGTAAAAAAAGCTCCTTTTTTATTGGTATTTTTTGGTTTCTTTATTTTTTTTGAAGACTTTCTAAAAAACGACTTGGAGTAATACCATAAAATTTCTTAAAAGAAGTACTAAAGTATTTTGGATTAGAAAATCCTGAGCTATAAGCAATTTCTTTAATACTGTTCTCACCTTTAATGAGTAAATTTTTGGCGTGTTTTAATTTGGCATGTATAATAAAATCTTGTGGTGATAAATCCACAAGGTTTTTAAGTTTCATATATAAAGAGGTTCTACTCATCCCAACACTTTTAGATAAGTCGTGTACAGAAAAAGCATTGTTTTCTATGTTCTTTAAAATGGTATTTTCTAGATTTTCTAAAAAAGTTTGATCGTGTTTATTTCTATATAAGGTGGCATTGTCTGTATCGCTTTCATGTATATAAATTTTACGCAGTTTTTGTTGCCATTTAAGAGTATTAACCATTTTTGCCAGTAAAAACTTAAGATTAACAGGTTTTTCCAGGTATTCAGAAATGCCACTTTCTATACTGTCTAGTTTTTGCTTAGAACTTTGTAGTACGGTTAGCATAAATACTGGGATATGATTTAAGTTAATATCGTCTTTTAATTTTCGAGCCATTTGCATACCGTCCATTTCTGGCATGATTAAATCGGTTAAAATAATGTCCGGAAATATTTGGTGTGCCATTTCTAAACCTTCAACCCCGTTTTTGGCCTCATATATTTGAAAGTATACGCCTAATGTATTAACCAAAATGTCTCTTAGTTCATCATTGTCTTCAACAATTAGAATTTTACTATTGCTAAATTCTTCTAGTTCTAAATGATTATCAATTTCATTAATTTGCTGGTTAATAACCTCATTTTTAGAAGTTTTATTTTGTTGAAAATTAACTTTTTTATCTTTTAATAATACCGTAAATGTGGTGCCTTTATTTTCTTCACTAATAAAACTAATTGAGCCACCGGTTTTTTCAATAAGTTTTTTTACCATAATAAGACCTAAGCCTGTGCCTGGTCTCTGGCTATTAATTACATTTCTTGCTCTATAATAGCGTTTAAGTATATATTTTTGCTGGTCTTTTGGGATGCCTAAACCATTATCTTCTATATCTATTTTTAACTCGCCCTGGCTAGTCTTTTTTAAGTTGATGACAATTTTTCCATTTTCTAAAGAATATTTGATGGCATTAGAAATAAGGTTGAGAACTATTTTATCAAGTATTTCTATGTCGTAATGAAACAGTGTATCACCCCAATAATTATTAATAACAATTTCAATATTTCGCTCTTCTGTTAGAGGCTCAAAATTATTTAGTATTTTATTAAAATGATTTAGAAGATTAATCTCAGATATATGTTGAACAACATGACCTTGCGAGGTTACTTTATGAAAATTAAGCATTTGCTCGAATAGAGAATTAATGCGCTTTACTGTTGTTTTAATTCTTTTTTTAGATTCGCTGTTGGTTGGATTACCATCGGTAGCACTATCTAAGGTGGATAATAAAATGGTTAATGGTGTTTTTATTTCGTGTGTAATATTATTAAAAAAGCCTATTTGTTCATCTGCATGTTTCTTTTTAGCGATAGCATTAGTAAAATATACTATTAAATAGATAATTAATAAAGCTAATATAAAGTAAAGAAAGAACGCTTTATTAGTTGCCCACCAAGGCGATAAAATGTTTATGCTTAAGCTTCGTTCTGCTCCAAAGTCGCCATATTTATTAAGAGCTTTAACCCTAAGTGTATAATTTCCTGGGTTTAAATTGGTAAATGTAGCAAAGTTTGTAGAACTAGGAGTTGACCACTCATCTATAAAGCCGTCAAGCTTCCATGAGTACTTCACTTTAGATGGAGAGTTATGTAAAACTCCTGTATAACTTACTTCTATTGAGTTCTCATTGCTATTTAGAACAATACTTTTTGTTTTATCAATATGTTTTTTTAGAGGATTCTCTCCAGGAGAGATTATTTTATTAAAAAGTTTAAACCCATCAAAAACCACAACAGGTTTATCATCTTGTTCTTTAATATTATTAGGATTAAAAACGGTTATCCCTTCTGGCCCTCCAAAAGCTATTAAGTTATTATTTAATTTGGAAAAACTACCATAATTATATTCTGTACTTGCAAGCCCATCATTTTTATCAAACACATTAATAATGGTGTCTTGTTGTTTGATCATTATATGGGCTAATCCTTTTGTGGTACTGGCCCAAAAATTGGTGTCATCTTGAACTAAGATACCTTGAATGATATCTGAGGGCATGCCGGATTTAATGGATAATTTGCTAAGCTTATGCGTATTGATGTTATAAAAAACGATACCTTCCCCGTTGGTTGCCAAAATTAAATGCCCTTCTCTGGTTTCGTGTAAGGCATTAATGGTAGAGTAGGCAAGTGTACTTATACTTGGTTTTAAATCTTGAATTAAATTAAACTCTCTTTCTTCATCTTGTAATCTGTAAACTCCATTTTTTCCAGTAATTAATATCTCACCAGTTTGAGATTCTGTGATGAATTTAATAGGCTGGATAGGATAAGTACTCACGGTGTTATCTGGCCTGATAACTTTTAAATCTTTTTGAATGCCTCCAACCCAAATATTAGATTTGGAATCTTTATAGATATAATAAATTTTACTTAACATATCCTTTTTGGGAAAAGTGGTATTGTAATGAATACTTTTTAACGTATTGATATTCATTTTGTAAAGGCCACTGGTATAAGTACCTATCCACATATTTTTTCCATCTTCTCTTAAAGCTAAAACAATGTCTTTGGTGTTTGTTTTGTTTTTAGTTAAGTTAGAAATATGTTTCCATGTATTGGTTTTTGTATTCCATATGCTTATCCCTTGCTTAGTACCAAACCAAAGGTTTCCATTTTGATCCTCAGCTATAGACCTGGTGAAATTCGTAGCAATACTATTTGGGTTATTTATTTGATGTTGAATTTTTTGAAAGGGTAATTTATTTGAGTTGAAATAATTGATACCACCTCCATAAGTTGCTATCCAGAGAATATTTTCTTTTCCCATTTCAATGTCATATAACCCATTACTTGAAATAGACTTTAAATTATTGGAATCTTCTGTATAATGCTCTAATATAGAAAACGACAAGTCGGTATAAAAAAGGCCATTGCCATCAGTAGCAATGTATAGGTTGTTTTTGTTGTCCTTTATAATATCATTTATGGGGGTACTGAGTTTTTTTTCAAACTTAATAGGCAGCACCTCACTAAAATTCATATCTGTTCTGTATATGTTTCCAGATTTAGTTCCTATAAGTGCATATTCTTCAAAAACCGAAATACAGCTAATATTTTTATTACTTGTTGGAATATTAATTTCGACTAATTTGTCGGTAGAGATAGTATAAGAAAACACCCCTTTATTTGTACCAAAAATGAGTGAGCCATTATGAGCTACTAGAGCTTGAACAGAATGGTTTGAAATAATTCTGGTTACTGTATTCGTAGCGGGTTCAGCAGAATTATATTTCCATACCCCATTAAATGCTCCAATCCAGATATTTCCATCATTATCTTCAGTAATAGCATCTATAAGCGAGGGGTTTATTTTATTATTGCTTCCAATCAAATCAAAAGTATCTTCATCACTATTATATAAACAAAGTCCTTTTTCCATGCCCACCCAAACACGTTGCTTAGCGTCTATAAAAATTGTAATGGCTCTATTGCTAACAGATTCTGGTAGCCCCTTATAGGTATTGTAAATTTTGTAGGTTTTAGAGTTGTGTTTTAAAACGCCTTCTTCCGAGGCAATCCAGATATTACCAATACGATCTTGTTTTATAGCATATGTAATGCTTTGAGTAGCAATATTCCCACCTACTAACTCTTCAAATTCTACTTTGCTTTGGGCTAAACATACCGAAGGTGTCAATAAGAGAAATAATAAATAAAATTTAGTTTTTAGTTTTAAATTTTTCATGGAACACAACTACTTTTATAAAAGTACTTAATAAAATTAGTGTAATTTATTTTAACAATTTGAAGATTGATAGTTTTTGAACCTATTTTGATGTTTAATATACCAAATTATATAGAATATTGCCGTCTTTTATAATCATGAAATTGTTTTTAAAATATGTTCTGTTCTTTTGTTTTTACTTGACTTTATCCTGTAATAATAAGAAGGAGTTATGGCCTACAAAACCAAATGTTCTATTACTGTATATGGACGATTTACGACCACAATTAGAAAACTATGGTTTTACAAAAATACAATCACCGCATATTGATGCGCTTTCAAAAACGGGAGTTCAGTTTAATAATGTCTATTGTAATGTGCCAGTTTGTGGTGCCTCCAGAGCTAGTATGCTAACAGGTATGCTGCCTACTAAAAATAGATTTCTTAATTATAATACGTTTGTAGAAAAAGAAACTCCACATGCGGTTACTTTACCACAATTATTTAAAAGTAATGGTTATACTACCATTTCTAATGGGAAAATTTATCATCATTTAGATGACCATGAGGGAGATTGGGATGAAATTTACAGACCTTATGCTTTTGATGAAAATAAAAAGGGATTAACACCAACCGATTATTGGCAGTCTTTATGGAAAGATTATCAACAACCCAAAAACATCAACATTTACAAAGAAACAGGTACTGGACCAGCTTACGAAAAAGCTAAAGTAAGTGATACTGCTTATATAGATGGTTTAATGACTCAAAAAGTTATTAGCGATTTAAAAAGATTAAAACACTCTAATCAGCCATTTTTTTTAGCCGCTGGTTTTATTTCAAATCATTTACCATTCAATGCTCCAAAAAAATACTGGGATTTATATTCTGAAGATTCTATTGAATTACCGAATAACAATTATGTGGCTAAAGATATTCCTAAATTAGCCATAGGGACATCGCCAGAATTAAGGCAGTATGCATATATTCCTGAGGAGGGACCAGTAACAGATAGTGTAGCAAAAACATTAATACATGGCTATTATGCTACTGTAAGTTATGTTGATGCGCTTATTGGTAAAATAATGAGTACATTAAAAAAACTAGAATTGAATAAAAATACAATAGTAGTTTTGGTCTCAGATCATGGTTATTTATTGCAGGAACATGCAGAATGGGCAAAGTTTACCAACCATAGCATAGCAGCACAAGTACCGTTAATAATTAGTGTGCCTAATACTAAAAACAAAAATAGAACGACTGACGCTTTAACTGAATTGGTAGATATATATCCAACATTAGCCGAGCTTTGCAATTTGGCTGTTCCAAAACATCAATTAGATGGTAAGAGTTTGGTACCCATTCTTGATAACCCAGCTTTAAAAGGGAAAGACCATATTTTAATTAAAAAAGGAAATGGTTTTACTATAAAAACACCGAGATATAGTTATACTGAATATATTAACCCTAAGGATGGTAAAACGATAGCTAACATGCTTTACGACCATAAAACTGATGGTGATGAAAATTTTAATGTTGCAAATCTACCAAAATATAAAAAGGTAGTTTTTAAATTAAGTAACATCTTACGTACAAGATACGGCTCTAATATAGAGTAGTGGAAGTTAAAATTGATAAATAAAAACAGATTATAATGGCTTATAAAATCCAATATACTTTTTTCCTAAGCTTGGCATTATTTAGTATGTCATGTGGTTCTAAATCGAAAGAGCAGGCTATAAAACCTGTAGCTGTAAAACAAGTATATGAAGCAAAGCTGATGCATGCTATAGCTAATGATAAATTAAAAGTTATTATAAAAACCAAAGGCGCTGAACTCGCTAGTATTAAAAAAGATAATTTAGAGTATTTGTGGCAGGCCGATCCCGAAATTTGGCCTAGACATGCTCCTATTTTGTTTCCTATAGTTGGCAATTTAAAAGATAAGGAATATATCTATAAAGGTGAAACTTATAAAATGAAACAACATGGTTTTGCAAGAGATAACGACTTTGTGGTAATAGATAAATCTAAAACCAGTATAGTTTTTGAACAACGGGCCACTAAAAAGTCAAAAGTAATGTACCCGTTTGATTTTGTATTGCAGGTGAAATATTCTCTAAAGGGATCATTGTTAAAAACAGAATATGTAGTTAAAAACCCATCAGATGAAGAAGATTTATATTTTTCAATAGGGGGGCATCCTGCATTTAACTGCCCTTTTGAGTCCAGTCAAAAACGAAATGAATACGAGCTGGTTTTTGATAAAAAGCGATCTCCAAGATCAGTTATTAAAGAGAATAAGTTGATTGTAGATCGTTCTTATCCGGTATTTAAAGAAGCAGGCACTTTGGCGTTACCTGATACTATTTTTGATAAAGACGCATTAATTTTTAATCCTAATCCTTTTTCTGAAGTGACATTTGTTCATAAACCAACTCAAAAAGCATATTTGAGTGTTAGGTTTGAGAACTACCCATATTTGGGCATTTGGTCTAGAAACAGTACCTCTTCATTTGTTTGTATTGAGCCTTGGCATGGAATTTCTGCATATAAAAAGCAAGGGAAGGACTTTACAGAAAAAACAGGAATAAAAAAGCTAGTTCCAAATGAAGCTTTTAGTTGTTCTTTCACTGTTAATGTTCATTAATACGTTTGTTTTTATTTTTTTGAATACAAACTTGAGCTTTAAACCATATTTGCAAATACGAGTCTAAGTAATGTTATATAAATAATTAATATGAATAAAAGTACATTATGGTCGCTTCGATTGGGTTTTTCAAATAAAGAATCTTCAGAAATTGAAAAATTGGGTTTAGATGGGTTTTTAAAAAAATCTTTTAATTCTGAAATAGATAAAGTAATGCCATCTTTTTTAGAAGATGATCCTAAAACTGTAAAAGCAATTAAAAGCTATAGAAAGCAAATAGGACAAGCTTCATCACCTGAAAAAAAGAAAATGTTGAGAAGGAAAGTTCTAAATACTATTGAGCTTAAATCTTGGTGGATTGATAAAATTAAAAGAGAAAAATTACCCCTTCGAGAAAAAATGGTTTGTTTTTGGCATAATCACTTTGTATCTACGGGTCAGAAAGTGAAAGTGAATTATTGGTTGTATCAACATCACATGATATTACAAGAACATGCTTTTGGAAACTTTAAAACACTAACCAAGTGTATCATAAAGAGTAATGCTATGGTTAGGTATCTTGATAATATTGATAACAGGAAAGGAAAGGTGAATGAAAACCTAAGTAGAGAGTTACTTGAACTATTTACATTAGGTATTGGTAATTATACTGAAGCTGATATAAAAAATGGAGCTATTGCATTAGCAGGCTTAAGCTTTGGCGATACTAAAGCTAAATATCGAAAACCTATAGAGATCAATAAAAAAATAACATATTTAGGGAATACGGGTTACTTTAAAGTAGATGATTTAATTGATATAATTTTTGAGCAAAAGAACATGCCTTATCTTATTACAAGAAAAATGCTTCAATGGTTTATTTACGATAATCCTGCTGAAGAATTAGTAACATATTATGGGGATTACTTTAGAAAAGTAAATTTTGAAGTTAAGCCACTACTGTATAAAATATTTTCTGAGGAGTACAAAAAAGAAAATGCAGGGAGTAAAATTAAAGACCCGTTAGTGTTTATAATGCAATTATTATACGAACTTGATTTACAACATGCCAAATCAAAGCATATCCTATTTTTCTTAAAACAACAAGGGATGGATCTTTTTGATCAACCTAATGTTAAAGGATGGGATGGGGGAACCTCGTGGTTAACATCACAAACCTATTTACAACGGAATAAAGTTGCAGATTTACTTTGTTATAGGGGAGCAATGGATTTTAAAAAGAGGAGTAATAAAATGAATAGAAAAGATGCTTTTAAGCAATCTAAAGTAAGATTAAAAGAATCGTCTATGAGTAATAAAAAAATAATTGAAGAACTTTCTAATCGTTTATTATTTAGTGTAAGCACATCTAAACAAGATGATATGGAATCTATACTTAAATACGATTTTGATCCAAAAAGCGACAATGCCCAAAACGCTATTTTACGGCTATTTAGCTATATCGTTAAAACACCGGAGTTTCAAATAATTTAATATCAGTATTATGAATAGAAGAAATTTTTTATCGGTAGCAGGAACTTTTACCGGAGGTACTTTGCTAATGCCTAACTTTTTGCATGCTTATGGATTACAAAGCAGTATGACTGAGGATGGGCAATGTGTAATATTTGTTCAGCTTAATGGAGGTAACGATGGGCTTAATACATTTATACCTTACGAACATCCATTATATTATGAGTTAAGGCCAAAAATAGCATTATCGAAGGACGTCATACTTTCTAAAAATAATGGTATGGGGTTTCACCCAGCTTTAAAGGGTTTAGCAGATATTCAGCAAAAAGGCGATTTAACCATTCTACAAAATGTGGGATACCCTAACCCTAATAGATCCCATTTTAGAAGCCAGGAAATTTGGCAAACGGCTTCTGCTTCCAATCAATATTTAAATGATGGCTGGTTAGGGCGTTATTTAGATTTGCAATGTAAGGCACATCAACCTACAGCCGGGATTAATTTTGATACTATTGATAATTTAGCTTTGAGAGGTGTTATACCAAATTCCATTACAATTAAGAACCCGTATCAGTTTAAAACGCACAGAAAAACGAATGAAGAAGAAAAGTTGACGAAAAACCCACAACTGGATTTTGTGATGAAGGTAGCCAATTCGGTATCTGAAGGTTCAGAACTCATACAAAAGGCATTAACCCGATCTAAAGAAAATACAAGTTATCCAAAAACCAAGTTGGCAACAAAACTAAAATGGATTGCAAAACTGATTAAAGGAAATTTGAATTCTAAAGTGTATTATACCACGCATGGTGGTTTTGATACACATGACAACCAGTTAGCTATCCATAACAGAAAACTTTCTGAGCTGGATGGTGCTTTATCTAGTTTTTATAAAGACTTAAAGCGCTCTAGCGTATTTGAAAAAGTTACTATAGTTGTTTTTTCTGAGTTTGGCAGACGTGTTAAAGACAATGGTAATGGTACCGATCATGGTAAAGCAGCACCTATGTTTATTATAGGAAATAACCAAGGGAATGGAAAAATTATAGGCAAAAACCCAAACCTTTCTGCTTTAGATGATGGCGATTTAATATATGATATTGATTTTAGAAGTGTTTATGCAAGCCTTTTAAAAAACAAACTTCATTTTGATCCTACAAAAATTGGAATTACTAACAAACCATTAGATGATTTGTTTTAGTGTTAATCAAGTTCGCTTTTAGTAAAAATAACATCAAAAACCTGCTAAAAAATCCTTTAGATCTGTATTAGAAGATAATTTCATTTTTTTCTTAATTCTATACCAACTCGATTGTACTGTTCTAAGCTCTACCCCCATTAAAGAGGCCACTTCCTTTGCAGGAAGGAGTGACTTTATAAAAATACAGTGGCGGAGCTCTGTTTTTGTTAGTGTTGGATAAGCCTTTTTAAGCTGATTAATGAAACCTGAATTTAAAAGGTTGAATTGTAATTCAAATTCTTCCCAATTATCTTGATTTGATGTTTTTTGATTAATATCATTTATTACAGGCGTAAGCATAGCAAAAGATTGTTTTTGAATACTTTTCTCAATGTTTGAGATGGTTTTTTCAAGAAAGTGGTGCACCTTTATATTATTGATAGAATTGTTAAGAGCTTCTTTTCGCAATTCCATAGTTTCTTTAACTAATAGATTGTGGCTTTTAGAAATAATCTTTTTTTGATACAAAAGATAAACGACAAAACTTAGAAGGAAAAGAAAAAGAACCAAAAATATATTTCTTAAAATAATATTCTGACTATTGGATTGTATGTAAAGATCTCTTGAATTTTCAGCTTCATTAATTTTTTCAAGGAGCGACATTTCTTTCATACGCATAGTAATTGACGATGTTTCTTCCTCAATATGTTTTAATAGTTCCGGGACTATCGCTACGTCATTGTGTTCAACAATTTCAAGATCAAAGGTATGGTCGATGTCATTTTCTTTCCATTGAAAAATAACAACACTAATTGTGTTTATCCCATTGTCAAAATATTCAGGATTAAGAATTACTTTGTGATAAATGTTTTCTTCATCCCGGTCTATATCATCTAAGGCATTAGTAATGTTTTGAATATTTCCACTGCCAACATTGCTGCGGTGAATTTCATGGCCATTTATGTAAATAACTGCACCGTCGTCTCTACGTATTCTAAGTTCATAGGCTAAAATATCTAATGGAGATTCAATATAAAAGCTAGTTGTATAATATGAATAGATGTTGGCTTTTTCGGTAATATTATATTTCTCTCGGAAATTATGCTCATCATATTCAAATGGAGAAGTTCCATGTTGCATGTTCTGTATAAATACTGAATCATGAAGCCATTCTTCTGTAGGTTGTTTGGTGTCGTGGTGGTATCTCCATTTATGACCACTCTTTACAATTGTATCCTGCTGACCATAAACAGTAAAACATAGGCATACACAAAAGCTCATTATTAATTGCTTTGTACTCATTTCTTAGGGGGATTAAGGTGGAAAATTAAATTTTACTATTGCTATTTAAAATAAAAAAATCAAAGTGTGTATCTCATTTTTTTGGGGAAATTATATAAATTATTGAATGTTTTTTGTGGTAAAAAACCAAATACTTCACATGCAGTAGTTTTTACCACCATAATAAGACTTTTGCAGTAGTATTTAGGAAAATAATCGTCCATCAATTTTGCGATACTTTTATAATATTGCATTCACAATATAACAATAATAAATTAATTAATAGCGTGTTAATCAGTTTAATTTTAATTGGTTAGCTAAAATCAAGTAGGAGATCATGAGTTTTTTAAAGAACGCCCTAAGGACACGTCATGCTCATATTATTTATGGAGCACTTATAACTGGATTGGGATACCTAACTACCCATTTAAATCACGTAGATATTTCTGAAAGTATAGATAAATATCTTCCTTTTTTGACTGAGCATGATATTGAAGAGGTTGTGTTTTGGTCAGGAATATTTATCATATTTCTCTTGGTGTATTTTCTTGAAAGTAAGAGACGGGAACAAAAGAAAGAATTAAAAGAGGTGCATAGTTCAATGTTATATGCTTCAAATCATATCATTAGAAACTTTTTATATCAAGCGCAATTGATTCGAATGGAAGCAGAGGCATCTGTTGATTTTGATAAAGAGGTTCTTGAATTATTTGATAATAGTATTAGCGAAGCAGAATTACTTCTTCAAAAAGTTTCAGAGGTTACCACATTAAATAATGAAACGATACATAATTCACTTTATGTTACTAAAGAAGATTTTATAAAAAAAACTTCAGTAAAATTAACTAAAAGCCGAAACTATTTGTATCAACACGATCAAAAAGAAATGCTGACAGCATAGCAAATTTATAAATAGATATTATGACAGATACTAAAAAAACTTGTAAATCTTTTAAGGGCTTTTGGTGTAATAAAGAAATTCGAAGTGCAATATCAAACACGCAATTATCACGACAGAGTTCAGGGCGTTTTTGGGGCTATTCAAATAAGTGGTTAGCGTCCTTTACTCTTCTGTGCGTGTTTGGGGCACTTAATATAGGTTATGCGCAAACCACCACTATTTACACTGCAGATTTTAATACCTGGACCCTTACTGATGGAGGTGATGTTGATAACTTTGAAGTAATAACATCTGGAGACGGTATAGAGTTTAGTGGTTTAGAATTAGTATCAGATGATGATTGTGCATGGGGGCTTGCAACCAGCCCAACTATAGATCTTACAGGCTATGAAAATATAACAGTTAGTCTGGATTTAGATTTAGAAAGTAAAAAAACGAGTGCAACAATTCAATATTCTACGGACGGAGGAAGTAGCTGGCTTCAGCTTGGCGATGTTGGAGAGGGTACAAATTGGTATAATGATACCAATACGGGATGCGATGCTTCAGGAAGACCAATAGATGCGCCTTTTACCGGGTGGGAAGACACAACCAATAGCAATGTTTCTTTAGACTGTATTAATGGCTCAATAAGTAATAACGCTACGGTTAAATTCAGGATTTATTTAACCAGTAGAGATGATGATGACGAAAGTACTGTTGGAGACTTTGTTATAACTGGTGTTCCAGTTACAGGAACAAATCTAAGCACAGGTCCCGGAGGAATTACATCAGGCCTCAGCCTTTGGCTTAGGGCAGATACAGAATCAATGACATATGCCGATGGAGTAACCGTGTCTTCGTGGGACGATAAGGTTGAAAAAAATACGGCATATGCTGAAGAATCATCCAGCCAACCAACATTTTACAACAATGCCACCCAAAATATTAACTTTAATCCTGTATTATCTTTTGATGGGACATCGTATTTAAAAGCCTGTGGCGGGATGCATACCAACGAGATATTTGTAGTAACCAAACCAACAAATACTATAACCAACACTAGTGGAGCGACTTATCTATTGGGTATTGATGACCCAGCCACTACAACAACATCTGGAGATGTTTCAGGAATTCATTTTGGCGATGCAACGACTAAAATAAGTTCAGAAGTAATAAGTTTTAACCTGGAAACAGCATCTAGTGGATATCTTATAGCTGAAACAGGTACCACCTCTTATAGCCATGTTTCCATTTTAAATGTTAGTAATAACAGTACAGACGATGGTTCAATATTACATGCCAATGGCAATTTAATAAGTACGACTCAAGTAAATGCCAGCCGTTTTACCAATCTGTCAGACACCCGTTATTGGTTGGCAAAAACACAATCTACAACACCAAACTATTCAGGAGATATCACAGAGGTTATTTCATACAGCTCCAGGTTAGGAGTGACAGATCGTCAAAAGGTAGAGAGTTACCTGGCCATTAAGCATGGTATTACATTAGGCATTAATGGCATTTCGAAAAATTATCTGGATTCCGGTAGTAATATTATTTGGGATAGTAGTTTAGCAGGTAGCTTTAATCACGATATTTTTGGAATAGGGCGTGATGATGATTCCAGTTTACTGCAAAAACAATCGCGAAGTAGTAATCCCGGAGATATAGTTACTATTGGTCGTGAAGATATAGCAAACACTAACGATGCCAATATGGCAAGCTTTAGTGCCGATAAAAACTTTGTACTGGTAGCTAATGATGGAGGAAATATTAGTAGTCTTAGCGCTAGTGTTATAGACCTTGGTTATGTAAAACCCCCACTTACTACTATTGGACGTAAATGGAAGGTTAAAGAATCTGGGGATGTAGGGACACTAAAAATTAGAATTGCCAGTACAGATATAAGTGCTTCTCTTGCTGTATCAGGAACAGAATCCTATGTTATTTTAATGGCAGACGATGCAGGTTTTTCTAGTAATTTGCAAATCAAAACACTTACAGAGGTTGGCGGAAACCTGGATTTTAATGTTGATCTTCCAGCCGATAGTGAAACCTATTTTACCTTTGGTAAGGCACCACTCCATTTACAGAAGGCAGATGTTCTTTTTGATGGGATTGATGACCAGTTATCTGTTGAAGGAAGAATGTCAGGATATTCTAATGTAACCCTTATGGGGTTTGTAAAACCCGCAACATCCTATAGTAACAATGGCTATGTTTGTGGACAGCAAGCATTTAATATAGGTGTAAATTCTAGTCGCCAAATATTTGCAGAAATTATAACTAATACTAATACTTCTCCTATTCTTATCACAGGCAGTCATGTTTTACCTGCTGATGTTTGGGCACACATATCAGCAACTTACAATGGGGCTACAGGAGCGCTTAAACTCTATTTAAATGGAGAACTAGAGGTAGAAACAACAACAGATACTGGTATTGTTGGAACAGATGCAAGCTTAGATGCAGCACTTAAAATTGGAGGAAGAGACAGTAGCTATTTTAGAGGAAATATAGATGAAGTTCGTGTGTTTAATGTGGATTTAACTACAGACCAAATCCAAAAAGTGATGTATCAAGAAGTAGAAGATAATGCGGGGAACCTAAGAGGTTCAACGATACCCCGTGATGTTGAAGGATTATCTTATTCATCTTTAGTACAGCATTACGACCTTAATCTCTACAGAGCAGCAAGTATTATTGATAGAGTAAATGCCACGGCATCTTTAAGCTTCAATAACTTCACGCTTAATCAAGCCACTGAAGCACAAACAGCACCTATGCCGTTTGTTACATCTAGTAACGGTGCATGGCAAAACTCGGGTACTTGGCAGGCAGGAAGTGCCTGGGATATCTCTCTTAGTAGCCATAAAGATTGGGCTGTGGTAGAAATAAATCACGATATAACAAGCAGTGAAAGTCACCAAACTCTGGGACTTTTGATACATAGCGGAAAACACCTTACTGTTAATTCGGATTATATGATTGGTAATAGCTGGTATCTTTCTCTTGAAGGCACTCTTGATCTGCTTGCCGATTCTCAACTTATGCAAACTGAAACCAGTCAGCTTTCATGTATAAATGGAATGCTTAAGCGCCGTCAAGAAGGAAATGGAAGCGTTTACAGATACTCTTATTATGGAGCACCTGTTAGCGATTTTAGTATGGATAAGCTTAGATTAGGTGATGAAAGTCTGGTTAATTTTTGTGGGACACACCATGAAATAGGTAAACTTAGTACCTATTGGATTTATACTTACAAAGGTGTAACGTATTGGGAATGGAAACGAATTCCAACTACAGAGGTACTTTCAAATGGTATTGGATACATTCATAAAGGTACAGGTTTAGCTACGCAGCAACAGTTTTTATGGCAAGGAAAACCCAATAATGGGCAAATTCTTGTCCCCGCTATAGATACCGGAGGTCCGGGTTCTGTACCTGTAGTAACAAAAACAGAGTATTTGTTAGGAAACCCTTATCCGTCAGCATTAGATATTCACCAATTCATTGATGATAATGCCGGTGTTATATCTGGTCCTTTACAGTTGTGGGAGCAATGGGGAGGGAATTCACATGTTCTTAGAGAATATGAAGGAGGCTATGCAACAGTTACAAAAGTAGGTTCGGTCCGGGCTTACCAATTTGAAGGCATAGAAGGAGCAAATACAGGAGAGCAAAACGGAACTTTAACACCAACACGTTACCTGCCTGTAGGGCAAGGATTTATGGTAGAGGTCGTTGCTGATGGTGATATCGAGTTTAACAACAATCAGCGTCGTTTCATTAAAGAAGCTGATGCCGATGGAAATTATGAGAATGGTTCGGTATTTTTTAAATCAACTCAAGAAAGTAAAAAAGCTAAGCATACTGACACTGTAAAGCGTTTGCGAGTATTACTTGAAATCGATAATGTACCCTATCGTGAGTTGTTAATAGCGTTTAGTAAAAAAACTACAGATGCTTTTGATTATGGCTATGACGCCAAAATGGATAAGCTTGCTAACAACGATATAGCCGCTTTGGCCCAGGACGAAAAGTACCTTATCCATGCCTATGAAGAACTAACAAGTAAAACGGTAGTTCCTTTGGTTTTTAATACAACAGGAGAAAGCTTTTATAATATTTCTATAACTGAGTATGAGGGCGTAGATGAAAATCAGGAGGTTTATCTTTATGATAGTTACTTAAACACTTATCATAACCTACGCTCTGAGCGGTATACTTTTAATTCTAATAGAGGTGTTTTTAATGACCGATTTAGCATTGTTTTTCAAGCTGCAGAAGATAAGCTATTAAATACCGATAAGCACGAAAATAAAACCTTGGTTAAGTATCAGCCAAAAGATAATAAGCTACAGGTATTGGGGCTTAAAGGCGAAAACTATAGTCTGGCACTTTTTAACATACAAGGTCAAAAAATAATGTCTAATACGAGCTGTACAACTCAACAACTTATTCAAGGCGTAAAATTACCCTCGGCTTTAGCTTCAGGAACCTATATTAGTGTATTAATTAATACTGAAAATGAAAACAGAATTAATAAAAAGATTATAGTACCCTAATTTAGTTCCTTATTGTATAAAGTAAAACAATACTAATTTAATTAATACTTGGTGTTTGATAAATTGAAGGTAAAAAATAGCTGTTGAAGCGCAGGGAAAGACACTGTTGATACAAGTAATTAGGTTTAAATAGATTAGGCTAGATATGAAACACTCTCATTTCATGTAATTAAAATTATACCTGTTAAAAACATGTCTTTCCCATTTTTTAATAATAAATTATAAGATACCCCTCGAATTTATTTTTAACCTATAAAATAATGAAAGAAATTTTAAAGCTTACCCATAGTCTTAATGGTATCGAAAGTAAATCGATGATTGGTCATCAACGCTATTTTTTAAGGCTCTATGTACATAATTATGCCTATGAAGATATTTGCAATTATATTGAAATCATGCCGAGAGATAAACGAGATTTGAAGAAGTCAATAGAACTGCTTTTTGGAACTAAAGATTGGGTAAATATTGTAGCTCTTGGTTTTGAAATGAAAGTACTCGACTATTATGACTATGTTCATGATTTTATTAAAGAGAAAGCTCTTTTTTTTGCAGATCAAATTATGTGTCAGCTAAATAATGTTAGCCATAGTACGGGAGAAAAACTAAAAAAAATCACTAAGATTAACAGAGAATTTTATGAAAAATGCCACAAGGGCTTGGATACTTATGAAGAAAATAAATCACATTATTCTCTTTCAGACGAAGAGCATTACTTTTTAGATTGTTTATATAAAGGCATAGATATGGATATTATTAGTGCTGTATTAAAGTATTCTTTACCACAATTAAATTATTTAAAAAGAAGAATTATGAGTAAGCTTAAAGCAGAAAACTATTTCAACCTTATAAGAAATGCACTTAAATATGACCTTTTAGATAAAAAAGAGAAGCTTTTAAAGCCTAATATTTATAATTTAAGTAATAAAAAGGCATTAGAAATGATCATTTTTCATGAAAAAGAAGCATTACAGTCAGAAAAAATTATTCACCAAAAAGTATATAGAACCCTTGCGAAATTTCATATTGAAGTTGAATTTACAACCCTTTTTGGAGGCTATAAATTAAATGGAGCAAGTTTAACTAAATCATCAGGAGCATAAAAAAAAATGAGATCTTAATAAGTAATGTTTAACCTCTTATATTACTTTTACATTACAGCATTTAAGTTGAACTGGAAACAGAGTTTTTTTACTCAGGGTTGTTGTAAATTTAACTTCAATATGAAACCTTTGTAAATGGTTAAAAATAAATATGAAAACAAAAGATAAAATAGCAATTATTGGAGGAGGAATTGGTGGTTTAACAATGGCTTTAACATTAAAGAGGAATCATCAAAACTTTAAACTCTACGAGAAATCAGATAAGTTTACTGAAGTTGGGGCTGGTATTGGAATTGCTTCTAATGCCTTAAAAATATTTGATAAGCTAAATATAGGAAGCCAGTTAAGAGCTAGTGGTCATTTACTTAAACGAACCGTACTCGCAACAGAAAAATTAAAGCCCCTAAAAATTATACCATTCCCGGAAGAAGTGTATTGTATTCACAGAGCTTCTATAATAGAAATACTTTCAAAAGAACTAGATAGAAACTCTTATGAACTAAACAAGGAAGTAGAACGTGTTGAAAATAATGATACTGTAAAGGTTTATTTTAAAGATGATACTAGTAATGAATTTAATACATTAATTGCTTCTGATGGAATTCATTCTACCGTTAGGAAATCCGTTTTTCCTGAAATTAAAATACGACAAGCGAATCAAGTTATTTGGAGAGGAATTACAGAATTTGATATTAATTCTGATTTTAAGCACAGCTATTATGAGCTTTTTGAAGGGACATTACGGTTTTTATTCTTACCATTAAGCGACACCAAAATATTTTGGTTAGCTGTTCAAGATAAAAAGAACGTTACTAAAGAAGCCTCAATGTCTTTAAAGTCTTATTTATTAAAAACATATAAAAACTTTCATCCCGTAGTATTGAAGATGTTACATCAAACGGAAGAAAACAGGATACTTCAAAATGAATTGGCAGATATAAAACCCGATTATAAAAACTGGTATAAAAATAATATTATTTTTATAGGAGATGCTATTCATGCTACGACTCCAAACCTTGGACAAGGAGCATGTCAGGCTATTGAAGATGCCTATACTTTGGGGCTTTGTTTAAAAAAGAATAATACAAAAGACGTTTTTTCTGAATATCAAAGCATTCGAACTAAAAAAGTGAAATACGTTGTAAAACAATCTTGGAAAATTGGTAAAATGTCATTAACAAATGGTAGATTACAAAGAAAACTGCTTTATTTACTTCTTAAGTATTTCCCGGAAAAACAATATCAGAAAAGATTTAATAGAATAACCAATATAGATTATATAAACAGAGTTGGCAATGTAGAAACTAATGTTATATCCCAAGAGAACGGCTAAGTTTTTTTTGAGTAGACGTGTTGGTTTTGTATTTAAGTTATAAAATGAGATTAGCTTCACTTTCATGAGTGGAGTTTTTTGCTTTTAGGTTTAGCAGGAATTATAAAATTACATGCATAATTAATTATATTATTTATTAGTTTAGCAATTAGATTTTATGAAAAAAATTCTCCTATTTATTTGTGTTGCAATTCCTCATTGCATTTTTTCTCAAGAAGCTTCTATTTCTACAAGGTTTAGTGAAGATGGTGCTTTATATGAAAGTTTAAATGCCGCTCCCAAAATATTAGCTCAATTTAAAGAAAATGAAAAATGTATAGTGCTAGATTATTTGGGGAAGGATAACTACAAAGTACAATATAAAGAATGGGTAGGTTTTTTAAATTCTGACTTTTTATTGATAAATGAAGAGATGATGGATTTATACTATGACTTTCAAGAAAAAGAAAGGCTTAAACTTATAGCAGAAAGAGAGAATAGGAAAAAAAGGATTGAAGAGATAGTAAGAAATAGTCCGGCAGAAAAGGAAAAAAGAAGGCAAGACTCCATCGCTAAAGTAAAAGCAGCCGAACAGCAACGATTAGCCGCCGAGGAATTGTTACGCAAACAGGCTGAGGAGCAAGCGCGCAGGCAACGCGATTCCATCGCTAAAGTAAAAGCAGCCGAACAGCAACGCATAGCCGCCGAGGAATTGTTACGCAAACAGGCTGAGGAGCAAGCGCGCAGGCAACGCGATTCCATCGCAAAGGCAAAAGCAGCCGAACAGCAACGATTAGCTGCCCAGGAATTGTTACGCAAACAGGCTGAGGAGCAAGCGCGCAGGCAACGCGATTCCATCGCAAAGGTAAAAGCAGCCGAACAGCAACGATTAGCCGCTCAGGAATTGTTACGCAAACAGGCTGAGGAGCAAGCGCGCAGGCAACGCGATTCCATCGCAAAGGCAAAAGCAGCCGAACAGCAGCGTATAGCCGCCGAGGAATTGTTACGCAAGCAGGCTGAAGAGCAAGCGCGCAGGCAACGCGATTCCATCGCAAAGGCAAAAGCAGCCGAACAGCAACGATTAGCTGCCCGGGAATTGTTACGCAAACAGGCTGAGGAGCAAGCGGGCAGGCAACGCGATTCCATCGCAAAGGCAAAAGCAGCCGAACAGCAACGATTAGCTGCCCGGGAATTGTTACGCAAACAGGCTGAGGAGCAAGCGCGCAGGCAACGCGATTCCATCGCAAAGGTAAAAGCAGCCGAACAGCAGCGCATAGCCGCCGAGGAATTGTTACGCAAACAGGCTGAGGAGCAAGCGCGCAGGGAACGCGATTCCATTGCTAAAGTAAAAGCAGCCGAACAGCAACGATTAGCTGCCCGGGAATTGTTACGCAAACAGGCTGAGGAGCAAGCGGGCAGGCAACGCGATTCCATCGCAAAGGTAAAAGCAGCCGAACAGCAACGATTAGCTGCCCGGGAATTGTTACGCAAACAGGCTGAGGAGCAAGCGCGCAGGCAACGCGATTCCATCGCAAAGGCAAAAGCAGCCGAACAGCAGCGTATAGCCGCCCGGGAATTGTTACGCAAACAGGCTGAGGAGCAAGCGCGCAGGCAACGCGATTCCATCGCAAAGGTAAAAGCAGCCGAACAGCAACGATTAGCTGCTCAGGAATTGTTACGCAAACAGGCTGAGGAGCAAGCGCGCAGGCAACGCGATTCCATCGCTAAAGCAAAAGCAGCCGAACAGCAAAAGGTTCAGAAAAATAAGTTAGGCAATAATTGCAAATACCTCATTAATGAATATGACGATTATTATAAGGAAACATTAATTAGAACAGAGCTTTACAAAATTAATAAAGACGTAATGGCAGAATTGTATAGGAAGGGAAAAGCCGTAAACGTTTTTTTAAGCTTATCAGAAAACCTGGGTTGTGCTAGCTATTTGCCTGGTAATAGGTCTTCTGTAAAAATTACACTTGAAAATGACCAAATAATTACATTATATCATTCGTGGAATATTGACTGCGAAAACTTTAATTTTAAAGGTAGAATTTCCAATTCACAGATGCAGAAGTTAGAACAGTCTCCTATTAAATCAATACTATTTAAAGGAACAAAAAACGTTAGGGCTATTTCTAATGTGGATTACAAAAACTTTTTTATCGATAAGCTTAAATGTATTGAATAGAAAATACATTGTCTGCTAACTCATTTTAGTGCAAATAATCACAATTTTATTATTGTTAAGATCTGTAGTAAAAAACAAGTAGTAGTTTCCACCATCTTTAATATTAAATTTTTTTCTGATTTGTTGAACGCTTTCCGGAAAGTTTCGTGTTGTAATATTGGCCTTTTTAATGGCTTCTTTTTTTAATGTTTTTTTATTGAAAGGCAATACTTTTTCAATGTAAAAAGATCTGCCTGGGAAGCCTATCAGCAATTCGGCTGTGTATAAATGAGAATGTTGATGGAGTTTAAAAACATGTAATTGTTTTGAAACTGAATGAAACCCACCAGCCTTTAAAATAGCGCTATTAGGTTCGTATAAATAAGTGAGAGGTAGTTTGTATTCAGACGCTAAAGCTTTTTCTTCTTTTATATTAAACTGAAAAAAGGCTTTTGTTTCATTTTTAATATTTACAGTTTTAATATTGATTTCACCACAAAAGCCTCGTTCTAAAATCCAAAGCAACTCTTTTACGTCGTTTTTTATTGCAACGACATGAATGGCCTTTACATGCTTTAATTCTTTAATACCAACAGATAGATCGAGTAGTGGAGACGTTTTAATTAAAACATTTTTTGAGTGCTTAAAAAGTAAATCTGAATATTTAGGAATATTAGGTAAGCAGTCATTTAAAAAGAATACTTTGCCTTTACTATGATGTCTTCTCGAAGGATCAATATAAATCCAATCGTATGATTTTTTATTCGCTTTTAAATATTCAATACCATCAGCATGATATGTGCTTATATTTTTATTGTTGAATTGCTTGAAATTATGTTTAACAATGTTAGATAGGTTTTCGTTAATCTCACAGTACTCAACATTTTTAAATCGCTTAGAAAAGTAATAACAATCTACACCAAAACCACCGGTTAGATCTATAATAGATGCACCATTAATTAATTTGGATTTGTATTTTGCAGTTCGCTCGGAAGAGGTTTGCTCAATATTTAATTTATTTGGGTAGTATATGGTTTTGGTACTAAACCAAGTAGGGAGTTTTTTTTCGCTACGCTTTTTCGCTTCAATTTGTTCGATAATTTCTTTTGTCTCTACCGATGGAAAAGCTACTTTTTTTAAAAGCAATTTAGAAATATCAGAATTTAAATTTTCATTTATAAACTCTTGAACTTCAATATTTAAAATGGAATGATTCAACTGTTATTATAGCCCTTTAGTAAGTTTCTTTACGATTTTGTTTTCTGATAAAAACTCTTTTAAAATTACTTTAATTGCAGTATAGGCAGGTACAGCAATAATTAACCCAATAACACCAAATAGAATACCGGTAATTAGAATGATTAAGAAAATCTCTAATGGGTGCGATTTTACACTTTTTGAAAAAATGATGGGTTGACTTCCAAAATTATCTACCAATTGTCCAATCATAAATACTATAAAGACCCAAAATGTTTTAGGTAAAATAACATCACTAAAACTTTCACCAAGATTACTGGTCATCGTTAATGTTATCATTAATAAAGCACCAACCAAAGGACCAACATATGGAATTAAATTGAGCAATGCACATAAAAAAGCAATAACAACTGCATTTTCTACACCAATTATTAAAAGTCCGATAGTATAAATTATAAAGAGTATTAAAATTTGAAAAATAAGACCAACGAAATATCTGGATAGTAGATCCTTTATTTTGGTAGTAGAATTTTTCCAGCGTGATGCTTTACTATCAGGGATAAAAGTTAGAATACCGTTTTCAAATAATTTGCTGTCCTTTAAAAAGAAAAAAGAGATAAATAAAACTGAAAATAGTCCAATACTAAAACTCCCCAGGCCACTAACAATAGAGTTTAAGAAATTAGGTATTATAGCAAAATCTATTTTAGATAGGAGATTTGAATCTTTTAAAGATTGCTCAACATCAATTTGATGCAAATCAAAATAAGTAATAATTTCTGCATATAAGTTTTCAATATTGTTTTGTAATTCGTTAATATTTAATAGCGATAAATTTTGTCCTTGTTTCATGATTAAAGGAATAAACAAGCCCATTAAACCAATAAATATTCCTAATAAAAGTATAATGGTTACTATAACAGCAAGAGTATTATTAAACTTTAATCGCCTGCGTAAGAATAAAATAATTGGCCTGCCAATTAATGAAATAACTGCAGCTATAGCTACATATACAATAACAGATTGTATTTGATATAGAAAGTATAAAACCAATGCAATGCCTAAAATAAAGGCTAAGGCTCTTAAGATTCCGTTAGAAATTGTGTTTGAGTTCATGCAGTAAATATAATATTATTTGTTTTTACGAATGATGAACGGCTGTACTAATCCTTTAAACAAAATTGAAATACTTTATTTAATTGCTTTGTTTCTCAGGTATTTAATTGCTTAGTCATTTCATATATGGCAACATTTGTAGCTTGCACCACATTCATACTACTATTTTGACCAAACATATCTATATGAATGATAGCATCTGAAATTTTTAGAATCTGTTCTGAAACTCCAAAATTTTCATCACCAATAATTAAAGCAATGGGTTTTTCGGCAGAAAAACTGAAAGAATGGATGGGTTTGCTGGTATTTGTAATCTCTAATGAAATGATTTGATAGCCTTCCTTTTTTTAAACGCTTAGCAACCTTTAATGCCGATATTGAAACTTCATAATTAACCACTTTTTCAGTGGATCTCGAGGTTTTAGTTATTTTTCGTCCTAACCGAATATGTGCTCCACACAGGATAAGTTTTTCAATGCCAAAGGCATCAGCGATTCTAAATAAGCTCCCAATATTTGGCGCATTGGTAACATTATCACAAATCAGGATTATTGGGAATGTTTGCTTTTTAAAGTTGGTATTGTAATGGGTGAGTTGCAATTATTGTTTATTTGTTAATGTGTTTTATTCGTTTAGTTGTCTAGCCGCGAATTCACAGATATAAAAATTAAGTTATTTGAACCATTGATCTATTAAAATGGCCAGTTTTTCTTCTTTCGTTGGCTCCAATGAGGATTGGAATAGAAGCTGTTAAAGTACTTATAAAGCCTAAATCCCATATAAGAATGGTTACGATAACTGCGGCAAATGCACCTCCTATGATTGCATAATTATTTGGTTCTGCATGCAATCTATTAATATGTCTTTTTGTGAAATTGCCACAGTGTTTACACCTTTCGTGTAACTCATTTTTCCCATATTCCATTAAGAATTCATGTCTGTTAGTAGAGTTGGTTTTGAGATAGTTTTCTTTTTTACATGAATTTGAACTGCAGTAGTAACTTAATTTCATAATTTAAAGCCTATGTTCTTGTTTCTTTTTAATTCAATTCTCAAAGGCATATTTAATAATATTTGCGCCCATTTTTAATGCTTTTTCTCTAACATCGTCAGGGTCATTATGTACTTCTGCGTCTTCCCATCCGTCACCTAAATCACTTTCGTAGGTAAATAATAAAACCAATCTATCTTTATTAAAAATACCAAATGCCTGAGGGCGTTTACCATCGTGTTCATGTATTTTTGGCAAACCTTTAGGGAATTTATAAGCACTATTAAATATGCTATGAGTGGCAGGTAGTTCTACCAATTCTTGATCTGGAAATACTTTTTTTAATTCCTTGGTAATGTATGGTTGCATACCATAATTATCATCAATATGTAAAAAGCCCCCAGAAATTAAATAATTACGAAGGTTTTCGGCATCAGATTCACTAAAAAACACATGGCCATGACCAGTCATGTGTAAAAAAGGATACTGAAAGATATCAATACTGCCAGCTTCAACAGTTTGAGGTTTTGGGTTAATTTTTGTGTTTATATGACTATTACAAAACTTAATTAGATTAGGTAATGCTGTTGGGTTGCCATACCAATCTCCACCACCTTTATATTTTAGAATAGCTAAATCCTGACTAAATAAGAACAGAGAAAGAAGCATAAAAAAAATAGAAAAGATTGCCTTCATAAAACTTTATTGATTAATAAATGCAACAGAATGGCAAGCTACTATTGCAGCCGTTTCTGTTCGTAATCTGGTTTTACCCAAAGTTACAGGAATAAAATTGTTTAGCAATGCCATTTCTATTTCTTTAACAGAAAAATCACCTTCCGGACCAATTAAAATGGTTATGTTTTGCTTTGGTTTTAATACTTCTTTTAAAGATTTTCTATTAGTTTCTTCACAATGTGCAATAAATAAATCGCCTTTAAACTCTTGTTTTATAAAGGTTTTATATGCGATTGCTTCATTAAGTGTTGGCATATAGCAACTTAAAGATTGTTTTATAGCAGATTGTAAAATCTTTTCATAGCGTTCTGCTTTTATAACTTTTCGTTCGCTATGGTCGCAAATAATAGGGGTAATACGATCTATTCCTATTTCACTGGCCTTTTCCAAAAACCACTCGTAGCGATCATTCATTTTTGTTGGAGCAACAGCAAGATGTAAATTGTAGTTGTGTTTTGGTTGGAGTGTTTTAGAAACAACACTTACAGTGCACTTCTTTATATCAGCAATTAAGACTTCAGCTTTAAATAGCCAACCTTTTCCATTTGTAATATAAAGGGTATCTCCAGAGTTTTTACGTAATACTTTTATAATATGTTTACTTTCCTCTTTCTTAAAAGTAAATTGTTTAGTGTTTTCTGAAATGTCTGGATTGTAGAAGAGTTGCATATAGCGAAGATAGAAAGTAATTATTTGAATAAAAAAATATTGTTATGACGTTTTATTTCTTTTGATTAGTCTCTTAGTTAATCCTATACTTATGTTTAGCAAAAAAAGAATTTGAGAAATAAATATTATGCAGATTAGAATTAGAATTATCCAACCCAAAATAGAATATTCATTGAATATTCCAGGCTCAATTTCACTATCATCTTCAAATATTAACATCGAAGCCAGATAAATAAAAAAACCACCAATCGAAGTAAATAAATGAATATTAGTTAAATGAGAGACTAAAGGGACTTTTAATTTATTAGAGACCCAATAAAAACTACCTAATAAAAAATAAAAGAATGAAATTAGACTAATCAAATGAAAAAGATGGATAATATAATAGGTGTCATGAACATTAATATCAATGATTGCGTTTTCATCTGAATAAGTGAATAATCCTAGAGAAAATATTATAAGTGAGGATACCCAAAAATAAATATATGGTTTGGCAAATTTCATAATTATACTATTCGTGTATTTATGGCAAATTAGATCTTCAATCGTGCGGAAGCCATAATATCTTGCCCTGCAAAATCACCCTCCAAATATTTTAAATAACCTACAATCGCAATCATAGCGGCATTGTCGGTTGTGAATTCAAACTTTGGTATATAGGTGGTCCATCCAAATTTTTGTTCACCATCTTTTAAAGCTTGCCTTATCCCGGAGTTTGCCGAAACACCACCACCAATAGCAATGTGCTTTATGCCTGTTTGTTTTGCAGCAAGTTTTAACTTATCAATTAACAATCCCGATAATAGTATACTGTATGGATGCGCAAATATCATTGAGGCGTTCCGAAATAAAGTTAGGGATTAGCTTTTTATTTCATTTTGAATAAAATAGAGAATGGCCGTTTTTAATCCCGAAAAACTAAAATTTAAACCATCTACTCTTAGGTTTTGTAAACTTGGTAAGCTTTAGGGTTTCCTAACTGTGCACGTTTGTCTATTTCAGGACCTGCCGGATAGCCTAATCCTAAGAATCTTACCGCTTTTATCATAAGGCTTCACCAATCAGCATCATCAATGGTTTCCCCAATAACGTCACATGTCAAAATAATTATCGACCTTAACTATCTGCGTATGTCCACCAGAAATAGTCATCCCTAAAAACGGAAACGGCGGTTTATTCAAAACCGTCTTCGTCTATGAAATGCGCTAAAATATGAGCCTGCATATGATTAACGTCAATTAAGCGGAATGTTTAAACCATAGGCTAATGATTTGGCAAAAGAGGTTCCTACCAATAGCGACCCCATTAATCCAGGGCCCACGAGTAAATGCAATGGCTTGGAGGTCTTCTTTTGTGATCCCAGCCTGTTTTAAGGCCTGATCCACTACAGGGCACTATGTTTTGTTGGTGTGCTCTTGATGCTAATTCGGGCACAACACCACCATATGCTTCGTGTATTTTTTGATTGGCTATAACATTACTTAAAATTTTACCGTTATGGATTACAGAAGCGGCAGTATCGTCACACGACGATTCAATTCCTAGAATATAAATATTTTGTGAAGACATTAATAAAAATTGGGCACAATAATTGTTAATTTTGAAAACAGATAAACGTCTGATTACTTCATTTTATTCGTAATTACAAAACTACTCATTTATTTTTGTAATGGGATATAAAATAGTATAAGTAGTTTACCTTAGACAAAAAATTAAAATAGGCACGTATCTATGGACATGTAGTTTATTCTTAATAAAATCATAACTTTAACGCATATCAAAAAAGGACTTAAAATAATATCAAAAATAGTAGGCATTTTATTGCTGCTTTTCATCATTTTGGTGTTGGTACTTTCTATTCCTTTTGTTCAAACAAGGTTGGGGAATTATGCTACTGAAAAGCTTAACAGCGAATTTGGCACTAATATAAATATTGATAAAGTTGGAATGCAGTTTAATGGCGATATTGAACTGAAAAATATT
>CBDDAJ010000007.1:0-37439 GCA_965224845.1 Wocania sp.
ATATCTGTAAGTTTTAAAGATGTAATTGCAGTGAAATAATATCGGTTTCAGAAACAGAAATAAAAGTAAAAGTTCCTATTGGAGCTTCTAACGGGCCAGTTAGTGTTACAAAAGGGCCTAATACCGCTGTAGGACCAGATTTTATAGTAAAAACCCCAGTTAATTTTAAAATTGCTTTTTTAGCTGATTCCGATATTGGTACAGATGCCGATGCTGTTTTAAATCTTATAAAGAATGAAGAAGCCCAGGTTGTTATTCATCCTGGTGATCTTAACTACTCTGAGGTTCCACAAGATTTTGAAAATAATATCAATGGCATTTTAGGACTTGATTTTCCTTATTTCTATGGTGTTGGAAACCATGATGATACCGTTTGGAATGGCTCTAATGGATACCAATCATTTTTAGAAGCCAGATTTCAAAGACTTGGTATTCCTTGGAAAGGTCAATTGGGGGTGATGTCGTCCTTTACTTATCAGGGGATCTCATTTGTTAGTTCAGCTCCTGATGAATTTGGAATTTCAACCACAGTTGCAGGCCATTATATTCGTGATGAATTTAATGGGGTTAAAGCTATATGGAAAATTGCATTTTGGCATAAGAATCAACGACTTATGCAAATTGGAGGAAAAAGTAACGAAGCAGGTTGGAATGTTTATGAAGCCTCTCGGAAGGCTGGTGCTATTATTGCAACAGGACACGAACATTCTTATAGTAGAACTTACGAAATGAGTAGTTTTCAAAATCAAAAAATTTCAAGTACTAACAATACTATAAACTTAGTTGCTGATGATCCAGCAACTAGTAGCGATGAAGGGCGTTCCTTTGCTTTTGTTTCAGGTATTGGAGGCAAAAGCCTTCGAGATGCCGAAAGCGGTTTAGAAAAAAATCCCTGGTGGGCAAGCGTGTACCATACAGGAAATGGCTCTCAGCATGGTGCTCTTTTTGGAGAATTCAATTATAATGGAGACCAAAACCTGGCTCACTTTTATTTTAAGGATATAGATGGTAAAATAGTTGATGATTTTTTTGTTAGGTCAAAGAATTAGTTCTGCATCTCATTTAAAAGAATTGCTAAAAGACACATTTTCTGAAATCTTGAAAAGCAAGTTTTAAAAATCATGAAAAACATGCGCTAATGGAACTGTAGGTGTTTTTTAAGTTATACAGAATGACCAATGTACTAATCAAGAAGATTAAACCAAATCTCTATTTGATACAGGAACCATTCATTTACATGAAGTGTTATTATAATAAACACGAATTAATAGCAGTATTAGACAAATAATAAAGTAAATTTAGGCTTTGTTAAATGGTTAATATGAAGGTTGAAAATTTAGGCGCTACCGATTTTTTTGTGCTCATGGCATGTTTTCTAAAAGCGTTTGAGGGGTATTTTGTAAAAATGCCAACAGATTATGAGTATTACAAAGAACGCTGGCGCATGGCAAATGTTAGATTAGATTTGTCTTATGGCATGTTCGACAATGAAAAATTAGTAGGTTTTATTATTAATGCTATCGGTATGCGAAATGGAAACTGGATAGCTTTTAATACGGGAACAGGGGTGCTTCCTGAGTATAGAGGCCAGCGTATTATAGGTTCCATATATCAACATGCCATTCCGGATTTAAAGAAGCACAGCATCACAAAATGCAGATTAGAGGTTATTAAAGCTAATTCTATAGCAATAAAAGCGTATGAACATATTGGGTTTAAAATAACTAAAAGTTATAAGTGTTATAATGGTAGTATTACTCTTAAAGAAGCATCAACAGATTTTGAACTCAAAGAAGTAGATCGCTCTTATTTTAATTGGACTACTTTAAATCAAGAAAGTTATTCCTGGGATAATCATTACCATACGGTTAAGAAAGGAAAGTATCATTATTATGCTATTTATATACAAGGTAAGCTCGAGTCATATTTTATAATCAATCCCAAAAATGGCTATCTGGCACAATTTAATGTATTGAGTAATAGACAAGGTAACTGGACCACTTTATTTGAAGGTATAAAGCAAGTAGCTGATACTATAAAGATCAATAATGTAGATGAGCAATTAGTTGATAAAGTAAATTTTTTAAATAGAACAGGCTTACAAAACACCATTGACCAATATGAAATGGAATTAGATTTTTAATAAATTAGCTAAAAAAACTACGAACAGTGTTCGTATATAAAAATAACTTGCAACCAAGATTATTTATTGAATTTTATATTTTTCAATAATATTCTGAGGCCCTTTATTTTTCACTTCTCTTTTGAAAACAGTAGGAGGGACTCCAAATTCATCTTTAAAACATTTGGTAAAATATTTTCGATCTTTATAGCCTACAATATATGAAGCTTCAGAGATGTTGTATCCGTTGTTAACAATTAATAAGGCTGCTTTTTTCATTCGCATTGACCTTACAAACTCAACTAAACTTTTACCAGTTATATCTTGACACTTTCTGTAAATTACAGAATAACTCATATTTAACGATTTGGATAACTCTTCTAATTTAAAATCTGGGTTTTCTATTTGTTTTTGTAATTCGTCTACTAAATCTTTGATGAAGGCGTCGTCTTTTGAAAGTTCTTTTATTTCTGTAGGAGCACTTAAACTATCTATTTTATATTTAGATAGAACCTTTTCTTTAGAAGCAATAATGTTTTTTAATTTTAAAGAAAGCTCATGAAAATTAAAAGGTTTTATGATATACTCAATGGCTCCGGATTTTAAACCTGCAAGTTTTGTGGGAGTAGAGTTTTTTGCAGTAAGTAAAATGATGGGAATATGTGAAGTGGATTTCTTTTTTTGCAGTTTTTTACTCATTTCTATACCATCCATAACAGGCATCATAATATCGCTAATTATTAAATCGGGGTTATTTTTTTCTGCTAGTTTTATACCTTCTTTTCCATTTTCTGCCATAAGTAAATTGTATGTATCACTTAAAACATCTCGTAAAAATATTTGCATTTCAATATTATCTTCAACAATTAACAGTGTATGTGTTTTTTTTGAATTATTACTGTTAACTTTTAAATCAAATTCTTTTTCCAGTAAACCAAAATCGGTTTCTAAAGCATTAGAAGTAAAGCTTGAGTTTTCAATAAATACTTTTTCATCATCAGAAAAAATATCATCTTTAGTAGAAAGTTTTACAGAAAAACATGTGCCAAGTTCTGGAGATGAATTAACATTGATTTCTCCTTTGTGTAGCGAAATGAGCTCTTTAGTAAGTGCAAGACCAATACCAATTCCTTTGTTATGCTTACCTACATCTGTTTGGTAAAAAAGTTTAAAAATATCCTCAAGTTCTTCTTTTGAGATTCCCGGACCAGAATCAGTAACTGATATTTCTACAAAATCATGGTCTGGATTAAAAACCGTTTTTAGGGAAATGGTTCCTTCTTTAGGAGTAAATTTAAAGGCATTTGAAAGCAGGTTGTAAATAATATGCTCTACTTTATCTTTATCATACCATATATTAACTGCGCTTTTAGGATATTCTTGTATAAAATCTATGTTTTTAAATCTCGCTTGCTCACTAAATGATAGTGAAATACGTTTAAGATCATCAATTAAATTATTTTTGGAAGCAAATAAGCGCAGTTTACCTAACTCTTTATTTCTTACTGTCATAAGCTCCATAGCAATTCTGGATAAACGATTGGCATTATTGCTAATCATTTGTAAACGCTGTTTTAGTAGCTGATTACCATTAGCTGTTGCCCGTTCTAACATATCTCCAATAGGGCCAGAAATTAACGTTAATGGTGTTTGAATTTCATGAGACATTTTAGCGAAAAAATTCATTTTTAAGGCATATAACTCTTTTTCTTTATTATTTTGCCAGGCTTCTTTTGCTAACTTATTTTTTAAGCGCCCCCATATTACAATACCATAGATTAATAGGATACCACTTATAAAATAAATTATATAGGCTATTTTACTAAGCCACCACGGTGGCTTAATATAAATGCCCACTTTTATTGGAGTGATATCCCATTGCCCTTTTTTTGCTCCAGCTTTTACTTCAAAAGTATAATTCCCGTAAGGAATATTTGTATAACTGGCTATACGATCATTTTTTGGAGTTATCCAGTCTGTGTCAAAACCATTTAATTTATAGGCGTAATGGTAATTTGGGTTTATTACATTATCTATAGCCGAAAACTGAAATGAAAATGAAGATTGATTAGAATGTAAGTTTATATTTTTAGCATATTCAACTCCACCTTTTATTTGATCTCCTATAATTAAGTGAGCTGGTTTATTTAAAATTTCTATATTGTTTATATATAACTGTGCATTAATATCTTCTTTATTTAGTTCTGAAGGTAAAAAAGAATTTACACCATCTTCGCTACCAAAAAACATAGTTCCGTCTGCTTCCTTATAGGCACTTCTTCTGGTAAACCTATTACTTTGAAACCCATCAATTTTATAGAAAGATTTAAAAGTGTCATCTCCCATGTTATAGTGATGCAAACCTCTATTACTACTAACCCATAGGTTATTAGGGTCTTCAATTAAAATAGAACTAACACTTATATCTTTAAAATGATCTTTGTCTACAAAGGATTCATAAGTTTTATCCTTAGTATTAAACTTAACAAGCATGCCTGAAGCACACAAAATCCATATCTGCCCTTTATTATCGGGCATTAGTGAATGAATATTATAATTTCGAGAATCGTTCTCTTGTTTTAAGAAATAATTGTATTTTGAAAAGTAAGACTTGCTTATGTCTGTTGTATTCTCATTAAATTTAAATAGTTTATTTGGGTTAACTCCTACCCAAATTTCTCCATTTTCATCCTCATTAATTGCCATAGAAATGTTTCCAAATAAGCCATTAGCATCATAGTCAAAATTAGCAAGTAACTTTTGATTATCTGAAAAAACATTTATAGAATTTGATGAAGCGGCCCAAATTCTATCCTTTGAGTCTTTAAACAAAGCTCTTATGTCTAGTGAATGTGTTCCAGATGAGTTTAAGGTGTTAACCAAAGTAAATGAATCAGACTTTTTGCGGTATACCCATAAGCCCTTTTGATAAGTACCTATCCAAATATTCCCTTTAGCATCTTCTATAAGATTTTGAATGTACCGCCCTTCAAAAAAATATTTTCCTTTTTTATTTATATCGTATTGTACTTTAGTTTCATCTGGAAATACCCGATTCAACCCTTTTCCATCTGTACCAAGCCATAACGAGTTATCTGAGGACTTTAAAATTGAAAGTACGGTAGTAGGGGTATTATTTTCTAAACCATTATAGTATTTTATATTGTTATTATTCTTTGGTAGAATATTTATATCTCCTCCTTTTGCCACAATCCAAATATTTCCTTTGGAGTCCTCATTAATATAACCAATAGTATTACTGCTTATCGAAAACTTATTTGTCTCTTCATGTTTAAAAACAGTAATTTTATTATTCTCGGGGTTAATAGAATAAAGCCCATCACCATCAGTTCCAGTCCATATAATTCCTGAATCGTCGCAAAAAATAGAAATATACATATGATGCTTTGAGCTGGTTTTTGAAGCATCCAGGGGGTTATATTGTTTAAAACTGTCTTTTTTTTCGGGGTTATATTTAAATAGCCCATCTAGCTCAGTTGCGATCCACAGCTCACCATTTTTATCGTTTTCTACTCTTATTATTTGTGGTTTATCTTTTAAAGGAAGCTTTAACGTTTCTAATGTGTTTGTTATTAATGAATAGCTATATACCTTTCCATTGTATGTACTCAGCCATATTTTTTCTGGATTTGTAACAGCAATATTTTCTATTTTTTGAGGTAAATCATTTATTCTTGGTAAAGTAGTAATGCTATCAATTTTTGATGAGTTGTGATCATGCTTATACAATATGCCATTAATACTTCCAAGCCAAATATCTTTTGAATAGGCTTTCATAGCTGATATTTGCTGCGGTTTTTTGTTGTTTAAAACAGCTTTCTTATAAGACATAGTAACCCCGTCTATCCCTATCTTTGTTAATTCGCCATTAAAAGAAGAAATCCAAATGTTATTATTGTTATCCTTTACCATTAAGAAATCTCTATCTCTGGTATAGTCAGAACCGAAAAGAGTTGTATAAGGGGTTAAAATAAAGTTGTAACCATCATATTTATATAAACCACCGTTACCAAATACTCTAATATACCCTAAATGATCTTCAACTGTGTTGGAATTGCCGGAGAAGTTCTGATCTAACTTAATAAAGTTCGACTTTTCTTGACTAAAACCGATGGCACTTGCTAAGACAATAAGTTTAAAGAGTATAAGTAATTTTGAAAAGTAACTCATTTTAAATTTAAATAGAATAAGAAGTTTTTGAAATTATTTAATAAATAATTGTTCAAAACAACTTTAAGAGGATTTATTCAAATTTACAGGTTTAGATTTATTAAAGAAAGGTTTAATACCCAAAAAACCTAAAAATGTTAGTGTATTTTACTAAGTTGATAAGAGAAAGAGACATATTAATCAAAGAAGGTGGGTATATTTAGCTTCATCTACCTTTTGAATAAAATACAAGTTGTTTTAGCCAAAAAAACCTGCTATTATCTGCTTAAAAGATTTCAATATTTGTAACAATGAATTGTGCTTCATAAGTGCACATTGTTAATTTAAGAAATTTATACTATGAATAAGCGTCGAAATTTTGTAAAGCAAACTGCATTAGCAGGTGCAGGTCTTACAATATTACCAAGTTTAACATTTGGTAAAACCACAAATCAAGCAACTGGGAATATTAAATTGGCTTTTATAGGGGTTGGACTTAGAGGAACTAATCATTTAAATAATGCTTTAAGAAGAAAAGATATAGAGATTACGGCTATCTGCGATATCGATCCCAATCGAATAAAAATAGCTTTAAATAAAATAAGTAAGGCAGGTTTTTCAAAGCCTCAGGTTTTTGGGAAATCGGATTACGATTACAGAAACTTATTAGAATTAAAAGAAGTAGACGCCGTTATCATATCCACTCCGTGGTTATGGCACACCAAAATGGCAGTAGATGCGATGAAAGCAGGAAAGTATACAGGCCTGGAAGTATCAGCGGCAAATACACTGGAAGAATGCTGGGATTTGGTAAACACCCATGAGGAAACAGGTTCTCATTTAATGATTTTAGAGAATGTAAATTACCGCAGAGATGTTCTAGCCGTATTAAATATGGTAAAGCAAAATGTTTTTGGCGAGCTGTTACATTTTAGATGTGGTTACCAGCATGATTTAAGAGGTGTAAAGTTTAATGATGGTAAGACGGCCTATGGAAAAGGGGTTGAGTTTGGCGAAAAGGGGATCTCAGAATCTGCATGGAGAACGCAGCATTCGTTATTAAGAAATGCCGATGTATATCCCACACATGGTTTGGGTCCGATAGCAGTTATGGCCGATGTAAATAGAGGGAACCGATTTGTGTCTTTAACCTCGCATGCCACAAAAGCTATAGGCTTAAATAAATATATAGTAGACCATGGCGGGAAAGACCATCCAAATGCCAAGTTGAAATGGAAACAAGGTGATATTATTACATCAACGATAGAAACCTCAAACGGAGAGACCATTATTGTTACTCATAATGTAAACACACCACATCCTTACTCATTAGGGTTTAAGGTTCAGGGGGTACAAGGGCTTACAGATTTTGATTACCACACCCAGCGTATACATGTAGAAGGGACTACCAAAGGTCATGGCTGGGAAACTATGGATGCCTGGTTTGAGAAGTACGATCATCCGTTATGGAAAAAATATGGTGCCAGCGCTACAAAAGCAGGTCATGGCGGGATAGACTTTTTTGTGTTAAATGCCTTTGTAGAGTCGGCAAAAGAGAAGATCGCCCCGCCAATGGATGCCTATGATGCCGCAGCATGGAGTGCAGTTACCCCATTATCAGAATTATCGATTGAGAATAATGGAGCGCCACAAGATTTTCCGGACTTTACTAGAGGGATGTGGGTAAAACGCAAACCCTATAATTGGATGAAAGAAACTTATTAATATAAAACTAAACTAATTCTAAATATATAAGCAAACTAAATTTTTAACTAATCATGAATTTTACTAACAATTAATCAATACGTATGAAAAAACTAATTACTCAAGGATTAATACTGTTTCTGCTATTTATTACAAGTTCTGTGCAGGGGCAACAAACAAAAGATATTAAAGGACAGATTCTTGATGAATCTGGATTGCCATTATCTGGAGCATCTATAATTGTAAAAGGAACCACAAACGGGGTAGCAGCCGATTTTGATGGCAACTATACAATTACGGCTAACGATAACGATACTGTTGTTGTATCGTATATCGGTTATATTACACAAGAAATTTCTGTAAGTGGAAAAACGACCATTAATGTAACATTATTGGAAGACACATCGCAATTGGATGAAGTTGTAGTTGTAGGTTTTGGAACGCAAAAGAAAGAAAATGTTACCGGAGCTACAACTTTTGTTAAAATGGATGAAATTATTGGAGACAGACCTATAGTGAATGCTGCGGAATCATTACAAGGTGTGGCTGCAGGATTACAGGTTACTAATAATACAGGGCAACCTGGAACAAATGGAGTAGGGATTAATATTCGAGGGTTTACCTCTATTAATGGCGGATCTCCTTTAATTTTAATAAATAATGTTGAAGGAAGCTTAGAAGATATTAACCCAAGAGATATTGAATCGGTTTCAGTTTTAAAAGATGCTGCGGCAAGTTCTATTTATGGGGCTCGAGCAGC
Source organism: Wocania sp. (assembly GCA_965224845.1). GTDB lineage: Bacteria > Bacteroidota > Bacteroidia > Flavobacteriales > Flavobacteriaceae > Wocania_A. The sequence goes on from CBDDAJ010000007.1 coordinate 8,757, forward strand.
TTTTGGAGTTATTCTTATTACCACAAAAAAGGCTAAGCGTAATCAAAAAGTCAGATTTACTTATGATGCTACTACTAGTATTTCTACCACTACAGATTTACCACAAAAGGCTACAACAAGAGAGTTTGTAGAAGCTCTTAATGAGTGGGGTGTAAGAGATTATTTTGCTGGACAGAATGTTCAAGATTGGTTAGGCTTTTTAGATACTTATGATTCTGACCCTAGTCAATTGAATTTGATAAATGATCCGGTTAATAATACAACTTACCCTATTCATTTTGATGCAGCTAACTCGCAGCATTACCCATTAGCAGACTCCAATCTTATTGATGAATTTTTAAACAACTTCGGCTATAATACAATACATAACTTTACGGTTAGTGGAGGAGCAGAAAAGATCGCTTATCGTTTGAGTAATTCTTATAGCTATGAAGATGGTATCATGGTTACAGATCGGGATAACTTTAAAAAATATAATGTTAATGCTTTGGTTAGTGCAGATTTGACACCTAAGCTAGAATCGACAACAAATATATTATTCAGATCTAGTGTACAATCCAGACCTAGAGCATCATATTCGGAAGCTATACAGCAACGGATGTACGATCCTACGGGATGGGTAGATATTAATGGAGAAATATTACCTTTTGATTCGCCATCTAATTTGGTAAAGTACAGAAACCCTTCTAAACGATACAATGATAATTTAAGACTGTACCAACAATTAAACTGGAAACCTATAAAGCATGTTACAGTTACAGGAGAATATACCTATGAGAAAGATTTAGTAAGTAATGTTGCTGTAAATAATGGTCAGCGTTTTGCAAGAACTTTTTTATTTACTGTTAATGGTACACCTGCCGACGTATTTAGGAATAGTTCATTATCAAGATCAAAAAATCAAACGGTTTATAACGCTTTAAATCTTTATGCAAAATATAATCTAAGTTTAGGGGATCATAATTTTAAAGTATTAGCTGGTTTAAACAGAGAAGAAGAAAATTTTGAATCTTTTTCGGCCTTAAGAAACGGATTAATAGATGTAACTACTCCAACTTTTGAGTTGGCAGAAGGCGAAAACTTTGATATAAGCGAATCTTTTTATGATTGGTCAATTGTAGGCTATTATAGTCGGTTAAATTATAACTTTAAAGAACGCTATTTCGTAGAAGCTAATTTTAGATATGATGGCTCTTCCATTTTTGCTCAAGATGATCGTTTTGTTGAATTACCATCTTTTTCTGTAGGATGGAATATAGCCAAAGAGTCTTTTATGGAAAATGTCAATTTTGTATCTATGCTTAAACCCAGGTTTTCTTGGGGAGAAATTGGAAACCAAATAGCCCGAGGTCTTAGACGTAATGATAATGGACAATTAGTGAGTTTTAGAGACTACTATCCATTTAATCCTGGGTATGAATCATTTTTTGCTAGCTGGATTAATTTAGATACCGATTTGCGATACTTAACTTTTGAGCCTGCACAATTGATTAGTGCCGGACTTACTTGGGAACAAATAGTTTCTACAAATTTAGGTCTGGACCTGGCAATGTTTAGCAATAGACTAAATGGTAGTTTTGAGGTTTACAAAAGAGAAACTAAAGGTATGTTGAGACCAGGAGAACCTCTTCCTGGTGTTTTAGGAACAAGTGCTCCTTTTCAAAATGTAGCAGATTTAGAAACCACCGGTTGGGAAATTCAATTAGGTTGGAATGACCGTATTGGTGATTTTAAATACAATATAAATGTAAATGTTTTTGACAACGTTTCAGAAATCACAAGGTTTAACAATCCGGGAGGACTTATTTCCGACTTTAGAGAAGGCGCAAGAATAGGAGACATTTGGGGCTATGTCTCAGACGGATATTATACAGCAGATGATTTTGTTGCCGGGACTTTAAATGCCGATTTATCTGGTGCAAATAGAGAGTTAAAGCCTGGTGTACCAACATTTATTGGCAGAACACCATATCCGGGAGATGTTAAATTTAAAGATCTAGATGGTGATGGATTAATAGGTGCTGGTAATTCAACTGTTATAACAGAGTTCGATGCCCAAGGAAACCCTATTACCAATGCAGACGGATTAATAACTACAGGACCTGGTGACAGGAAAGTAATTGGTAATAACCGAAAACGCTATCAATTTGGTATTAATGGATCTGCTTCATACAAAGGCTTCGATTTTTCATTTGTACTAAGCGGTGTTGGTAAGCAGGATAGTTGGAGAAATACCGATCTTATATGGCCTTATCCTAGCGTGTTTGATAATATTTACAAGCACCAATTAGATTATTGGACACCAGACAACCAAGATGCATTTTATCCAAGAATATATGGTGACCCTAACGGTAATACAGGGAGTAACTATGGTAGAAGTAGACGAGTACAAACAAAATATTTGAGTGACGAAAGCTATTTACGAATTCAAAACATAACATTGGGTTATAGTCTGGATCATAAATTTTTAGAAAAATTGAAGATAGATAAATTAAGAATATTTATCTCTGGAAATAACTTACACACTTTTGATAAATTACCAAAAGGCTTAGAGCCAGATCAAGGATTTCAACAAAATTCTAATGGAGGTGCTTATCCAATCATGACAAAATATTCATTAGGGGTTAATCTATCATTTTAAAAAAAAGTATTATGAAAAATATAAAGTATATTTTAATTATTATAATAAGCAGTTTATTTATTACCGCTTGTAGTAATGACGAGTTCTTGGATAAAACTCCAAAGGAAGAATTATCTGTATCTACAATATTTAGTACTTATGATAATATAAAAACATTTTCATGGAGTTTTTATGATTTTCTTGATGCCCATGGAAGAAGTACTTCCTGGTCAGCCACTAGAGATCTTGATGGTGATTTAATGTTGGGAGGAAGGCGTTCTTATATTTATGGTGAATATAATGTGCCTACGACTGATGGCAGATATACTAATTCTTATGCCAATATTAGAAAGGTTAACATTATGTTAGATAATATTGTTAATGCAGATATTTCTGATGCAGATAAAGCACATTGGAGAGGTGTTGGTTTGTTTTTTAGGTCGCATGAATATTTCAGATTGTTATCAACTTTTGGAGGCGTTCCATGGATTGAGAACGAGGTTACAGATCAAGACACAGATATTCTATTCGGACCCAGAGATACGAGAGATTTAGTAGCTGATAATATCCTTAGAGACTTATTATTTGCTGTAGATAATATTAAAACATCTGGAGATGGACCAAATACTGTAAATCAAGATGTAGCTAGAGCATTATTGTCTAGATTCGCTCTTTTTGAAGGCACATGGAGAAAGTATCATAGCTTAAGTAATTCTGATAAATTTCTTAACGCCTGTATTACTGTATCTAAAGAATTGATGGATAGTAATCCATCATTGATGAATAATTATGATCATGTGTTTAATAGTGAAGATTTAGCAGGCCAACCCGGTATAATACTATACAAACATTATGTTATTGATGAATTGACGCATTGGGTATCAACAAATACAAGGTCTACCAATAACAAATACGATATTACAAGAAAAGGGATAGATAAGTTCTTAACTAAAAATGGGCTGCCAATTTATAATGCTGCAAATACTGAGTTTTTAGGCGATAAGAATTTTAATGATGAGTTTAAGAACCGAGATAACAGATTATTAATATTAACACCACCACCTTATCAAGTAACAGGAAATGGAGCGCAAGATTTTGGTTTTATTTCTACAGACCCTAATGATGCAAGCAGAGAGTACTTTCCAATTTTAGAAGCTATTACTGGTGGGTTTCCATATAAAAATTTACCAGACAGGAACTGGTCTGGTCGTGTAACTGGAGAAGTGCCAAATTTCACTAGGCTTACACCTACACAAACCAATAATGGATACCGCTTTTGGAAAGTTTGGAACGAGCATAACTTAAAAGTATCATCTGCAGATATTAGTGATTTTCCAATTTTTAGAATGGGTGAAATAATGCTAAACTATGCTGAAGCTACTTTTGAAATGGGACAATTTAATCAAACCATTGCTGATGCCACGATTAGTAGATTAAGAGCTAGAGGAGGCGTTGCTTCTATGAATTTAGGAGCTATTGACGCTAGTTTTGACCCTATGAGGGATTCTAGTATAGACCCGGTTTTATGGGAAATAAGGAGAGAAAGAGCTGTGGAACTAATGGGGGATGGTTTTAGACGAGAAGACTTAAGACGTTGGAAGAAAATGGACTATGCCACAGAGGTTAAATTAGGAAGGTGGATAAAACAATCTGATTATCCAACGGTAAAAATACAAAATGCCGCATCAGAAGGCTATGTTCAATGGTTAGATGATATTCCAGGAGCTTTCCCAGAGCATTATTATTTGTATCCATTACCTTCAAATGAGTTAGTGCTTAACACCAGTTTAGAGCAAAACCCTGGGTGGTAATATGGATATTTAATTCTTAACAGAATTAAACTAATTAATTATAAAAAGAAACAACATGAAAAAATATAAAATAAAATCATTAGGATTGTTACTTGTATTTGCAACAATTTTTTATGCCTGCTCACCAAATGAAAACGGTTTGCGAAAAGGTGAGGGGGCAGTAGACCCTAGCCTTTTACCAAATGCAGATTTTGCTGCTTCATCTACTTCAATTTTTCAGTTTGAAACTATAAGTTTTTCACCAACTACTGTTAATGAAGGCGATTTGTATACCTGGACTTTTTCCGGGGGTAGCCCTGGTACTAGTACGGCTGCTAATGTAGACGTGAAGTATACTGTTAAAGGAACTTACCCGGTGTCGCTTAAAATTAGAAACCAGTATGGCGCTCAGGAAGAAATTAAAGAAGGGTTTATCACAGTGGAAGGAGAGCCTTTAGATCCGGCAATAAGAATTCGTTTAAATTTTGAGCAAAGCTTATTTGAAGAATACTCCGGAACTACAGCAACCGGAGCCATTTCTGGTTATGAAACCGGAGTTGTTAACGATTTTGCAGGGACATTCAACGGAAGTGGTATTACAATAGATGGGTATAATGGAATTACCGGAAACAACCCAAGAACCGTTGGCGTTTGGATTAAAACAACCAACACGGCAAGACAAGGTGTTGCAACCTGGGGTAATAGCGGAACTTTTAGTAGAAATACTTTCGTTATAAATGGTAATGGTACCGTTAGATTTGAATATCAAGGAGGCGGACAAAATACAACAATAACTGCAAATGATGGGGTATGGCACCATATTGCATACACTTATGATGGAGCAGAGGTAAAAGTTTATGTAGACGGAGTTTTAGATTTTACCAGACCTGAAACTAAGATTAATACAGGAGTTGCAGGAGATAGGCAAATCACCATTGGTTCAGAAGGGGCATCGGATGGAAGTCTCACTTTTAGACCCTTTTCTGGAGCAATGGATGATTTTAAATTATATAATCGGGCTTTATCTGCAGCAGAAATAGCAGAATTAGCGGGACTATAAATAAGCATTATATCATAAATAAGAAGCGTTTTTAATAGTTTTTTGAGTTAGTTTTTAAAAAGGTGTTTGTTGAAACCATTGAAGATTTTTGGATATAGATAGGCACCTTTTTATTTGAAAACCAGATCAATACTCTAAATATAAAATGAACAACCAATATTCACAATTATTTTTTATGAACATGAATAGCAACATAATAAGGCCTTTTATACTTGGTGGTATATTGGTTGTTTTATGGTCTTGTAACAAAAAGGTAAGCAGAACAGAAAATGCTGTTACTAGCACTAAACCTAATATTATATACATTCTTGCAGACGATTTAGGGTATGGCGAGCTTGGAGCCTATGGGCAAACTAAAATAGAAACTCCAAATATTGATGCTCTGGCAAAATCTGGTATGGTATTTACGCAACACTATACTAGCGCACCAGTTTGTGCCCCTGCAAGGTATATGTTATTAACAGGGAAACACTCGGGACATGCCTATATTAGAGGTAATGATGAATGGAGTGAGAGAGGAGACGTCTGGAATTATAGAGAAACCATTAAAGATTCAACATTAGAAGGTCAAAGGCCTATACCAAATCATACACTTCTATTTCCTAAGCAATTACAAGAAAAAGGCTATGCAACGGGTATGGTTGGTAAATGGGGGCTAGGCGCTCCGCATACAGAAGCTTTACCTACAAAAATGGGTTTCGATTTTTTCTTCGGTTACAATTGCCAAAGACAAGCACACACTTATTATCCTGTTCATTTGTATAGAAATGAAAAGCGAGTACATTTAAATAATGATACCATTAAACCATCAAGAAAGCTTCTAAAAGATGCAGATCCGAATGATCCGGCGAGTTATTCAGATTATACATTAAATGAATATACTCCAGATTTGATGTTTAATGAAATGATAAGTTTTATTAATCAAGAAAAGGATAATCCTTTTTTCTTTTATTGGGCCACACCAATACCTCATAACCCAATTCAAGCCCCACAGCGATGGGTAGATTATTACAAAAATAAATTTGGAGAAGAAGCGCCTTATCTGGGAGAAAGAGGGTATTACCCTCATCAAAACCCAAGAGCAGGTTATGCCGCAATGATTTCTTATTTAGATGAAAATGTTGGGAAATTAATTGCACATTTAAAAAAAGAGGGCTTGTATGACAATACGCTTATCATTTTTACATCCGATAATGGGGTAACCTATACAGGAGGTACAGATGGCGCTTTTTTTAATAGTTCAGGAGAATTTGGTGAGGCTTATGGTAAAGCTAAAGGCTTTGTTTATGAAGGCGGTATTAGAGTACCTATGATTGCTTCGTGGCCTAACCATATAAAACCCAAAAGTACCACAGACTTGATTTCTGCTCATTATGATGTTATGGCTACTTTATCTGAATTAGTAGCGTTTGAAAAGCCATTAGATACCGATGGAATTAGTTTTTTACCCACACTTATTAGGAAAAGGTAATCAAGTTAAGCATGAATTTTTGTTTTGGGAATATCCGGAGTATGGTGGACAAGTAGCTATTAGAATGGGAGATTGGAAAGTGGTACGTCAAAACTTAAAGCATAAGAAAAAGAAAGCCACTTTAGAGTTGTATAACTTAAAAGACGACCCTTCTGAGTCAAATAATATAGCAAATCTGCACCCAAACATTATAAAACAAGCTGAAGCCATTTTTAAAAAAGAACATCAAAATGCAGAAGTTGAACATTTTAGAATACCATTAATTGAAAATGGATTGCTAGCTAACGAATAGTAAATATTATCATTTTATGTGCATTTAGAATCAGATTAAAAAAACACAGCACTTCATACTATTAAATAAGCAAAGAATTATAAAAATGAAATATAAAGTAAACAGTTATATAGTCAAGTTAAATGTATTTTTAATCATTGCAGGTTTAATATTATTGGCTTGCTCAAAAAAGGATGATTCTATTACACCGCCTGTTGATACAAAAGAAGAACCTGTAAATATTGAAGATTACGAAACACTTGTTTTTACTCCTAATGAAAGTTTTTTTTCACCTACAGGAACTTTATCAGCCCACTTGAGAGATAAAACAAGTGGGAATGCGTATAATAAAAATGAATACTATGATTATATAACAGATTGGAAAGTTCTTACGGATACTATCGTTTTTGGAATAGACATAAAAACAACAGGTGATGTGATTATAAAACCGGAAATGGCTATTCCCACCGCTCAAGAAGGTTCTAAATTATTAATTTATTTAGACGATATAAGCAAAGAAATTACATTAAAAGCTACGGGGTCATTAACGACTTATGAAATTCAAGACGCGGTTACATTTGAAGATATTTCTTTAGGATTTCATACCATTAAATTACAACTAAAATCTCTCGCAAACTCTGGAGAAGGTATTGGAAATTTAAACAATCTACATATAACAGGTCCGGCGGCAAAAAACTCTAAAAATGTCATGCGCCGCTATCGAGCAAAAGCTGTGCACTGTAAGTGGCAAACAGAAAGTACAAATCCTATAGAAATAAGCGTACACGAGCTTACCATTATTAGCAAAACGCAAGATTATTATCAGCCTATAACAACACCTTTTGGATATACCGGTTCGACTTGGGATAAGGACACTCAAACATTTGGCGGTTATAATTTTTCGCTTTGGTCTTATGGAGCGAATGACCCCGTTCCACCGTTTTATCAAGAAAGCCATTTAATAGCAGTAGGTCCAAATCTTGAGTTTGGCTCTTATGGGCATGAAGGAACAGGTGTAAAACCAAGAGGTGAGCATCCGTATATTGGGGTTGATACTAATACTCAAACTATAGCAGTACGGATGGTGCCTGGTGAAACATATGATACCTACTGGAGCTATTATTTAGACCCTAATGATGGCCATTGGAAACTGTATGGCTGTGGTAAAAAATATAATGAAGGCGGAGAAATCAAATACTTAACTACCGGAGCCTTTGTAGAAGTACCAGGAGGTGCCCATAAAGTTAGAAATGGGAATGTAATATGCGAAACCCAATACAGAGGCTGGCAGATGGATACTTCAGGAAACTGGTACCCTATTAATACGATGGTTGGTACCACCAATCAAAACAATCTGAGTTTCAGAGACTGGAACATTGTGGGGAATAAGTTCTCCATGCAAATGGGAGGTTGGGGCGAACCAGGAATTGAAAAGAAAACATTAACATTAAGTAACCCAGATACCACTCCAGATTATCTTAAAGGCATGTATTTAGATGAATTATATAAAATGCCGGCAACCTTTACAGATAATGCTCCTGTAGAAGTTTTAAACAGGTCAGCTAAGTTAAGTTTTACAGTGTCTGATTTGGGAACTGGAGCTTCAGTTGAGGTCTTTTGGGGTACAGAAGAAGGACTTACTAAAGCAGATAAATGGATAAACAAAAAATCTATTTCTGCTAATGAAGGATTAAATGAATTTACACTAGATAATCTTGACAGCGACACAGATTATTTTTATAGAATTAAAATAAAAAACGATCAGGGCATAACATGGTCATACGATACTCAAAAGTTTAAAACAACTAATGTTAATGGGCCTGTTGTAACACCTGTAGCAAATTTTAGTGCAAGCTCTACAAGCATAACTGTTAATCAGTCAGTAACTTTTTCTGATGAGTCATCAAATTATCCGGATAATCATTTGTGGACTTTCGAAGGAGGCACACCAGCAACAAGTACAGAAAAGAATCCAATAGTTACTTACAGTGCTGTAGGAAGTTATGCAGTAACCCTAACTGCTACAAATAGTGCAGGCTCAGATACTAAAAGCGAAACAAGTTATATTACAGTTACCGAAGGAGGAACAGGCACATTACAGGTTCATTATAACTTTACAGAAAGTTTAACAGACGAAACATCTTATCATAGAGATTTATCTGAAGTTGGAGGATATTCAGCAACATACACTACAGATAAAAACTCAGTTGCCAATAATGCCTATCAGGCACCAGGGGCAGGCACTAAGTATTTAACAAATACAAATTATAAAGGTATAGGAGCTAATGAAGCCCGAACAGTTACTGCATGGTTTAAAACCACTACAGTAGGTTCTAGAAAAACGATTGTGTCTTGGGGAAAAAATTCAGAAGGGCAAATGTTTAATGTCATGATTCATGACGGCAGGGTTAGAGTTGAAGCAGGGTCCTGTTCTTTAAGATCTACAGTGAGTGGATTAGATGACGATACATGGCATCATATCGCGGTTACATTTAATCCCTCTGATGGAGATAAATTAAAAGATGTTAAAGTATATGTAGATGGCGTTTTAGATACCAATACAGCCGATGGTACCGGAGATTCATATCGCTCAGAAGTTGTAGTAATAAATACTGATATATCTGTAAATAATATTCGAATAGGTGCAGCGGAATACAACAATAATTATTTCTGGCAAGGCGCCATTGATGATGTGAGAATTTATGCTGAGGCGCTCACCGAATCACAAATCATAGCTATTAAAAATAATTAATAAAAAGGACATTAATATTATTAAATAATACCTTATGAATAATTTCTTGTTAAAAATAACGGCACTTTGTCTTTCTTTATGTTCAGTAATACTCGAAGCTCAGGAGTATAAGAAAATGATGGATGACCCACAGTATAATGTATATGATGTTATAAAAAAGGGTAATGCCTATTTTAAAAACAGAGATAAAGGAAAGGGGTCTGGTTATAAACAATTTCAAAGATGGATTATTGCCAATGAAGATGTTTATTATCCATCAGGCGATAGAACAAAAGCAGACCCTACACTAATTTATTATTTAGGAAAATCTAAGCACGACTTAGAAGCAAGTTTAAAATCGTTTAAAAGTAAAATACTAATAGATCCAATTCAAGAAAGTGAATGGGTTGAAATCGGACCATTTGTTGAGCTAAAAGAACCTTTTAGTGAAAAGCGAAATGGAAATGGAAGAGTAGATGCTATTTGGGTCGATCCAAGCAATGAGAACCGTATTTATATAGGTTGCCGGGGAGGAGGTTTATGGATTACAACAGATGGTGGCCAAAATTGGATCCCAAAAACCGATGGTTTAGGAATTACCGGCATATGGAGTATGGCTGTAGATCCTAATGATTTTAATACTATATATATATCTACTAATGTTGGAGGCAGTGGTAATTATAGTATAGGAATTTTTAAAACTATCGATGGAGGAAATACCTGGTTGGCTACAGGATATGCTTTAGATATTGCATCTACATATACTCGTGTTCATAAACTAATCATTAACCCTACAGATGCAGACATGTTGTTTGCAGGAACATCATCAGGACTTTTAAAATCTATGGATGGTTTTCAAACCTATAAAACAGTACTCACAGGAAATATAACAGATATAGAGTTTAAGCCAGGTGACCCCAATACTGTTTATGCTACAAATAAATCAAATAATACACTTTACAGATCTACAGATCTGGGAGAATCATTTTCAACAACAACAGCTGTAGGATCTGATCCCCAAGTAGCAGTATCTGCTAATGCTCCTAATAATGTATATTTTGCTGGCGATAATATTACCTATAAATCTACTGATGATGGAATCAATTTTGTCCAGGGAGGAATACCAGATGAAGGCAGAGGGCAATATGGTGGTTTTGCCGTTTCAGATACCAATGCTGATTTAATAATTAATGGCAGCTTAGATACTTATAGATCAGTAAATGGAGGTACAAGCTTTACTAAAGTTACTAACTGGATATATAATCAATCTACAGGTGTAGGAGGCAATTTTGTACATGCCGATAATAGAGAGATAGAAGTTGTTAATGGCAATATCTATATGGGAACTGATGGCTGGTTAGTAAAAAGTACAGATGGCGGCCTTAACTACGAAATTTTAACTTATAGTGTAGGGAATCATGAAATTTATCAACACGGAATGGGAGTATCTCAATCTGATGATAATACCCTTGTTATAGGTGTTCAGGATAATGGAACCAGTATTTGGTATGATGGTATATGGAATCATTGGAAAGGTGGTGATGGTGGTACGAGTATGATTGATCATTCAGATAAAAATGTAATTTATGGATCTTTATATAACGGAGACTTTAAACGTACAGATACAGGAGGGTTAACAAGCGGCAGGGTAGATTTAGGAGATACAAAACCGGGGACATTACCACCATTAATTCAGCATCCAACCGAAGCAGGAACCATTTTTTTAGGAGAAGGTAATGGGCAAATCTGGAAATCTACAAATAAAGGAGGTGCATGGAGCGTTATAGGAGATCTTGGAGTTTCAGATGTTATTGACGAAATGGCTATAGCGCCGTCAAACCCTGAATATATCTACACATCAATAAAAGACAGAATTTGGAGAACAACTGATGGCGGTACTAATTGGACAGAAATAACAGGAACACTTCCAAGTTTTGTTATTAAAGGTATAGCTATTGATTACGATGACCCTAATCATGTATCGGTTTGCTTTACAGGATATGGGGCCAATACTAAATCTTACGAAACCACAGATGGAGGATCAACATGGTCCAATAACTCAGCCGGTTTGCCAAATCTAACTACATCAGATATTGTTTATGATAATACGGCTAATAATGCCCTATATATCGCTACAGATATTGGAGTTTACTATATTGATGACACTTTAACAGAATGGAAGGCATTTGGACTAGGATTACCTAATGTTGTAGTAAACGATCTTGAAATACAACATAATACCAAACGTTTATATGCTGCCACCTGGGGACGTGGCGTGTGGAGTGCAGAGCTTGTTGGAGAAGAAGAGCCACCAACCAGCAGTTTTGGAGCAGATTTGCAGCAAATTTATGAGGGCAATACCGTGAATTTTATAGATAAATCTATTGGATTTCCAGACACATGGAGTTGGGCTTTCGAAGGCGGTACACCAGGGAGTAGTACAGAACAAAACCCAAGTATTGTTTATAATACAGCTGGAACTTATAAGGTGGCCTTAACGGTAACTAATGACTATGGTGCAGATACTAAAGAAATAGTTGGCTATATAACTGTTAATGAAAAGCTGCCACCAATAGCCTGATTTTACTTCTGATGCCCAAACGGTTTTTGAAGGTAACTTTATAAACTTTAGTGATACATCTCAAAATATTCCAACAGATTGGAACTGGACGTTTGAAGGCGGTACACCAGCCACCAGTACAGATACCAATCCAGTAATTAGTTATAATACCACTGGAACTTATAAAGTAACGCTAACGGTAACTAATGCATTTGGTTCAAATACAAAAGAAGTTGTTGATTACATTACAGTAACAGAAAATCAAGGGACAGGCCCTTTGCAAGCACATTTTAATTTTCAAAAGGATTTAAAAGATTCTTCAAGTTATAAAAGAGATTTAATGCTTCAAGGTACAGGAGAAGTAACCTATGTTGATGATCACCTGGGAAATGCAGAAAGTGCATATCAAAAGTCAAGCAGTCATTATTTTGAAAACTCATATCTGGGCATTGGAAGCACAGGAGCACGTACTGTAACCGCATGGATCAAAACAACAACTGCAGGAAGCAGAAAAACTGTGGTCTCTTGGGGTGAGAATCAATCCGGAAAAATGTGGAACGTTATGGTAGAAAACGGAAACATTCGAGTAGAAGGCGGAAGCTGTAATGTGCAAAATGATGACTCTACTGTAGAACGGCTTGACAATAATACCTGGCGTCATATCGCAGTAACATACAATCCTGCTGATGGTACTACAATGAATTCTATAAAACTATATATTGATGGACAATTCTATGCTAATCAGCCAGATAGTGGAGATTCATTTAATTCAGAAGCTACAACTATAAATACAAGTACAGCTACAAACGTTAGAATTGGTAATGCTGCATATAATGCTTCTTACGATTGGCAGGGAGAATTAGATGATATTAGAATTTATTCAACAGCACTTTCTCAGGAAGAAATTAATACTGTTATGAATGAAGTGCCAAACACGCCTCCCTCTGCTAATTTTGTTGCAAATAATACAGGAGTTTATGTCAATGAAGAGGTTTTGTTTAGTGATTTATCTTCAGGAAGCCCGACAAGCTGGTCATGGACATTTACAGGAGGCTCGCCTTCGGTATCTACAGAACAGTCACCTACAGTAATATATGATACTGAAGGGACATACGAAGTATCGTTAACAGTAACTAATCCTTTTGGAAATGATACCAAAACAATAACAGATTATATTACCGTAACAATACCTCCACCTCCAACGGCTAATTTTGAAGCAAATACCGTTGAGGTTTGGGAAGGGAGTCAGGTGAGTTTTTCAGACTTGTCTACAGACAATCCAACAGAATGGGATTGGGCTTTTGAAGGCGGAACACCAAATACCAGTACAGAACAAAACCCAGCCATAACCTATAATACTGAGGGGCTTTATAAAGTGTCATTAACTGTTACTAATGCTCAGGGTTCTAATACTAAAGAAACAGCAGACTATATTCTTGTAAAAAAGCCTATAGATGTTATTGTAGCTCAAGATAATTACACGGTTACAGTAACAAGTGAAACCTGTAGAAATAGTAATAATGGAAAAATTGCTATAACCCCATTAGCTGATTATCCGTATACAGCGGTAATAACTGGAAATGGTATAAATAATTCTATAGCGTTTAGTGTAAACTCACCATTGCTAATAGAAGATTTATCGGCAGGAGCTTATAGTATTTGTATAACTATTGAAGATGCACCGTATTATGAGCAGTGTTTTACTATACAAGTATCAGAACCAGAGAATTTAGATGTGTTTTCTAAATTGTCTGATACAAAAGATGTGGTATCATTAAATTTATCTGGAGCCCAATCCTATAATATTTATTTAAATGGAACATTAACATCTACCAAATCAAGTAATATTAGTTTGCATTTAGAGGTAGGTAAGTTTAATGTTTTAAAGGTGTTTACAGATAAAACGTGTCAAGGCATTCATGAAGAAATATTTGATCTTAGAGGAGAAACTTACTTTTTTCCTAATCCAGCTAAAGAAAAAGTTCATGTTGTTTTAAGCGAATCTTTTCAAAAGAGTAAAATATTAAACATTTCAATTTTTACAATTACAGGTAAGTTAGTTTATAATGAAGCTATTAAAGAACAATCTAGATTATTAGAAATTCCATTAAAAGAACTATCTAAAGGCGCTTATTTTATTAATATATCAAGTAAAGACCTGTCTAAAACCCATAAAATGATTAAGTTATGAAAAAGCATTTATTGATAAATATATTTTTAGGGGTAATAGCACTAAATTGTAGTAGCGGCGGAAGCGATGATACCAACCCAATACCTGCTCCAAAAAACCCTTCAGCTGCAACCCTGGTATATCCAGAGCAAAATTCAGAATGCACCACAGGAACAAATGTAACTCCTACAAACAGTACTGTAGAATTTGAGTGGAACATAAGTAATAATACAGACTCTTATGAATTAATACTTAAAAATTTAGAAACAGCAGATATAACAAAACACATTTCTTCAACAAATAAAATAAGCATAGAACTATTAAAGGCCACCCCATATTCATGGTACATTGTGTCGAAATCAAATAGTGTAAACAATACAGCACAAAGTGCTACTTGGAAATTCTATAATGCAGGAGATGCAAATGTTTCTCATGCCCCTTTTCCAGCTGACGTTATAGCTCCTGTAGATAATACCAATATTGCTGCTACTGATAAAGTAACTCTGGAGTGGAGTGGAAGCGATGTTGATAATGATATATCTGCATATGATATATATTTTGGAACCACAGCAGCTCCTCCTTCAATCAAAATTGATCACTCTGAAAGCTCATTAATTGATGTAGCGGTAACTTCAGGGACTACTTATTATTGGTATATAATTACTAAAGATGAGCAAGGCAATAGCTCCCAATCTGACATATTTAAATTCACAATAGATTGATTTAAAGAGCCCCTATGTACTTAAAAACTACTGAATATATATGGCTAGTAATAAAATTTATAACCAATAATCCTTTTAAAATATAAACTATGATGTTAAAAATTACTTTTCTAAAACCGGTATATATAACGGTTATAACCCTTAATCTTATATGTATTAGTATGTTTTCTCAAACTTTAGAAGCACACTACGAGTTTTCAAATAATTTGGATGACACCTCTGTAAATAACAGAGCCTTAACAAAAATTGGTAGTGCCTTGAAAACATTTACTACCGATAATTATGCAAATACTACAAGTGCTTTTGATGCTTATGATGCCACAGGAGAATATTTAGTAGCAACAGGCTATAAAGGCATTTCAGGAAATGGAGAACGAACAGTTACGGCCTGGATTAAGTTAAGGGCAGGAGGAAACAGAAGGACTATTGTTTCCTGGGGTCAAAATTCAGGAGGGCAAATGTTTAATGTTATGATACATAGTGGAAGAGTTCGAGTGGAAGGTGGGAGTTCAAGTATTTTAAGTGAAGGTATAGTTCCTAATGGTAGCTGGCATCATGTAGCAGTAACTTTTAATCCAACAACAGATGGAGCTAAAATATCGTCTTGCAAAATGTATATAGACGGTACCTTGCAAACCATTAACTCTTCTTTTAACCCAGGAATTGTTTTAAATACTGATACAGCTACGAATGATGTTAGAATAGGAGAAGCTGTATATAGTACTTCTCATTTTTTTAGAGGCGAATTAAATGATGTACGTGTATATTCAGGAGAACTTACAGGAGCTCAAGTAGCAACAGTAATGTCTGGAGGCGTATTAGAAACAGAAGATGATAAGGTTTCAGCTACATTTAAAGCATTTCCTAATGCCGTATATGATGTACTAACGATTAAATCTTCACTAACGAGTAAGTTAAATATTTTGGTATATAATATGTTAGGAGTCCCTGTAAAAACTAAAATAGTTAGTAATGGTTATGGACAGGCAAAAATAGATATGAGTCATTTATCGAGCGGTTTATATAATGTAATGATCGAAGGAGAAGGCAAGCGTTCAAATTTGAAGATTGCTAAAAAATAGTCCTTCTAATAAAGCTTAGTTTTAAATAGTAGTAGTATTTTTATTTTTTTACAAATAGTACAAAAATTATAAATACTTTAGAAATTAACATAGCATGATATGTGGTGTTAGTTGTAAAATAGCAATTAACTCTTTTTTTTAAGATATAGCAGATAGGTAATTCTGAAAACTAAATAAGAATGAACAATAAAATATTCAATTTGTGTGTGGTATTTATAGGCATCAATTTTACTGCTTGTAACTCTATTAAAAACAAGGATTACAAAGAGCCAAAAAAACCTAATGTTGTTTTGATCTTAGTCGACGATTTGGGGTGGGCAGACACTAGTTTTATGGGAAACCCAGTTTACGAAACCCCTAATTTGGATAAACTATCTAATGAGGCTATGGTGTTTTCGAATGCATACGCACCAGCAGCGAATTGTGCCCCTAGTAGAGCTTGTATCATGTCTGGTAAAAATACACCTAGTCATGGTATATATACTGTTGGCTCTTCGGAAAGAGGAAACTCTAAAGACAGAAAATTAATCCCAACTAAGAACACAGTAACCTTATCAGATACTATAACAACAATAGCAGAAGCTTTAAAAAAGCATGGTTATGTAAGTGCATCAATAGGAAAATGGCATTTAGGAGAAACCCCGGAAACACAAGGTTTTAATGTTAATGTAGCTGGTTCTCATGCTGGACATCCTAGATCATATTTTAGCCCTTACAAAAATAAAAATATAGAAGATGGTGCTAAAGGGGAGTATCTTACCGATAGATTAACTAATGAAGCTATTGATTTTATGGCTACTAATAAAGAAAAACCATTTTTTCTGTACCTTCCTTTTTTTACAGTTCATACGCCTTTACAAGGAAAGCAGCATTTAGTAGAGAAGTACAAATCTAAAATTAAAAATGATCAGAGGTTTAATCCAATGTACGGTGCTATGGTTGAAAGTATGGATGATAATATAGGAAAACTATTAAACGCGTTAGAAACACTTAAGGTTGAAAAGAATACTATTGTAATTTTTATGTCTGATAATGGCGGGTTAGCTTCAGTATCAACTCAATTTCCGTTACGAGCGGGAAAAGGATCTTATTATGAAGGAGGTATTCGCGTGCCGTGTATTATAAAATGGCCTGAAAAAATTAAAAAAGTAAAAAAAACAAATGCAATAATAAGTGGGTTAGATATTTTTCCAACCCTTATGGATGTTGTTAACGATAAAAATAATTATAATTTAGATGGCATTTCTTTATTACCACTATTAACTGAAAATAAAGATATTGAAGAGCGGTCTATGATTTGGCATTTTCCTATTTATTTGCAAGGTGTTAGCAAAGAAAAGGATGATGCTAGAGACACTTTGTTTAGAACCCGCCCGGGAAGTATTATTAGAAAAGGAAAATGGAAACTGCATGAATATTTTGAAAATGGAGCATTAGAACTTTATAATTTAGATACAGATATAGGAGAAAGGATTAATATCATTGAAGCACACCAAGATAAAGCAAAAGAGTTACTTAGCGACTTAAATACATGGAGAAAAACCAGGCAAGCACCAGTTCCAACAGCGCTGAATCCAGATTACAAGCTTATAAAGTAATACCTGTTATATAATAATGAATCGAAGAAATTACATAAAAACATTTTTATTAGGTTCTGTTATTCCAGTAACATCTTGTTACGGAGTTACTAATCTTTCAAAAATTGGATTTACTAAGCAAAAAGCTTTGGCATTTAAGAGCAAGTGGCATTTGTGGCAAAATATGAAATGGGTTGGACCGCAATATTGGGGAAATAGATTGCAAGATTGGGAGTTAAATAATGGAAAAGCAGTTTGTACAGTTAAAGGAAAAAATAGAAACCTGCATTTACTTACGGTGCAAAACCCAAAAGGAAATGCAGCATATGAAACGAAAGTTACTATAAATGTTTTAGATCACCAGATTGCAAGCTCAAAAGATGGCTGCTTGGGATTAAGAATTGGAACTAAAGGGCGATTTGATGATTATCGATCAGCTGCTGTTTTTGGTAAAGGTTTGGATATAGGATTGAATCTTAATGGAAATTTAGTTGTAGGGAATAAGATTTTTAAAACTGAATTAGCTAAAATACCAAGCAGGTTTACACTAAATGTCAGCGTAAAAGATAATACGTTTGAAAAGCAGTTGCTTAGAGTTGATATTATAGGTGCTTATGATGAGCTATTATACACTTCAGATAGCTTTGAAATCCCTCATGAAAACTTACAAGGCGGCTTCGCTCTACTGTCAGATATAGATATTAAAAAAAACAATAACTATAAACCGGCAGTTGCGTTTGAACATTGGAGCATTAATTCAGAATCCCTTTATTCAAATGAAGCTAATATTTTCGGACCCATTTGTTTTTCGCAATACACATTACACCAAAAGAAATTAAAGATTACAGCTCAATTGTCTCCGGTAGAAGAGGTGAAAGGCCACAGGGTTTTACTACAATTTAAAATAAATGATAATTGGGTAACTCAGGAAGAGCAAGTAATCACACATGCAGGTCGTGCTGTTAATTTTTCGGTAACTAATTGGCAAGCTACTACAAACATTCCATATAGAATCCGTTTACAAATACCTTTAACAACAGGGTTACATCAATATGATTACGAGGGCACTATTTTAGGTGAACCCATAAATAAAGAAACATTAAAAGCGGCTGTTTTTAGTTGTAACTTTGATTATGGCTTTCCAGATTCAGATGTCAATGAAAATGTCTCAAAATTAAATCCGGACATATGCTTGTTTCTTGGAGATCAATTTTATGAGGGTACAGGAGGTTTTGGAGTGCAATTTACAGGAGATTTTGATAAAACCTGTCTCGACTACTTACGCAAATGGATGATGTTTGGTTGGTCTTATCGCGAATTGTTTAGACATCGGCCTTGTGCTATAATTCCAGATGATCATGATGTATATCATGGTAATATTTGGGGAGAAGAAGGAAAGTTAGCAGATAATAGTCATGGTTATGGGGCATCGTCACAGGATAGTGGAGGATATAAAATGTCTCCCGAATGGGTAAATATGGTACAGTTTACTCAAACGAGTCATTTACCAGATCCATATTACCCCAAACCAGTTAAAAACAATATAGGTGTTTATTACACGCATTGGAATTATGCAGGCATTAGTTTTGCCATTTTAGAAGATAGAAAATTTAAATCGGCACCCGCTCATATTTTACCCAAGGAAGCTAAGGTGAATAATGGATGGATAATGGCTGATGATTTTGATATTAAGCAATACAGAGACCTGGAAGCCGATTTGTTAGGTGAACGGCAAGAACAGTTCTTAGAGGCCTGGAGTAAAGATTGGTCTTATGGTGCCGAAATGAAAGCCGTTTTATCACAAACCAATTTTGCTACAGTGGCTACATTGCCAAAGGAAGCTAAAACGGGTGCAGTAATACCTAAACTATATATTCCAGAAATTGGCGAGTATATAGAAGGTGATAAAGCTACTGTTGATATGGATTCAAACGGTTGGCCGGCGAATAAAAGAGATAAAGCCATAGGCATCATAAGAAAAGCTTTTGCATTTCATATTGCAGGAGACCAACATTTAGGGTCTTTTATTCAATATGGCTTAAAGGCGTATGGAGATAGTGGATATGCTTTTGCAGGACCGGCTTTAAATAATATTTGGCCGCGACGTTTTTGGCCACCGGTAGATAGTTCAAACCATACTTATAATAACCCTGCATATACAGGGAATCATATCGATGGATTTGGTAATAAAATGACAGTCAAAGCTGTTGCAAACCCGCATAATATGCATTTAGAACCTAAGGTTTTGCATAATAGAGCTGTTGGTTATGGCTTAGTTACTTTTAATAAAAAAGACAGAACCATTAAAACTGAATGTTATAAACGGTTTGTAAGCCCAGATGAAGTAGATGCGCAATACCCTGGTTGGCCTCAAACAGTTACTCAAGAAGATAATTATGGGCGTAAGGCTGTAGCATACTTGCCTGAAATTAAAATTGAAGGCTTAGAAAAACCAGTTATAGAAGTTATAAACGAATCAACAAATAAAACAGAATATGCATTGCGTCTTAGTGGAAATACATTTATACCTAAGGTGTTTAATGAGTTGAATTCATATACGGTTAAGGTAGGAGAACCAGATTTAAACATTTGGAAAACCAAACCTGGTTTAAGACCTCATGCAGATCAAATTAAATTTGTTTTCTGAGTATAATTTTAAAACGAAGAGAATTCCATAAAAAAGAAATATATCATTATTATTTTATACACATTAAAAATTAATCATGAATAAAGGATTAATCAAGGAATAATAATAATGAATATGACGTTATTAATTTAAATAAAAATTATAAAATAATCTTGCTTAATACTGAATAGCATATTATATTTGCACGCACCTTAAAAAAGGTAAAGTAAAAAACAAAGTTCTAATCAAATAAGTATCTTTTTAGTATAATTAAAAAGCTGTAACATTTGATTTTTTATAGTATATAATGAGAATGGCATTTTATGGTCATTGCATACTGTTTGTAGAAACATAAAAACTAAGGGCTCTTAGCTCAGCTGGATAGAGCACCTCCCTTCTAAGGAGGCGGTCGAAGGTTCGAATCCTTCAGGGCTCACAAAAAGCTTCACTAAAATAGTGAAGCTTTTTTGTTTTTGGATAATGAGTAAAAACCTTTTAATAAAAGCAGTTGCACTCTTAATTTTATTTATAAAGGAATTGGTTTATATTTTTTATTGAACAGAAAAGCACCTTCTTTAGATTAGACAACACCTTATTTTTCTGATAAGTTATATATAAGTTTAGCTACATTATTTTTTATTAACTAATTATTAACTATTATGAAAAAAATTAAAATTTTATCTTTTTTTATTTTATCTAGTTTCATCACAATTTTTTCATGCAATTCAAATTCCGAAGATCTACAAGCTGAGGAATTGCAAAATGAACGCATTAATAGCGGTGAAGAACAAGCACCCCCACCAGGACCTCCGGCAGGAACTACCTATACTATTACTAACGGCATGACATTTTCGCAATTGAATGCTGTACTGGCATCAGCAAGCAGTGGAGATGTTGTTGAAGTTGAAGCTGGTACATATACTATAAGCGGAAGGTTAAATTTAAGAAATGGGGTTTATATAAAGAAGAAAACTTCTACCACACCTATTTTTGATGCTCAAACGACTTCGCCCAATGAAATGCTAAATCAGTATTTAGCATCAAATAATGACAATGTTGATATATTTGGAATACAGTTTCGTAATATTAGATTAAAATTTGTGAATGCTAATAATACAAAGCTTCGTTATTGCATTTTTGATTATGGCATTCGTAAATCAGGAACCGATAAAGGGTATACGGGAGATGCTTATGTACAATTAAATAATTGTACTAATATGCAGGTTAGAGGTTGTGTTTTTAAAAGACGAAGTGGAAATAGTGGTCGGGGTATTTATACTTCAGGGAGTACAAACACTAATATTACTAATAATACATTTGGTAACGGAGGTGATACAGGTTATTTTGTTACAGCTATTAATGATAATAGTGATGGCACGCTAATTAGTGGAAATACAATATCAAGAAAAACATCTTGGGTGAATACGAGTGAGACAGATCATGGTATATATGCACATAGTTTTGATGGGTTAGATATTACCAATAATACAATATCTGGATGGCCAACAAATGCATCAGGAGGTGCTATAAAAGCCAGAAATGGTCAAAATCTTACGATTTCAGATAATACACTTAATACATCGGGTATATTATTGTATGTATATAGCAATACGCCTGCCCACCCATTTTTAAAAAACGTAGTTATTGATGGAAATACCATTAATGTATCTAATTCAAATAATGATATATATCATGGTATTGGGTATTGGAGAAACACATCAAGTTCTAGCTTTTCAGAATACTCAATAAGAATCGCTAATAACAGCCTCCCTAATGGAAGAATTAAAATAGGAACACCAGTAGTGGCTTCTAATTTTAATGCAAATAATGGGGGTGTATTTAACAATGATAAAGGCGCTATGACTTTACCATCGGGTATTAATAATTCAGGAAATTATTAGTTCGCATTATTTCTTAGACTGTTTCTCAAAAAAAACCGTTTTTCATTGGAAAAACGGTTTTTTACTAAAAAAGCTTATTGTTTTAAAGAAATTTCTAAAGGCTTATTTATACGTTCAGAAAAATCATTAATATAATTTTCCCATTCTTGTTTAGTTTTAAACAGCCCAGTTTCTTTCCAACCAAAACCACTGTAATAAACCACTTTATTATCAATTACATTAAGCTGAGCATAGGCATTACTTAAGTCTTTTTCTTCGCTATTATAAGTTTCAAAATCAGTAAAATAATCTTTTGCGGCTATGATGGCGGTTCCTAGTTCTGAATCGGCATGGGGTTGCCAATAGCTTACCCAACCTTTTTCCTTATTGCCTGTAACTTGTCCGTCTTTTTCATGTAAAGTTAAACCCGCTGAAACTTTATCAATTCCACTTATCCTAACATCAAATTTTGACAGGTTTTGGCCTAAATCTAAGCTGATGATTTTTGACTCTGTTATGGTGTTTCCGGCTGCATCCCAATTGTCGTATTCTAAATAAAAACTAGTACGCAAAGGTCCGGTTGTTATGGTACGCCACTTGGTATAGTTTTTTGAGTAGTAATATGTGGTGTCTATTTTTATAGCCATACCGCCAACACCACGACTTACACCAACATGAAAATTATCTAAGCCTTCACCGGTATCTTCATGATAGGTGCCTTCTGTTTCGGTTTCTTTTTTGTACCAATGATTTATAATAGGGTATTCTACACGTTTTAACCAAGCATCTACACCACTGGATAGTGTTCCGCCTGGAACCTTATCTTCTACCATTTTTTGAGCTGTTGGTCCAAAAACTCTAAAGGCAACTTTGTTATTTTCCCAGGTATAATCATCTGTGCGTTCTGGAACAAAGCGCGAGTAGCATAACTCTGGCGCTACAGGTTTTTCTGCTTCAGTTACTGTAACTATTTTAAAAGCGACTTCGGAGCTAGCCTTCATTTTTGGTTGAAATAAGATGACATCAAAAACACCATCCCCATTATTATCTACAATTTGCGTTAGCTCTAGTTTTTTAGTTTTAGTGTTTAAAATGCCTATTGTAGAAGAAAGGTCTTCTATATTTAAAAAAGATTTTGATAGTTCTACGGTTTCAAAAGTTCTTTCAATATCAAGTGGGTTTTTAACACTAATAATGGTTGCTTTTTCTTTTTTTGAGCAAGAAGAAAGTAATAGTATAGTTAAAAGAAGTATAATGAATTTATATTGCCGTTTCATTAGTTTTTAGTTTTCGTTAGCTGGTTTTCCTATCGTTGCTAAAATACCACCGTCCACATATACGACATGCCCGTTTACAAAATCACTGGCTTTTGAAGCTAAAAATATGGCAGCCCCTTGTAAATCTTCGGGATTACCCCAACGCGATGCAGGTGTTCTTTTAATAATAAACTCATTAAACGGATGTCCGTCAACTCGAATAGGAGCGGTTTGACTCGTAGCAAAATATCCTGGTCCAATGCCGTTAGTTTGAATATTAAACTTGGCCCATTCTGTGGCCATACTTCGCGTAAGCATTTTTAATCCACCTTTAGCTGCAGCATAAGCACTAACGGTATCTCTGCCTAACTCGCTCATCATAGAGCAAATATTAATTATTTTTCCGCCCCCACGTTTAATCATACCTTTAGCTACATATTTTGAAACAATAAAAGGACCAACAAGGTCTACTTTAATTACTTGTTCAAAATCCGGAGTTTCCATCTCAACAATAGGTGTTCTTTTAATAATCCCTGCATTGTTTACTAAAATATCGATAGGACCAACTTCAGCTTCAATTTTTGAAATAGCAGATTTTACGGCGCCATCATCCGTTACATCAAACACATAGCCATAAGCATTAAGTCCACATGTTTTATATGCTTTAACGGCTGTTTCTAAGGCATCGTTAGAATTATTGTTAACTACAATTGTAGCTCCTGCATTGCCCAAACCTTTTGCCATAGCCATACCTAAACCATGTACAGCACCAGTTACTAATGCTACTTTTCCTTTTAAATCAAATAAGTTAATTGACATATTTAATGTTTTTTAATGTTTATCTTAATTCGTTTATTTTACAATGATCCATATCTCCATAATCTAGATTTTCACCTGCCATACCCCAAATAAAAGTATAGTTACTTGTTCCTGACCCCGAATGAATTGACCAGGGAGGTGAAATTACCGCTTGGTTATTGGCAACCCAAATATGCCTGGTTTCTTGGGGTTGTCCCATAAAATGACAAACAGCTTGATCTTCAGGAACATCAAAATAAAAATAGACTTCCATTCTTCTATCATGAACATGTGCCGGCATAGTGTTCCAGGAGCTACCTTGTTTTATGCTTGTCATCCCCATTTGTAATTGACAAACCTCTACAACACTGTTTACTATATATTTTCTTAAAGTTCTTGCATTTGCAGTTTCATGAGCTCCTAATTCTATAACTTCAACATCGCTTAATCCAATTTTTTTGTTTGGGAAAGCTTTATGAGCGGGTGTTGAGTTTAAGTAAAAATAAGCGGGAGAACTCGCAGAATTACTCGAAAATTGTATATCCTTATTGCCTTGTCCAACATATAAAGCTTCTTTATGTTCCAATGTGTATTCTGTGCCATCTACGATTACAGTTCCGGCTTTACCTACATTTATTATTCCTAACTCTCTTCTTTCTAAAAAGTATGCCGATTTTAATGGATCGATTGTTTCCAGTTTAACAGGAGTATCTACCGGTAATACACCACCTGTTATAAATCTGTCAAAATGAGAATACACTAAATTTATGGTATTGCTTACAAATAGGTTCTCAATCAAAAATTCTTCTCTAAGTCTAGATGTATCATAGCTTTTTACATCCTTTGGAGCCGAGGCATATCGTGTTTTATAATGTGTTTTCATTTGCTTAACAGTATTTGTGATTAACTTGAAATTTTATGCGAATATATGCATTTTTATTAAAAATACAATCGATTGTATTGTTAATAATTGCTATATTTGTGTGTTTTATAATTTTTATGAAAGTTAATAAAGTTACTATTCACGATATTGCTAGAGCATTGGGTATAGATAGTTCTACAGTATCCAGGGCCTTGAATAATAGTTCAAGGGTAACCGAGAAGACCAAAGCTAAAATTTTTAAGAAGGCCGAAGAACTAGGGTATCGGCGGAATCTTTTAGCATCAAATTTGCGAAAAAATGTTACTAGTATTATAGGTGTTATTGTCCCTAGGGTTTCACGCCATTTTTTTTCATCTGTTATTCAAGGTGTAGAAGAAGCTGCTTATCAAGAAGGCTATAATGTTATAATTTGTCAATCGTTAGAGCAATTCGATAGAGAAAAAAAAATATTGGAAAGTTTAACAGCAAATCGGGTAGCTGGTATATTGATTTCTATATCGATGGAAACAAAGGATTACAGTCATATGACCGAGTTAAATAATAGCGGAATTCCTTTTGTTTTTTTTGATAGACATTGTAATACCCCCGATAATAGCAATGTTATTATTGATGATTTTAAAGGAGGTTTTGATGCCACAAATCATCTTATAAAAAAGGGGTGTAAAAAAATAATTCACTTTTCTGGACCACAAGTTTTAGAGATTTATAAAAATAGATTTAAAGGTTATCGGGCAGCATTGGAAAAAAACAGCATACCTTTTAAGAGTGATTATGTAATAACATCACGGTTAATGGAACCTGATGGTGTTAATAGTATCAATAATCTTATAGATAAGAAAGTAGATTTTGATGGTATTTTTTCGGCTAACGATGTGGCTGCCATAGGTGCGATGAAATGCCTGTTAGATAGAGGCTTTAAAATACCGGATGATGTTGCTATAGTGGGGTTTAGTAATGAACCCATTTCAACGGTAATCAGTCCAAGCCTTACAACTATCAATCAACCAGGAGTAGAAATGGGGAAAGCAGCAACAAAATTGTTATTAAAACAAATACAAA
Organism: Wocania sp.; assembly: GCA_965224845.1. Taxonomy (GTDB): domain Bacteria; phylum Bacteroidota; class Bacteroidia; order Flavobacteriales; family Flavobacteriaceae; genus Wocania_A. The sequence goes on from CBDDAJ010000007.1 coordinate 35,313, forward strand.
GCAAAAGTTTGGTTAGCCCGCAAACAATAATTATGAAGGCTGATTTAATTGAACGGGAATCAACAAAAAAATGAGAATACATAGGGTTATAGCTTTATTTGTTTTATCTGCACTGTTAAATATTGTTTATGGGCAAGAAGAAACAAAAAACTATACAGCATTAAAATTCAAGAACTTTTCATTAAAAGAAGGGCTGTCTCAAAGCTCTGTGCTTTGTATTTTACAGGATAAAAAAGGGTTTTTATGGTTTGGAACTCGTGATGGATTAAATAAGTTTGATGGAAACAAGTTTAAAGTTTATAGATACAGTTCGTTAGATTCTGCTTCACTAAGTCACAACATTATAAAATCAATTTACGAAGATAAAGCTGGCAACTTGTGGGTTGGAACTATTGATGGTTTAAATAAATACAACCCAAAAACTAATACTTTTAAAAGGTATAACGTCAATTCCGAAACTAAAGAAAAAACGAATTTTGAGGTTTGGAATATTACCGAAGGTACTAATGGACATTTGTGGCTTGGTACCAGTTTTGGATTAAAAAAATTAAATGTTAAGACTAATAATTTTGTTGCATATCCTTTTAAACCATCCGATCGGGACATATTTACCAGTCCAGTTAGATCTTTATTAGTCTCTAAACCTGATGAATTATGGATTAAGACCATAAATCATATGGGACTCTTTAATTTAAAAACTAATGTTGTAAAGTATTATAGCAACCCCAAAAAATCATTAAAAGAGATTAATAAAAATAACCCTTCAGAGCTATACCAAGATAAAAATGGAACAATATGGTTAGGTTCCAAAAGCGGATTGGCAATCCTAAATAAAAAAAGGGATGAGTTTGAGTTTTATAAACTAAATAACACAAATGGTAATGCTGTAAATGAGGCAGTTAGAAGTATTTGTGAAGATTATTTAGGAAACTTGTGGGTTGGTACCTATAGTGGCTTATATAAACTAAATAAAACAAAGGATAAAATGGCTCATTATAGACATGATGAGAATAATCCAAATAGTTTAAGTCAGAATTCAATCTACAAAATTTATGAAGATAACAAGGGGGACATCTGGATAGGAACCTATGCCGGAGGTATTAGTTATTACGATAGAAGTTATGATATATTCAGGCATTTTTCATCAGGGACAAATAATACAAAATTAAATTATAAAGTTATAAGTGCTATTGTTGAAGATTCAAACAGTAATCTGTGGATAGGAACCGAAGGAGGAGGTATAAATTTTTATAATACAAAAACAGGAACATTTAAGTATTATACAAATAATATTAATAACCCTAATAGTTTAAGTACTAATAATGTAAAGGCATTAATTCAAGACCAAACTGGAAATTTTTGGATTGGAACCCACGATGGCGGGCTTAATTTTTTAAATCCAAAAAATAAACCATTTAAATTTATAAAATTTAAAAATGAAATAGATAATGTTAATAGTTTAAGTGATGACAGAGTTATTTCGTTGCAAGAAGACTATAAAAATGATATTTGGATAGGCACTTCTGGTGGAGGTGTTAATGTATTGCATAATAAAAATAAAACCATTACCCGTATAAAAGATACTTTAAACATTCTTGGAGAAATAATTTATACAATATCTAAAAGCTCAGATAAAAATTATTTTTTAATAGCGAGCGATAAAGGCTTAGCAAAAATTAGTACTGCAACAAAAAGAATAATACCAATAAATTTTACAGGAGCAGATAATAGAAATAAAAATGCTAAAGTCGTGCTTTCTGTTTTTGAAGATAAAGATAAAAATCTTTGGGTGGGTACAGAAGGTGATGGATTATATTATTACAATACGACATCAGGTACAAGTATAAAGTTTGATACTTCTAAAGGGTTACCAAACGATGTTATTTATGCTTTGGTTCCAGACAACAATGATAATCTCTGGTTAAGCACAAACTATGGGTTAAGCAGAATACATATAAAATCATTTCAAATAAAAAACTTTAATGATTCCGATGGGTTGCAAAGTAATGAGTTTAACTATGGCGCCTATTTAAAGAATAAAAATGGGGAATTACTATTTGGAGGCGCCAATGGGTTTAACATATTTAATCCAGATGATATCGTTGAAAACGCTTTTGTTCCGCCAGT
>CBDDAJ010000008.1:0-17677 GCA_965224845.1 Wocania sp.
TTATTTGAAGAGGTTCCAAAATGAAACTTTATTCCAGAAGTGTCTGTAATAATAAAACCGGTAATAATACCATTGCTGGTTTTGGTTTCAATTTTTAAATTCGAATACGGGGTCTGTACAAATGTATCTAAAGTTTGATCGTAAAAGAATTGTCCCGAGCCTCCCGGAAAACTAAAATTAAAAATATCGGGCTCATAATCTCTTTGATGCGAAATATCTCGGTCTAATTGGGTGGTTTGGTAGCTTGCATTCCCTAAAACTAAACTCTCTACGGTATATGAGGTATTCATATAACCAAAAGAAGCATCATCTGGTATCCCGCGAATGGAACGGCTTACTAATCCGCCTGCATTTAAATTCCAACCCAATCCTGCCCAGGAGGCTATATCGCCTACTTTAATACCTCCGGAGTTATAACTTATTCCTACAGGAATATTAACCCCCTTATAGGATATGGTATGAAAGGGCACCGATATATTGGGGGTGCCTGTATATAAGGAAACATCCATTTGTGAATGCTTAATTAACGAAGCCGCTTCTGGACTTGGAGGAACAATCTCTGGTAAATCCTGAGATAAAACATGCTTTGAAATTAGAAAAAGACATGCTAGAATTAATGATCGTGTTTTCATAAGGACATTATTTACGGTTTGTAATGTGCTTATAAAACTAGAAAGGAGTTTCCGATTTGGAGTAAGCTAAAACCTTACTTTTGGTAAGTGTTTATAAGTTTTTGTAACATCTTGTTTTTCAGTTAAATACAGTTATAGTAATTGTAGTGTATATTTTTACTTTTCTAAACTAAGGCCAATTACCATACAACTTTAGCGGTTGTTAATAACTGCAGATTTTAAAACCTTACTAAAAGTAAGGTTTTAGCTTAGCGGGATCTCAAAAATATTTTGTATAGGCGTATGGCAGGTTTCCTTTTTTTTATTCAATTTATATCCATTTTTAATGGATTGCCTTTGAAATGTGATAAGCACATAAACAAGTTTTTTTGCAAATTGTAGACAAACTAATTAATAATAGTGTAGAAGCTATAACTTTATAATAAGTAAACCCTAATGCTTAAAATAAATGAATAGAAACTTTAGCTTTTTAAATTCTATTTCTGAGGTATCGGAAGAGACCTTTTCTGAAATTAAAAAGATTACTGCATTTAAAAGAATAGAGGCAGGCACACAAATAGTAAAGCTGGGAGATGTTCCTTCTAAAGCCTATATGATTGTTTCCGGTATTATACGCTGCTATTTAATAACAGAATCTGGTAAAGAGTTTAATAAAAGTTTTTATTTACCAATAAGTTTTGCAGCATCGTTAACCGCCTTAATGAAAAGAAAACCATCATCGTTTGTTTTTGAAGCCCTAAGCGATTGTAAAATTTATGAGATAGATTATTATAAACTCATGCACTTGTGTGAAACAAATTCTAATCTTAAAGCATTGTATACTAAAACATTAGAGTTTTTATATGTAAAATATGAAAAGCGCCTGGTAGAATCTATGGCCTTAAATGCTACAGAACGTTACTTAGAATTACAAAGGCAAATACCAGATGTTAATGCATTAATTTCTCAATACCATATCGCATCATATTTAGGAATAACTCCTGTTCAATTAAGTAGAATTAGAAAAAAAATAGGCAGCTGATTAACAAATGTTAATTAATAAGACTAGGCTAAATTATATATTTGACTCGATTTCCTTGTTAATTGTAAAATACTAATTAAAGGATTGATAGCTAACCAACCAAAAAAACAGGTGTATCTTACACCTGTTTTTTTATATGATCTATATTTTCCTGTTTTTATTTCAGGCTACCAACCATGTCTTCGGGTTTAACCCAGGCATCATAGTCTTCAGCAGTTACATAGCCTAAATTTATGGCCTCTTCTTTTAAAGTAGTACCATTTTTATGTGCCGTATTAGCTATTTCTGCAGCTTTATAATATCCAATTTTGGTATTTAAAGCCGTTACCAGCATTAACGAGTTGTTTAACAATTTTGTAATCACTTCGTGGTTAGGTGCGATACCTACCGCACAATTTACATCAAAACTCACACAAGCCTCTCCAATTAGCTGCGCAGATTGTAAAAGGTTTGCCGCCATTACAGGTTTAAAAACATTAAGCTCGTAGTGCCCCTGCAATCCGCCAACACTAATGGCTACATCGTTGCCCATAACCTGAGCACAAACCATTGTTAAAGCTTCGCACTGCGTTGGATTAACTTTTCCTGGCATAATAGAACTTCCCGGTTCGTTTGCCGGTATTATAAGTTCTCCAATACCCGATCGTGGTCCAGAGGCCATCAATCTAATATCATTTGCAATTTTATTTAACGATACAGCCAATTGCTTTAAAGCACCATGGGTTTCTACAATAGCATCATGTGCCGCCAGGGCTTCAAATTTATTGGGAGCCGTAATAAACGGTAAACCTGTAAACTCTGCTATGTATTCTGCAACACGCTTGCTATAGCCTTTAGGCGTATTTAAACCGGTACCAACTGCCGTGCCTCCTAAAGCAAGCTCACTTAAGTGTGGTAGTGTGTTTTCTAAAGCTTTTATGCCATGATTTAACTGCGCTACATAGCCTGAAAGTTCCTGGCCAAGAGTTAGCGGTGTGGCATCCATTAAGTGTGTACGACCAATTTTAACTACATTTTTAAAATCCTCAGCCTTTTTACTTAAGGTATTTCGCAATTGTTTAACACCAGGAATTGTAGTTTCTACTACTTTTTTATAAGCAGCAATATGCATTCCGGTTGGAAATGTATCGTTTGAAGATTGCGATTTATTTACATCATCATTTGGTTGAATTGTTTTTTCCCCTTCACCTATAACATTACCTGCCAGTTGGTGCGCTCTGTTGGCTATAACTTCGTTTACATTCATGTTACTTTGTGTACCAGAACCTGTTTGCCAAATAACAAGAGGAAATTGATTGTCGTGTTGTCCATCTAAAATCTCATCACAGACCCGAGCAATTAAATCACGTTTCTCAATTGGTAATACTCCAAGTTCGCAGTTAGTATAGGCAGCTGCTTTTTTAAGATAAGCAAAACCATAAACAACCTCTAAAGGCATGGAGGCCGGAGCGCCAATTTTAAAGTTATTTCTTGAACGTTCTGTTTGTGCTCCCCAAAGTTTATCGGCTGGTACTTTTACCTCGCCCATAGTATCTTTTTCTATTCTGTAACTCATGGTAATAATGATTTAATTTTAAGATACAAAGTTAATTCTTTTAAGCTGTTTATTATTATGATATATGTTAGTTTTTATATGGAATTTTTAACAAAATCATAGCAACAGAATTATTTTTGATTTTAAAAAATGAATTATCTTTAGATGAAATTTTAAAAGCATAGATATTAATTAAATTAAATAGTAGACATGGCAACAATTAGACTAGGAGACGAGGCCCCGAATTTTACCGCTGAATCTTCAGAAGGACCTATTAATTTTCATGAATGGCTAGGAACTGGCTGGGGGATTTTGTTTTCGCATCCGGCAGACTATACACCGGTTTGTACTACAGAATTAGGAACGGTAGCGAAATATAAAGCCGAATTTGACAAGCGTAACGTAAAAGTAGTGGCTTTAAGTGTTGATGGCCTTGAGTCGCATCATGGCTGGATCAAAGACATTAATGAAACACAAAACACAGTGGTTAATTTTCCAATTATAGCCGATGAGGACCGAAAAGTTTCTGAACTGTACGATATGATTCATCCTAATGCAGATAGTAAACTTACCGTACGATCGGTTTTTGTAATTGATGATAATAAAAAAGTTAAGCTAATTATTACTTATCCGGCTTCAACAGGTAGAAACTTTGATGAGTTATTACGTGTTATAGATTCTTTACAATTAACGGCCTACCATAAAGTAGCAACACCGGCCAATTGGAATCATGGTGATGATGTTGTGGTAGTACCTGCGGTTGCCACTAAAGATATACCCGATATTTTTCCTAAAGGATTTAAAGAAGTGAAGCCATATTTGAGACTAACACCACAACCCAATTTAGATTAGAGCCTGTAAACACGAAGCCTAAAAGTGGCTTTTTCGCCCTTTTTCCGTATTTCAGTGTCTATTTTTGGACACATCATAGCTCGCTATGCTTACCCAAAATCACCTCGAAATCCGAAAAAATCATCAAAAAACACATGATTTTCGTTTCGTAATAACGGGCTTTAGATAAAACGCTTTAATAAATTTTAATTTGATATTGTAAAACACAACGCTTTATTATATCTTTGCATAAGATTTTTTAAAAGACACTCACAATTATGTTTGATTTTGATCAATATTTAGGATTTTTAGCTTTTTTAACCATATTAACAATCGGGTTTTGGTTAATGATATTTTTATTAACATTTGTAATTCCTTACTGGATTGGAGGTTCTTTAATTGAAAGAATAAAAGAAATTAGAGAAGAGAAAAAAGCTAAGCGTAATGCAGCTTAAGCATAAGTTTATATATCATAAAAAAAGGAAGCTAAATGCTTCCTTTTTTTATGAACCTATTTAACAGCTACATATCCATTCCGCCGCCGCCGTTAAAATCTCTTGAGCGTTCCCGCTGTTTCTTTTGGTTGAATCTATAAGTAAAAGAGACATTGTATATACGCCCACCTCTAAATTGAATTTCCTGATAGGCTGTAAATGTTTCGGCAGTAATATTATTACTAAAAAAAGCACTGTTAAAAACGTCTCTTATATTAAAAGCAATAGAAGCTTTTTCCTTGAACAGGTCTTTACTAAAGGCAAGGTTTGCTGAAAAAATACCGTTTCTGTCATTTTGTGCATCTAAACTAGGGCCTCTGTAGTTTAAATTAGTTTGCCAATCTATCTTATAAGGTAATGTTAGTTTATTTGATAACCGGGCTCTCCATGTTAAATTGTTAGCACTTAAATCTACACCATTAAAGCTACCGTCTCTTTCAAATTTAAAAATATTAAAATCGGTATTTATACGCCATTTTCTCGTTGGACTGTAATTTACATTTAATTCAAAACCATAACGGTTATCTGTTCCTAAATTTACAGGACCGCGTTCAATTACAGGAAAAGCTTCCCCATCAACAAATACAACATCTCCTGTTTCTCTACTTACAAAAGTCATAATATTTGTTGCGTGCGCGAAATATACAGATGATGCTATAGTAAGCTTATTTATTCTATTTAAATAGCCTATTTCGAATGTATTGGCAAAGGTTGGGTTTAAACCTGGGTTTCCTTGAAATACATTGGTAACACTTGATCGGGAAGGGAAGGGGTTAAGCATAAAACCTCTTGGTCTTCTAATTCTTCTATTATAGCCTAAACTAAAACTCTGAGACTCACTTAGCTCATAATTTAAATTTATGGTTGGAAATAATCCGTTGAGCTTTTGTCTGCTAAAATCTCCTGATGTTGGCTGGTCTAAAGTCGTTTTAGTATTTTCCATACGTAAGCCCAGCAAATATGAAAACTTACCAATTTTGCTCCCAAATTGTGAATATAATGCTGTTATATACTGCTTAAAATTAAATAAATTGCTTAGGTCTTGATTGATAATAAAATCGCCAGAGTTCGTATCTAGAAGCGATACTTCAAAATCTGTAGCCCTAGTATTAAAATCGCCCCTGAATCCCATCTCTATTTGGCTGTTTTCACCTATAGGCACCACATAATCTGTACGTAGTAATATGTTTTGCTGGTCTTCTATGGTAGAGACAAGCTCAGAATCAAGCCCGTTTACAGTTATTATAGAGTTTTCATCTTGATTGGAGTCTTCATACTGAAAGTCGAAAGTTAATTTATGATCCGCTTTTTTAAAGTCTTTTGTAAAGTTTAGTGCGTATTGTATGGTTTTAGAGTCTTGAATTTCCGGATCTAACCTGGTACTTTCACTGGTTGTATTATTTATTTTGTTAAACTGCGTAAGCTTATTAACAGAATTGTTTTCGTTGCTATTGTCTCTATATACAACAGAAGATGTTAATGAGGCTGTATTGTTAATATACCATTCAACTCCGGTATTGGTTGTAAAGCCTTTACTGGTATCGGTCCAATTGCGCCTTTCATTTAAGTCGGGAGTATTTACATCAAAATATTGTACATCATTATACCATCGCCCAAGCCTTTCCGAATAATTGTATGCTGTGGTATTAAAAATATTAACAGCTCCGGTTCTATAATTTATATTTCCCGAAATGCCAGCTGCGGTTGGGTGTCCAACATTTGTAGTTATAGAACCATTAAGCCCCTGTAACTTGCTTCTTCTTAAAATAATATTTAAAATTCCGGCAGTACCTTCGGCTTCGTATCTTGCCGATGGCGATGTAATAACTTCAACTTTTTCAATGGCTTCGGCAGGCAATTGCTTTAAAGCATCGGTAGAATTTAAGCCAACCAATCCAGAAGGCTTACCATTAATAAGGATACGAACATTATCATTACCTCTAAGGGCAACGTTACCTTCGGCATCTACTGAAACTGAAGGAACATTATCTAAAACATCACTAACAGTTCCTCCACTAACCGTTAGATCTTTTCCAACATTGTATATTTTCTTATCGAGTTTGATCTCTACCGTAGTACGCTCAGCAATAACTTCTACTTCGGCCAGAGATTCAGTATCAATTTCTAAAGAAAATAGTCCAATGTTTTCGTTAGCTGTTATCCTCTTATTTAATATGTTTTGAGTTTTAAAGGCTATATATTCTATAGAGATATCATAAACTCCTGTTTTTACAGGAATACTAAAAACACCATTTGCATCAGTAATACCACCAGTTACAATTTTATTTTCTTTTTTGCTAAAAAATGCAATGGTTGCATACTCTAAAGGCTCTTGTGTTTCTTTGTCAATAACCCGCCCCGTTATTATCACTTCTTTAATTATTGCGTTATTTCCAGAAGGTCTTTCAGACTTTTTGGGTTGAGCATAGCTGTTTGCGAAACAAATAGTAAAGAAGAGTATAAAAATAAAAGATCTGTTCATGGTTAGTTTTACCGTTATAGACAGCAAAAATAACCTATGGTTTAAGGCACAGTGGTTAAATGTTTGTTAAAAGATTAGCTTTTAGATAATGTCCAGAATAAGTTCAGGTGGCCTGCCAATTATAGCTTTATTGCCATTTATAACAATAGGGCGCTCTATAAGCCTGGGGTGTTCTACCATAGCATTAACAATTTCTGCGTCGGATAGCGTTTTGTTTTTAAAATGTTCTTTCCAAATGGCTTCATTTTTTCTAACCAAATCCATTGGTTTTATTTTTAAAAGGGCTATGATCTCTTTTAATGCTTCCGCAGAAAGCGTGTTATCCAAATATTTAATAACTTCAAAGGGTTTACCAGATTGTTCAAGTATTTGTAATCCGCAACGCGATTTGCTACAGCGGTTATTGTGATATATTTTAATCATTATAAGTTTATATTATAGGTTTTTAATTGTTGCATAAGTTGCTCCGGAGATTTAAAACGAATCCCATTGATATTTAGCTTATTAGCGGCTTCGATATTCCTTAAATTGTCATCGATAAAAATGGCATTTTTAGGATTAATATTAAAGCGATTAAGGGTAAGCTGATAAATTTCATCAAAAGGTTTTCTGGTTTTTTCTTCGCCAGAAACAACAATACCTTCAAACCATTGCAAAAATTCAAAACGTTCTAAAGCAATAGGAAAAGTTTCTGCACTCCAGTTTGTAAGTGCCACAATTTTATAGGAATTGGTTTTAATAAGTTTTTCAAGAATTTCAACAGTTTCAGAAATAGCCTCTCCCAGCATATCTATCCAACGTCCGTAAAACATTTCAATTTCACTTTTCCATTCCGGAAAAAGCGCTATGCGTTCTTTGGTAGCTTTAGCCATAGGGTAACCTGCATCCTGATTTTCGTTCCAGTCGCTGGTGCAAATATTATCGAAGAACCATTGCATTTTTTCACGATCGCCATGAAATACATCCAAATAAACATATTCCGGGTTCCAATCAATTAATACACCTCCAAGATCAAAAATTATAGTATTTATTTTATTCATAGCTGATTATCTTCTTCTTTTTGCCCCATCATCATTAAATAAGATTTTAAAAAAGGTTCGATATGCCCATCCATTACGGCATCTACATTTCCGGTTTCATGAGCGGTTCGCACATCTTTAACAAGTTTATACGGGTGCATAACATAATTGCGAATCTGACTGCCCCATTCAATTTTCATTTTACCAGCCTCAATATCATCGCGCTGTGCCAATTGCTTTTGCAATTCAATTTCATAAAGCTGAGATTTAAGCATTTGCAAAGCTCGAGAGCGATTATCATGTTGAGAGCGTGTCTCAGAACAAGAAATTTGAATTCCTGTAGGTTTATGGGTTAACTGAACTTTAGTTTCAACCTTATTCACATTCTGTCCACCGGCACCACTGGAGCGCGCTGTTGTAATTTCTATGTCGGCAGGATTTATGTCTACTTCAATCGTATCATCAACAAGCGGATATACATAAACTGAAGCAAAACTAGTGTGCCGTTTTGCATTACTATCAAAAGGAGAGATGCGTACCAAGCGGTGTACCCCGTTTTCACCTTTTAACCATCCAAAAGCAAAATCGCCTTCAATTTCTAAAGTTACCGTTTTAATACCAGCAACATCGCCTTCCTGAAAGTTTAACTCTTTAACTTTAAAGCCACTTTTTTCGGCATACATTAAGTACATACGCATTAGCATACTTGCCCAATCGCAGCTTTCTGTTCCTCCTGCTCCTGCAGTAATTTGCAATACGGCGCTTAGGCTGTCGCCTTCTTCAGACAGCATGTTTTTAAACTCTATATCTTCAAGTAAAACGGCCGCTTTATCAAATCTGTTCCCTACTTCTTCAGCAGTAGATTCCCCTTCTTTAAAAAATTCGTAAAGCACTTCTAAATCTTCAATTAGAGTTTTAGCGGTATTGTAATCCTGTACCCATTTTTTCTTTACACGAAGTGATTTCATAATCCCCTCTGCAGCCTTAGGGTCATTCCAAAAATCGGGGTCGAAGGTTTGCTCTTCTTCGTTTTGTATTTCAATTAATTTTGCATCTACGTCAAAGGTAGTGCCTTAATTTATCAAGGCGGGTATTAAGATCTTTAATTTGATCAGATGTAATCATAACATGTTTTATTTTGAACAAAAATATAATTAATAAACCTATATTAAAACACAAATTTTAGTTAATGGGAAAATTCTACATTTTAACGGATATATTTATTTATGTTGCCATTTATAATTTATATTTGGTTTGCTATTAACTGTTAAATCAACCGTTTTCTTTAAAATATTCATTTTTTGTTTGTTAAGCCTAAAAAGGATAAAACAGATTTTTTATTTTGATTGAGGCATTTATTTTAATGGACGGTTTTTATATAAATTAAAATCTATTGAGGTTAAGCATTATAATTCCAGTATATAATGTAGAAATGCATATAGCCAGATGTATTCAAAGTCTTTTAAATCAAGATTTAAATGCTTATGACTATGAAATTATAATAGTTAATGATGGTTCGAAAGATAACAGTATAGAAATTGCTAAAGGGTTTCAATCAAAACACTCTAATATATTTATTGTAAATAAAGAAAATGGTGGTGTAGGAAGTGCCAGAAACGCTGGACTAGATGTTGCTAAAGGACAATATATATATTTTATTGATCCGGACGATTATTTAGCCAATACGACTTTAAAATTAATTTTAAATTGTATAGAGATTAATGACCTGGAGGTATTAACCTTTTTATCTAAAGGGACAGCGCATACAGATTTATATGCTACTACCACACAGATTGAAGAGGGTTTAAAGGTTTCTATAATGAATGGAACTAATTATATTGCTAATTGTGGTTATAAGAATGAGGTGTGGTGGTATATTATTAAAAAAGACCATTTAGATAAAATTAATTTAAGATTTATTGAAGGACGCTGGATGGAAGATGCCGTTTTTACAGCTAATTTGCTTATAAAAACAAGTAAAATAGCGCATTTACCAATAGATGCCCACAGGCATGTAAAAGTTGTTGGATCTGCAATGACAAGCAAAGCGCCTAAACATTATTTAAATGTTATTTATGACAATGCCAATGCCGCATTACTCTTTAAACCACTTATTGAAGGCATACCAAACAATGAAGAAAACAAAGCTTGCATTGAGCGCTTAAAAATGCGTCAACAATCATTTGTGTTTTTTCTAATGGTTAGAATATTAAAATCTACCATCAAGTTAAAAGAAGTAAAAAAGATAATAGCAAATATGAGTAACATTAATGCGTATCCACTACATTCATTTTTAGGGAAGGATTATAATGGTTTTATTTACACCTTGTTGGTTAAATTATTTAATATTAAGGCCATGTATTATTTTTTGTTTTTAGTAAGCAATCCATTATTAAGATTAAAGAAGTAGCAAAAATTGAGTATTGATTTTTTATGAATAATATTTTAATAACATCGGGCGGAAGAAGAGTTTCACTTGTTAAAGCGTTTATTAATGAGTTAAATGCCATTGACCCAAAATCAAATGTTTTTGTTGCAGATTGGGCTCCTAACCTTTCTGCTGCAGCTCAGATTGCAGACAAGGCCTTTAAAATATGTAAAATCGAGGACGATTGCTATATCGATACTTTATATAGCCTTTGTATAAAAAATGATGTAAAATTAATTATTCCTACCCTGGATACAGAATTGCTTAAACTGTCTGAAAATAGAAAAAAATTTTTAGCAGCTAATATCCAAATTGTAATATCAAATGAAAACCTGATAAAACAAAGTTTAGATAAGTTAAAAACTCATAAGTTATTTGAAGATTTAGGTATTGATACAGCAAAAATATATTTAAAAAACGATTATAAATTACCCATATTCATTAAGCCAATTAATGGTAGTAGTAGTAATGATAATTATATAATAAAACGAGAAGATGAAATCTCTAAATCTATTTTAAATAATACTAGGTTAATATTTTTTGAATATTTAGACCATGATGTTTATGATGAATACACTTGCGATTTGTATTTTGATAAACATGGGGTACTAAAATGTGTCATTCCTAGAAAGCGAATTGAAATTAGAGCAGGCGAAGTTAGTAAGGGGATTACAATTAAAAACGAAGTTAAGTCTTTTATAAAGGAAAAGCTATTTAATTTAGACGGTGCAAAGGGGTGTGTAACCTTTCAATTGTTTTTACACAAAGTGACTAAAAACATTAAGGGTATAGAGATTAACCCAAGATTTGGTGGGGGCTTTCCATTATCTTATTTGGCAGGAGGTAATTATCCTAAATGGATTATTCAGGAATATCTTTTTAATAAAGAAATAAGTTATTTTGATGCCTGGGAAGCGAATTTATTAATGCTTAGGTACGATGATGAGATTTTAATAAAAAACTATGAAGACTAATACCGTTGTAATTTTTGATTTAGACGATACACTTTACAATGAAATAGATTTTTTAAAATCGGCTTATAAAGAAATATCTGTAAAGATTGCATGCGAAGTTAAGGTTTCAAATGAAACCATTTACAACGAAATGCTTGGCTATTTTTATAATAAAGAAAATGCTTTTAAAAAGATATTATTCAAATATAAATGCTCGTTTAATCTACCAGGGCTATTAAACCTATACCGAAACCACTTACCTCAAATTAGGTTAACTCAGGATAGAGTAGAGGTACTAAATTTTTTAAAAGATAAAGGCTTTAATTTGGGTTTGTTAACAGATGGAAGAAGTGTTCAGCAACGAAATAAAATTAAGGCTTTAAATTTAACGCAATGGTTTTCTGAAATTATAATATCTGAAGAATTTGGTAGTGAAAAGCCTAACATTAATAATTACAAGTATTTTGAAAATACTTTTGGTGATGGGTCTTATTACTATATAGGAGATAATATTAAGAAGGATTTTATTTCTCCTAACAGGCTAAACTGGGAAACTATATGTTTATTAGATAATGGGTTAAATATCCATAAACATAACACTTCTTTTATTGATGAAGAATATGCAGCAAAATATACTATCCGCTATTTATCAGAAATACGCGGTATTGTTAGTTAGCGTTATTAATAAGTAAAATGAAATTTAATCAATGTATAAATACGGCTATCGTTTTTTTTAAGAAAAATAAAACGTTAATTACCTTATTAGTTTTTATAGATTTAGCTTTTATCCTAATGCACTGCTTACTTTTGTGGGATATTATTGGGTATAATCTTAATTTTTCGATTGAAAAAGATTTTGGTTACGCAGAATTTTACCAATACTTAAAAGAGTTTGGAATTTTCTTGATGCTTATTTACTTGTATTATAAGAAAAGACAGCTTATATGTTTTGTATGGAGCATCTTATTTTTATTTTTATTATTGGACGATTCTTTAAGTATTCATGAAAATTATGGATTTTATTTAGCAGATTACCTCAATTTCCAATCTAAATTTAATTTGAGAGCAGAAGATTTTGGTGAATTATTAATTTTCTTTTTTTTTGGTTTTATTTTTTTTATATCGATCGTGTATGCATTTTTAAAAGCAGACTTAAAAGGCAGACTAATGTCTAAAAAACTTCTTTTATTGCTTTTACTACTTGCTTTTTTTGGAATCTTTGTAGATTTATTACATGTAGCTATGTCCAATGTTAACAATCAATTAGCTCTTATAGAGGATGGAGGAGAAATGCTGGTTATGAGTTTAATTTTTGCTTATGTTTTTGACCATAACTTTTCTGATAAATAATATAACTTTTTAACATCCTTTTTTGTTATGTTTTAACATTCTAAAATTTAACCATAAATATAGAAATGAACTACAAGCTATTAATAATTCAATGAACTCTGAGGTTTTTACAATAGCAAAATCATAACTTGCACTAATAGATATTCTATCTTGAATGTAATCAACTGCTGCATGACAAAAAATAATTAAAAACCAGGATATAAGTACAGCAGGCGCACTTATTTTTTTGTATTTGTTAAAAAAACCTAAGAAGATTCCAAAAATGCCTCCGGCACCATAAAGCATACGAAGAATCTCAGAATGTCCTTGCATTCCTTTAAGATTATGGAGCGTAGTTTCTTGTTGTCCATTTATTTTAGCCCATTCCCGTGGGGTTTCAAAATGAAAAAACCATTGCCCCCATGAAATTTCTTCCATGGCAATTAAAATCAAGAAAAGAGAAAATAGTATATAAAAAAGTTTGGCGTATTTCTCTAAAGGTAAATTAAGTTTTTTTATATTATATAGTCCAAATATACCTCCAAGTAAGAAAATAATAAATGTAAGTAATTCAATTGGTGCGTTTTCTTCAAGAAGCCAAAACCCAAAACGCTTTGTTGAAGGAATAACAAAAAGCAAACCAATTAGAAAAGTAGCTATTATAGGTGCAATACATAACACTTTGACTGTTTTTTTTGTAATTCTATATGTTTGAAAGTCTATCATTATGGTTATTTTATACTTTGATAAGCTATTATTAAATTTTGCTAAATGTAAAATAAAACTTTTTTATTTACTATATAATTGAGTTAGTTTGCATTAAATACAAGCTGAATGAATCATGCATGATTTATTAATCTTTATATCATACGCAGTTATAATACCTATAAGCTGTAGAAGCTATATCGCAGAAATTCACCTTTAGTCCAAAAAGTATTGTATTGTATATTGATAATATTAGTTTAGTATAAACTAAAAACAGTATCTAGATGCAGTTGACGATTATTGTCCCATTCTATAATGCAGAAAAATATTTAAAGCGATGCATAACTAGCTTAATTAATCAGGATTTAAAAGCAGACAATTACGAAATTATATTAATAAATGATGGTTCAACTGACAATGGTGTAGAAGTTGTAGAGGACTTTTTGCGTAATAACAAGAACATTTTTCTTTATAATCAAGAAAACCAAGGACTAGGAGCTACAAGAAACAATGGAGTGAAATTTGCGAAAGGAGATTATATTTATTTTATTGATGCAGATGATTATATTGCCGTTAATACTTTAGGTACTCTTCTCACTTATTCAAAAGAATTAAATTTAGAACTTCTGGGTTTTAACACAACTGTTACTGAAAAAGCAGACTTATTTACTTCTAATAATATTGATAAAAAATACGAAACTAATATATTAAAAGGTACTGATTTTTTAGTAAAATATAAGTATCACAGACTAGAAGCATGGTGGTATATAATAAAGCGTGATTTTTTGTTAAAAACCGAATGTAAATTTGAAGAAGGTAAATTTATGGAAGATGCAATTTTTACTTTTAATATTTTTTTAGCTGCCAACCGAACTATGTTTTTGCCAATGGATGTACATAGATATGTTAAGGTTCAAGATTCTATTATGAATAACAGCGAAAAAGGGCACTTATTACAGGTTATTAGAGATTATGTAGATTTAGTTTTTAGATTCCATTCACTTTCTGTAGAAGTGGCTGAAAATAAAGATGTTAATTCATCAAAGATTGTGGATAGCATAAATTATAAAAGTACGGTAAGTATTTATTTTATGTTTTTTAGGCTTATAAAATCTGAACTTACAATTAAAGAGATTAATAAAATTCTCAATAAGCTAAAAAGCATAAATATGTATCCATTAAAAAACTTTATTGGAGAGCAATATTTTCATAAAAAATTTAAGATTACTGCATTTATTTTTAATCATAAATATGTTTTCTTTATATTATTATACCCACTTAGGATTCTTTACAAGTTTAAGTTAATAAACCTTCTTTAAATTTTTTATAAACTTATGATTTTGATACTAATAAAAACTCTTCGTTAATTTATACGTTATGAAGTTAAGCGTTTTAATCCCAATGTACAATGCTGAATCTTTTATTGAAAGATGTTTGGAGAGTTTGATGAATCAAAATATTTCAAAGGAAGATTATGAAGTTATTGTATTCAATGATGGATCTAATGATAGAAGCAAAGAAATTGTAGAAAGATTCATAAAAACTCATTCTAATGTTTTTTTGCATTCCCATAATAATGAAGGTGTAATATCGACTAGGAATAAGTTAATAACATTAGCAAAAGGAGCTTATGTTTACTTCATGGATGCAGACGATTACGTAGCTTATAATTGTTTAGGTGATGTGCTTACATTTGCAACACATAGTAAAATAGACATTTTGGGGTTTAATACTTTGGTAACTAAAGAGGACGCAATATTTAATTTAAATAAAACTTTTCAAGAGTTTGAACTACCAAAAATAGTTTCTGGTGACCAGTTCCTTAAGGAAAATATAAATCTTCGTATAGAGATTTGGTGGTATTTAATACGTAAAGATTTCTTACATAAGCATAAGTTGGCTTTTATTGATCGAGACTATGATGGTGACGTTGTTTTTACATTGCGATTGTTTTTATATGCTCAAAGGGTTGCTTATTCTCCTGTTGCTATTTATAGATACTTTCAATCTCCAGAATCTACTATGCGTAGTGACAACATTGCATATAAAAGAAAAATCGTGCAGTATTTTATGGCTCTAATTAATGACTTAAATAACTTAATAGCTACATTAGATAAGTTTTCTATTAGGCATGAAAAAGTTATAGCTAACAATTTTAAATTTAGAAGAGATGCTTTTACTTTTTTTACAATAATTAAAATGATTAAGGCGGAGTTCAGCATAAAAGCAATTAAAGAAAAACTGTTTGAATTAGAAAAAATTGGAGCTTATCCTATAAAATCATTTATAAGGGAAGACTATAAAAGTTTTAAATATAAACTGTTAGCTTATATTTTAAATCATAAAACTTTGCTGTTTATTTTTGTGAAATTACATAAAATCTATACTAAAATAGGTTGAAAACCATGTTGTATAACCTGATAAGCATAGAGTTTCTTTACCAAACAACTTATTAATAATATGAAGCAGGCTATATTAATTACAGCTTATAAAAACTTTAAACATTTAATAGATGTGGTTGACTTTTTTGATGAAACCTTTAGTATTTATATACATATTGACAAAAAAAGTAGAATACCTCAAGAAGTTTATAAAAAATTAAATAATAATAGTAATGTTAAATTATTATCGCAAAAGTACACTATTAATTGGGGTGGATTAAACCATTTAAAGTGTATTTTATTTTTAGCAGAAATAGCATTAAAAAATGAAAAAACTCAATTTTTTCACTTAATTAGTGGCCAGGATTTTCCAATAAAAGATTGTTTACATTTTAAAAAAATGGAGAGTGCAACAAAGTCGAATGACTATTTAGAATATTTTGAAATTCCAAATAAGCAATGGGGAAATGAGAATGGAGGGCTAGATAGGGTTACTTACTATCATTTATTTGATGTATTTGATGCAAAAAAACATATCAAATGGTTGTGGAGATTTGTTAGCATCCAAAAAAAGTTTCATATAAAAAGGCTAATCACAAATAAAATGCCAAAACTATATGGGGGATCCACTTGGTGGAGTTTATCTAGAGACGTATTGCAATACGTTATAAATTATACTAACAAAAAACCTTACTTAATCAATAGGCTTAAATATACTTTTTGTCCTGAAGAAATATATTTTCAAACAGTAATTATGAATTCTGTATTTTCGAAACAAATCATTAATAACAATTTGCGGTATATAGATTGGAATCCTGATCGCGTTGGGAAATACAATCCATCTCCCGCCATACTGGATTTAAGCGATTTTGAAAGAATTTCAACCTCTGACAAATTGTTTGCAAGAAAATTTGAAAAGCCTATATCAGATACTCTAAAAGCTACAATACAAAAGGCATTAATATTAGAAAAATAATTCAGCGTAATAACTTTAGTATCTTACTTTAAATATTGTTGTTAGACATTTTTAGAAATGAAAAAGCCAGAGAACATTGCTCTGGCTTTTTTAATATAGTTTGTTAAGTTTTTTACTTTTCACATACTACTGCGTGAGCAATAACATATATGTCACCTGATAAATTTGGTGTTATAGTATATTGCCCGGGAGCTACAGTGTTTTCACCATTTTTAGTTGGGTAAGGAGCATTTCCAGCATATGTATGCGTTTCACTTACAGTATAATCTTCATCTATATTATAAGTTACTGTAACATCTCCGCCATCATATTTAACTGTAGCTGTTCCTACCAGCTCTCCTTTGCTAATATCGCATTGGCCAGCACCAGCATAAACATTATACGTGTATTCTCCTTCAGAAAGAGGACCTATTGTCCAACCCCATCTATCAAATCCATCCTCTAAAAAGCATGTAGAATCATCACCTTCGCCAGTATCTGTGTTTCCTTTGGCAAAAGCAGTTTCACATTCTTCTTCACACTCTAGATTGAAATTAAAATCAAATATCCAAGCACGTTCTCCAGCATCATTAAGTAACCAACCCCATGTACTTAAACCATAAGCAAGAGGATCGGAGTCATCAAATAAACCTGCACCAGGTCCAACAATAACCCCTAAATGTGGAGTAGCATCATCATTAGGGTCTGGTCTTTGTTCTACGCCAAAAGTACCTTCTTCTAAACAATCACCTCCTGTTGCAGTAATAGTACTCTTAGATGAGTCTATTACATAATAGTGTAGATCTTCTTTGACTACGTTTGTACAGTCATTTGGTTCATCTTTAAAAGAGCCTCCATCAGCACTAAAAGTAGTCCAATCCTTTTTATCTGTTAACCAAACATCAACTTCAAT
>CBDDAJ010000009.1:0-176263 GCA_965224845.1 Wocania sp.
TATATCAGGATATTCCTTCTAATGCTACATTTAATAATTTAGAATTTATTGCACCCTGGGAGTTGTATGTAAACTCCTATGGCTGGGTAAAATATGCCCGTGATAATAATTTTTGGGATAGTAATTCATATCAGTTGTTTGTACAGATTGCAGATGGAACAACTATGACTTCAGTAAATGCAAAAGTTAAAGATGTCGTTTACAATAATTTGTCTGGTACCAGCAAACGAAGTCACCCGGAACTTGTATTCCACGCCATGAAAGATTGGCATTTAAGATCCGATTGGAAAGATGGTGTTAATGTTGGAGGGTTTATTCAATATGTGTGGTTATTTGGAATTATAGGCCTCTTTGTATTGCTTTTAGCTTGTATCAATTTCATGAATTTAAGCACAGCACAATCCGAAAAGCGTGCCAAAGAAGTCGGGGTTCTTAAGTCTATAGGATCTTCTAAAAGGCAACTGATAAATCAGTTTTTAAGTGAATCTTTCTTAGTAGTATCATTGGCATTTGTATTTGCCATTGGGATTGTGTTTTTAGCACTACCGGTTTTTAATCAATTAGCAGATAAACAGATTATGTTCCCTTATAGGCATGTGGTATTCTGGTTAATTAATATAGGAGTTATTCTAGTTACCAGTCTTATTGCCGGTAGTTATCCAGCATTTTATCTGTCTTCTTTTCGTCCGGTTAAGGTTTTAAAAGGCGCTTTTAAGACAAGTGCTTCGGCGACTTCATTCCGTAAAGCATTAGTTGTTGTTCAATTTACTGTGTCTGTAATACTTGTGATAGGAACCATTGTAGTGAAAAAACAGATTGATCATTCCAAGAATAGGCCCATAGGCTATGATCAGACCGGGTTGGTAACGATTGAAAAAGTTACCGAAGATTATGAAGGTAAGTATAATACCCTGCGTCATGAGCTTCTAAATAGTAGAGCTATAGTAGATATGGCAGAATCTTCAAGCCCATTAACCAATGTCTGGTCCAGTGGTGGCGGATTTGAATGGAAGGGGAAAGATCCGGATTTCTTAACCAATATTGTAACTGTTTGTGTGTCTCATGATTATGGGAATACCATAGGATGGAATCTTGCTGAAGGACGTGATTTTTCCAGATCTTTTTCAACAGACTCTACCGCATTTATACTTAATGAAGCCGCGGTTAAATATATGGGTTTAAAAAACCCGATTGGAAAAACCATACGATGGAATAACGAGGACCATAAAGTAATAGGTGTGGTCAAGGATATATTAACTGAATCTCCTTTCCAACCGGTTAGGCAGGCCATTTATATGATAAAATATGATAATACGAATTGGATAGAATTAAAGCTCAACCCAAAACAAAAGGTAAGCCAATCTTTAGCATCTATTAAAACCGTTTTTAATAAACATGTACCCAACGTTCCCTTTGAATATCAATTTGTAGACAACACTTTTGCCAGGAAATTTATTGCTGAAGAGCGTATCAGGAAGCTGTCGAGTATATTTACTTTTTTCGCCATTTTCATCAGCTGCCTGGGGCTTTTTGGATTGGCATCTTTTCTTGTTGAGCAGCGTACAAAAGAAATAGGGATTCGTAAAGTAATCGGAGCCTCAGTGTTTAATTTATGGAAGCTGTTATCTAAAGATTTTATAATCCTGATTATGCTTGCTATACTCATAGCTATTCCATTGGCTTACTATGGTGTAACAAACTGGTTAAATAATTACGAATATCGAACTGATATTTCCTGGTGGATTTTTGCCATAGCCGGAATGGGAGCTATCGTCATCACATTGGTGACTGTGAGCTTTCAAGCCATTAAAGCGGCTAATGCTAATCCGGTAAAGAGTTTAAAAACAGAATAGTCATGATACGAAATTATTTTAAAATCGCTATTAGAAACTTATGGAAACAAAAGGCTTTTTCATTTATTAATATTTTTGGTTTAAGTGTTGGAATGACTGCCTGTTTTCTGATTTTTTTATATGTAAGTTTTGAATTAAGCTACGATAATTTTCATTTAAAGGAGGATCGTATTTATAGAGTTGTTGCAGACATTAAAACCCCAACAGAAACGATTAATGGAAATGGGCCGTCATGGGCTGTTCCTCCTCATATAAGTGAATTTCCTGAAGTATCAGCTGCAGTTCGTGTTCTTAGTGATGTTGTACTTTTTAAAAAAGATAATTTAACATTTAATGAAACCGAATCATTGTGGGCAGATGCAGATTTTTTCACTGTTTTTGATTATAAATTGCTAAAAGGAAATCCTCTTACGGTATTAAAAGAACCTTTTAGTATTGTGTTATCCGAATCTTCTGCAAAAAAATATTTTGGTGATAAAGATCCTATTGGACAGGTAATTCTAATCACCGACGATGCTTTTCCTTCAACAGTCACTGGTGTTAT
The DNA here is from genome assembly GCA_965224845.1 of Wocania sp. Lineage (GTDB taxonomy): Bacteria > Bacteroidota > Bacteroidia > Flavobacteriales > Flavobacteriaceae > Wocania_A. The sequence continues at coordinate 2,398 of CBDDAJ010000009.1, forward strand.
GGAAGATATACCAGTTAACTCTCAAATACAGGGTGAGGTAGTAATATCCATGACAACTATTACAAAAAGGTTCGCTGAAGGCGTAGATGACCAGTGGGGTAATTATGGCCCTTTTGCTTATCTCTTACTTAAATCGGGTACAAATGCAGATAATCTTGAAAGTAAATTTCCTGCATTTCTTGAAAAATGGAGTGGTAAAGAAATGAGCAAATCACAAATGTTTCCAACGCTTTTGTTAGAACCGTTAAAAGATGTTTACCTCAAATCAAATCGCGGAGGGTTTGTTACCGGTAATATTGAAAATGTGTATGTTTTCTCAATAATTGCTATGCTAATATTGCTGATTGCATGCATAAATTTTGTAAACCTTACAACAGCTAGATCTTCTGAGCGGGCAAAAGAAGTAGGAATTCGAAAAGTAGTAGGAGCTGCAAAATTACAATTGGCTCGACAATTTATTGGAGAATCTGTTTTAATTTGCCTTATTGCTTTTTTATTAACATTAGTTGTTGCATCACTATTATTACCATCATTTAATCAGTTAGCAGGTAAAACAATTAGTCAAAGTATTTTTGAGACTCCTCTATATACATTATTACTTTTTTTAACAGCTATTGGAATAGGTTTACTGGCAGGAATTTATCCTGCGTTAGTACTTTCTTCCTTTAAACCGACAACAGTTTTAAAAGGACGATTTTCTACTGGAACAAAAGGTAGCCTTCTACGTAAGAGTCTGGTGATATCTCAGTTTACCATATCAATTGCATTAATTATTGGAACCATTGTAGTTTATTCACAAATGAGTTATATGGGTAATCTTGATTTAGGATTCAAAAAAGACCAGGTTCTTGTTCTTGATACCAATAGTGATAAAAATAGGGATGCACTTAAAGAAGCGATATCTGGTTTGTCAAATGTTAAAAATGTGTCTTTGTCATCAAGTGTTCCAGGAACAGGAAACCCATCTGCCTATTCAGAAATAGAAAATATAAAGGGTGATTTGCAAATAGCAAACCTCGATTTATATTTTGTAGATTTTGATTACATTTCTTTATTTGATATTCATTTGGTTGCCGGAAGATCTTTTTCTCGTGAATTTAAAACAGACAATACGCAGGCCATGCTACTAAATGAAGCAGCTGTAAAAATGTTTGGGTATAGTTCTCCTGAACAAGCCATAGGGAAACGATTTAAGCAATGGGGGCGTGAAGGAAAAATTATAGGTGTTATTAAAGACTTTCATTTTCAGTCATTAAAAACCCCAATAAAACCGTTGAGTATGCGTATTGAACCAGACCGAGGGGATTATTTGTCAATAAATGTCCCATCCTCAAATCTCTCCTCAACTCTAACTGCCGTTGAAAAAGAATGGAAAAAAATCATTCCAAACAAACCGTTTAGTTATTATTTTCTTGATGAGTTTTTTAGTCGTCAATACAGAAGCGAAGAGCAATTTGGTAAATTGTTTTTAAATTTTGCTTTACTAGCAATTTTTCTATCCTGTCTAGGATTGCTTGGTTTGGCTTCATATACTACAATGCAGCGAACTAAAGAAATTGGAATTCGGAAAGTAATGGGCGCATCTGTATCCAACATTTTAAATTTATTGTCTCGAGATTTTTTAAAATTAGTGGTTATTTCCTTTTTCGTTGCCACACCTGTTTCCTGGTATTTTATGCAAGAATGGTTAATGGATTTTGCTTATCGAACTACTATCGGTTGGTGGGTATTTATTGTTGCTGGAGTTATTGCTACGCTTATTGCATTAATAACAGTAAGCTTTCAAGCGCTTAACGCAGCTATTGCAAACCCCATAAAAAGTTTAAAAACAGAATAGTCATGATACGAAATTATTTTAAAATCGCGTGGCGAAATATATGGCCATGATAAACATCGTTTTCAAGCCTCGTGGATGAAAAGCATACATAAGGCTTTTGTAAAAAGTGGTATTTACTTTGAACCTGCAATTACAGAAATATAGTCACGAGACGGTCTAAAAGAAAAGAATTCTATCCTGTTGTCTCAATCAGTTGCAAATGTCCTTTTTACCCTTTTGGAGAAATTTTAAAATTAGACAATAAGATAGATTTAAAAGTAACTGGAGTTTATGAAGATTTACCTAAAAACTCATCATTTAATGGGCTTGACTTTATTTTGCCTTGGGATTTGTATTTAAGCCAAAACCCTTGGATTAAAGAACAGTTGAATAGTATAAATCCTTGGTACGCAGGCGGTGATACACGAACTTTTGTACAAGTAGCTGAGAATAGTGTTCTTGAAAAAGTATCACTTAAAATAAAGGATATTACTATTAGTAAGGTGCAAGATTTTGGTAAGCAATATAACCCTGAAGTATTCTTACAGCCTATGTCTAAATGGTATTTATATGCAGATTTTAAAAATGGAATTAATGCGAATAGGAGATGTCTGGTTATTTGGTGTTATAGAACGCTTAAAAATTCTGATCGACAATACTTTCTATTAAGCAAGTGGTTACCTTTTTTTAACCGTATTGTTGATTCTCAAGTAACTATTCTATGGAGTAAACCTTTGTTTTGGTTTTTTGGAGTGCTGTTCAGTTTTTTTACTGGAATTATTGCAGGTATTTACCCCGCTTTGTATCTGTCTTCTTTTAAACCAGTAAGAGTGTTAAAAGGTGCATTTAAACCAGGGCAAAACACATCTATGCCCAGGCAGGATTGGTTGCTAGTTTAGGATTTCTATCATATTAATAATAGGCTGTAAGCGTTTATAAAGAAGATTATCCATCTTTGGTGGCCGATTATTATAGATTTGATGGGATTTTTAGGTCCTGATTATGGAAAAACTGTGGGTTGGAGAATTAAAGAAGGGAGAGATTTTTCAAGAGAATTTAAGTGATTCAGTTCAACTTATTATTGAATCTGCTGTGAGATATATGAATTTAAAAGAACCTATAGGTAAAGTTTTGAGAGATGGAGAGAACTCTGCTACTATTGTTGGAGTGGTTGAAGATTTTTTAATAGAGGCAAAAGATAAAGCTTATAAAGTTTTAGAAGAATCGAAGCATTCATGCTTATAACCCTCAAGACCTTTTGAAGCGAGTTTTGTTGATGCCTATCTAAAAAATTTGGTAGTGAAAAACGTATAACCATGTATTGGTTTTGAATTGTCTTATTGGCAGAACAACATAAAAGAAATTGGTATACGCAAAGTACTAGGGGCTTCTGTTCTCAGGTTATGGAACATGTTATCAAAAGATTTTTTAGGATTAGTAATTATTGCCTGTGTTATTGCTGTACCTGTGGCTTATTATGTAATGGATGGGTGGCTTCAAAAATTTGAGTATCGCACTTCAATTTCATGGGGGGTATTGGTATTAAGCTGCAAATATTTTAATTACAGTAAGTTACCAAGGTGTAAAAGCTGTCAAACCCTATAAAAATAAAAACAGAATGGAGAATCGCATGGCGAAATATTAATAAACACGTTTTTATGCTACAATTAATGTGCTAGGGCTGTTTAAACATTTTAATGGGGAGAAGAGGTTAATAGAACGCTTAAAAATTGATCGACAATAATTAAGCAAGTGGGAAAAGTCTAATATGGGAGTGGATTTTGCTACGATAGGACCATTAGCAAAGCGTTTAAAAGAAGATTATCCATCTTTTGGCCGATTATTATAGATTTGATGGGATTTCTACAATTATTTCGAAAGGCGATAAGCGTTTTAGAGAAGGCATTCAGCTGGGCGATGCTTCATTACTAACCATGTTTGGTTTTGAATTGTTACACGGAAATAAAGAAACAGCTTTTAAGAACCCTCACTCAGTTGTGATATCTGGAGATAAAGCACGCAAATATTTTAATAGAGAAGATGTCATTGGAAATGTAACAGGTGTTTTTAAAGAACTTCCTGAAAATTCGGTAACACACATAAATAATGAAAATAGCCCAAATGCGTTTTTAGCTCCAGAAATTTTTATGCCAACAAGCATTTATGCTTTTTTTGACCGGGCAGATTTTGATTCCTGGGATAATGTTATTATACCTTCATATATAGAGTTAAAGCCAGGAGTTTCGGCTGATGATCTTAAAGCTCCGATAGAAGTCTTGATAGCGCAACATGCATCTGAAGAAGTTAAAGAGAATTTAAAAGTAAGTGCTATTTCCCTCACTGATTTTTACCTTGAAAAAGACAATGGGCTCGTAAAGAAAATGCTCTACACCTTATCTATAATAGGATTGTTTATTTTATTAATGGCTATAATTAACTTCATTAATATTTCTGTAAGTATGTCTGGAAGCAGGATGAGAGAAATTGGTATTCGAAAAGTATTAGGAGGCGTGCGTAGACAGCTTATTTTTCAGTTTTTGATTGAGTCATTTATACTCGTTTTAGTGGCTACCATATTGGCATTGTTCGCTTTTTCATTTTTACGCCCATTGTTAAATGATATTGTTGCTACCGAAATACCAAAATTATCAGCGTTCCCCCTTTCTATTATTTTTTTATTATTGTTGTTTGTATTTGTGGTTAGCCTGTTGGCAGGCTTATATCCAGCATTTATTTTATCGTCTTTAAAATCGATAGAATCATTAAAAGGTAAGTTGCAAACAAAAAATGTGCCTTTTCAAAAATCATTAGTAGGCTTTCAATTTTCAATCGCATTGTTTATTCTAATTAGTGCCTTTATAATTACTCAACAAGTAGATTATTTTTTTGATAAAGATTTAGGATATAATAAAGACTTTGTTTTGTCTGCACAGGTGCCAAGAGATTGGACTGATGATGGAGTAGGAAAAATGGAAACTATAAGAAATGAGTTTGAAAACTTGCCAAATGTTACAAGCGCATCATTGTCTTTTGAAATCCCTAATGGGAACAATGGAAGATGGCTGCCTTTGCAGCGATTAGGAGCTGCTTCAAACCAAGTGATTAGAATGGTGTCTTTGTCTGTTGACGACCATTATATTGACACCTATCAAATACCTTTAGTGAAAGGAGGGAATGCAAAAGGAAGTAGTCCGGCAAAAGGCAAATGGGTAGTTGTAAATGAAACAGCAGCAAGAGCATTGGGTTGGGATAACCCAACAGAAGCCATAGATGAAAAATTAAAAATTGAAGACGGAAACAATGAGTATACTATACAAAATGTTGCTAAAGATTTTCATTTTAGTTCTATGAAAGAACAAATTCAACCCATTATATTTTTTAATCTCGATATTTTCCCTACTTACCGTTACCTCAATTTTAGGATAAGGTCTGAGCATATGCAAAGTACAATTTCTGGGATTCAACGTAAATGGACTGAATTGATACCAGATAGTCCATTTGATTATCGTTTTATGGATGATTCTCTAAATGAATTATATACCTCAGAGCTTAAGTTTAAAAAAGCGATATATAATGCAACACTATTGTCTTTAATTATTGTGCTTTTAGGAATTATTGGGCTCGTATCGTTAAGTGCTCATAAAAAGATAAAAGAAATTGGTGTTCGCAAAGTTTTAGGAGCTTCTGTACTAAACATTGTTCTACTTTTTATTAAAGAATTTGTTTCAATTATTATTGTAGCCTCTGCAATAGCTATTCCATTATCATATTACTCTATGTCGTTATGGTTAAACAATTACGTGTATAGAATAAACCTATCATCAAAGCCCTTTTTCATGTCAATAGTATTATTAATAAGTATAACCTTTTTACTAATTGGGCTATTAAGTTTTAATACGGCAAAAGCTAACCCTATAAAAAGTTTAAAAACAGAATAAAAAAATAAAAACAATATGCTACTAGAAATTAAAGACCTGTTTAAATGGGTAAACTCAGGAGGGAATAGAATATTCCTTTTAAATGATATTGAGCTAACTATTAACGAAGGTGATTTTATATCGATTATGGGGCCTTCAGGTTCTGGAAAAACAACCTTATTAAATATTATTGGAATGCTTGATGATTTTAACGAAGGAGAATATAATTTTTTAAACGAACCTGTACATACCCTAAAAGAGAAATATCGAGCAAATTTATATAAAGAATATATAGGTTTTGTGTTTCAATCTTACCATTTAATAGATGAGCTAACAGTTTATGAAAATATAGAAACACCATTACTATATAAAAACTATAAATCATCTGAACGAAAATCTTTGGTGGCTGATATGTTAGATCGATTTAATATTGTTGGGAAAAAAGATTTATTCCCATCGCAATTAAGTGGCGGACAGCAACAAATTGTTGGTATTGCAAGAGCATTAATTTCTAGCCCTAAACTTATTCTTGCTGATGAACCAACGGGAAACCTTAATTCAAAACAAGGAGAAGAAATCATGAATTTGTTTAAGCAGTTAAATGATGAGGGGGTAACTATAATACAAGTAACACACTCGGAGAAAAATGCAACATATGGTTCGCGAATAATCAATTTGCTGGATGGAAGGATAGTTTAAAAAAAATGAATCGACAATCAAAAAACAACAATCAAAATGATAAATAATTATTTCAAAATAGCATGGAGAAGCCTTAAAAAGCAGCCTTTTTTTGCGTTTTTAAACATCTTTGGTCTTGCAATAGGAATGGCAGGAAGCTTACTAATATGTTTATATATTTATGATGAATTGAATTATGATAATACATTTCCTGACGCCGACAGAATTTACCGAATAAATACCGATATAAAATTTGGAGGAGAAGTTGGAGAACATTCTGAAGCTCCAGCTCCATTAGCAAAAACCGTTGTTAAAGATATTCCTCAAATAGAAATGGCAACACGGTTTAGAAATAATTATAGCTTACTGGTTAGAGCAAATAATACCGATACCAATGTAAAAGAAGAAGAAACCACATTTGTAGATGATTCATTTTTTGACATGTATGGCCTTGATTTAATTGTTGGCGACCCAAAAACAGCATTAAAAGAACCGAACACTTTAGTTTTAACCAAAACAGCAGCAGAAAAGCACTTTGGTGTTAGTGAAGCGCTTGGGCAAACACTTTTATTGGATAATGAATATACCTATGTAGTAACTGGAGTTATTGATGATTTACCAAAAAATTCTTTTTTACGAAACCATAGTGTATTCATGTCTATGTCTAGCTATGCAGACTCTTTTGTAAATAACTGGGGGAATAATAATTATTATACTTTTATTAAGTTATTGCCAACGGCTAAGATTGAAGATGTTAAAGAACCTTTGCAAGCTATTTTAAAGAACTATATACTACCGTTTGTTCAAACTTTAATGCCAGATCTTACAGAAGAAAACTTTTTGGCTTCGGGGAATTATTACAATTTTGGTACAATCAATTTAAAAGACATCCATTTGCATTCTCATAGATTTCCAGAATTAAGCCCTAATGGTAATATTCAAGACGTTTACATTTTATCATTTATAGCACTGTTTCTTATCATTTTGGCAAGTGTCAATTTTATGAACCTATCTACTGCACAATCTTTAAAAAGAGCTAAAGAAGTAGGGATTAGGAAAACGCTAGGTTCGGGTAAAAAGGAGCTAATAGGCCAGTTTTTAACAGAATCTGGTTTAATAACATTTGTTTCTTTAATAATTGCAGTAAGCATTGCGGCTATTATGATGCCATTTTTTAACGACCTCTCTGGAAAAACTATTTCAATGCCTTTTGCAAACCCTGTCTTTTGGATAATACTATTATTAAGTGCCATTGTTTTAGGGCTTTTTTCAGGAATATATCCCGCTTTCTTTATGTCTCGATTTATCCCTGTTAAGGTGCTTAAGGGTGGCGGTGAGCATAGAGCCGGAGGAAAAAATATTAGAAGCTTGCTGGTAGTTTTTCAATTTGCTATTTCAGTGTTTTTAATTGTAGGGACCTTAGTTGTTTTTCAGCAGTTAGATTATATACAAAGCAAAGATTTAGGATACACAAAAGATAGAGTTTTGGTTATTAATGATGTTGGTGCACTAGAAAACCAGAGCCAAAGAGAATCATTTAAAGAGCAAGTACAACAATTGGCATCTGTGAAAAGCACTACGCTAAGTAGTTATTTTCCAACACCTTCTAATAGAAATGGCAGTTCTTTTTTTGAAGAAGGCGCTATGGAACAGGATAAGGCAGTACAAATGCAACATTGGCGAGTAGATTATGACTATATATCTACTTTAGGTTTGGATATTGTAGCAGGACGTGGTTTTGATAGAAAATTTAGAACAGATTCTTTAAGTATTATAATAAATGAATCTGCAGTATCTGTTTTAGGGATAACACCCGAAGAAGCTATAGGCAAAAGAGTAACAAGCGATTTAGGTGTTGATAACGCTAGGTTTTATTCCATAATTGGAGTAGTAAAGAATTTTCACTACGAATCGCTGCGCGAAAATATAGGGGCATTGGGGTTAAAAATTGGAGATTATTCTAATAAGCTGGCGGTAAAAATTAATGCTGGAAATTATGCAAGTACTATCTCAGGTATTGAAGGTATCTGGAAAACCATGGCTCCAGGTCAAATTTTTGATTATTATTTTATTGAAGAATCGTTTAATAATGTTTATGATGCAGAGCAACGTTTAGGACAGATTTTTATAACATTCACCTTACTGTCAATTTTAATAGCCTGTTTGGGGCTGTTTGGACTAGCAGCTTTTAATGCTGAAAAAAGAACTAAAGAAGTTGGAATAAGAAAAGTGTTAGGAGCTAGTGTAAGTCAGATTACATATAGGCTTTCAATAGATTTTTTAAAACTAGTAGCTATTGCTATTCTAGTATCACTACCCTTAGCATGGTATGCTATGAGTAAATGGTTAGAAGATTTTGAGTATCGCATAGAAATTGGTTGGGGTGTTTTTGTATTAGCCACTTTTTTGGCTGTTACTGTATCTATTTTAACAGTGAGTTTTCAAGGAATTAAAGCAGCTATAGTTAACCCTATTAAAAGCTTAAGAACAGAATAATAAATAAATTAAGTGTAGTGAGCCTAAAAAAAGTAATAAATAATAAAAATAAGGGATGTCGGTATGTTATAAATAACATTGTAGTGTATTTACATGATCCAAAAAAGGATAAACCAAAACCAGATAAACTCGACACGTTTAGTGAAGATGTTTATGTTTTAGATGAAAAAGGGCTTCATGGACTAGCTTGTTTTTGCTACAAAAGTAATAGATGGAGGTTTCATACGGAAATGATGGAAGATTATAGTAATACTGAATTAAATATTAAATGGTGGTGGTATTATCCCCCAGTTAAACTGTCGGATATAGACAGGTAAAACATTCTAAATACCAAAATAAAAATGAAAAATAAAAAAGCAGTTATATTAATAATTCTATTAAATCTCTTTTATAGTAGTGTGTTTGCCCAAAATAGCGAAGCATCTCAGTTTACTTTAAATGATTGTATTTTATTAGCTTTAGAAAACAATAATGATTTAAAAAGTTCTAAGCTTCAAACAAAATCATCTTCCATCAATTATAAACAGTCTATAAACGAATTGCTCCCTAATCTTAATGTAAATTATAATATTGGTGTTAATGATGGTAGAAGTATAGATCCATTTACAAATAGTTATAGCAATCAAGAGCTCACATTTTCAACACTTGGTGTGAATTTAAATGCCACCATTTTTAATGGATTTAGGATATTAAATAGTATAAAGCAGAGTAAGTTTAATATGAAAGCCTCAGAAATGGAATTGGAAGAGGCTAAACAAAACTTAATTTTACAAGTTACCATTGGATACATTCAAATATTAAATAGTAGAGATTTGTTAGACCTTTCTAAATCCAGATTGGCAACTACTGAGACTCAATTAAAAAGATTGAAAGCGCATTATGAAGAAGGTGTTGGTAATCCTGTAGATTATACCGATATGCAAGGCCAATATGCATCAGATAAGATTAGTATTGTTGATGCGCAAAACAGTTTAAATGCAGCGGTTTTAGATTTTATGACCTTGTTGAATTTAGATTCAGATTCAGAAAAAGATTTTGAAAACATTTCTGGTTTAATAACATCTGATAAGTATGCGTTTTCAGCAAACGATGTTTATAATGATGCATTGCAAAATCTTGCCACGTTCAAATCAAAACAATTTCGAATAGATGCTGCAAACAGTGGTATAAAAGTAGCACGATCTAATTATTATCCTGAAATATCTGTTTTTGGGCAGTTAAACACAAACTATTCAAGTGCTGCCGAGATTTTTACAGAAACAGGCAGCAATATAATAGAAACGGGAGACTTTGTAACCATTGCTAATCAAGATTACCAAGTACTACAAAATCAAAAGCAATTTTCTGGGAGTAAAATTAGTTACGAAGACCAATTTGATAACAATCTTAATTCTGTTGTTGGGCTTTCAGTAAGAGTTCCTTTATTCAATGGGTTTAGAGCAAAAAACTCAGTGCAGCTACAAAAAATAGAATTTGAAGCGTCTAAGTTAGAACTGGAGAATACAAAATTACTTTTTAAACAATCTATAGAACAGGCTTATAATAATATGGAATCTGCTTTTAGCAGATATCATATTTTATTAGATCAGGTTTTGGCTTTTGAAGAATCATACCGAATAAATGAAGTTAGGTTTAATAATGGGGTATCTAATATTGTTGAATATATCTCTAGTAAAAACAATATGGATGCTGCTAAAATTAATTTGAATAAGGCTAAATACGAATATTTATTACGCGTTAAAATTTTAGACTATTATAGAGGGTTAAATTAGATAAACTTTTTTTATAAAAGGCGTATAGTAAGAGTGGTTAATAGAATGCCAGTTCTTTGATTACGAATAATTTTTGGGTATAAAAAAACCACCTATCAGGTGGTTTTTTATGAACTTTAATGATTTTTAATTATCACCAGTAGCTTCTTTTAATTTGTCTTTAGCAGCATCAGTGGCCTTGTCAACAGCTTCACCAGCAGCATCAACAGCCTTATCTGCAGCCTCACCAGCAGCATCAACAGCTTTATCTACAGCTTCGCCAGCAGCATCAACAGCACCTTCAACGGCATCACCAGCAGCTTCAGCAGCTTCTTCAACAGCGTCGCCAGCAGCTTCAGCAGCTTTTTCAGTAGCTTCAACAGCATTTTCTACAGCGTCTTCTGATTTTTTTGTGTCTCTACAAGATGTAAGCGTTAAGCCTAATACTAATAATAAGGCAGTGCTTAAAAATAATTTTTTCATCGGTTTTTGTTTTAGTGTTAATTTTTTATATGTACTAGATTACGAATTTAATAACTTCATGTTAAAATCTGCTATAATTATGTTAATTTTTTAACATTTACTATTAAAATCATTGTATATACGCAAATAATCGAGTATTTGGATGACCGCTCCTTGGTTTTTTTTGATGTAATCTGAATTTTTCTTGCCAGAGCTAACCCTTTTGCTCTGATTTTTAATAAGTTCGTTTAAAACGGTATTAAATTCTTTTTGATTAGAAACAGAGAACATGCCTTTAAGGTCAATCATGGATTTAGCCTCAGGAAATTTAGAATGGTTATTTCCAATTATAATTGGAACCCCAAAAACTGCAGGCTCCAGGGTGTTATGTAAACCAGTGTTTCCCATGGCGCCACCAACATAAGCTACATCGGCATAGCTGTAAATTTTAGATAAAATGCCTATAGTGTCAACAATAAAAACTTGTGCACTGGAAAGTTTTTGATTTTCCTTAGAAGAAAACAATACAACTTTAGTATTAAGTTTTTCCTTTAGGGTTTGAATCTGGAGTGCCTTTATATTATGTGGCGCAATAATAAATTTGAGGCCTTTTGAATATTCAGAATTAATAAAGTTTACAAACAGGTTTTCGTCTTCTGGCCACGAACTGCCTGCAACTATACAAAGATTATTGTTCTTAAATTCGTTAATAAAGCCTAAACTATTGTCGGTTTTCAATTGACTAGAAACACGGTCAAAGCGCGTATCACCAGAAACAGTAACATTAGTATAATGTATAGATTTAAGTAATGTTTTGGAAGCTTCGTTTTGAGTAAAAATATGTTCAAAAGCAAATAAGGCTGTACGTAATGTTTTTCCGTAGAATTTAAAAAAGGGTTGCTTTTCTCTAAATACAGCCGAAATTAAAATGGCACGTCGCCCTCTTAGTTTTAGTTCACCTAAAAAATTTGGCCATATATCATATTTTACAAAAATACTTAGTTCTGGGTTAACAATATTCAAAAAAGCTTTTGCATTTTTTTTTGTGTCTAATGGCAAGTAAACCACAATATCTGCAATGGGTGAATTTTTGCGAATTTGATACCCTGAAGGTGAAAAAAAAGTGAGTATGATTTTATGGGTTTTGTAATGTTTTCGTAAAACTTGAAAAACGGGCAGCCCTTGTTCGTATTCTCCTAAGGAGGCACAATGAAACCAAAGCGTTTTGTCTTGTGTTTTAAGGCTGCTTTTTAAAACACGAAAAGCCTTAGAACGTCCAATAACGCCTAATTTGATTTTTTTGTTAAATGGCGCCACACATTTTAAACCAAAATGTGTTAAATAAATTAATAAATTATAAATTAAACTCAATTTTATTTCTTTAATGCTAAAATACATTTCTTTAAAGTAAATTCATTGGTTAACGCTTATGAATTTTGTAATTTCGCTATAATAAAACTCATTATGTCCAGGCATTAAAATAAAGCTTGCTTTCTTAAGTATAAACGAGTTGTAAATTTTTTTAGATGAAGAAAATTCAAATGGTAGACCTTAAAGGTCAATACAATCAAATAAAAGATATAGTTAATTCTTCGATACAAGACGTTATAGAAACTACATCATTTATAAATGGACCGAAAGTTCATGAATTTCAGAAGCATTTAGAGCAGTATTTAGGTGTAAAGCATGTTATTCCCTGCGCAAATGGTACCGACGCTTTGCAAATTGCCATGATGGGTTTAGGATTAAAACCTGGTGATGAGGTTATTACTGCAGATTTTACTTTTGCAGCTACGGTTGAGGTTATAGCATTGCTTAATTTAACACCGGTTTTGGTAGATGTTAATCCTGATGATTTTAATATTAATATTGAAGCGATTAAAAAGGCCATTACGCCAAAAACAAAAGCCATTGTCCCGGTACACTTATTTGGTCAATGTGCCAATATGGAAGCGATAATGGATATTGCCAAAGCACATAATTTATTTGTTATAGAAGACAATGCCCAGGCTATTGGGGCTACCTATACCTATAAAGACGGAACAAAGGCTAAGGCCGGTACTATAGGGCATGTATCGTCCACTTCTTTTTTTCCATCAAAAAACTTAGGGTGTTATGGTGATGGTGGAGCCATTTTTACAAACGATGATGATTTAGCACATACTATTAGAGGTATTGTTAATCATGGGATGTACGAGCGATATCATCATGATGTTGTTGGAGTTAACTCAAGACTTGATAGTATACAAGCCGCCGTTTTAGATGCTAAATTACCACATTTAGATGATTATTGTGACAGAAGAAGGCTAGCAGCTAACAAATACGATGCAGCATTTAAAAATGTAGATAATATTGAAACGCCTTATAGAGGTGGAAGTGATGATAATCATGTATTTCATCAGTATACCTTAAAGTTAAATGGTGTAGATAGAGATGCTTTAGTAAAGCATTTAAATGCACACAATATTCCTTGTGGGGTGTATTATCCAATTCCGTTACACAACCAAAAGGCATATACAGATTCTCGTTATAACGAAGCAGATTTTACAGTTACAAATCAACTGGTAAAACATGTAATTTCGTTACCAATGCATACCGAATTGGACGACGAACAAATAGAATATATTACATCAACTCTTATAAATTTTATTAATGGATAAAATATTAGTTACAGGTGGTTTAGGTTTTATAGGATCACATACTGTTGTTGAATTACAAAGCGAAGGTTACGAGGTTGTAATTATTGATGATTTATCAAATTCTTCAGAAAAAGTTTTAGATGGTATCACATCAATTACAGGTAAACAACCGTTATTTGAAAAATTAGATTTAAAAAATAAAGCAGGTGTTGAAGCGTTTTTTGCTAAGCATCATGATATCAAAGGTGTTATTCATTTTGCTGCTAGTAAAGCTGTTGGAGAAAGCGTGGAGGAACCTTTACTTTATTATGAAAATAATATAAGTACTTTAGTATATATTCTAAAAGAATTAAAAAAGTTGCCATCTGCGGCGTTTATTTTTAGTTCATCATGTACGGTTTACGGGCAAGCAGATGAGTTACCAATAACAGAAAATGCACCAGTTAAACAAGCTGAATCCCCTTATGGTAATACCAAACAAATAGGTGAAGAAATTATAAGAGATACCTGCAAAGTTACCCCAAGCTTAAAAGCTATTGCACTGCGTTATTTTAATCCGGTAGGCGCCCACGAGTCTGCTAAAATAGGTGAGTTGCCAATAGGAGTTCCTCAAAATTTAGTGCCTTTTATTACACAAACAGCAATTGGTATTCGAGAACAGCTTTCTGTTTTTGGTGATGATTATCCAACGCCAGACGGAACCTGTATTAGAGATTATATTCATGTAGTAGATCTGGCACAAGCACATGTTGTAGCTCTTAATCGTTTATTGCAGAACAAAAATAAAGTCAATTACGAAACGTTTAATTTAGGAACTGGAACTGGGAGTTCTGTATTGGAGGTAGTTAAAGCCTTTGAAAAGGTTTCTGGAGAAACGCTTAATTATAAAATAGTAGATAGAAGGGCAGGCGATATTATTTCGGCCTATGCAGATACAACCAAAGCAAATAACGAATTAGGCTGGAAAACGCAATTAACATTAGATGACGCTATGCGTTCTGCATGGAAATGGGAACAAATTGTTAGAAACGGTTAATAATCTTTTTCAATTTCTGATACTGACAATTTAATTGGTATGCTAACCTTAGTAATTACCTTATCAGATTCGTTGTAAATGCTAAGCTTGTAATGGTTACCATATAAAGTGTCAAGCCTTTCTTTAATATTGTTAAGACCCGTGCCTTTTTTAAGCAAAGCCGGAAGTTTTTCTTTTAAGGCTTTGCCATTATTTTGAATTTTAACAATAAGCTTATCCTTTTTCTTATATATGTTTATTATAATTTCTAATGAAATAAATTCAGTACTGTAACCGTGTTTAGTTGAATTCTCTACAATGGGCTGAATAAGCATGTTTGGCACCAAAACATTTTCTAAACCAGATTCAATATTTAGATGGATGTTCAGTTGATCAGAAAAACGTGTTTTTTTTATGTGAATGTATTTTTTTAAAATGCTTAATTCTTCCTGCAATTCAATTAAATTTTCGTCTTTTTTGTCTAAAACATTTCTTAAAAGGTCGCTTAAATCTACAACCATACTTTTAGATTTTTCAATATTTATATCCATTAAAGAATGGATGCCATTTAGAGTGTTAAACAGAAAATGCGGATGCATTTGAGATTGCAGAAATTTTAAGTGAGATTTAGAAAGCTGATCTTGTAGTTTTATGGTTTGTATTTTACTTTCTTGACTTTTCTGAAAATAGTAATACATATATATGATAGTAACTAATGATAAATAAATTAAAAAGTGTAAATCTATTAGCCTAACAAAAGAGGTGATAACCTCCGAAATACTTCTTTTGTTTTCTTCTAGAGGGATGCATAGATTTTCTACAACCCATGAAAGCCCAATAGTAAATGCACCAATAAATAACGAAAAGAATAAATGGATAAAAACAATATATACTAGTTTGGTTTTTTTACGCATTAAATATTTTGTGGTAAATGCTATAAATATCATAAATACGGTAATTAAGCACCAGTCTAAAACATTCCAAAAAACAAACTCTCCCCAATCTGTTTTTCTTTTCATACTTATTCTTAAATAAATGTTTTTAAAAGAATAAATAATAACAAAAACGATGTAAACTAAAGATAAAATACCTATAAGCTTTAAGTCGATATATTTTTTTAGGTTTTTAAGCATAAAATTAAGGTGTTAAATTCCCATCTTCTTTTGAAATTCTTTTTTATGAGTTTTGCTAATTCTAAATAATTTTTCATCCAGCATTTTTACATCAATTTCGCCATAATTAGAGTATAAAACCTCTTTGATTAATGACGAATTAATAATGGTTGACCTGTGTATTCTTATAAAATCAAAAGATTTTAGTTGTTCTAGAAGTGAATTTAGAGATTCCCTTAAAAGGTACTTTTTATCCTCAGTAAAAATTTCAGCATAGTAACCCGAAGCTTGAATGTATTTAATGTGGCTTTTCTCAATAAATGAAACTTTTCCGTTGGCCTTAATAGCTAGTTTAGAATGTTTAATTTCTGAAAACCCTTTACTAGGGTTCTCAATATATTTTAACAAATTGTTTATTTTTTTGTTAAGACCATTAGATTTATTTGAAGTAAATAACTCTATCACTTTATTTGTAGATTGAAAAAACCGCTCATCTTTAAAAGGCTTTAATAAATAATCAAAAGCAAAGAAATCGAAAGCTTTTAAAGCAAATTCATCAAAAGCAGTTATAAATATAACTAATGGCATATTCGATTCGTCAAGCTCTTTAAGTATATCAAAACCAGTCATGTCGGTTATTTGGATATCCAAAAAAATAAGATCAGGCCTTTTTTCATTTATAGCTTTTATAGCTTCTTTGCCAGAACTACATTCTTCAATAAGTTCAATCTCTTTTATGTCATTTAATAAATTAGAAACTCTTTTTCTGGCTAAGAATTCATCATCTATTATTATGGCTTTAATTGGAGCAATCATTTATGAAATTATTAATTAAGTACTCGAAACTAGTATAAAAAAACGACTTTTTAAATTTTGTAAATCCACTTTTACTGCAATAAAATAGGCGTTCAAATCAATTTAAAATCAATACAATTCAAAAAAAATACAGTTTAAATCAATTTATTGCAAATTGACTTCAAAACGGATTGGCCTATTTCTAATAATTTATTATTTACTGTTTTAGTGTTAAAACATGCGTTTTTATTGATGTTATTAAGTTATGAAATATATATTAAATTATAACTAACCATAATATCAATCTGTTTAAGTTACAAAATAAGCAGACCAAATCATTTTGAAGCCCCTTTAAATCATACTTATACAGAAAACCCAATTAAACTACTTCTTTTACTACTGCAATTGTAAAAGGTAAGGCAGTTATAAGCTTTACTACTATCTCTAAAGTTTCACTAAACTTTGGCTTTGTGGAGTGATTTTTTTTGAATTAGTCCTTAAAAAAATATCATAGCTGTCTTCCTTTTTTACAATCTGCATTGACTAACTCAAATTAACAAATATGAAAACAAAGTTTAGTAGAATGCTAACGCTTATTCTAGCGTTTGTTGTGCAATTAACTTTCGCACAAGAAAAAACAGTGTCAGGAATTATTTCTGACGAAAATAATTTACCACTTCCCGGAGCGACAGTTATAATTCAAGGAACTACAAGTGGAACATCATCAGATTTTGATGGAAATTATTCTATTATAGCAAATACAGGAGATGTGCTTGTATTTAGTTTTGTAGGCTATGCCACTCAAGTTGTAACTGTAGGTGCTTCAAGCACCATTAATGTATCATTAAAAACAGATAATGCTTTAGAAGAAGTTGTCGTTATTGGTTCTGCATCTGGAAAATCAACTAAAGAGTTGAGTTTTTCTATTGGGCAGGTTAAAAATGAGCTCTTAGAAAATGTTCCGGCAACTAATGTTGCAGCAGCTCTTCAAGGAAAAATATCTGGAGTTTCCGTTTCGCCAACTGGCGGACAACCGGGAGGCGATGTCTCAATTCAGTTAAGAACTGCAAATTCATTAGCTACGGGCCAACAACCACTTATTATTGTTGATGGTGTTATTTTAGAAGGTGGGCTATCTGATATCAATACAGAAGATGTTGAGCGTATCGAAGTAGCTAAAGGAGCTGCCGGGGCGTCTTTATATGGTTCCCGTGCTTCTAACGGTGTAATTCAAATATTTACTAAAAGAGGAAAAGGTAATGATAAGGTTAGTGTAACTTATAGGAGTGAAATTGGTTGGAAAGATGTTTCAGACAGATATGATTTAGCAACAACACATCGATTTAAAATGACTGCAGATGGGTCAGCTTTTGATTTAACAAGCGGATCTCGTGAAGTTGATGCAGATGGATTAAGTGATAATTTGTATCCATCAAATATTGTTTTTGATTATCAAGATGAAATATTTGATAAAGGCATATTTAATTCCCATTATGCATCTGTTGCAGGAGGTGGAGAAAAAGCAAGGTATCTTTTTTCTTATCAAAGACTTCAAGACGAAGGCATCATTGCATTAGTTGAAGATTATAGAAGAGATAATTTTAGATTAAATTTAGATAATAATATCTCTGATAAAGTGAGCTTAAAAACTTCATTTTTCTATAGTAATTCTAATAGAGATGGTAGTTTAGGTGGAGGTATTGCTGGAACCAACCCGCTATTTGAAGCTTTAATTACGGAGCCCATTTACGACTGGTATGCGCTTAATGAAGAAGATGGTTCTCCATATAATTTTGACGCCAATACATTCGATCCTAATCTTTACAATCCACTTTATCAATTAGCAAATCAAGATAAAATAGAAAAGAGAAACCGTTTCCTTGGAAATGTATCTTTAGATTATAAGGTGCTTCCATGGTTAAAACTAAATGGAGCCTATTCTATTGATTTTGAAAATAATACTTTTGAGGATTATATACCAAAAGGATATTTATCTGCAAGCCCAGATGGGCAGGCCCAAAACATTGGATTTCTTCAACGTTCTAATTTTAATGGTAGAGCACAAAATATTAGATTAAATAGTTTAATAACAAAATCGTTTGGATCTGAAGACGAATTTAATTTAAACTTAAGACTAAGTTACTTGCATGAAAGATATGCTAACGAGTTTAACAATGCCGAGGGTTATAATTTAGCCGTATCTGGGATACGGTCTTTAGATAATATAGCAGGAGGGCCAACAGTATCATCTGCAACACAAGAAATACTAACAGATAGTTACTTTGCCGTAGCAGATTTTGATTATAAAAAGAAGTATATATTTAGTGGAGTAATTAGAAGAGAAGGCTCTTCCCTTTTCGGACCAGATACAAGGTGGGCTAATTATTTTAGAACAAGTGTTGCATATCGTTTAACAGAAGATTTTAAAATCCCTGGAGTTCAAGAATTCAAGCTAAGAGGTTCTTATGGTACTGCGGGAATTAGACCAACTTACGAAATGCGTTTTGAAACATTTAATCTTCAAAATGGCTCACCAACAAAAGCTACTTTAGGTAACAATCAGTTAAAACCTGCAAAAACTGGCGAGCTAGAATTGGGAGTAAACATTGATTTTTTAGATAAATTCTCTTTTGAGTTTAATTACGTAAAAGCTAAAACAGAGGATCAGATACTTAGAGTGCCATTATCTGCCTCAACAGGATTTGGAGCACAATGGAGAAACGCAGGAGAAATAGATGCAACTACATACGAAGCGTCATTAAACTATGATGTTATTCAAAACAATAATTTCTCATGGAATTTAGGAGTGGTTTGGGACAAATCTGAACAAAAAATTAGCCGTTTGGATGTACCAGCATATTTAACCGGACCAGGTACTCAGGAAACGACATTGTTTAGAATAGAGCAGGGTCAAAACTTTGGAGCTATGTATGGTAATGTATACATTAGAGATTTATCCGATTTACCAGCTGGTTCGAATGCCAGTAATTTTGTTGTTAATGAATTTGGATATGTTGTTGATGCGGCCACTAGAAGTACACCTGTAAAAAAAGTGGATAGTGCAGGTAATGAATTCTTTGTGATGGGAGACATTACTCCAGATTTTAGAATGGCATTTAATACCACACTTAAATATAAAAACTTAGCATTATATGCACTTGTAGATTGGAAACAAGGAGGCGATATTTACAATAAAACCAAACAGTGGTTATATAGAGATGGAAGGCATACCGATATTACTAGCGGTTTACCATATAATTTCTTTCAAGGATTGTACAACACAAACTTAGCAAGTTCTGCATTTGTTGAAGATGGTACTTTTGTGAAATTACGAGAACTATCTTTGTATTATACCCTTAATTCTAAGGCTTTAGGCCATATTGGAAACTTTATCGATACTGTTAAGCTAGGTTTTATTGGAAGAAACCTGCTAACCATTACAGATTATTCAGGGTTCGATCCGGATATAACAAACCAATCGGAGTCTAATAGAGCAAATTTAACTTCAAGAGATACAGACGGAATAGGTAGTGATGTAAATACACCTGGTGGAGATCCAAATGTGTTTAAGGTAGATAATTTTCCTTATCCATCTACTAAAACATACAGTTTCTCTGTTCAATTAACATTTTAAAAAAGAAGAAAAATGAAAAATTATAATTTTAATAAACTACATATAGCGTTAGCAAGTTTTGTACTGCTCTTTTTTTCCTGTGGTAATGAAATTGATAACGTAGTAAACTCAAATAATCCCGATAGAAATCAAGTATTAGCTACAGGTTCAGATTTAATAGGTGTTACAAGTGGAGGATTTGTAACATGGTGGCAAGCCAATGGTAGAGACCTTTATCCGCCTTTAGCAGTAGCAGGAGATATCGCTACATGCTCGTGGGGTAATTTTGGTATGAGAGTATTATCAAGTGAGCCAAGAAACCCAATAATTAATGCCTCTTCTTGGGCAGATATAAGTGTATTAGAACAACCCTGGCAAGGAAACTATGGTGCTATTTCTTCGGCTAATGATGTGCTAGGAGCAATAAATAATAACGGCATTACCTGGATTGCTGGTGGAGTTGATAATACACCTATGGTGGCGGCAGCTTCATATTTGTTAAGAGGGCTATCTTACGGATATTTAGGGCTATTATTTGAAAAGGGATTTGAAGTAGATGAGAATACCGATTTAAGTCAGAAACTAGAGTTTATACCCTACCAACAATTAATTGATTTAGCAATAGCAGATTTAGATAGAGCTATAGCTTTAGCTAACTCAAATACGTTTGAAATTCCAAATACAGTTATAAATGGAGTTGCAATATCTGATGCCAATTTAATTAAGTTATGTAATTCTTTTAAAGCAAGATTTATAGTGCAATCTGCACGAAATATGGCAGAGACGAATGCTATTGATTGGAATCAAATAAAGACCTTAACAGAAAATGGTATTACAGAAGACTTTGGCCCCATGGGAGATGATGGGATTAGCTGGTGGAATAATTCTAATGTTTTAATGGATTCTCCTAATGGTTTTGGGCCTTTTGGAGCACGTTTAGACATGAGGCTTGTTAAACTTTTAGACCCAAGTCAGCCAGAATTTTTTCCAGCCTCCTCTGGTTCAACTTTAACTAACCCGGAAATGACTAGTGCTGATGCCAGAGTAGGTGCGGGCAAAGACTTTGAGTTTAGACCTGATATATTATTCAGATCTGAAAGAGGAAGGTTTCATTTCTCACATTATATACACACACGTTTTCAAAACGATCCCACGTTTTCGGATGGTGCAGATGCTAAGCAAATTAAAACATTTATGTTTGAAGATAACAGGCTACTATTGGCTGAAGCAAAGGCCAGATTAGACGACCTGCCTGGAGCTGTAGCCGATGTTAACTTAAGTTCTCGTGTAACCAGAGGACAATTAGCACCTCTGGCAGGAACCGCATCAAAAGATGAGATATTGGACGCCATTTTTTATGAACGCTATATAGAATTGTTTAATACGGCTGTAGGGAGTGGTTATTTTGATAGAAGAAGAACGAATGATTTACAAGTAGGTACGTTTAGACATTTTCCTGTTCCTTCATCAGAATTAGAAGTTTTAAGTGAAGCACTTTACACATTGGGAGGCACAAATGCAGACCCGTCTGGAACTGCACCACATTACGATTTAACGGCTGCTGCCGAAAGAACAGATGATAGTTTTATACCAACATTTAATTGAAAAAGAAAGAAACTAACTAACTTTCCAATTGAAAAGGACTGCTGTAAAAAGCAGTCTTTTTTTATGCAGCTAAACTAGAGTATTATAAGGCTTTCTTTTTTTATAACTAATAAATGAGCTTCAAAGCCAAAAGCGAGATTAACAAATTTTTAAGAATCTCAGAGTTTAGTTTTAATTTTTATTTAAGTATTTTTATAGTTGGACTAATTCAACACTAATGAAGTTTAAAATAAAATTTTGCTTCTTATCTGCTATTTTCTCTCTATTTGTTCTTAATAGTTTTGCTTTAGGCCGTTCCAATGTTAGTATCAATTCAATTCAAGAATTTGCCGAACGGTATGGTACAAACCATTCTCGGTTAGAACTAATAAACAAGAACTATATAAACGATTCTACTGCTCTTTTTAAAAGTTTAGCTATACAACATGCTGGTTTAGATCAACCTAATAGTACTTTGTTATATCTTGAAAAATACATAAATTATACAGCAGACTTTTCAATTTTAAATAGCCATACTTTTACAAAAATTAGCACAACAAATAACTTTAAACGACTAGCGGATAAATACCTTCCAAAGTTTAATGCTTTTGATTTTTTTTATTTTTATATTGCTTTAATAGGATTTTACATTGCGATAGTTTTAAATTTTACTAAAAACACTGATAAAATAGGAAAACGGCTAATTAGTGGTTTTATCGCAGTACAAGCTTTTTTTATTTTAGATTATGTGTTTTATAGCACTAATTATCAATTTAAATATGCTCACACCTATTTAATGTCATCCTCTGTTGCTTTATTGTATGGGCCATTATTATTCTTTTATTTTAAAAGAATAATTCAGCAGTATCAGTTTAAAAAATCGGATATATTACATCTATTACCAAGTGTGATTTTATTATTTTTCTTATTGCCTGTTTATAATTTACCTTTTGATGAGAAAGTTAAAATACAATTGGGAACTAGTACATTATATACCCCTAATGATTTTTTATATATAGTATTTATTCCAAAATTATTATCTATAACCCTTTATGGGTTTTTAATAAGTAAACTTTATTTAACAAAGCAGAAAGTAAATCAATTTAAAAATAAAACCGCAATTAGTTTTTGGAAAAAAGGCGTTTATAGAATGTATATTTTTTATGTAGTATCATATTTAGTATACGGAATAGCAATAAGCGGTGTGCTTTTTAGTCCAAATAGTTATTTGTACCAATCTCAAATTGTTGCTATGTCTTTAATGGTACTTTATATGGCTTATATGGCGCAAGTACAACCTCAGGTATTTAGCAAAGAAGTTATACTGTCTGATAAAACATTTTTCTCTAAATATCAAAAATCAGGATTAACTAAATCTTTATCAGAAGAATTAAAGGAACAATTGATTTATTTATTTGAAAAGAAAAAGATTTATAAAGATAATGCACTAAATCTCGATACACTTTCTAGTAAATTAAACACATCCAGACATCATACTTCGCAAATTATTAACGAGCATTTTAATATGAGTTTTTTTGAATTGATTAATAAATTTAGAATTAATGAAGCTGTTAAATTGTTAGAAGAAGATGCCACACACACACTTCAAATTATTGATATTGCTTATGAAGTAGGCTTTAATAATAAAGTTACTTTTAATAAAGCATTTAAAAAGGAAACTTCAATCACCCCTTCACAACTTGTATCGTCTTTAAGCAAAAGTAAAGGGTAAACTATTATAGGCATTACCTTATAAATGGGTTTTATTTTATTTTTTTACAGGGCAATTGTAAAAGGTAAGGTTGTATAAACTTTGCTTTAAAAAAAACAAAGTGTCACTAAACTTTGTATTGTTTTTGTAAAGTGATTTATTTGAATTAGTCTTCTAAAAAAATCACAGCCTTCCTTTTTCAATTTGCAGTGACTAACTCAATGCTCTAAGAATTAACTAGCTTTTATGAAAAGGACTGCTGTGAAAAGCAGTCTTTTTTATGATGTTAAATATATTTAATTGTATATTTATTTAAAACTAAATATTTAGCATGAAAAAGTTACTTTTTATAGTATGCGTTATCATTTTTTGGTCTGGATTTTCGCAAAACACATATTTACATTGTGGAAAATTAATCGATACTAAAAAAGGAACAGTTCTAACGAACAAAACAATTGTTGTATTTGAAAGTAAAATCATTTCTATTGAAAATGGATTTAGCTTGCCGCAAAATGAAGCAGATAAAATAATCGATTTAAAAAATAAAACTGTGATGCCAGGGCTAATAGATATGCATGTACATATCGAGCATGAGTCTAGCCCTAAGCGATATATAGAAAAATACACATTAAATGAGGCCGATATTGCTTTTAAATCTACGCTTTATGCAAAAGCAACTTTATTAGCGGGTTTTACTACGGTTAGAGATTTAGGAGGTACTGGGGTTAATATTGCCCTTAGAAAAGCAATAGATCGTGGTGATGTTGTGGGACCTAGGATTTTTACTGCAGGCAAATCTTTAGCAACTACTGGAGGCCATGCAGACCCTACAAATGGGATGCGTCATAGTTTAAAAGGAGATCCAGGGCCTAAAGAAGGTGTTATTAATAGTGTTGAAGATGCTAAAAAGGCTGTAAGACAGCGCTATAAAAATGGAGCCGATTGTATTAAAATTACAGCCACTGGAGGGGTGTTAAGCGTGGCTAAAAGTGGAACAAACCCTCAATTTACTATAGAAGAAGTTAAAGCCATTTGCGAAACAGCTAAAGATTATGGAATGCATGTAGCTGCACATGCCCATGGAGATGAAGGGATGCAACGCGCCATTTTGGGAGGTGTTAAAACGATTGAACATGGTACGCTAATGAGTGAGAAAACCATGGAGTTAATGAAAAAGTATAATGCCTATTATGTGCCTACTATTACGGCAGGGAAAGAAGTTGAAAGCAAAGCAAAAATAAAAGGGTTTTATCCAGACATTGTTGTGCCTAAAGCATTAGCTATTGGCCCACAAATTCAAACCACGTTTTCTAATGCTTATAAAAAAGGCGTTGGAATAGCCTTTGGAACTGATGCAGGCGTTTTTAAACATGGTGATAATGGTAAAGAATTTGGATTTATGGTCGAAGCAGGAATGCCCGCCATAGAAACGATTCAAAGCGCTACGATAACTAATGCTAAAATTTTAGAAAGGGAAAATGATTTAGGACAACTTAAAGTAGGGTTTATTGCTGATATTATTGCAACTAACGATGATCCGACACAAAATATAAAAGCTATGGAAGACGTGGTTTTTGTAATGAAAGAAGGGGTTGTCTATAAAAAATAGATTAAGCCTTTTTATCTGTTTTTTTCTTTCTAAAGCTAGCGATTACTAAAATAATCATTCCAGTGGTTACAAAAAGATCAGCGACATTAAAAATACCTGTTTTAAACATGCCGCCCAAGTCGATATGCCAAAAATCGGTTACTTTACCAAATGCTATTCTGTCAAAAACATTAGCAATTCCTCCGCCAATAATACCAGAGAATGCAAAAAGAGAAAAGTTATCCAGCGATTTATCTTTTAAAATATGACGCAGTACAAATGCTAAAACCACAACAGGTAAAACAAGTAGTAAAATGATTCTTAGCGTATCGTTTAATTCGCTACCCATGCCTAAAAAAGCGCCTTTATTTTCTACATTATGCAGTGTGAAATAATCACCTATAATGTCGCTGGTACTCCCCTTAATAACATTTGCCCGAATCCAAATTTTTGAAATTTGATCTATAGCTATAGTAATTATGATAACCGAAAAAATAAAAATTGACCGTTTTGATATCTTCATTTAGCTATTGCTTTCAATAGTTGCAGAGGCTGTTTGAGACTCTCTGTTTATCTTTTTTACTAAACCTTGTAAAACTTTGCCTGGACCAACTTCAGTAAATAATGTTGCACCATCGGCAACCATTTGTTTAACAGATTGTGTCCATTTTACCGGAGCGGTAAGTTGAGAAATTAGGTTTGCTTTTATTTCATTTTCATTAACCACAGCATGGGCTGTTACATTTTGGTAAATAGGGCAGTTAGGCTTGTTAAATGCTGTATTTTCAATAGCTGCGGCTAGTTCTTCACGAGCAGGTTCCATTAATGGAGAGTGAAATGCTCCACCAACAGGTAAAACTAAAGCACGTCGCGCCCCTTCTTCTTTTAAAGTCTCACAAGCATTGTTAATAGCTTCAACCTCTCCAGAAATAACTAACTGGCCTGGGCAGTTATAATTTGCTGCTACAACTACACCTTCGGTTATGGCACATACTTTTTCTACTACATCATCGTCTAAACCTAAAACAGCAGCCATAGTACTAGGCTTAATTTCGCAAGCTTTTTGCATGGCTAAAGCACGTTGAGACACTAATTTTAAACCATCTTCAAAGTTTAAGCTACCGTTTGCTACTAATGCAGAAAACTCACCTAAGGAGTGTCCGGCAACCATATCTGGTTTAAAACCATCACCTAAAACTTTAGCTAAAATTACAGAGTGTAAAAAAATAGCTGGTTGAGTAACTTTGGTTTCTTTAAGAGCTTCAGCTGATCCTTCAAACATAATATCTGTGATATGAAAACCAAGGATATCATTGGCTTGCTCAAATAATTCCTGAGCTAAAGGAGCCTTTTCATATAAGTCTAAACCCATTCCTGAGAATTGTGCGCCTTGACCTGGAAATATATATGCGTTCATGTTGTTTTAAAATTTAATGATGCAAAAATAGGAATATTTTTTTTAGATATTAGACCGCTTTGCTGTTAGATATCAGAATTAGGCTTGCTTTTATTTATTAAAACAAAGTAGCTTCAATTCTTATGTTACAATCCTATTGCCGCAGCTTCAGCACAACGTTCGCCATCCATAGCGGCAGAAACAATACCACCAGCGTAACCACCACCTTCACCACATGGAAAAAGACCTTCAATTTCCAGATGTTCTAAATTTTCCTTTCGTGGAATATTTACTGGAGACGAAGTTCTAGATTCTACACCTACAATATTGGCTTCTTCCGTATAATAGCCTTTCATTTTTCTTCCAAAAGCTTCAAAACCTTTTCGTAATCTGCTTCCTATTAATTTTGGTAATAAAGAATGCAAAGGGGCCGATTTTAATCCTGGCTGATACGATGTTGTGTTCAAACTATTTGATAAGCGGCCTTCAACAAAATCCGTTAAGCGTTGTGCAGGGGCAACCTGACTTCTTCCACCTGATGTAAACGCCAATTTTTCTAAATTCTTCTGATATTCTAAGCCTTTTAAAACACCAAACTGCTCGTATTTTCGCAAATCTTGTTCGGCATTAATTTCTACTACTATACCCGAATTTGCATATAAATTATTTCGTTTTGACGGCGACATGCCATTTACAACAACTTCTCCATTAGCAGTAGCTGCAGGGACTATAAAACCACCAGGGCACATGCAAAAGGAGTATACACCGCGTTCGTTTACTTGCTGTACTAAACTATAAGAGGCTGCAGGAAGCAATTCGTGGCGCTTACCAGAACAATGGTATTGAATGGAGTCTATAATATGTTGCGGATGCTCTACACGAACACCCATTGCAAACGATTTTGCTTTTAAAGCGATTTGTTTTTTATAAAGTAAATAATAAATATCGCGAGCTGAATGACCAGTGGCTAAAATAACTCTGCTTACTGCCATTTCATCACCATTTAATAATTGAATGGCTTGTATTTTGTTTTGCTTTATAGTAAAATCAACAACACGTGTTTCAAAATGAATTTCGCCACCATAGTTTAAGATGGTTTCCCGAATATTCTGAACCACTTTGGGTAATTTGTTGGTTCCAATATGTGGGTGTGCATCTACTAAAATCTGATCGGTAGCACCATGAAATACCAAGTTTTCAAAAATACGTCGAACATCACCACGTTTTAAACTTCGGGTATATAATTTTCCGTCGCTATAAGTACCTGCACCGCCTTCACCAAAACAGTAGTTAGAATCTTCGTTCACAAAATGGTCTTGATTAATAGCTTTTAAATCTCTACGACGATCTTGTACATTTTTTCCACGCTCTAAAACAATGGGCTTAAAACCAAGTTCTATACAGCGCAAAGCGGCATACATACCTGCTGGACCAAACCCAATAATATGAATGGGTTTAGCTTTTGAAACATCTTTATAATTGAAATGATATTCTGATTTTTTTGGTAAAGCCTCTTTTATGTAAACCGCTATCTTATAGTTGAAAACTATTTTTGGCTTACGAGCATCAATAGATTTACGCAATACTTTAATTCCGGTAATGTCTTGTTTCTCAATATTTAAAGCATACGCCGATTTTATAACAAGAATATCGCTGCGCTCTTCGTCTTTAAGTGATATACGAAGTTGAATGTCTTTTACCATATTGCGAAATTACGGAAAATAGAAGCGATGAAGGGAAAGAATTTTTTATGGACGAATTAATTTTCTAATATACGCAGAACCAGCAATTGGCTATAATGTTTTTTAGAAGAGGTTAATTATGCTCTTTTGGAATTAGAGTATTTTTCTTTGGTTCTTGGAATTTAATTAACTCTTTTACAAAATCATCAAGTGAATCAGCTTCGTTCTTAATTAAAAAGTCTGATAATTGATTTCCTTGAAGTAGTAATATTCTTCTTTTTAATTCCTTTACAAATGAATCTGTATAAATAAAATCAAATTTTGCTGAAAAATGTAATTGCTCTAATGGCGCTAAAAAAATAAGACCATCATAAGCATCATACATTGATTGATTATCAGCTACATCTAGCATATGATTACCTACATAAGAACATTTTCCAAAAGCATTATTTTTTAAAGATATAGCAATAGGAATATTACCATTTTCCTTAAAGGCTTGATCCCAAAGGCCATTATCCATTCTTATCCAACTATAATCAACCTTATCTAATCCTTCAGTTGATGAGGAATTTGATATGCTATCTGATATTGATTGGATGGAAAGAGTTACATTATGTAAACGAATAGAATAAGTTTTTCCAGGATGCCATTGACTTAAAAATGTACCAGTATTCCAGTAGAATTCACCATCAGATTTTTTTATTCCCTTATATGCATGTCTTGTGTTAGTAAAGAATACGCCTTTCAATCCACTTTTGAAACTTTTTAAAGTTTGAGAAATTATTTTGTACATAAAATAATCTCTACCAACTAATGACTGTTGAAAAAGATCATAATCTTTTCGAGTTTGAATTGCATCCCAGTAAATAGGTTGGTCTACGCATATTACTTGAATTTTATCAGACTCTGAAAGTAGAGCGTTTACTTCCCAAATAGTATCTAACAAATCTATATAGGTTTGATAGCGCCAGCCATAGCCACTAAAATCGTTTTGAAAAACAGGTAACAAAATAGTACTATCCTTTATTTTGCTATTAAAATACTCGTCAACAAAGGGTTGAGAAGTTATTGAAAACACTTCAATGAAGATATACTTGACTTTTTTTTGGAACTGATTGTTCATTATTAATTTCTGATAAAAGTCAAAAGGTTCTTTTGCCAAGTGTAGTGCGTCATCAAAAGTAAGCAGGTCAAAATCATTAAGTAAATGGTTTACAAATTTTACAGGATTCTGACCAGTTTTGGAAATAACATCCAAATAATCAGAAGTAGATTTATTTTCTTGCGAATGGAATTTTAATGATACTATTATAAACAATGTAAGAATTATGGCTTTCATAATATTTGATTTTTACAAACCCTAATACATAAAAGACGATTGTTATTGCTTGATGTTGCAAAAGTGTTTTTTTGCTGATTGCTACTAATGCTTTATTGATAAGGAATAGTTTTTAATAAATAACATCAGCCGTTAAACAAAGTTAACTGTAAAATTATACAAAGTGAAATGCAATTAAACTCTTTCATACGTTAAAAATGAGAACTCATACTTATGGTTGTCATCTTTTTTATGAAAGGTATTAGCTGTTTCTTTCCAAACCGATGTGTCAATTTCTGGAAAAAACGTATCGGCTTCAAAGCTTTCGTGTACCCGTGTTAACTCAATCTTATCAGCTATTAACATGGCTTGTTTGTAGATTTCGCCACCGCCAATTATAAAGGGTTGTAAGTCATTTTTTGCAGCATCTATGGCATCTTCTAATGAGTTTACTAGAATAACCCCATTAGGAACTTTGTAGTCCTGCTGTCTTGAAATAACCACGTGAGTCCTGTTTGGTAGTGGTTTTGGAAAACTTTCAAAGGTTTTACGACCCATAATAATATGATGCCCATTGGTTAGGCTTTTAAAGCGTTTTAAATCGTCGCTTAAATGCCAAATGAGTTTGTTGTCTTTACCAATAGCATCGTTTTCGCCAGCTGCTACAATTATTGTTAATTCACTTTTGGACTTTGAGTTTTGGGTTTGAGGGTTTACTTCACTATAAACTTCGCTTTGTGCTATCAATGTTTCCTCTTTTATAAGCCCTTCTTTTAATTTATCAATACGTTCTTGTTGTTTTGCTACGAGTTTATCCAGCTGGTTTTGTTCCCAAGCTTTTCCCATAAACTTATGAGTGATAAATACGTTGAAGGCGTGATAGACAAAAAAGAAAAGCCATATAAGGATGGCATAAACAAACCAATCGATTTCAAAAAACTGAACCCCTTTCCCAATACCTAAAACTGTATTGGCAATTATTAAAAAAATGGCACCTATTAAAAAGACCACAAAGTGAATGTATAAGCGCTTCTTTTGTTTGATGCGTTTTTGTGCGTTTTGAATAAGCTCTAATTGAGCAGCATCTATTTGTGGCTTTTGTTTTTTCTTCCCGAACATATCAAAAATATAATGATTGTAAAGTTAAAACTTTTAGTAACATTATTAAAAGATTAATTAAGCCTAAAAAACGAAAACGTTTTCGGTTTATAAGCAATAAAATTTTCATGAAAGCAAGCTAAGCTGCTTTACTAACTTGGTAATTATTTGGCTAAAAAAAAGCCATACTTTAAATTATTGTAAAGGCATATTATTAAATTGATAATTCTTTGATGTAAAGCGTTTTAAATAATTAGAAACGAAAAATTGTTTTATAAATTTGCCCGGTAAAATAGAATGTTAATTAAGCAAAAAAATAAAATTATGGCTATTACAAAACAATATTTAAAGAGCAAACCTATATGTAAAGTTACTTTTTCTGTTCCTGCTGAGGAAGCAAAAGAAGTAGTAGTTGTTGGGAGTTTTAACCAATGGGATGCAAAAGCAACATCGCTCAAAAAACTAAAAAATGGTACTTTTAAAGGGGCTTTAAACTTAGAAAAAGATAACTCTTACGAGTTTAGATACTTAGTTGATGGTAATTATGTGAATGATGAGCAAGCCGATGCTTATGCCTGGAATGATTATGCTGCAGCTGAAAATGGTGTATTAAACGTTTAGTTAAATCCAAAATAAACTAAGCTAAAAGTGCTTTCAATTTAATTGAAAGCACTTTTTTATATGGCAACAACACCCTTTATATGAGGATGTGGATGGTAATCTACTAAAGTGAAATCGTCAAAAGTAAAATCGAAAATATCTTTTATTTCTGGATTTAATATCATTTTTGGCAGTGGCCTTAAATCACGAGACAATTGTAATTCTAATTGCTCATAATGATTACTGTAAATGTGTGCATCACCAAAGGTATGAATAAATTCTCCGGCTTGATAACCACAAACCTGAGCCATCATCATAGTGAATAATGCATAGCTTGCAATATTAAATGGTACACCTAAAAATATATCGGCACTTCGTTGATAGAGTTGACATGATAGTTTTCCATTAGCTACATAAAACTGAAAAAAAGCATGGCATGGCGGTAAGGCAGCTTTACCGTTTGCTACATTTTCACTAAAGCTTTTGGATGTATCTGGTAGCACCGATGGATTCCAGGCAGAAACTAACATTCTCCTACTGTCCGGATTGGTTTTTAGCGTGTTAATAACATCTTTAATTTGGTCTATTTCGTCACTATTCCAGTTGCGCCATTGGTGCCCATAAACCGGTCCTAAATCGCCATTATCATCAGCCCATTCATTCCAGATTCTAACACCGTTTTCTGTTAAATAGTCAATATTAGTATCGCCTTTTAAAAACCAAAGTAACTCGTAAACAATAGATTTCAAGTGAAGCTTTTTTGTGGTAACCATTGGAAACCCCTTACTTAAATCAAAACGCATTTGATGGCCAAAAACACTTTTTGTTCCGGTTCCGGTTCGGTCTCCCTTTTCATTTCCGTTTTCTAAAACGTGTTTAACTAAATCGTGATATTGTTTCATAATATTCCCCACGCAAGTGAGAATCTCTTTAAATTGAACTTAAATTTTATAGCAATAACGAATTTCTGAAAAGATACTTCGACTGTGCTTAGTATGACAAATACTAAAAACAAAAATAGAAAAAACTATAAATGTGCAGTAGAGCGCTTTTGAAGAAATATTATAAAGTTATTAACTGTTTTATAAATAAGATTCCTGCATACGCAGGACTTATTTAACCAATTATCATTCCTGCGATAGTAGCCGAAATTAAAGAGGCGATAGTCCCGCCAATTAAGGCTTTCATGCCAAACTTTGATAAGGTTTTACGCTGCCCCGGAGCTAACGAACCGATGCCCCCAATTTGGATCCCTATAGATGCAAAATTAGCAAAACCACAAAGCATATAAGTTGCCATAATTATTGATTTCTGGTAACTAAGGTGTGTTGCATTTGCAACATTTTTTAAATCAGACAATTGGATGTATCCAATAAATTCGCTGGCTGCTAGTTTAATACCTAAAAGCTGTCCCATTAAAGCCATATCCTCCTTTGCAACTCCAATAAGCCACATAAGCGGCGCAAAAACATAGCCTAAAATTAGTTCTAATGATAAACTGTCATAAGAGGTGTTACCTGCAATCCAATTGTTTAAACTCGTAACATCTCCTATTGAGCCTAAAATCCAATTAATCATAGCAATAAAGGCAACAAATACCAAAAGCATTGCTCCTACGTTAACGGCTAGTTTTAGGCCTTCGGTTGTACCGTTTGCAATAGCGTCTAATATGTTTGAACCAATTTTATCTTGCGACACTTTTACATCAGTGTTCACGTTTTCGGTTTGTGGGTATAATATTTTTGAAATAACAATAGCTCCGGGAGCTGCCATTACCGATGCAGCTAATAAGTGCTTTGCATAAAATAAACGTAAAGCAGGATCGTCTCCTCCAAGAAAGCCTATGTAAGCTGCCAGTACTGCACCAGCAACAGTGGCCATACCACCAATCATAACGAGTAGCATTTCTGACTTATTCATTTTTTCTAAATAAGCCTTTATTAAAAGAGGTGCTTCGGTTTGTCCTAAAAAGATATTACCTGCAACACTTAAGCTTTCTGCCCCAGATATTTTTAAAAGTTTAGAAAGTAGCCATCCAAATGCTTTGACTACCCATTGAATGATCCCTAAATAAAACAAAACAGATGTTAATGCAGAAAAGAAGATAATGGTTGGTAGCACTTGAAAAGCAAAAATAAACCCGAAAGTATCCATGTCTACCACTAAGCCTTCAAATAAAAATTTACTCCCGGCTCTTGTAAATTCAAGCACTTGAACAAACATACCTCCAATAAACTCGAAAATTGTTTTTACCAGTTCAACTTTTAAAACACCAACAGCAATTAACAATTGAAAAGCTAATCCAATGCCAACAATTTTCCAGTCGATAGCTTTTCTGTTACTACTAAATAAAAAGGCGATAAATACTAAAGTAATCATTCCTAAAACACCACGCCATAAGCTGTTTATTGAAAAACCCTGGCTTGGGATAATGGTGTTTTTAACCTCATTTGAGCTTGAAACAACCTGCTGATTTTGATTTGTAGACTCAACGGCCTTATCTGTTATTTGTAAAGAATCTGCGGGTGTATTTGATGCTATTTCAACCGCTTGAGATGTATTTGTAATAGTATCTGTAAGCTTATTTTTGTCTGTTTCTTGTGCTGTTACTGTGGAGGTTAATAAGAAAAAAACAGCAGTTATAGACAAAAAAAAAGATTTCATAGATATGTAATAAGTTTAGCGTTTAGAAATTTCATCACGAATATGTGCAGCAGCTTCGTAATCTTCATTAGATACCGCTTCGTCTAAAAGCGTGTGAAGTTCTTCAAGTGTTTTTCCTTTGTAATTTTCGCGAGGGGCATTAGGCTCTAATTCATTGGCTAATAAATCATCTACTAAAATGCTGTCTTGAAGTTCGTCTTCATCTTCTTTTTTAGGATTCACTTTTAAATAAATACCTGCTTTATCAAGAATATTTTTATAGGTGAAAATGGGTGCGTCAAAACGAAGCGCTAAAGCAATGGCATCACTGGTTCTGGCATCTATAATCTCCTCAATTTTATCGCGTTCACAAATTAAACTGGAATAAAAAACACCATCTACTAATTTGTGAATAATCACTTGCTTTACTACAATATCAAACCGATCAGCAAAATTCTTGAATAAATCGTGAGTTAAAGGACGTGGCGGGCGTATTTCTTTTTCTAATGCTATAGCAATAGATTGCGCCTCAAAAGCACCAATTACAATAGGTAGTTTGCGTTCGCCATCTACTTCATTCAAAATAAGGGCATAAGCACCATTCTGGGTTTGACTATAGGATATGCCTTTTATGTTTAATCTAACTAAACTCATAATTTATAAAAAACGCAAAGAACTGTTTAAATTAGGAATTAACCAACTGCCCAAGGCAGAATTATGATATAATGCTAATTTAATCAGTTCTGTGGAACAATACAATTTATAAAAAATAATTTATTGTTGAGCTTTAAAAGCTTTTAATTTTTCAATGAGTTGCGGAACGACTACAAAAGCATCGCCTACAACACCATAATCTGCAGCTTTAAAGAAAGGTGCTTCAGCATCAGTATTAATTACCACTTTTACTTTTGAGGCATTAATACCAGCTAAATGCTGAATAGCTCCTGAAATACCAATAGCAATATAAAGGTTTGACGCCACTGGTTTTCCTGTTTGGCCTACGTGCTCACTATGAGGTCTCCAACCTAAATCTGAAACAGGTTTAGAACAAGCTGTTGCAGCTCCTAAAACCTCTGCTAACTCCTCTATCATACCCCAGTTTTCGGGGCCTTTTAGTCCACGACCGCCAGAAACCACAATGTCTGCGTCGGCAATAGTGACTTTATCTGTAGCCTTATCTACGGATTGCACGGTTACACCAGGTTCTGAAATTGAAGGCGAAAAATCTTCCGCGGAAGCGTTACCATTCGATTCTACCAATCCGAAAGCATTATTAGAAACAGCAACCAGTTTAACATCGGTATCAATAGTTGTTAGGTTAAATGCTTTGTTTGTAAAAGCAGTGCGTTTAACTGTAAAAGGCGATGTGCTTGATGGTGCTTCAACAACGTTAGATGCAAAACCAGCGTTTAAACCAACAGCTAAAAGAGGTGCTAAATATTTACTGTCGGCACTTGAGCTAACAATAACCACCCTGGCATTTTCATTTTCTGCGGCTTGTTTTATAGCCTCGGCATAGCTTTTGGCATTAAATGTATCAAGTTGCGAATTGTTAACGGTTAAAACTTTGTCTACGCCATATTTACCTAATTCTGAAGTGTTATTGGCATTTATTGTAACAGCTGTAACAGTAGTTCCTAGTTGATTCGCTACTGCTTTAGCGTATGATGCTACTTCTAAAGCTACTTTTTTAAAAGCACCTTTTTCTGATTCTGTATATACTAAAACTGACATAATATTTTTTCATAAATGTAAATTCCAAAAAACAAATTCCAAATACTGAACAGTTGGAATTTGGGTTTGAAATTTGGTTATTAAATCACTTTGGCTTCGTTGTGAAGTAAGTTTACTAATTCGTCTAAATTATCTGGAGATACTAAGGTAACAGCTCCTTTTGGCTCTGGTTTTTCAAACTTAACCGACGATGTTTCGGCAGCTGCATCAACAGGCTCAACAACAGTTAAAGGTTTTTTTCGTGCCATCATTATACCTCTCATATTTGGGATGCGTAAATCACTTTCTTCAACCAACCCTTTTTGTCCACCAATAACTAGTGGTAGCGATGTTGAAACAGTTTCTTTTCCACCATCAATTTCACGGGTAGCTGTAGCATTTGTACCATCTACGTCAAGACTAATACAGTTGTTTACAAAATTAGCACCGGTTAATCCTGCTAACATACCAGGAACCATACCGCCATTATAATCGATAGATTCTCTGCCAGCAATAACCAAATCGTACCCACCATCCTGTACTACTTTTGCTAATTGTTTAGCAACCTGAAACCCATCTACTGCAGTTGTATTAATACGTATGGCACTATCTGCACCAATAGCTAAAGCTTTGCGAAGTGTAGGTTCGGTTTCTGCGCCGCCAACATTTACAACAGCTACACTTGCCCCTTGTTTTTCTTTAAACCACATAGCGCGAGTTAAACCAAATTCATCATTTGGGTTTATAACAAATTGAACACCATTCGTGTCAAATTTTGAATCACCATCTGTAAAATTAATTTTTGATGTAGTGTCCGGAACGTGACTAATACACACTAAAATTTTCATATTTATTGTAATTAAATTAAGACTAGTTGTTTGGGAAGCCCAGAACTATAACGTTATCGTTTAAGCTATAATTTTGCACTTCAAATTTAGGCAACGAAGTTAATTATTTTATTTCGAATATTTGCTATGCACGCATAATAAATTTTAAATAATTCTTTTAAACAAAGTATTCTATTTATTGTTATTTTTGCAACTCGATTTAAAAATACATTTAATGAAGACAATTCAATTTAGAGAGGCTATTTGTGAAGCCATGAGCGAAGAAATGCGCAGAGATGAAAGCATTTATTTAATGGGTGAAGAAGTAGCAGAATATAACGGGGCTTACAAAGCTTCTAAAGGGATGTTAGATGAATTTGGATCAAAACGTGTGATAGACACTCCTATTGCAGAGCTTGGTTTTGCTGGAATTGCTATTGGTTCTACCATGACAGGCAATAGACCTATTGTAGAGTATATGACCTTTAACTTCTCTTTAGTTGGAATTGATCAAATTATAAATAATGCAGCAAAAATTAGGCAAATGTCTGGCGGGCAATTTAAATGTCCAATAGTGTTTCGAGGACCTACTGCTTCTGCAGGTCAACTAGGAGCTACTCACTCTCAGGCTTTTGAAAATTGGTTTGCAAATACACCAGGTTTAAAAGTAGTAGTGCCATCTAATCCTTATGATGCAAAAGGCTTACTAAAAGCAGCTATTAGAGATGACGATCCTGTAATTTTTATGGAAAGTGAGCAAATGTATGGCGATAAAGGAGAGGTTCCTGAAGGGGAGTATGTATTGCCTTTAGGTGTTGCCGATGTTAAGCGTGAAGGAACCGATGTTACTATTGTATCTTTTGGAAAAATAATAAAAGAAGCTTTTGCTGCTGCTGATGAACTTGAGAAAGAAGGAATTTCTTGCGAAATTATAGACTTACGTACAGTACGTCCTATGGATAGGAAAGCTATTGTTGAATCTGTGAAAAAAACAAATCGATTAGTGGTTTTAGAAGAAGCATGGCCATTTGGAAATGTTGCAACAGAAATTACTTATTTAGTGCAATCTGAAGCCTTTGATTATTTAGATGCACCAATTGTAAAAATAAACACAGCTGATACACCTGCACCATACTCTCCAGTGTTATTAGCAGAATGGTTGCCTAATAGAAATGATGTAATTAAAGCAGTAAAAAAAGTTTTATATAAATAAATTATAATTTTTTACGTTATATAAACTTCATTAGCACGATTGTTGATGAAGTTTTTTGGTTATGAGATAGATTTAAACTAAATATTTTCAATTTCATGCAACTAAAGACAAATTATATTTGTCTTTATAAAAAACAATTAAAATCTTTTGATGAAGATAAAACTATTTTTTGCCCTTGCTCTACTAAATGTGTTTTTTGCGATAGCACAAACCAAGGTTAGTGGTTATGTGTTTGATGAGATTAATCAACCTATATCATTTGCAAATGTTATATTTAAAGGTTCTACTGAAGGTGTGATAACCGATGAAAACGGAAAATTTTATTTAGAATCTTCCGAGACTTGGAATACTTTAAGCATCTCATTTATTGGCTACGAAACCCTCGAAATTCCTTTAGCTAAAAAAGTAAATTATAATTTAAAATTGACGCTTAAAGAAGAAGCAGCCCAATTAGATGCTGTAGTTATTGTATCAGGAAAACAATCAAAAAAGAATAATCCTGCTATCGATTTACTTCGTAAAATTTGGGAACATAAAAGAAAAAACGGTCTAAATCTCTACAAACAATATGAATACGATAAGTATGAAAAAGTAGAATTCGATATTAATACCATCGATAGTGCGCTTATTAAAAGCAAACTATTTAGAGGGATGGAATTTGTTTTTAACGAAGTTGATACGTCTCGTGTTACAGGAAAAACGTACTTGCCCATGTTTATTAACGAAGCCGTATCAAAAGTGTATGGCGATAATGTAATTAATAAGCGAAAAGAAGTTTTAAAAGGAAATAAAAACTCTGGCTTTAGTGATAATCAAGTAGTAATCGATTTTGTTGACGATTTATATTCCGACTATAATGTATACGATAATTATTTAAAGTTTTTTGATAAAAGTTTTGTGAGTCCGCTTTCAAAAACAGGAATCAATACCTATAATTATGTGCTTTCAGATAGTGCTTTTATAGATAATAAATGGTGCTACAATATAATTTATTATCCTAGAAGGAAAAACGAATTGACGTTTAAAGGTGATTTTTGGGTTGCTGATTCAACGTATGCGATCAAAGAAATTAACCTACAAGCCTCAAAGAGCGCTAATATAAACTGGGTGAAAGATATTTATATCGAACAGGAGTTTGAAGTTTTAAACGATTCGCTTTTTCTAGTAAAGCGCGATTATATGATGTCTGATTTTGCATTCAGTAAAAAGGAAAAATCGAGAGGCGTTTATGGCAAGCGAACAACCTTATACAATAATTATGAATTTGATAAAGTCAAGGATAAAAAATTCTATGATGAAGAAGTTTATAATTATGATAAAGATGTATACGATAGAGATGATGCTTTTTGGGCTGAAAACCGATTAGAAGAATTAAATAAAGATGAAAAAGGGGTCTATAAAATGCTAGACACTTTAAAAACAGTAAAAAAGTTTAAGCGTTTATACAATTTAGGCAGCATTTTATCATCAGGATATATCGAATTTAATACATTACCATTAGATTATGGTCCCATTTTTTCAACCTTTGGTTTTAATGAAGTTGAAGGGCTGCGTTTGCGTACAGGAGGAAGAACCTATTTTGGCAGAAACGATTTATGGCGATTAGAAGGCTTTTTGGCTTATGGCTTTAGAGATGATAAATTTAAATACGGTATTTCAGGAAAATGGTTGCTAGATAAAAAAAGTAGATTGATCGTTTCTGGTGGAAACAGGCGAGACGTAGAGCAAATAGGGGCGAGTTTAACAACAAGTACAGATGTTTTAGGACGTAGTTTAGCATCCTCATCTGTGGTGGGTACAAGTACGAATGATAAATTAACTTCTATAAATTTAACAAGCTTAGCGGTTGAGTTAGAACCTTGGCGAAATTTTATTTTTAGGTTAGGAGCTAACTATCGTACTTTAGAATCGGCATCACCAACCTTTAGTTTAGACTATGTAGATGCAGCTTCACCAACCGGGTTTTCGTCTGAAATAAAACAGTTTGAAACCTCTCTGTCCTTATCTTATTTCCCAAAGCGAAAAATGACAGGTTTTGGTGTAGAACGTCGAACAGCAAACGATGATTTTGCACGTATTTTTGCTCAAGTAAGTCGCGGAGACAAAAGCATGTTAAATAGTGATTTTGATTATACCAAATTACAATTGTCTTATATACAACCCTGGCAAGTTGGTGGCTTTGGCAGATTGTATACGACTATTGAAGCAGGTAAAACATTTGGAGAAGTGCCTTTAGGCTTGCTTAGTGTTATTCCGGGAAATCAATCTTATTTTTCAATATATAATACATTTTCGCAGTTGGATTTTTATGAATTTGTGAGCGATACTTACGTATCGTTTCATTTAGAGCATAATTTTAACGGACGTTTATTTTCAAGAATTCCATTTTTACGAAAATTTAATTTACGAGAAATAGTAAGTGTACGTGGCGTTTGGGGAGACATTTCGCAAGAAAATATAGATTTAAGCACAACTAACAACCCGAACAGTATCCCTTTATCTGCCCCAAAAGATAAGCCCTATTATGAATACAGTTTAGGTGTTGGTAATATTTTTAAAGTGTTTAGAATCGACTTTAATTTTAGAGGTAATTATAAAGATAAACTTCTGTATCCAGATGCACGTAAGTTTGGGGTTACCGGAACTTTTGGATTTCATTTTTAAAAGCTTTGTGGTTATCTGTTATTTCATGTGCAATCTGTATTAAAAAAACAGTATATTCTTGGTATTGGCTTATTATGGTTTAGGAGATTAAGAACACGACTGTTTTTTTGTAGTTAAATCAGTTGATTAAATTGTAATTAGAGATCCATTTACATCGATACTAGTTTCCTTGGCATCAAAAAAGAGCTTGCCTTCTGGCCCCGAAGTAACTTTTTCTCCTTCTTCATTATAATACCCATCATGCTTAGAAGCTATTTCTTTAAAAATATTCATGTAGTTTGTATGGTAATTACACCTAATGCTTTGCAAGCATGAAATAGTTTTAATCCTTTTGTCTTGACTTTATTGCTTTTTGCAATTTTAAAAAAGACATTCGGTTAATTATAACCATAGGCAAAAAGAATAAAGGCAAAAAAACTGAAAAACTCACTCCATTTTCTTGATAATTAAAAAAGCTGGCTACAAACATTATCAAAACCAGTATACTGAGCACTATGGTCGCCATTTTATAGGTCTTTGCTTTTTTTTTGAGCATTTCCAAACTCATTTTCTCTATTTGCTCTTTTTTCATATTGTATGTTTATTATTTAAAATCTATTTAGGAAACAAATACGCCACAATAGTTTTGGCAGCAATGTTACTTCCTTTTTTAGAAGGATGAAAACCATCAGAACCATAATAGTCATAATTACTTGTGGTTATAAAATGTTTTTTCCAAACGCTACCCACAGGGCATAATAATGCATCATTTGCTTTTGCTGCATACTGATGGTTATTTATTACACCTTCAAACCTTTCTGGATGATTTATTGGTGGCCATACCATAAAATAGACAAGTTTAGCATGGCTGGTTTTACAGAGCATATTATACTTTTTACCATACTTAACGAGTAATTGTTTGCCATCTTGTTGCGACGATGGACCTTGTTGAATAATTACAAAATGATAGG
Organism: Wocania sp.; assembly: GCA_965224845.1. GTDB lineage: Bacteria > Bacteroidota > Bacteroidia > Flavobacteriales > Flavobacteriaceae > Wocania_A. The sequence continues at coordinate 43,679 of CBDDAJ010000009.1, forward strand.
TTTTACTTGCAATTAACTTTTGGACTTCACCATCATACCAATGGTCTGAAATGGCATAATTTGGTTTTGCAATCATTTTTGTGTTTATAACAATACCACGCTTTTTTGCCTGCTTTTTCACTAATAATGGTAAGTTGTTAGTATAAGTTAAACTATTACCAATAAATAAAAGATTAAACACTTTTTTTTCTGACTGACTTTCTACTTGCCAAAAAAGAACCATGCAAGTAAAAACTGCTAATAAATATTTCCTAGAACTCATTTGAGTTGAACTTCTCAAATTATAGCATTAAACATTTCTGGACCACGCTTCTACATTTCCTACTTTTTCATTTAAGCTAAAACCTTGCTTTTCTAATCTGTCGTAACATTCAAAAAGTTCCTCTTTCGATAACATATTAGGATGCATATGGGTCTCCCATATTATGAGTCTTATTTTAGAGCTTTCTAAATCAAAAGAACGAAAGAAATTCAATTCACCACCTTCAATATCCATTACTAATGCTGTAAAATCAAAATATTCGTTTGTTAGTTCTGTTAAAGTTTTTCCAGGAACTGTTACTTTTTTTCCTCTACCCATAGTATTGGAACCTAAAAAGGCCTTTCCGCCTATAAAAAAATCAACTTCCTTTTGTTTGGAGACAATGCAAGTTTCAATATTAAACTCTCCTTTGTTGTTTTTTTTATTTTCACGTAAATATTTATGCATTTGCGGGTTAGGTTCTACAGATACCTGTTTTGTTTTGTCTTTCAACATTTTATTAATTGATAAAGAAACTACACCAATACAGGCGCCCATTTCTAATACAGCATCATCACTTTTAATATATTTTGAAACTAACTTTCTTTCGCTTATCTCATATTTTCCAGTAATTGTTGAACCTCGCTCTGAAGCATTCATAAAAGAAGGAAATTGAATCTTTAACCCTCCAATATTTACGGGTAAATGAAGTGTTTTAATTGTTAATCCTATTAAATATTTTACGGGTTTTAATAATGCTCGCATACCTTTTAGAGTTTATAAATTAGAGGTTAATTCCTTTATCTATTTAGCATTTAGCTATGAATTGTTTAAAATACAACTTAGGCTAAGTTATAATTTATTTCTTAGAAATGCTTTCATAAACTCATTATAATATTGATTTATAGGGCTTTTCATTTTTAAAATCATAAAAAAAACTAAATCGTGAGTTTTAAAAATATTACAAAATAGGCATGAATTTGGAGGCTCTTTGTACATCTAAATAATCTTATATAGAAAGGATCGCAAAAAAAGTGGTATAAAAAAAGCTTAAGAAAAAATGACTTAAGCTTTTTTGTACTAAATATAGCTGTATTGAACTTGCTATAGTGTTTAAGGATTCCTTAATTTCCTAATTTTTTGTTTTTAAACTCATCAAACTCTGAAGGTGTTTCAACTTTAGGGAAACTATTATTGTCTGTATCTACATCGGCAAACTCAAAATTAGGATCAAGATTAACTTCTGTAACTTCTTTTTCTTTTATAAAAGTGTGTTTTGTTTCGTATTCGTTTCTACGCCATATTTGAGCAGGTAATTTGTCTATGGCTTTACTACCATCAGTAAATACCCATTCGATGGTAACGGGCATGATTAATCCGCCTTTATTTTTTATAGTGACTTCATAAATATTTTTACCAGACACATGTTTTCTAACTTCGGCTTCATCAATTCGAGACAAAAATTGCCCATAGGCGGCATCAGGCGTTGAGGTCATATTTATAACTTCCGGTCCACTAGAGAAATCTTTTGCTTTTGCATTAGCATTTTTACCCTTAATTTTAAATTGAGATTTTTTCTTTTGATCTTCAATATTAGTGTCTTCTTCAAAAACTTTAAACCATTTTACATTGGCTAACTCCATATCTACATTATCGGTTGTAAAAAACCAACCTCTAAAAAACCAATCTAAATCTGTAGCGGTGGCATCTTCAAGAGTTCTGAATAAATCAGCAGGATTAGGGTGTTTGTATTTCCAACGATTTGCATATTCTTTAAAGGCTTGATCAAATAACTCTTTTCCAATAATTGAGTTTCGTAACATTTGTAATCCAACAGTAGGTTTTAAATAAAAGTTTGCTCCAAATTGACTCATTAATTCATTGTCTGAAGTTGTCATTATTGGACGTAAAATATTTTTATCCCCACTCATAAATGGTATAATTGTTTTAGGGGTTGTACTGTTAAAATTTGGATAACGCTCAGTTACAGTACGCTGATGTAAAAAAGTATTCAACCCTTCGTCCATCCACATCCATTTACGCTCATCTGAACTTACAATCATAGGAAACCAATTATGCCCAACTTCATGTATAATAGTTCCAATCATACCTTGTTTTGCTCCATCGCTTATTTTACCATTAATAGGCCGCCCACCATTAAAGCTAATCATTGGGAACTCCATTCCAATGTTTGATGTATTTACTGAAATACATACAGGATATGGGTAATCAAATGTTGCTTCAGAATATACTTCAAGTGCATGCATAATAGCTTTTGTAGATTCTTCCTGCCATACCGGGAGCCCTTCTTTTGGATAAAACGACATGGCCATTACCGTATTAGTTGGTAATTTTACGGCTTGAGCATCCCACATAAATTTTCTGGATGATGCAAATGCAAAATCTCTAACATTTGTGGCGTTATATTTCCAGGTTCTTAGTTTTTTTGATTTTGTTTTTTCATTAGCTATTGCCTCTTCTTTTGTGATAATCATTACAGGTTTATCGAATGACTTACGGGCTTCATTCATTCTTTTGCGTTGTGTTTTTGTTAATACCACATCGCTATTTAGAAGGCTTCCTGTAGAGGCAACAATATGATCCTCAGGAACCGAGATTTCAACCTCATAATTACCAAACTCTAAGGCAAATTCACCAAGCTTTTGAAATTGTTGGTTTTGCCAGCCCTCAGTATCATTATAAACAGCCATTCTGGGAAACCAATGTGCCATTAAGTAAACCGTATTATCATCTTCAGGAAAATACTCGTAACCTTCTCTTGATAATAAATACATACTGCGGTCTGTAATAGGATAAGACCAAGCTATTGAAAAACTCATAGAAGTACCAGATTTTAATGGTTCTTTGAGTAATACTTTCATCATAGTATTATTAACTAATGATTTTATAGAATTTCCGTTAGCATCCTTTATATATTTAATAGAATAGCCGGCAGGAAAATCGATAGCTCTGGTAAGAAATTGCATTTGTCTTGTATTCATGCCGTCTCTTATACTATTATTTATAGCACCAAAATCCTCATTTTCTTTCTTATTTACATTTTGTTCCAGCTGAATCCATAAGTAACTTAAATCATCTGGAGAATTATTATAATATGTTATGGTTTCTTCTCCAGAAAGGGTATTGTTAGCTTCATTTAAAACAGCCTTTATTTTATAATCTGCACGTTGCTGCCAATAGGCTTTTCCTGGTGCACCGCTTGCTGAACGATAAGCGTTTGGTGGGGCTATCATATTATCAATAGGCTCAAACTTACCTTGCCAGGGTTTGTTTTGAGCGTTTAAGACTGATAATGAAAAGAGTATTAAAAAGGGTAATAAAATAGAGCGCATGATTTATTATAATTTATTTGAGTTAGTCGAACGCAATATAATAAATATAATGAATAGGTTTTCTTACAAAAAAGTTAATGTTTTCAGGCTTTAGTTTAGATAAGTTGTAGAGCGCTAAAGCCATATTAATTGTAAAGACTAAGAATTTTTAGCGTTTTATTAAGAAACGGTTAATATTAAGGGTAAACCATATAAAAGAGTTCTAAAACTAATGCCTTTTGTTGTTTACTCTTAAAGTGTTCAGTACATTTGCAGCCCAAAATAGAATTGAAGATATGACTAAGAAAAAAGATTTAACATTTGATGTGTTAATTGAGATACCAAAAGGCAGTAGAAATAAATATGAATACGATTTTACATTGAATAAAATTCGTTTCGACCGTATGTTATTTTCATCAATGATGTACCCGGGAGATTATGGTTTTGTTCCCGAAACCTTAGCTTTAGATCAGGATCCTCTGGATGTTTTAGTTTTAGGTACCGAGCCTACTTACCCTATGGTTGTTATGGAAGTAAAACCTATTGGTGTTTTTCATATGACAGACGAGAAGGGGCCGGATGAAAAAATTATTTGTGTTCCAGTTTCAGATCCTGTTTGGAATCAAAAAACAGATATAGGGGATTTAAATCCACATAGAATAAAAGAAATTGAACATTTCTTTCAAGTATATAAAGATTTAGAAAAAAAGAAAGTTGATGTTGGTGGCTGGGGAAATGCTAAAGAAGCTATAGAAATTTATCATAAATGTGTACAGCGTTATGATGAAAGTGAGCATAAAAAGAAAAGAACTTTCACCATCTAGCAGACATTAATAACATAATAGTTTAAAAATGAACCATCTTAAGTTTAAGGTGGTTTTTTTTATCACTTATATTTTCCTATTTTTAGCGACGTTAAAAAAAATATTAACTTAAACTAACTAACTAATTATGGAAATAATAGTAGATTATTTATGGGTGTTTGGTGTTTTAGCACTAGCATTTGTGTTTATTAAAAGTGCTTGGGTTACAAAGCAAGACCAGGGCGATGAAAAAATGAAAAGGATTGCTAAAAATATAGCAGATGGAGCCATGTCTTTTCTTAAGGCCGAGTATAAAATTTTGTCAATTTTTGTAGTTGCAGTTGCAATCTTATTATATTTTAAAGGTAGTGCCGAAGAAGGGTCTAACGGAATGGTAGCTGTATCATTTATTGTCGGAGCTATATGTTCTGCTTTAGCAGGGTTTATAGGAATGAAAGTTGCTACAAAAGCAAATGTTAGAACTACAAGTGCGGCAAGAACCTCATTAGGTAAAGCTTTAGAAGTTGCTTTTGCAGGAGGTGCTGTTATGGGGCTAGGAGTAGTTGGTCTAGGTGTTTTAGGCCTTAGTGGTCTTTTCATGATATATAGCGAAATGGGATGGGGCATTAACGAAATACTTAATGTGCTTTCTGGTTTTTCTCTTGGAGCTTCGTCTATAGCATTGTTTGCTCGTGTTGGTGGAGGTATTTATACTAAAGCTGCCGATGTTGGAGCCGATTTAGTTGGTAAAGTAGAGGCTGGTATTCCTGAAGATCATCCATTAAACCCTGCGACTATTGCAGATAATGTTGGTGATAATGTAGGGGATGTTGCTGGAATGGGAGCCGATTTATTTGAATCTTATGTAGGTTCTATTATAGGTACTATGGTATTAGGTGCTTTTATTTTAACTCCGGATTTTAATGGTTTAGGAGCTGTGTATTTACCATTGGTTTTAGCTGCAGTAGGCATTATAATGTCTATAATAGGAACATTTTTTGTTAAAGTAAAAGATGGTGGAAAATCCACAGACAGCTTTAAATATTGGAGAATTCGGTTCTGCAGGATTAATGGTTGTAGCGTCTTATTTTATTATTCATGCTTTAATTCCTGAAACAGTAGAAGGTCTTCCTCAAGGAGCAATGGGTGTTTTTATAGCTGTAATAGCTGGCTTAGTTGCTGGTTTAGCGGTAGGTAAAGTAACCGAATATTATACAGGAACAGGAACTAAACCTGTTAACTCTATTGTTGAACAATCTGAAACTGGAGCGGCTACTACTATTATTGCTGGTTTAGGTGTAGGAATGATGTCAACTATGATCCCTATTATTTTAATTGCTGCTGCCATTATAGTGTCTCATCACTTTGCAGGTTTATACGGTATTGCTATTGCTGCAGTAGGGATGTTAGCAAATACTGGGATACAATTAGCGGTTGATGCTTACGGGCCAATTTCTGATAATGCCGGTGGTATTGCTGAAATGGCAGAATTACCAAGCGAAGTTAGAGAGCGTACAGATAAGTTAGATGCAGTAGGTAATACAACTGCAGCAATTGGTAAAGGCTTTGCGATAGCTTCTGCTGCCTTAACGGCTTTAGCCTTATTCTCAGCTTTTATGAAAACTGCAGGAGTATCTGCAATTGATGTATCGCAGCCTAAAATTATGGCAGGACTTTTAATAGGCGGTATGTTGCCGTTTGTGTTTTCTGCACTATCTATGAATGCAGTTGGTAGGGCAGCTATGGCAATGATTGAAGAAGTTCGTCGTCAATTTAGAGACATTCCTGCTTTAAAAGCGGCGTTAGAAGTAATGCGAGCTGTTGATTCTGATATGTCTAAAGCAACCGATGAACAAAGAAAAACTTTTGATGCTGCTGATGGAGTAGCTGAATATGATAAATGTGTAGATATTTCAACAAAAGCTTCTATTAAAGAAATGGTATTGCCAGGATTATTAGCAATTGCTGTACCTGTAGCTATTGGCTTTTTAGGAGGCGCAGAAATGTTAGGAGGTTTACTTGCTGGGGTTACAACTTGTGGGGTGCTTATGGCAATCTTTCAGTCTAATGCCGGTGGAGCTTGGGATAATGCTAAAAAAATGATTGAAGAGCAAGGGCGCAAAGGAACAGATGCACATAAAGCTGCTGTAGTTGGTGATACAGTAGGTGATCCGTTTAAAGATACCTCGGGGCCATCGTTAAATATTTTATTAAAATTAATGTCTGTTGTAGCCTTAGTTATTGCTCCAAGTTTGGTTGATAGCGATACCGTAATGGCTTATGTTTCTAATGATGATAATACAGAATTAGTAAACAATATATCTAAAGATGTTAAAGTAGAAATGAATGAAGTAGAAGCAGGTGTTTTTAAAGCTGTAGTAACTACTGTTGTAAACGAAAACGGAGAAAAATCTACTAGTTATGAAACATTTGAAGGTACTGAAACTGAAGTGAATCAAGCTGTTTCTGATTTAAAGAAAGCAGTAAATAACAGTTAAATATCAAAAAATTGATATAATAAAAAAGCCACATCTTTGATGTGGCTTTTTTACATTAATTTAAGTCTTTCATAATTTATATAACCGCCACTTTATATTCGCTAAAGTACCTTAAAAAAGTCCGTTAATCTCTGCTTCAACCTTATTAATAATACCTCCTAAATCTTCAGGGTTAGAAACAAAATCTAAATTGTCTACATCAATAATTAGTAAATTGCCTTTATCGTATTTAGAAATCCAAGCTTCATAGCGTTCGTTTAATCTGCTTAAATAATCAATGCTTATTGAGTTTTCGTAATCGCGACCACGCTTATGAATTTGCTCTACCAGATTAGAGATAGAACTTCGTAAGTAAATAAGTAAGTCCGGCCCTTGTATAAAAGATTCCATAAGATTGAAAAGTGATGAGTAGTTTTCGAAATCTCGATTGGTCATTAAGCCCATAGCATGTAAATTGGGTGCAAAAATATGGGCATCTTCATAAATGGTTCTATCTTGAATAATGTCTTTTCCGCTTTCACGAATTTGAGCGACTTGACGAAACCTGCTATTTAAGAAATATACTTGCAGGTTAAAACTCCAGCGTTCCATTTGATTATAAAAATCGTCTAAATATGGATTGTCTACTACATCTTCAAGTTGAGCTTCCCATTTATAATGTTTTGCTAATAGTTTTGTAAGCGTTGTTTTTCCTGCTCCAATATTTCCTGCAATTGCAACGTGCATAATTTAATCTTTTATTAGTTGGTATTCATGAAGAAATTCATTGTCGTAAATATACAAGCTTCCATTGGTTAGTAAAAACTGATTTATTAACAATTTTGGAGTGGGTATTGGTACAGGCTTTTCTGTATTATTTTTTAAATAAAACAAACGATTCTCTTTTTTTAATATGAGATTGTTATTGCTTTCAGATATTGATGTAAAGCCATCATGCTTCATTTTTTTTACTAAACTCCCAAAGTAGTTATATACATATAAATGCTTTTTTGTGAGGAGCCAACAAGTATTGTAGTTACTTTTTAAGTCTAAAACTGTAGCCTGTACAGGTAAAGTGTGTACACGCGTAGTGTTTGCTTTATAATCATAAAGTTCTAACTGTTGAGTATCCTGATTAAACAGCCATAATGTATTGTCATGACCAGTTGAAACATGCGTAACGTTTTTATATGCAGTAAGGGCATTAAAATCTATTCTAAATATTTCTGCTAATCGATTATCAAGAATTATAACAGTATTAAAGTTTTTATAAAAGAGGTTTATTTTTAATGGGTTAAAAACATTGGCTGTTTCTAAAATACCAAGTTGTAAATTGTTGTAAGTAATGGTTTTTTTAGAATTGGTTTTATAAAAAACATTGTTGTTAGTATAAAATGTGTCACCAAAACGATTTATAGAAATCAGATTATCGGCATACATTTTTGATTTTTTAATAAGTTTGGGTTCAATAATTTCTTGCGAAAAGATTGAAGGGGATAAAAATAAAAAGAGATAAAAAAAAAGTTTCATTACAGTTTGAAAAATACAAAAATCAAACCACTTTTAGCAAATTAATTTGTATCCAAACCCGCGAATATTTATAATTTGAATGCGATCATCCCGATTTAGCTTTTTTCGGAGTTTAGTAATAAAAACATCCATACTTCTTGCCGAGAAAAAATCATCATTACCCCAAAGCTTATTTAAAATTACCGACCGGTCTAAAACAGCATTTTTGTTTTTTATTAGGTGAAATAATAAATGGGCTTCACGATGTGTTAATTGAATATTTTCATCGTTCTTAAATTGAAGAATTTGTTTAGGAAAATTAAAAGAATAATCTCCAATATTTAATATTTCTGATGTCTTTTGAAGTTTGGTCCTATCAAGTAAATTGTTAATCCGTACAATTAACTCTTCCATACTAAAGGGTTTTTTTAAATAGTCGTTTCCACCTATAGTAAAGCCTTCCACTACATCTTGTGTCTGCGATTTAGCAGTTAAAAATATGATGGGTATAGTATCATCTTCCATTCGGATTTCTTTAGCTAAAGTAAATCCGTCTTTTTTGGGCATCATAACGTCTAAAACTAAAAGCTCTGGTTGTTGCTTTTGATAAGTTTTAAAAGCAAGCTCACCATTTTCACATAATAAAACTTGAAAACCTCTGGTTTCTAGGCTTTCTTTAATGATTAGCCCTAATGCCGGTTCGTCTTCTGCTAAAAGAATAGTCGTTAATTTACTCATTAGGCATAGATATTTTAAAAGTTGTGGTATTATTTTCTAAATCTAAATGCATAGTGCCACCATGTTTTTCTGCGATTTTTTTTGCATAATACAAACCAATTCCAAAACCTTTTACATCATGGGTATTTCCTTTTGGAACGCGATAAAATTTTTCGAATATCTTATCTTTATTTGATTTTGTTAACGAATTGCCATTATCTGAAATAGAAACAGTAAAGGCTATTGAGTTTTGAGACAGATTGATTTTAATTGTATTCCCACCGTACTTTATGGCGTTATCTAATATATTATTTATAGCATTTTCAAAATGAAAAACGTCAATATTAGCAGTTATTTTATTGGAAGTAGCGGTATAGCTTATTGGTTTTTCAGTTTGTATTTTATGCTTATCAACTATACTAAGTAATATTTCAGCAATATTATAATTCTCCTTTTCAAGTTTTAAACTATCACTATCTAAAGTTGCAGTTTCTAATAGTTTTTCAACCATCACATTAAGCTTAGACAGCTGATTGTTAGACATGTTTAAATACGTTTTCGTCTTTTCTTTATCATCTAATACATTAAAGTTTTTTATGCTTTCAATTGCAACACCAATGGTAGCGATTGGCGTTTTAAACTCATGAGTAATATTGCTAATTAAATCGTTTTTTACTTCGGCTAATTGTTTTTGGTTTTTTATAATTTTTAAAAGATATAACAAGCAACTAATAACAGCTAAAACAAGAATTGTTGACATTAGCAAACTAAAAGCACTTCGCTTTAAAATGATTTTTGTAGCATTGGGATAAGCGATTTCTAAACTTTCATTTGTTTTAAAAAGGTTGATTTTGATTTTGTTTTCAAAAAGTTAAGGGTGTCCAATTTGGTATGATATGTATTAAAAAGACTATCATTTTTGTAATGTTTTAACGAATAAACGATATCGATTTGTTTTCTTTTAAGTTCATCATTTACAATAGGAGCTAATTTTTTAAAATCTAATGTATCGTTATGAATAGATATAAAAATAGATGTAATGCCTTTTATTAGCTTCAAGCTATCTGCAGCCTTTTTGCCTTTAATAACTTTAATTTGTTTTATGTGATTCTTCTCTTTCGAAAATGTAAAACCGCTATCTGAACTTACTATTTGTGTAAAACCCGATATTTCTTTACCAATTTCGTCTTTATAGTCTTCCTGAACTTTTCTGATTATCAGATCTGAGTTTAAGCGTTTTAATTCATTTTTAAATTTTAAACTATCAGATTCAATATCAATAAAAGTCATTTGATTAGATTCTGCAAGGTCTGCATAGTAGGTGTCTAAAGCATTATCAAAACTAACCTGTACCTGATTTATAAAATTTTGTTTATTCTGTAAATAGTTCTTGTAGTTCCAATAGCATTGCACAACTATTGTTAATAGTATAGTAATAACAATTAAATATAAAAGCCATTTATATTTTTTTTCATTCATACTTCAAAAGTAAATGTTAAACGGTTACAAAACCAATTGGTTAACACACGTTAACACTCATTAACTATTAAAAGGCTTTTTACTTTTCATATTTGTAGCTCATTAATCAAAAAGCGAACAGTAATTAATTTAAAAAAAGAAGATTAACATGAAAACAATCATTAAAGCAGTTGTTGTAGTATTAACATTAGTAGTAGCTAAAGTTAATGCCCAGGATTTTCAAGGTGTAGCTACTTATAAATCGCACAGAAAAGTGAATTTAAATATGAGTGATGAAAACACTAATACAGAAATGCAAAAGCGAATTCAAGAACAGTTACGAAAACAGTTTCAGCAAGAATATACCTTAACATTTAATAAAAATGAGTCTGTCTATAAGCGTAACGAAAAGCTTGAGGCACCTTCGCCAGTACAATCGGGCATACAAATTAGAGTTTCTCAAGGCTCAGATGTTATGTATAAAAACATAAAAGAGCATAGGTTTACAAACAAAACAGAAACTTTTGGAAAACTGTTTTTAGTAAAAGACTCCCTTACTAACAGAAAATGGGAATTAGTAAACGAAACCAAAAACATAGGGAACTATACGTGTTTTAAAGCTGTTTTTAAAGATGAATATACCACACAAACTTTTAACGAAAAGGCAGAAACAGAAACAATAACCAAACAACGAACTACAACGGTTTGGTACACACCACAAATTCCTGTTAATAATGGGCCAGCAGATTTTTATGGTCTTCCTGGGTTGATACTAGAGGTGAATGACGGGGATTTAACACTAGTTTGCAGTAAAATAGTTATAAACCCTAAAGAGCCAATAAAAATTGAAGAGCCTACAAAAGGTAAAGAAGTAACTCAGGCGAAGTACGACGAGATTATGGATAAAAAATCTAAAGAAATGATGGAGCAATTTCGATCGAGAAGAGGTAATGGGGATGGAGAGAGAGTTATGATTAGAGTTGGAGGCTGATAATTAAAATTAAACTATTGCCGTTTTTTAAAGTCTTATAGATATTAAAATATTTTAATATCTAACCTAACGACTTTATAGAATGACATTCACTAAATTTTTTAAGTACTCTGTTTGTAGTTTAATCCTGTTTGCTTCACTTGTTTCTTTTGCTCAAAATGACTTTTTAGGAAAGGCTTATTATATGTCGAAAACCTCTGTCGATATGAATAATATTGGTCGTCCCGGAATGAGCGACGAGCAAAAAAAGCAAATAGCTGCACGTATGAAAAGCATGTTTGAAAAAACATATATACTAACATTTAATAAAACAGCATCCATTTATAAGGAAGAGGAAAGGTTAGAAACTCCTGGTCAAGGGCGGGGAGGACGGTTTAGAGGAATGCTGTCAAGTCTTACTGGTGGTGATCAATATAAAAATATAAAGGAAAAACTGATTTTACAAGATCAAGAATTATTTGGAAAACAATTTTTAATTAAAGACTCGTTAAGGCAAATAAATTGGGTTATAGGAACTGAAACAAAACAAATAGGAAAATATATGTGTTTTAAAGCCACAGCAACAATGGCAAATTCTGATTTTGATTTTACAAGTTTTAGAAGACGACCGGAAAACAAAAAACAGGATTCAACCCAAACCCATGATACTATAAACTCGGTTAAGCAAATAGATGTTGTAGCGTGGTATACGCTTCAAATACCAATTAATCAGGGGCCGGGAGAATATTGGGGGCTTCCGGGGTTAATTTTAGAAGTAAATGCAGGAAGAACAACCATTCTATGTTCAAAAATAATAATGAATCCTAAAGAAAGAGAGGGGATAAAGAAACCCTCAAAAGGGAAAGAAGTTACCAGACAAGAATATAATAACATATTAAAAAAGAAAGTAGAAGAAATGCGTGAGAACTTTAGACGTAGAGGTCAGGGTAGAAATAGAAGAGGCTAATACGCTTAATCAATCAAAAAAATAAATTAATAAAAAACATCCAATACGAATAGCTCAATCACATACCCGAACGCTTTATTTGGATGTAATATAATACCTGTAAAAGAAACAATATACCAGATGAAATTAAAAATAACCCTGCTATTCATGGTAATGGCCAGTACAAGCTTTGCGCAAATTAAATTAGAGGGTGTTGTAAAAGATAGTATTGGCACTCCTTTAGAATTAGCTAACGTAGTTGCTATAAATCAGGAAACGAAAGCTTTAGATTCTTATGGAATTACTAATAGTGATGGGCGTTATAAACTAAATTTACAAAACAATGCCTCATATAAACTGCAAGTGAGTTATATAGGAATGAAGACAGGAGAGGCAATCATAGATACTAAAGAAATTGATATGACTAAGGATTTTATCTTACAAGCCGATAATGCTTTAGATGCTGTTGAATTGGTTTATGAAATGCCTGTAGTTGTAAAAGGAGATACTTTAATTTATAATGCAGATTCTTTTAAAAATGACACCGATAAAAAACTAGAAGATGTTTTAAATAAACTCCCAGGAGTAGAAGTAAACGATGAGGGCGAAATACAAGTTGAAGGAAAAGCTGTGAGCAAGGTTATGGTAGAAGGAAAAGATTTTTTTGATGGAGATACCAAACTAGCAACAAAAAATATACCTGCTGATGCCTTGGATAAAATTGAAATCTTAAAAAACCATGATGATGTTGGACAATTAAGGAATGTAAGAAGTAACGAAGACAATATCGCTATTAATATTAGATTAAAAGAAGGGAAAAAGAATTTTTGGTTTGGCGAAGTTACAGCAGGATTAGGGTTAGAAGAGCGTTATTTGGTGCACCCGAAGCTGTTTTATTATAGCCCAAAGTATAGTATAAATATTATAACAGATTTTAATAATATTGGTGAAATACCATTTACCAGGCGTGATTATTTTAATTTTTCTGGAGGCTTTAGAGGCATTAATAGAAACAGTGGAACCAATTTTAATGTAGCCTCTGGCGATATTGGTTTTTTAACGATGAGAAATAATAGAGCTAAAGCTATTGAAGCTAAATTTGGTGCTGTTAATTTTAGTTATTCCCCTAAAAAAACATGGAGTTTAAGCGGGTTTGCTATATATTCCGGTAATAAAACCGAGATGCAACAAAATAGTACTAAAACTTATGTGCAATCAAATAGTGGTAACCTTCCGCAAGATGATGAAACCACAACAAGCAGTACTCTTCAAAAAAGCGATTTAGGCTTGTTTTAAATTTAGCTCTAGTTATAAGCCTAATACCAATAATCATTTTGATTATGATGTGTTTGGTCGAGTATCTAAGCAAAATGAATATAAAGACTTCTTTTCATCAGTATTACAAAATATAGACGAAAACCAGGAACAAAACCCATATAGTATCAATCAGAACGTAAATTATTACTATACCCTAAATGAAAAGAATATTTTTGCTTTTGAAGCACAATATTTATTGCAAGACGAAGATCCTTTTTATAATGCTGCATTAGAAAAAACCAATGAGTTTCAATTCTCACAAACCTTAGGGTTAGACAATGCTCAAACAGGATTTAATGTGGCACAAGATAAGCGTATAAAAACAAATAAGTTAGATGCTAAACTAGATTATTGGTATGTGTTAAATCAAAAAGAGTAACATTAATTTAACTTTGGGATCCTTATTTAGTACGCAACGTTTTAACTCGGAAATTTATCAAATTTTAGATAATAACGATAAGTTTGAATTAAATAATGCCCAAGGCGATATAGCGAATGATATTAAATATAATTTTAGTGATTTGTATTTAGGGGTTCATTATCGTTTAAAAACTGGTATTTTTACATTTACCCCAGGATTTTCGGTGCATTCTTATACCACAAACAATGTACAATTCAATACAGAAACCAAAACAACTTTTGGGCGAGTGCTCCCAGACTTTAATACAAGAATTCAACTAAAAAAGAGCGAAACAATTAATTTTAATTACCGCATGCAAACGAGTTTTACAAATGTAAATCAACTTGCTGAAGCCTTGGTGTTTAATAATTATAACTCGCTGTTTCAAGGTAATAAGGATTTAGAAAATTCATTGTCGCATAATTTAAACTTAAACTATTATAGTTTTAATATGTTTAATTATACCAATGTATTTGCATCAATTAATTATAATAAACGTATAGACCAAATACGTTCTCAATCAGAGTTTTTACCAAATACCACTAATAGGATTTCTACGCCTTTTAACTCTAATTTTGCTGATGAGTCTGTTAGCGCCAATGGCCGTTTTGAAAGAACCTTTGGGAAAATAAAAGCGTCTATAGGAGGTAACTTTTCATTTTCAAAATTCAATCAATTTGTAAATAACCAACGCAATGTAAATGAGTCGTTTACTCAGTCGTACCGTACCCGAGTGAGCACTAATTTTAGAAAGGCACCAAATGTAGAAATAGGTTATAATTTAAGTGTTAATGATTATAACCAGGGTAGTGGAAGTAGCAAATTTTATACGCACAGACCATTTATTAATGTGGATGCATATTTTTTTAAATCATTTATATTTAGAGCAGATTACTCGTATTATAATTATAAAAACGAGATCGAAACTTTAAATAATTACAGTTTTTTTGATGCTAGTTTAACCTATCAAAAAAAGGATAGTAAATGGGAATACAAATTAGGAGCCACCAATTTGTTAAATACAAAATCGCTTAATCAAGACAATACCAATAGTTTATATACAAGTACAAGTGAATATTTTATACAACCTCGATTTTTGGTATTAAGTGTAAAGTATAATTTATAAAAATTGACAGTTTTTTGCTTGCGTTAAACCAATAACTATAATATATTTGCGCTCAGTTTTGGGGAGATACTCAAGCGGCCAACGAGGGCAGACTGTAAATCTGCTGACTACGTCTTCGCAGGTTCGAATCCTGCTCTCCCCACGAATAAGCGCAAAGTCTGCATGTATATGCAGACTTTTTTTGTTTTATGGGAACCCACGTTTGTTTTAAGGTTCTCATTAAACAAAAAAGGGAATGCAGAAGCATTGTAACTTTGCATTTTCAGAACGTTGGTTAAAGGATATTCAACCCTGTGCTTCCCAAAAACAAGTGTAAGGGGCAGTCTAAAACGTGTCATTCTGAATGAAATGCATCTCTTTAAATGTTAAAGAGGTATTTGCAGTATAATAAGATGCTTTGCTGTGGTTTGAATAACAAAATTTATCACGTTTAAGACCGCTTTTCTTTTATAAGCAGCAGATTAATCTTATTAAGATGAAAATTGGCTATTCAGGAAATTTATCTTTTATTTTACTCAGGCATAAATTATGAATACTACCCACATGCGAATGTTTTTTAGACCTATCCGGCGTATAGGTTCCTGCTTGTACTTCACCACCAATTTTTTGATAAGCTTCTCTAAAACTCATTCCATCTACTACTAAATTATTGATATTATCAACCGTAAATAAGTACTTATACTTATCATCATTTAAGTCAATATCTTTAACAACAATTTGCTGAATGGCATAATTAAAAATATCTAAAATGGCTTTTAATTCTTCAAAAGCATTAATAGTATTTTCTTTTAATAACTGAAAATCTCTATGATAACCACTTGGTAAGTTATTAGTGATTAGCACCATTTCGGTTTGTAAAGCTTGTATTTTATTGCATTTACCTCTTATTAATTCAAACACATCAGGGTTTTTTTTATGAGGCATAATGCTGCTTCCTGTTGTTAGTGCGTCTGGAAAGGTGATAAACCCAAAATTCTGACTCATATATAAGCATATATCCATGGCAAAGCGCGACATGGTATTGGCTAAACTGCCTAATGTAGTAGCTATAGTACGCTCGCTTTTACCACGACTCATTTGTGCTGCCACCACATTGTATTTTAGAGTTTCGAAATCCATTTCTTTAGTTGTAAGATCTCTATCTATAGGAAAAGAACTCCCATATCCTGCCGCCGATCCTAATGGGTTTTGATCGACTGTTTTTATAGCAGCGTTTAATAAATACATATCGTCAATTAACAATTCGGCATAGGCAGAAAACCAAAGCCCGAACGATGATGGCATGGCTACTTGTAAGTGCGTGTAACCGGGTAACAGTGCTTCTTTATGTGTTTCGGCTAATTGCAATAAAGTTTCAAAAAAGGTTTTCGTTTTTGATTTTATTTCTAATAAGTTGTTTTTGTAATATAAATGAAGCGCCACTAAAACCTGATCGTTTCTAGAGCGTGCGGTATGAATTTTTTTTCCAACCTCACCTAATGCCTCGGTAAGCTCAAACTCAATTTTAGAGTGTACATCTTCAAATTGCTCATCAATTTCAAAGGTCCCGTTTTCAATTTGATTTTCTAAAGTTTTTAATCCACTCAATAGGTCGACTAATTCTTCAACCGTTATAATGCCAATTTTTTGAAGCATTTTAGCATGTGCTCTAGATGCTATTACATCGTATTTTGCAATATGTATATCAATCTCTCTGTCGTTGCCAACAGTAAATTGCTCTATTTGCTTATCTATAGTAAATCCTTTATCCCAGAGTTTCATCTTCTTAATTGTTTATTTGTTTATATATTGATTTGTTTAAACGATGACGCGATTTAACAATTCAATATAAATTTGTATTCCTTCTTCTATTTCGTTTACATAAATAAACTCATCGGCAGTGTGAGAGCGTGTACTATCTCCAGGGCCTAATTTTAACGACGGGCAGGACAATACTGCCTGATCTGATAAGGTTGGCGACCCATAGGTTTCTCTACCCATAGCGATTCCTGCTTTTACCAATTCGTGTTCAACTGGAATTGATGATGAGTTCAATCGTAAACTTCTGGCTTCAATAGCATCACATGGGGCGTTAGCTATTAATAAATTGGCTATCTCCAGATTGGTATATTTATCATTTACCCGAACATCTATAACCAATTTTACATCAGCAGGGACAGCATTATGTTGTTTTCCTGCGTTAATTTGAGTAACGGTCATTTTTACCTCGCCCAATACTTCCGATATTTTATTGAACTTAAAATCTTTAAACCATTTTAGTACTTCAATCACATTGTAAATGGCATTATTGTTATTCGGATGAGCTGCATGACTTGGCGTTCCATGTACTTCGGCGTCAAAAACAACCAATCCTTTTTCGGCTACCGCCAAATGCATTAAGGTTGGCTCTCCTACAATGGCCACATCAATTTTAGGAATTACAGACAACATACTGTTTAACCCATTTGGACCACTACTTTCTTCTTCTGCAGAGGCAACTAATACCAAATTGTACTTTAAGTTCTCTTTTTCGTAAAAATAGGTAAATGTGGCAATTAACGATACCAAACAACCTCCGGCATCATTACTTCCTAAGCCGTATAATTTCCCATCTTCTACAATAGCTTTTAAAGGGTTTTTAGTATAGCCATTATTGGGTTTTACGGTATCGTGATGCGAATTAAGTAATAAGGTGGGTTTACTTTTATCAAAATGCTTGTTAGTGGCCCAAACATTATTTTTTGTACGTGTATAATTAATATGATTGGTTGCTAACCAGGTTTCTAAAATTGCTGCGGTATGTTCTTCTTCAGATGAAAAAGATTGCGTTTCTATTAGTTTTTTCAGTATAGTAATAGCTTCTTCTGTTAACTCTTGTTGTGTTTTCATTACCCTTGAATTGTGGTGTGTTTTATGTTTGACTTAAAAAGCATTTCTGGTTTACCTAAGCATACTTTATCTACCTTGTGATGGATGGCATGAAAACAATTGTTAAGTTTTGGTAACATACCATCAGCAATAATACCGTTATTTATTAGTGTTTTGTAGTTTTTAGAATGGATATGTTCTATAACCGAATTGTCATCATTTACATTCTGTAATACACCATTTTTTTCGAAACAATAATATAGTTCTGTTTTAAAATCATTTGCAAAACCTATGGCTAGTTCTGAAGCAATGGTGTCTGCATTCGTATTAAAAAGTTGTCCGCATTCATCATGAGTTATGGCGCAAAACACAGGAGTAATACCAGTGTTTAAAAGTACTTTAAGTGTATTGGTGTTTACTTTTAGTACATCACCTACAAAACCAAAATCTACATCTTTTACAGGGCGTTTTTCTGACACTATAGTATTTCCATCTGCTCCAGAAAATCCAACAGCGTTACATTGCCTGCTTTGTAGTTTAGCGACAATGTTTTTATTGATTTTACCGGCATAAACCATGGTAATAATATCTAAAGTATCGGCGTCGGTAATACGCCTTCCATGAGTCATTTTTACCTCAATACCCATTTGATTGGCTAGCTTTGTTGCTAATTTTCCGCCGCCATGCACTAAAATTTTGGGGCCTTCAATCTTTGAAAACCTTTCAAGAAAATGGTTTAAGGTTGGTGTATCATCAATAATATTTCCACCGATTTTAATAACTTTTAATGTTTTCATTTCAGATCTTCTAATATTTTTTTCAAAACCCATTGCGCTGCAAAGGTTCTGTTGTTGGCTTGCTCAATTACTATGGCGTTTTTACTATCTAAAACAGCATCTTCCACAACAACATTTCGTCGCACAGGCAAGCAATGCATAAATTGGGCATTTCCTATTTTTTCTTTAGTTATCATCCAATGAGCTTTTGTATCTAATACTTTTCCGTATGCGTTATACGCGCTCCAGTTTTTAGTATAAACAAAGTCGGCATTCTTTAAAGCTTCTTCCTGATTATAAATTACAGTGCTATTACCTACTATTTCAGGGTTTAAATCATACCCTTCGGGATGTGCAATTACAAAATCGACGTCCATATTTTGCATGGCATGTATAAAGCTATTCGCTACAGCATGTGGTAATGCCTTAACATGTGGTGCCCAACTTAATACCACTTTTGGTTTTTTTACTTTTTTATGTTCTGTAATAGTCATGGCATCGGTAAGTCCTTG
This sequence comes from Wocania sp., assembly GCA_965224845.1. GTDB lineage: Bacteria > Bacteroidota > Bacteroidia > Flavobacteriales > Flavobacteriaceae > Wocania_A. The sequence goes on from CBDDAJ010000009.1 coordinate 63,110, forward strand.
TAACGGATGTGCCGTTGCACTTTCCATATTTACCACAGGAACGGAGGCATATTTCACAAAAGTATTGAGCACCTGTTCACTTTCATCTTTTGCTTTATCTGTCAAGGTAGGGAATGCTCTAACTGCTATTATATCGCAATATTGAGACACTACTGCAGCAGCTTCTTTAATATGTTCGGCTGTACTACTATTCATAACAGTGCCATCTTCAAATTCTATACCCCAGGCATCTCCGGAAACATTCATTACAATAGGATTCATTCCTAAGTTTAAAGCGGCTTTCTGGGTGCTTAACCTTGTACGTAGACTGGAATTAAAAAAGAGTAGCCCTAATGTTTTGTTTTTTCCTAATTCAGAAAACCCTAACGGATTTTTTTTCAAATGAAGTGCTTCTTGTATGGCTTCAGAGAAATTTTGAATGTCAGATATGTTGGTATACTTTTTCATTATATTTCTTTTTTTAAAGCCTCAAAAAACACATCAACATGCTTTTTTTGAAGTGTTAAAGGAGGAAGAATTCTTAATAAATTGGGGTTTTTAGCACTTCCAGTAAACACATGATGCTTGAAAATAAGGTTTTTTCGCATGGTTGCAATTGATACATTAAATTCTAGCCCAAGCATTAAACCTCGTCCTTTTATGGCTTTTATCTGCGGTATGGTCTTAGCTTTTTCAATAAAATATTCAGAGACTATTTTGGCATTTGTCATTAAATTTTGACATCGCATCACTTTTAAAACAGCCAAAGATGCTGCACAAGCTAAGTGATTCCCACCAAAGGTTGTTCCTAATAAGCCGTATGAGGCTTTTATACTTGGATGAATTAAAATGCCTCCAATTGGAAACCCGTTACCCATACCTTTAGCCATTGAAATAATATCTGGTGTAATACCATGCTTTTGATAGGCAAAGAAATCGCCGGTTCTTCCAAATCCGCATTGAATTTCATCTGCAATTAAAAGTGTATTGTATTGTTTCGATAAGCTTTCTAAGTCTTTTAAGAATGCTGTGCTAGCTTCATCTAATCCACCAATGCCTTGAATGGTTTCGATAATGATTGCACAAACATCGTTTTTATTTAATGCTTTTTGAACACCTTTTAAGTCGCCCAATTCAAAAAGCTCAACCTTTTGCTGTGCGTTTATTGGAGCTATGATTTTAGTGTTATCGGTTGCTGCAACTGCTGCCGATGTTCTTCCGTGAAACCCGTTTTTAAAAGCAATAACTTTTGTTTTACCTGTATGAAATGATGCGAGCTTCAATGCATTTTCGTTAGCTTCTGCTCCAGAGTTGCACAAGAACAACTGGTAATCTTTACATCCAGAAAAGGCTTCAATTTCTTGAGCTAATTCAACTTGCAACGGATTTTGAATAGAGTTGCTATAAAACCCAATGTTATTTAACTGGTTGCTTAAAGAGCATACATATTCGGGGTGTGAATGCCCTATAGAAATAACGGCATGACCACCGTAAAGGTCTAAATACTCAGTGCCATTTTCGTCGTAAACATAAACGTCTTTGGCTTTAACAGGTGTAATGTCAAACAAGGGATATACATCAAACAGGCTCATAATTGCTCGGTTTTTATAGTGTTAATTTTATTAAATGATGCAACCATACCTTGAATTAGAGACGAGCTCAATCCCTGATGTTCCATTTGATTTAAACCTTCAATAGTACAGCCTTTTGGTGTTGTTACTTTATCTATTTCTTGCTCTGGATGGTTGCCTGTGGTAATTAATAAATTGGCGGCTCCTTCGCAAGTATGCATTGCTAATTCTTGCGCTTCGTTTGCTTCGAAACCTAATTGAATAGCAGCTTGTGTGGTTGCTCTAATTAATCGCATCCAAAAGGCAATACCACTTGCGCAAACAACAGTGGCTGCCTGCATTTGGTTTTCTGGAATGGAAATAGATGTTCCTAAACGGTTAAAAATAGCTTCAGCAATTTTTATGCGTTCAGCACCTTTGTTATTACTACATAAACAAGTCATCGATTTGCCCACAGCGATGGCTGTATTTGGCATTGCTCTGATAATGAATTGATCTGTTCCGACAATACCTTCCATTTTAGAGATTGAAAACCCGGTAATAGTAGAAATAAGCACGTGCTTTTCAGTTAACAGTGGTTTAATATCTTTTAAGATAGACTCAAAATGTGCTGGTTGAACTGCAAAAATGAGGATATCTGATTGCTTAACAGCGTCACTATTATCAGTGGTTAAAAAAACATTATTATATCCTTCAAATTCTTGAATAGCATCTAAATTCCTTTTAGTTAAATATAACGTTGTAATGGCATTGCTTGTTATTAAACCTTTGGCAATCGATTTGCCTAAATTTCCTGTTCCTATAATGGCTATTTTCATTTTTTTAATCTTTTTTGTCATTTCCTCGAAAGAGAAAACATTTTAATTTTATGTTGATTAGATTTCCGTTTTCACGGAAATAAAAATATATCTATTAAAAGAAGTTTGCTTTTAGTTGGATACCCTCAGTTTCTTCAAACCCAAACATTAAGTTCATGTTTTGAACAGCTTGACCAGAAGCACCTTTTAACAGGTTGTCTATACAGCTTGTAATTAGTAATTTATTATCATGCTTATGCAAATGAATTAAACATTTATTGGTGTTTACCACTTGTTTTAAATGCAACTGATTATTTGAAACAAAGGTATAAGCGGCATCTTTATAATACGCTTTATAAATAGATTCTGCCTCTTCTAGGCTGCCTTTAAAGTCTGTGTAAAGAGTTGCAAAAATGCCTCTGGAAAAATCGCCTCTATTAGGCATAAAAATAATCTCTGATGAAAAATCATTTTGTAATTGTTTAACCGATTGATTAATTTCTCCTAAATGCTGATGTGTAAATGGTTTGTAATAAGAAAAATTATTATCTCTCCATGTAAAATGTGTTGTTTTAGACAATGAAGTTCCTGCACCCGTAGCACCAGTTACTGCATTAATATGCACATCGCTTTTTAATAATCTGTTTGAAGCTAGGGGCAATAAACCCAATTGAATAGCTGTTGCAAAACATCCCGGGTTGGCAATGTAATGGGCTTGTTTAATCGCTTCTTTTTGTAATTCTGGCAAGCCATAAATAAACGTTTTTTCGTTAAAAATTTTATCGGCTTCTAATCTAAAATCGTTTCCTAGATCTATAATTTTGGTGTGCTCTGAAAAGCTATTGTTTTCTAAAAATTTTACCGAATTACCATGCCCCAGGCATAAAAATAGCACCTCTACATTTGGGTTAATAGTATTAGTAAATAGCATATCTAAGCTGCCTTCTAAATCCTGATGGATATCACTAATTTTATTGCCTGCATTTGATGTGCTGAATACAAAATTGATTTCAGCTTTACTGTGATGTATCAATAACCTGATTAACTCCCCGGCGGTGTAACCTGCCCCTCCAATAATTCCTACTTGTAACATAATAATTTAGTTATTTACTTGTTGATATATTTTATTCTGATTTCCTAGAATCTTAATAAACCCTTTTGCATCAGCGGCAGTCCATGCTTTGTTTTCTTCACCATAACTTCCAAACTTTGCACTCATTAAATCATGTTCAGAAATTATCCCGTCTAAAGTAAAATGATATGGTTTTAAAGTAACTGTTACATTACCGCTTACTTGCTCTTGACTATTTTCTAAAAAGGCTTCAATATTTCGCATTACTGGATCTAAATACTGTCCTTCATGCAAATGCATGCCATAAAAACTAGACAAATATTCTTTATGTTGCAATTGCCATTTAGTGAGGGTATGTTTTTCTAATAAATGATGTGCTTTTACTGTAATTAAAGCAGCAGCGGCTTCAAAACCTACGCGCCCTTTTATACCTACAATAGTATCACCCACATGAATATCTCGGCCAATAGCATAGGCAGAAGCCATGTTGTTTAACAATTCAATATTTTTTTCAGGAACATTCTCTTTTCCGTTTAGAGCCACCAATTCGCCTTTTTTAAAGGTTAAGCTCACTTTTTCTTCGCCTTTTTTTTCTAATTGTGATGGATAGGCATGTTCTGGTAATGGTTTTTCAGATGTTAAGGTTTCTTCACCACCAACGCTTGTGCCCCAAAGGCCTTTGTTTACAGAGTATTTTGCTTTTTCCCAAGACATATCGATGCCATTGCTTTTTAAGTAATCAATCTCTTCCTGTCTGGTTAATTTTTGATCTCTAATAGGAGTAATAATGTTGATTTCTGGCGATAATGTTTGAAAAATCATATCGAAACGCACCTGATCGTTTCCGGCACCTGTGCTACCGTGTGCTATATATTGAGCGCCTATGCTTTTAGCATATTCAACAATTTCAATGGCTTGAATTATACGTTCTGCACTTACTGATAAAGGGTAGGTATTATTTTTTAAAACATTCCCGAAGATTAAATACTTAACTACTTTTTGATAAAAAGTAGTTACGGCATCTATATTTTTGTAAGTAGTAACCCCCATTTTATAAGCGTTACTTTCTATGGTATTAATTTCTTCTTTGGTAAATCCACCTGTATTTACACTTACGGCATGTACTTCGAATTCTTTTGACAAGCTTACGGCACAATACGAAGTATCTAACCCGCCACTGTAGGCAATAACTAATTTTTTCATTTTATTATCTTTTTTTATTTCCATGAAAATGGAAATCTACTTTTTATTCTTTTTAAAAAACATGCTCTGTTTTATGTTCTTTAACCTTGTCCAAACTTTTTTATCGTAATTGTGTTTATGTATTTTGGCCCCTTCTTTTTTATTAGGATCAAACAGCATTCCGGTACACAAACACATAGATTGGTTTGTTCTTTGTAAAACATCATAGTTTTTACAGGTCTGACAGCCATTCCAAAAAGATTGATCGTCTGTTAATTCTGAAAATGTAACAGGTTTATAGCCTAAATCACTATTCATTTTCATAACTGCTAAGCCTGTGGTAATACTAAAGACTTTAGAGTTAGGAAACTTGTTTCTTGAATGCTCAAAAATTTTCTTTTTAATCTGTTTAGCTAAGCCTTTCCCTCTATAATCTGGATGCACAATTAACCCGGAGTTGGCAACAAACTTTCCGTGGCCCCAGGCTTCTATATAGCAAAAACCAGCAAAAGTGTTTCCGTCTAAGGCTATTACAGCATTACCATTTTTCATTTTAGTAATAACGTATTCCGGAGTACGTCTGGCAATACCAGTGCCTCTAACATTTGCAGAGTCTGCAATAGTATCGCAAATGTCTTTGGCGTATATACTATGTGATTTATCAGCAATAACGATTTTCATTGGTTACTTCTTGTTATTTTCTTCTAAGGTTTAATGCCATCTTACGATTTCATTATTTAGATTGTTTTATTTTTTGAAATATTGATTTTTTGAAAAGCTGAACCGGACTCACCTAAGTTCAATAAATTTATGAAATACCCTTACGGGCGACGCGGGAAAATGCGACGTATAAAACTTATATTATTTAAAGAAATAATAATGGTTTGAAGTTGTAATGTGAAATTTGATATAAACATGATAAAAAAATAAAATTAAACGTAACGGGTGTTAAAGCTGAATAGAAGAATTAGCGACGGCGGTTGCGTAACCGCAAACCGGGAGAAAACGTACGTATTTTATTTTTTTGTGAATTCATTGGTGTAAAACTAAAAATTAAATTTTAGTAATAACCATAGTTTTATGGTTTTTTGAAAATAATTATGAAATTTTATTTAAAACACTCATTTTTCTTTTAATTTTTCATTTGTAAGAGGTAATATTTAAAATATCGTTTTCTCAAAGAATCACAATATATAATCGGTACTTATGAAATTGGACGATTTTTTCTCTAATAATTCATTTAAAATGGCATTATTGTAATCGTTGTCTTTTGAAGCAACAAAAGTTCTTATAGAAAATGAACGAAGTGCATCATGCACACTTAATGTTCCATATGCCGAGTCTTTTCTTCCTGTAAAAGGGTAAACATCTGGACCTCTCTGGCAAGAACTGTTTAAGTTTACTCGACAAACTAAATTTACCAAAGTATCAATTAAAGGCGACAGCGTATTTATGTTTTTTCCAAACAGGCTTACTTGTTGTCCGTAATTAGATTCTGCCATATCATCTAAAGGCTCTTCAATATCAGAGAAAGAAACAATTGGAACCACTGGTCCAAATTGCTCTTCTTTAAATACGCGCATGGCTTTAGTTACTGGATATAAAACCGCAGGGAAAATATAATTTTCAGATGTTTTACCACCTTTTTTATTTAGAACATTCGCGCCTTTTTCAATAGCATCATCAATAAGTTCTTGAATATATGCTGGTTTGTCTTTTTCTGGAAGCGGTGTTAATTTTACTCCAGCTTCCCATGGGTTGCCGTATTTAAGCTGATCGACTTTAAAAGCAAACCGTCTATTAAATTCTTCAACCACAGATTCATGAACATAAATAACTTTAAGTGCAGTACAACGTTGGCCATTAAAAGATAATGAACCGGCTATGCACTCTTCTACGGCTAAATCTAAATCGGCATCAGGTAAAACGATTGCAGGATTTTTTGCTTCTAAACCTAACACCATCCTTAATCTGTTCCCTTTTGGGTGCTGCGCTTGTAAAGCATTAGCAGATTTACTATTTCCTATTAATGCCAATACATCTATTTTTCCAGATTGCATAATAGGGGTAGCCAAAACACGACCTCTGCCATAAACGATGTTTACTACACCTTCTGGGAAACTACTTTGAAAAGCATCCAATAGTGGAGAAATTAGTAAAACCCCAAGTTTTGCAGGTTTAAATATTACAGGGTTCCCCATAATCAATGCAGGGATTAGCAAGGTAAAGGTTTCATTTAAAGGATAATTATACGGCCCTAAACATAAAACAACACCTAAAGGTCCTCGGCGAATGTGTGCATAAACACCGGAGTTTTTTTCAAATTTTGCAGAGTCTCTATCTATTTGCTTATAAGCTTCAATAGTATCGTAAATATAATCTACAGTTCTATCAAATTCTTTTTCCGAATCAGGAAGGTTTTTACCTATCTCCCACATTAAAAGCTTAACAACTTCTTCTCGTTTGGTTTTCATTTGTTCTACAAAAACCTCCATACAAGCTATTCTGTCTGCAACTTTCATTGTAGGCCACAAGCCTTTGCCATTATCATAAGCAGATGTTGCAGAATGAAGTGCTTCTAAAGCTTCTTTTTCGCCTAGCTGAGGGATGCTTCCCAAAAGTGTTGGTTTATACTTCTCTGTAGAAGAAATAGTTGAGTATACTTTTGCCGAATCACCTTTCCATTGTTTTAGTTCGCCATTAACTAAATAGGTTTTTTGATTTAAAATGGAGTTCACCTTAAAGGCTTCTGGAATTTCTGAAAAAGTCGGTTTCATATCTAAAAAAATAATTTTAAACTAGAGCTAATATATTTATATTTTAGGATGCACCCTTTTAAAAATGTAGGTTTATTTAAAGAAATATCATATTCTTAATGCTTTAATTACATCAGCAAAAAATATTTATGACTCAAACGTTTTCGACTGTTAATCTTATTTAAGCCCATAGCATTAATCGTTTCAAAGTCGTTATTGGTCGTGTAAACATCGTTATCTATATAATAAACTCTTTTTTTGCAGCAAAATTTCTTGTCTTTTTTCTATATTTATTTCTTAATCAATCTCACTCACGATAAAATAATAAGTAACACATTTTTAGTTTCATGAAGCAATTAATTTCAATTTTAGTGATTACCAGCATACTTTTTTCTTGTAAGCAAAATAAAAAGGTAGAACAAGAAGTAGCCGAACAAAAAAGTGAAACGCAAGTAGACGAATGGATTTATCTTTTTGACGGCTCTAGTTTAGATGGCTGGCGAGCTTATAATAGCGATGTATTACCTTCTGGATGGATTATAAAAGATGGCGAACTAACTTTTGATACAGAAAAGCGTTTAGAAGTCAATCGCAAAGGTGGTAAGGATATTATTTATGCCGCAGAAGAATTCGACAATTTTGAACTGTATTGGGAATGGAAGATTCCTGAAGGCGGAAATAGTGGATTAATGTATCATGTACAAGAAGGTGACTGGCCACCGTATGAGGTGTCTCCAGAGTATCAAATGTTAGATGATTTAAAATGGGAAGAAATTAATAATGCTACCTTAGAAGAGTGGCAAAAAACAGGAGCCGACTACGCCATGTATATACCAGATTTGAGTCAAAAAATAGTAAAACCAGCTATGGAGTGGAATACGTCTCGTATCCTCTTCACAGCAGAAAAAGTAGAGCATTGGCTAAATGGTAAAAAATTACTTGAGTTTGTACCTTGGTCAGAAGATTGGGAAACTCGAAAGAAAACAGGTAAATGGAAAGATTTTCCAAAATATGGTACTTTTAAGTCTGGCTACATTGCGATTCAAGACCATGATAGCCCCTTATGGTTGAGAAACATAAAAATTAAAAAATTATAACAGAACCAACACGAAAATGAATAAAAGAGATTTTTTAAAAAAAAGTGGGCTAGGAGTTGCAGGGATTACATTAGCTCCATCGTTAATAATGTGTAAAGAAAAACCTGTAATAAAAACGCGTATTCGAACAGCACATATTGGCGTAGGAAATATGGGAAATGAAGACCTTAAAGCTATTGCATCTCATCCTTTAGTAGATGTTACAGCTTTGTGCGATGTTGACTCAAATTATCTTAATGAGGCTAAAAAGGCCTATCCAAATGCAAAGATTTTTTCCGATTATAGAGTTATGCTCAAAGAAATGGAAAATGATATTGATGCTGTTATTGTTTCAACTCCCGATCATACGCATGCTCCTGCATCTATTCTGGCTATGAATATGAACAAACCCGTGTATTGTCAAAAGCCATTAACACATTATGTTTCGGAGGCAAGAGTGATGAACAAACTTGCTAAAGAAAAAAATCTGGTGACTCAAATGGGAATTCAAGTGCACTCTTTTTATGATTATAAATTAGCAACATTATTAATTCAATCGGGAATTATAGGAAAGGTTCACACGGTTCATGCATGGTCACCAAAAAATTGGGGTTATGATGGTGTTGTACCTGAAGGTAGCGATGCAGTTCCTGAAACTTTAGATTGGAATCTTTGGTTGGGAACTTCGGCTAAGCGCCCGTATAAAGAAGGGGTGTATCATCCCGGGAACTGGCGTAAATTGATGGATTATGGCTGTGGAACCTTAGGAGATATGGGGGTACATATTTTTGATACACCTTATAACGCTTTAGAGCTCGATGTGCCTAAAACGATTAAAAATGAATGTAGGCAACCTACTGGTTTTGGTTATCCAGAGAACAATGTAGTTACGTATGAGTTTCCGCAAACAAAACATACGGCTGAAACTTTAAAATGGATTTGGTATGATGGACCGGGAGCACCAAAAACACATGAAGATTTAATATTACCAGGTGCAAAAAAAGTAGAAGAGTCTGCTACTAAAGAGAAGTCTTTAGAAGATAAGATGTCTTTAGAAACCAAAACGGCAGATGAAGGAGCTTTACCCGACCAAGGTGCGATGTTTGTTGGAGAAAAGGGGCGCTTACTTTTACCGCATTTTATGCAATTGCCTAAAAAGATCGTTGATGGCGCATATGTAGATATTTCATCAGAGATTACTGCTGTTGAAAAAGCCAATAATATGGGAAAACCTATTAGAAATTATGCATCAGAGGGACCAAAACACTATCACCAGTTTATTGATGCCTGTTTAGGAAAAGGAACCTGTAGTGCTCCTTTTTCTTATGCATCCAGATTAACAGAAACCATACTTTTAGGTGTAATAGCTGGACGTTTTCCAAATAAAACATTGCACTGGGATAGTGTTAATGCCAAATTTTCAGAAGATGAAGCTAATCAATATTTAGAAGGAGAATATCGCAAATTTTAGTTAAATTATTGAAAAATAGCTAGCTGTATTCTTATAGCAATCAAAACTTTTTAAAATAAAAAATTGGATTTCAATCATAAATATGTAAATTTGCGTGTGCGCACACAATTTTAAAAATCACACATGAAACGATCACAACTTACCCCCCTTTTTTTAGCTGGTTTTCTTTTAATAAACCTAGTTAGTTTTATAGCCAATTCACAAACATCCAAAGATGGGTGGATTGCACTTTTTAATGGTAACGACTTAACAGGATGGAAACAATTAAATGGTACTGCTAAATATAAGGTTGAAAACAATGAAATAATTGGCATTACTAAAACCAAAACGCCTAATAGTTTTTTATGTACCGAAAAGAATTATGGTGATTTTATTTTAGAGTTCGATGTTATGGTCGATCCTTCAATTAATTCTGGTGTTCAGTTTAGGTCTAATAGTTTTAAGGATTATAGAAATGGTCAGGTTCACGGCTATCAATTTGAATTAGATCCCAGCGATCGCGCCTTTAGTGGAGGTATCTATGACGAAGGCAGAAGGGCTTGGATGTATCCATTGTCTTTAAATAAGAAAGGACGAAAGGCTTTTAAAAATGGTGTTTGGAATCGTTGTAGGATTGAAGCCATAGGCAATTCGATTAAAACATGGATAAATGGCGTGCAATGCTCAAACTTAATAGACGATTTAACATCTTCAGGATTTATTGCATTACAGGTTCATGGTATTGGTTCGAATGAAAACCATGCGGGTAAAGAAATTAAATGGAAGAATATTAGAATTAAAACAAATAATTTAGAAGCAGCGCGGTGGCCCTCAAACCCGGAAGTAAAGGAAATGAGCTATTTAGTTAATAGCCTTACTCAAAGTGAAATAGATAAAGGGTGGCGTTTACTATGGGATGGTAAAACAAGCAAAGGATGGCGCGGAGCAAAGCTGGATCATTTTCCAAAATCAGGTTGGGATATTAAAGATAATATGCTAACTATTTTAGCAAGTGATGGCGCGGAATCTACAGGCCCTGGTGATATTATTACAGAAAAGGTTTTTAGCAGTTTTGAATTAGAGTTAGAATTTAAAATTACCAAAGGCGCAAATAGTGGTATTAAATATTTTGTCGATGCTGAACTTAATAAAGGATCTGGTTCTGCCATTGGCTGTGAGTTTCAAATTTTAGACGATAAAAACCATCCTGATGCCAAGGCAGGTATTAATGGAAATAGAACTGTTGGGTCGCTTTACGATTTAATTAAAGCTGAAAACCTTTCAATCCCTGGAAGAGGAAAACAATTTAAAGGTATTGGTAACTGGAATAAAGCGAGAATCGTAGTTAAGGGCCCCCATGTAGAACATTGGTTAAATAATGAAAAAGTGATAGAATATGATAGGTCTTCACAAATGTTTAGAGCTCTTGTAGCTTATAGTAAATATAAAAAATGGCCTAAGTTTGGGCAATGGGCTAGCGGTCATATTTTACTTCAAGACCATGGTGATACAGTGCATTATAGAAGTATAAAAATTAGAGAGTTCGATTAAAAAAACAATTTATGATATGAGTTCAAATAGAAGAGATTTTATAAAAAAAGCAACTGCAGGAGCTGTTGGTGTTGCATTTACTGGAGGTTTAACAAGTCTTTCTGCTCAAAGCTATTCCAGGATTTTGGGAGCTAACGACCATGTAAATTGTGCTGTAATTGGTGTGCGAAGCAGAGGCAAAGCTCATGTTATAGCGATTCACCAGGATTTAAATGCTAAGGTGCTTTATAGTTGTGATGTGGATGATACAATTATAGAAGAACACAATGTTTGGTGTAAAAAAAATATAGGCTATGTGCCTAAAGTAGAAAAGGATTTTCGTAAAATCTTAGAAGATAAAAATGTCGATGCCGTTTTTATAGCGACTCCAGAACATTGGCATGCCCCAATGGCTATATTGGCATTGCAAGCAGGTAAGCATGTTTATGTAGAGAAACCATGTAGTCATAACCCTTATGAAAATAACCTTTTAGTTGCTGCGCAAAAAAAGTATGGTAAAAAAGTGCAAATGGGAAACCAGCAACGTTCGGCCCAAACATCTATTAATGCTATAAAAGATATAAAAGCAGGAATTATTGGAAACGTTTATAAAGGGGAAGCTTATTACTCAAATAATAGAGGTTCTATAGGTATTGGAAATAAAATTGATGTTCCAAAAGTATTAGATTGGGAGCTATGGCAAGGACCAGCTCCAAGAGAAGACTATAAAGATAATATTCATCCATATAATTGGCATTGGTTTCGTAGCTGGGGAACAGGAGAAATTCACAATAACGGGACCCACGAAATCGATATTTGCCGATGGGCATTAGGGGTTAATCTACCCGAGAGTGTTACTTCTTTTGGTGGCAAATATACTTATAAAGATGATTGGGAATTTGTAGATAACCAACAAGTAACCTACAAGTTTGCTGATGATAAATTCATCACTTGGACAGGGCATAGTAGGGGGATAATGAAACCAAAAAGACCGGGAAGAGGAATTACTATTTATGGTAGTAAAGGATCTATTCAATTAGATCGTAATTTTTATAAACTCTTTGATTTACAAGGAAATCCTATAAAAGAAGAATTAGAAAAATCGGCAAGTGCCACAACCAATACAAGAGGGATTGGAGGGCTAGATGTTAATCATGTTGGTAATTTTTTTGATGCCATACGAAAAGATAAAAGTCTAAACTCCGATATTCAGGATGCTAGTATTTCTACAATGCTCTGCCATCTTGGTAATATGGCACAAGATGCCGGAGAGACTTTAAAAATAGACCGTATAACTGGTAAAGTTCTTAATAATGAAAAGGCCATGAAAAACTGGAAAAGAGAATATCAATCTGGATGGGAGCCTAAATTATAATTAGGTAAAGAGGTCGTTAAACGGTATAGCTGTTTAGATGCAGTGAGTTATAAAATATTCAGTAATTAAACGAAATGGTATCTTTTAAAAAAAGCTTTTATGTATTAATACTATTCGCATCATTCGCATCTTTAATTTTTTTTAGTTGTCAGAAGCCAATTAAAAATACCATAAGCATGTGTTCTATTGTTCCACTTCCAGAAACTTTAGAAATAAAAGACGGGAGGTTCAATTTAAATAGTGAAACAAAATTAGTTTTTTTAAATAACCCAAGTAAGTTAAAAAAATGTAGTGTAGTATTTAGAGAATTAATTCAACAAAAATTAGGATTTGACCTAAAGGTCGAAACAGTACAAAAGCCAAATAAAAACTGTGTTTTTATAGAAACAGATTCAGGTTTATCTAATGAAGAATCATATAAGTTAATTGTTACTAATAGTTCAGTTCATCTCACAGGAGGCTCAGAAAAAGGTGTTTTTAATGGCTTACAGTCCTTAAGACAATTACTTAAGCTTGATGTTTTACAGGGGGAAGAAAAAAATAAAGGAATAGATATTCCAAACCTTGAGGTTATAGATACTCCTCGTTATGCATGGAGAGGTATTATGGTTGATGAATCTCGACATTTTTTTGGAAAAGAAAAAATCAAACAACTTTTGGAGTTAATGGCTCTTCAAAAGCTAAACAAATTTCACTGGCATCTTACGGATGCACCAGGATGGCGTATCGCTATTAAGCAATACCCAAAACTTACCAGTATAGGAGCATTGGGAAATTATAGTAACCCGAATGCAGCTCCACAATTTTACACACAAGACGATATAAAAGAGGTTGTTAAATTTGCGTCTCAAAGGAACATTGAAATTATCCCAGAAATTGATATGCCCGGACATGCTTCAGCAGCTATTAGAGCTTACCCGGAACTTTCAGGTGGAGGTACTAAAAAACATCCTCATTTTACGTTTCATCCCGCGCGTACATCAACTTATCGTTTCTTAACTAACGTTCTAAAAGAAGTCGCTGCTTTGTTTCCTTCAAAATACATTCATATTGGAGCAGATGAAGTAAGTTTTGGAAATCAGCACTGGGCAAAAGACAAAGAGGTTATTGCTTTAATGAAAAAAGAAAATTTAGAACATGTAAAAGACGTAGAAACGTATTTTATTAATCGAATAAGAGACTCAGTAATTTCCTTAAAAAAGGAAATTATAGGTTGGGATGAAGTTGTTGAAAACAATATGGCTAATGAAAATACAGTAGCGATGTGGTGGAGACATGATAAGCCTGAAGTTTTAGAAAAAGGCTTATCTAACAATTACAGCATGATATTATGCCCAAGAAAACCTTTGTATTTTGATTTTGTTCAAGATGATACACACAAGGTTGGTAGAAGATGGGATGGTTTTGGATCCCTTAATGACACTTATATTTTTCCAGATGCTTTGGGAAATATAGATGTTACTAATCCAAAGATTTTAGGAATTCAAGCTAATTTATGGACCGAACAGATTAATACCGAAAAAAGGTTTGATTTTATGTTGTATACCAGAATGTCTGCATTGGCAGAGGCTGCCTGGACAGTTAAGGATAACAAGTCTTTTAAAAGTTTTGAAAAACGCCTGAAAGATATCTTTAATATATACAGGCTAGAAAATGTTTATTATTTTGATTATTTCTCACCGCTTAGCACGAAAGAACCAGGAGAGGTTTTAAAACCTAAATGGACTCAAAACTTTAGCAGTTTTAAAAATTGAAGTCCCTGTCCTAATTTTAAATCACTTTTTTCTATATCTTCGAAAGCGATATTATTAATAGTTTATGCGCAATTCAACCCCCATAAAGTTAAAGTATACTGTATATTTTTTATTAACATTCTTACTAATAATCACTGGATGTAACCCTGTGTCTTATAACGAGCCTAAAGTCTCTTTAGACCAATACCAAATTGAAGATGGGTTTAAGCTACAAGCAGTCGCTTCAGAGCCATTTATTGAAGCGCCAGTTGCAATGGATTTCGATAATAGGGGTCGAATTTGGGTGGTGGAAATGAAAGGGTACATGCGAAACCTTGAAGGAACGGGACAAGAGATGCCTAACGGTACAATTACAATTCTAGAAGATTTAGATAATGATGGAATTACCGACCATTCAAAAGTATTTATTGATAGTTTGGTGCTTCCAAGAGCCATTGCTCATGTTTATGGAGGCTTATTGTATGCAGAACCGCCTAACCTTTGGTTTGTAAATATAAAAAACGACAAGCCTGTAAATAAAGTTTTAGTCGATTCTTTATATTCTGATGGGGGAAATGTAGAACATCAACCCAATGGATTAATGATGCATATTGATAATTGGATTTATAGTGCCAAATCAAATTTTCGCTATCAAATTAAAAACGGAAAGTGGGTTAAAGAACCTACCTCATTTCGCGGTCAATGGGGAATAACTAAAGATGATTTTGGAAGATTATACTACAATAATAACTCCACCCAGCTAATAGGAGATTATGTTCTGCCTAACATTTCTATTAAAAATCCGTATTATAAGCCTAGTGCTATATTAAATAAAATTTTAACTCCAGACCAAAGAGTGTATCCTTTGCACGCCACTTCTGTAAACAGAGGTTATCAAAAAGGCGTTTTAGATAAGGATAGTCTTTTAATTAATGTTACTTCAGCATGTGGCCCAATGGTTTACAGAGGCGATCAATTTCCGGTTGGATATTATGAAAATGCCTTTGTTTGTGCTCCGGAAGCAAACCTTGTTAAACGAAACGTTTTAACAATAAAAAACAATAAAGTAACGGCTAAACAGGCTATAGATAAAAAAGAGTTTATCGCCTCTACTGATGAGGGCTTCCGGCCTGTAAATCTATTTAACGGGCCAGATGGTAATATGTATATTGTAGATATGCACAGAGGAATAATACAAGATAAGGCTTTTTTAACGCCGTATTTACAAAAACACTACGCAAAAAAAAAGTTAGACACTATTATAGGAATGGGGAGGGTTTTAAAAGTAAGTCATAATAAACGAAGCTCTGATAAAACCATAAAAATTGAAAAACTAAATGATAAAGAGCTAGTAGATTTGTTATATAGCGGCAATGGCTGGCAAAGGGATAGAGCACAACAAATGCTTGTTTTTAAAAAGAATCAAGCTGTTGTTCCTCTTTTAAAAAAAATGGCTGCTAATGATACGAAACCCATTTCTCAAATCCATGCCCTATATACTTTAAAGGGGCTAGGTGCGCTTAATTATAAACTACTTGAAAGGATACTTTCTTCAAATAGTAAAAGCGACGTAAAAAGACACGCCATAATTTTATTGGAGCCATTTGCTTCTATAAACAACTTAGATTCGACATATGCACTTATAAATAAACTACTTCAAAAGAATGAAGAAGAAATGGATTTGTATATAGCAGCAGCTTTAGGCAAATGGATAGAGGTTTCGCCTGAAAAGTTATTTCCATTGGTATTAAAACTATCAAATACATACAAAAGCAATAAAGCATATCAAGAAGCGATTATAAATAGTTTAAGAGGTACTGAGGAGGCATTTTTAATTTTCGCGAATCAAATTGAAGGTGGTTTTACAGAATCCATTTTATCTGAATTGTTAAACCAAACGGTAGACCATAAAAACAAAAATGTAAAGAATTTTATATACACGAAAACATCAGTAGGAACAGATTCCAGAACAGCTGGATTCAAATTATTTAGGAATACTTGCGCTGTATGCCATGGGGTTGATGGTGATGGAATAGATGGTTTAGCACCACCGTTAAAAAATTCAGAATATGTTAAAGGCTCTAATGAAACGCTAGCTTTAGTTATTTTGCATGGTTTATCTGGGCCAATTCATGTAAACGGTAAATTGTACGATACAAATATTGTTATGCCAGGGTTAGTGAATAATCCAGAGTTTACAGACAAAGATTTACAGGACATTATTAGCTATTTAAATAATGCTTTTACAAATAAATCTGAAAATATAAGTATTGAAAAAATAAAACGGTTAAGAGACAAGAAGCCAGCTAGTGGTAGTACTTTTAGCGAAAAAGAATTACTTGAGTTAAAGTAATGTGTTAAAAACAAAAACTATACTAAAAACTGAAATAAGTCTGGTTTATCATTTAAATAATCGCCATAAAATTTTTGCTGTTTCATTTTAGCAATTAATGGTTCTAAATCGTTTGAAGATTTTAATTGAATACCAACGACTGCTGATCCATTTTCTCGATTCGTTTTTTTAGCATATTGAAAGTAAGTGATGTCGTCATTTTCGCCTAAAATATCAACTACAAATTCTTTTAACGCTCCTGCACGCTGTGGAAATTTAATTATAAAATAGTGTTTTAAATTAGCGTATAATAAAGCGCGTTCTTTTATTTCAGATGTTCTGGTAATATCATTATTGCTTCCACTTACAATACATACTACATTTTTATCTTTAATGTCTTCAGCATAAAAATCTAAAGCCGAAATACTTAATGCCCCAGCAGGTTCAACAACTATAGCATCTTTGTTATAAAGCTCTAAAATGGTTTCGCATACTTTACCTTCCGGAACTGTTATCATATTATCAAGGTTCTCCTTACATATTGGAAACGTTAAATCTCCAACACGTTTTACGGCAGCACCGTCAACAAATTTTTCTATATGCTGTAATGTAATGTTTTTATTGTTTTTAATAGATGTAGACATCGATGGAGCACCTTTAGGTTCTACACCAATAATTTTTGTTTTGGGCGATAAGGTTTTAAAAATGGTAGATAAACCTGCAGCTAAACCACCACCACCTACAGCAAGAAATACATAATCTATGGGAACATCAGTTTGCTCTAAAATCTCTAATCCAATGGTGGCTTGCCCTTCAATAACTTTTTCATCATTAAAAGGGTGAATAAATGTTTTGTGTAATTGTTCGCATTCTGTTTTTGCCAAATGATAAGCATCATCAAAGGTGTCGCCTTCTAAAATAATAGTAACATAATCATTACCAAACATTTTTACCTGCTCTACTTTTTGATTAGGAGTTGGTGCCGGCATATATATGGTTCCTTTTATCTGCAATAACTTACAGGATAAAGCAACGCCTTGAGCATGATTTCCGGCACTGGCACAAACAACACCGTTTTGAGCCTCTTCCTCAGATAAAGAACTTATCTTATTAAAGGCCCCTCTAATTTTGTACGATCGAACTTGTTGTAAATCTTCACGCTTAAAAAAGATATTTGCACCATACTGTTTAGAATACCTTGAACTTTGCCCTAAAGGCGTAACTGCCGATACATTTTTAATGGTATCGGCAGCTACTTTTATAGTATCTAAGCTAGGAAAATATGTAACGTTTTCCTTATTCATAAATCTTAATTCTTTATACTATTGGTTTCATAGCCGTCATAGAAGCTCTTAAGAATTCTCCAACTTTTTCTACGGGATGATTTCTTAAGGTGGCATTAATTTCTATTAATCTTGCATTATCTACACCTTCACCATTGCTTGCAGCATATGTTTTTCCGATAACATCAGTATCAATAGTGGTCATAAAATCTGCTAATAAAGGCTTACATGCATGATCGAATAAATAACACCCGTATTCTGCTGTATCAGAAATTACACTGTTCATTTCGTATAGTTTCTTTCTTGCAATTGTGTTAGCAATAAGTGGTGTTTCGTGTAATGATTCGTAATATGCAGAAGCATCTATAATTCCGGAATCTGTCATAGCCTCAAAAGCAAGCTCGACACCAGCTCTAACCATGGCTACCATTAAAACACCATTGTCGTAGTACTCTTGTTCAGATATTTCAACATCTCCAGCAGGTGTTTTTTCAAAAGCTGTTTCAGCTGTAGCTGCTCTCCACCCCAATAAATCTTTATCATCATTAGCCCAGTCTTCCATCATTCCAGCCGAAAAACGGCCTTCAATAATATCATCCATATGTTTGTGGAATAACGGACGCATAATATCTTTTAATTCCTCTGATAATTCAAAAGCTTTAATTTTAGCTACGTTCGAAAGCCTATCCATCATATTGGTGATGCCACCATATTTAAGCCCTTCAGTAATGGTTTCCCAACCATATTGAATTAATTTTGAAGCATAACCTGGGTCGATTCCTTTTTCAACCATTTTATCAAAACAAAGAATGGAACCTGTTTGTAACAAACCACATAAAATAGTTTGCTCACCCATTAAATCACTTTTAACTTCTGCGATAAAAGACGATGCTAATACACCAGCTCTATCACCTCCTGTGGCAACAGCATATGCTTTAGCTTGCGCCCAGCCTTTTCCCTCCGGGTCATTTTCTTCATGAACAGCAATTAATGTTGGTACCCCAAACCCTCTTTTATATTCTTCTCTTACTTCAGTTCCGGGACACTTTGGAGCTACCATAATAACCGTAATGTCTTTACGAATTTGCATGCCCTCTTCAACAATATTAAAACCGTGAGAATACGATAATGTGGCGCCTTGTTTCATTAAGGGCATAACCGCATTTACAGCACTGGTGTGTTGTTTGTCTGGTGTTAAGTTTAATACCAGGTCTGCCGCCGGAATTAACTCCTGGTAAGTCCCAACAGTAAAACCATTTTCAGTAGCATTTACATAAGATTTGCGTTTTTCTGCAATGGCAGCATCACGTAATGCATATGATATGTCTAAACCAGAATCTCTCATGTTTAAACCTTGATTTAACCCTTGAGCACCACAGCCTACAATCACTATTTTTTTACCTTTTAATGCATTTACACCATCTTCAAATTCTGAAGAATCCATAAATCTACATTTTGATAATTGGTTTAATTTGTCTCTTAATGAAAGGGTGTTAAAATAATTTCCCATTTTTAATTTTATTATTATTGGTTATTGAATGCTTGAAGCATTTCGGTTATTTTCATTTCTTCTTTAGTAACTGCAATACGACCTGAGCGTACAAATTGCATAATGCCAAATGCGTTTAACTCGCGTCGTAATAATTCTATTTCTTGTCGTCTACCAGATTTTTCTAAAACAAAAAATGCTTTATTTACAGTTACAATTCTTGCATTACTTTCTTTAATTATATTTTGAATTTGAGGTTCTTCAAATAATAAATCTGATTTTATTTTAAACATACCAGATTCTTGGTAAATGGTTTCTTCATCAGTATGGTAATAGGCACGAATCACTTCAACTTGTTTTTCAAACTGTCCTATTATTTTTTTAGCTTGAACTTCTGTGATTTTTACTACAATTACAAATCTATTAACCCCTTCAATTTCTGACTGAGAAGTTGTTAAGCTTTCAATATTTATATGCCTGCGTTGAAAAATTGCTGAGATACGATTTAATAAACCGATGTTGTTTTCGGTATAGATTGAAATCGTGAATGCTTTTATTTGATCGTTCATTTTTTTTCTGTTTTTAGCTTAAACGTACATCTGAAACTGATGCGCCCGAAGGAATCATTGGAAATACATTGTCTTCTTTTTCTACACAAACTTCTAAGAAATAGGACTCTTTTGATGTTATCATTTCCTTAACAGCTTCAGCTAGTTTTTCGCGTTGAACTACTTTTCTAGCTTTAATATAGTAACCCTCTGCTATGGCAACAAAATTTGGATTTGTCATTTCTGTAGAAGCGTAGCGTTTGTCAAAAAATAACTGTTGCCACTGGCGTACCATTCCTAAAAATTCGTTATTTAATACCACTATTTTAACAGGTACTTTTTGCTGAAAAATGGTACCCAATTCTTGAATATTCATTTGGTATCCGCCATCTCCAATAATAGCTATTACTTCACGATCTGGAGCTGCCATTTTAGCACCAATCGCTGCCGGTAAAGCAAACCCCATTGTGCCTAAGCCACCAGATGTAATATTGCTTTTAGTTTTATTGAATTCTGAATAGCGGCATGCAATCATTTGATGCTGACCCACATCTGAAACAATGGCAGCATTACCTTCGCTTTGCTTGTTTATTTCTTTTAGAACTTCACCCATTGTTAAACCGTCTTTGGTTGGATGGATGTCATTTTTTATTACTTTCTCAAACTCTTCGTTATACAAATCTTTAAATTCTTGCAACCAGGAGTCATGGGAGTTTTTATTTAACAAGGGAAGCAGTTCTGCTAAACTGTCTTTAGAGTTCCCCAAAACAGGAACATGGGCATATACATTTTTATTAATCTCAGCAGGATCAATTTCAAAATGAATAACTTTAGCTTGTTTGGCATAGGTGTTTAAATCTCCCGTTACGCGATCATCAAAACGCATACCGATAGCAATAAGCACGTCGCATTCGTTGGTTAACTTATTTGGCGCATAATTACCATGCATTCCAACCATTCCAATATTTAATGGATGCGAAGTAGGCAATGCCGAAGCTCCCATAATAGTCCATGCGGCTGGAATACCAGCTTTTTCTATAACCGCTTTTAATTCGGCTTCTGCTTCTCCCAAAATAACACCTTGCCCCCATACAATCATTGGTTTTTTAGCAGCATTAATTAATTGGGCAGCAGCTTTAACCGATTCTGAATTTAGTTTTGGTACTGGAATATAACTTCGTACCCCTGTGCATTTTTCATATTTAAAATCTAGTGCTCCAAATTGAGCATCTTTAGTAATATCAATTAATACAGGTCCTGGGCGACCACTTTTCGCAATGTAAAATGCTTTTGCCAAAACTTCTGGAATTTCGGAGGCTTTAGTGACTTGATGGTTCCATTTAGTAACAGGAGTAGAAATACCTACAATATCTGTTTCCTGGAAGGCATCACTACCTAATAAATGCGATGGTACTTGTCCTGTTATGCATACTAATGGTGTAGAATCTATTTGTGCATCAGCAATACCTGTAATTAAGTTTGTTGCTCCCGGGCCAGAGGTAGCCATAGCAACACCAACGCGGCCAGAAATTCTGGCAAACCCTTGGGCTGCATGTGCTGCACCTTGCTCATGGCGTGTTAAAACATGATGGATTTCATTTCTATATTTAAATAACTCATCATAAACAGGCATAATAGCACCTCCAGGATATCCGTAAAGAATATCAACTCCTTCAGCGATTAAACATCTAACTATTGCTTCGCAACCAGTAATGCGCTCACTGGGTTGATCTAAATACTTTGCTTTTGTCATAGTTTCTGCTTCCATAATTTCAATTAAAACGCATCGGTTACACAGCCTTGAGAGGCAGATGCAACTGATTTTGCGTATTTATATAATATTCCTTTTTTGTGTTTTAATTCTGGTGCTATCCATTGCGATTTTCTTTCAGCAATTTCTTTGTCTGATAGTAATACATTAATAGAATTGTCTTCAGCACTAATTCTAATACGGTCTCCGGTTTTAAGTAAACCTATAGTACCTCCACACTGAGCTTCAGGGGTTATATGACCTACTACAAAACCGTGTGTTCCTCCAGAAAAGCGTCCATCTGTTATTAATGCAACAGATTTTCCTAAGCCTGCTCCCATAATCAATGAGGTAGGTTTTAGCATTTCTGGCATTCCAGGGCCTCCTTTTGGACCAACATAGCGAATAACAACAACATCGCCTTTTTCTACTTCTCCATTTGAAATCCCTGTATTAGCTGCTTGTTCACCATCATATACCACCGCTTTTCCTTCAAATTTTAAGCCTTCATTTCCACTAATCTTGGCTACAGCTCCTTCGGATGCCAAGTTTCCATAAAGAATTTGTAGGTTTCCTGAAGACTTTAATGCTTTATCTTTTGGATGGATAACATCCTGGTTATCTTCGAATGTAAGGGGTTCTACATCTGCTAAATTTTCAGCTAGGGTTTTCCCTGTTACCGTTAAGCATTCCCCATGCAAATACCCATTATCAAGTAAATATTTCATTACGGCTGGTGTGCCTCCAATACCATGAACATCTTCCATTAAATATTTTCCAGATGGTTTTAAATCGGCAATTAATGGGGTTCTATCACTAACACGCTGAAAATCTTCTAAAGTAAAATCAATATCAGCAGCATGAGCAATTGCTAAGAAATGCAATACTGCATTTGTTGAGCCTCCTAAAGCATTTACAAGAGCAATGGCATTTTCAATAGATTTTTTAGAAATAATATCTAAGGGTTTTAGATCTAGTTCTAATAGGTTTTTAATAGCTATTGCTGTTCTTTCACTTTCAGATAATTTATTTGGATTTTCTGCAGGAATAGAAGAATTATAAGGTAAAGCAAAACCCATACATTCTATGGCAGAAGCCATGGTATTAGCAGTGTACATGCCTCCACAAGCGCCTGCACCTGGAATAGCACTCTTAATAATTTCCCTGTATTCATCTTCATCAATCTCCCCGGCAACTTTTTGACCTAAAGCTTCAAATGCCGAAACTATATTTAATTTTCTTCCTTTGTAATTACCAGATGCAATGGTACCTCCATACATCATTATTGACGGGCGATTTAAGCGCAGCATTGCTATAACTGCTCCGGGCATATTTTTATCACAGCCTACTACCGAGACTAATGCATCGTAACTTTGAGCATTCATAACGGTTTCTATAGAATCGGCTATGATATCTCGTGAGGCTAAAGAATAGTTCATGCCAGAGGTTCCCATAGAAATGCCATCACTAACACCAATGGTATTAAAGCCTAAGCCAACCAACCCTGCAATTTTACATTCAATTTTAACTTCTGCTGCTAAATTGTTTAAATGCATGTTACATGGGTTTCCATCGTATCCTGTACTAGCAATACCTACTTGGGCTTTTTGCATGTCTTCATCAGTCAAACCAACAGCATATAACATGGCTTGAGATGCTGGTTGAGATTCGTCTTGTGTTAGTCTTTTGCTATGTTTATTGAGTTCTTTCATATTTATTGCAAAAAAAAATGCTTTTATTCTTTATTGATATATATCTTCTTGATATTTAAGATTTTGTTTAAAAAGTTAACAATAACTCTAAAAAGGTTACGAAATTAATTTATTACATTTTTAAATCTGTTTTTTAGTGTTTTTTATGGTTAAATTCAGCACGAATGAAATTAGTATAATTAACTGAATTTCAATCATTTAAATTGTAATTTTTATGATGTTCAAAACCTGTAAAATATTCAATAAAAAAAGCCTTCCAATTAAGGAAGGCTTTTAAAATTTATTTTAATTTTTAATATAGCATTCCTCATCGTTGCGAAATAATCACAATGACAATAATAGAAATGATATTTAAAATTTGTTTATTCATTTTTTGATGCTCCAAATATTATAAATAAATTTTAAATAACAATTATTTTTTTGAAAAAAAGAAAAATTAACTTGCATATTCTTTTATTTTTTTACTTTTGCCAACACAAATAATCGAGGAAAGATTTGACTGATTGCAACCTCATTTATATCATAATGATATAAGTAAAAATGCTAAAGGCAGTGCAAACTCCCTTTGACGCTATCGTCAAATCTTCAATAAAACTTAAAATATGGCTTATTTATTTACTTCGGAAAGTGTTTCTGAGGGACACCCTGATAAGGTAGCAGATCAAATTAGTGATGCTTTAATTGATAATTTTTTGGCCTTTGATGCCGATTCAAAAGTAGCTTGTGAAACTTTGGTTACTACAGGGCAAGTTGTACTAGCAGGTGAAGTAAAGTCGTCTACCTACTTAGATGTTCAAAAAATTGCAAGAGAAACTATTAATAAAATAGGATATACTAAAGGGGAGTATATGTTTGATGGAAATTCTTGTGGCGTTTTATCGGCGATACATGAGCAGTCGGATGATATTAATAGAGGCGTAGACCGGGCTAGTAAAGAAGAACAAGGCGCAGGAGACCAAGGGATGATGTTTGGTTATGCTACTCGTGAAACTGAAAATTTTATGCCTTTAGCTTTAGATTTATCTCACAGAATTTTGATAGAACTTGCTGAATTACGAAGAGAAAATAATGCTATTACTTATTTGAGACCAGACTCAAAAAGTCAGGTAACTATTGAATATAGCGATGATAATATACCGCAACGCATTGACGCTATTGTTGTTTCTACGCAGCATGACGATTTTGGAGATGACGAGACTATGCTTGCTAAAATAAGAAAGGATATTGTTGAGATTTTAATACCAAGAGTTGTAGCGAAATTACCTCAACAAATACAAGTATTATTTAATGATGCCATTACATATCATATAAACCCTACAGGAAAATTTGTTATTGGCGGGCCACATGGAGATACCGGTTTAACAGGGCGTAAAATTATTGTAGACACTTATGGAGGCAAAGGGGCTCACGGAGGTGGTGCATTTTCTGGAAAAGATCCGAGTAAAGTAGATAGAAGTGCAGCTTATGCTACACGTCACATAGCAAAGAATTTGGTCGCAGCAGGTGTTGCTAATGAGGTTTTAGTACAAGTTAGTTATGCTATTGGTGTTGTTGAGCCTATGGGAATTTTTATTGATACCTATGGAACCTGCCCTTTTAATATGACTGATGGTGAGATTGCAGAAAAAGTTTCTAAAATATTTGACATGAGACCGTTTGCTATTGAAGAGCGTTTAAAATTACGTTCGCCAATGTATAGCGAAACAGCGGCTTACGGGCATATGGGACGTCAAAACGAAACCGTAACCAAAACGTTTAACCAGCCTAACGGAGAATCTAAAACGCTTGATGTAGAGTTGTTTACTTGGGAAAAACTAGATTATGTTGATAAAGTAAAGGATGCTTTTGATTTATAGACATTAAACCCAATACTATACTATTAAAAACCTTGTAATGCATTTTACAAGGTTTTTTGTTTTTGTGATATTTTGACTTCGCCAGAAAAATAGATAACTTCGTTTCGCATTGTATCAATCACTTTTGCTGAACTCGTTTCAGTATTAAAACAGATTCATATGCTTGTAAAGCATTAGCATAGGTTTTTGAATTATTATAAAAGTGAAATATAGACATCAAATAAGTAATAATTAAATACTATGAAACCTAAAACTATTTGGATTTGCATCATACTAAGCCTTTTTTTATTAGAACATATTTGTGCACAGAAAAATTTTCCAAACACGCCACCGGAGGTTTCACCAATGTTAATGCAACCGGAAATGACTGAAATATGGGAGCCTCAGGTTAAGGTGGTATCTGCTGCCAAAAAACCAGGCAATCCCCCATCTGATGCGATTATCTTATTTGATGGCCGTAACCTGAACGCGTGGGTGAGTCAAAAAGATACGATGCAATTAGCACCATGGAAAATAGTTAATAATAAATACTTTGAGGTTGTCCCCGGTTCTGGTTCAATTCAAACAAAAATGAAATTTGGAGACTGCCAATTACACCTTGAATTCAGCGCTCCAGATTCTGTGAAGTTCACCGGACAAGGGCGAGGTAATAGCGGTGTTTTTTTTCAAAACAGATATGAGCTTCAAATCTTAGATTCTTATAACAACAGGACATATGCAAATGGGCAGGCTGGGAGTATTTATAAAGATCACCCGCCTTTGGTTAATGCTATGCATAGCCCCCTTGAATGGAATTCTTATGATGTTATTTATACGGCTCCCCGATTTAAAAAAAATGGAAAATTAGAATCACCTGCCAGAATTACGGTACTGCACAATGGGGTATTGATTCAAAACAATGTGTCCATTACTGGTCTTACTCGCTATATTGGATTGCACGATTACCCTGCTGCTCACGGTTATGATGTTATTGTTCTTCAAGATCATGGCTCTAAAGTTCAGTTTAGAAATATTTGGATAAGAAAAATTTAAAAGAAAAATGATATCTGTTTTTTCATACTCGGAAGGGTATAGTCTTTTTATAACACTTGATAAATTATAAGCACGATCTTTTAAAGTAAACTCTAGAAATAAAAAAGCGCATTTTAGAAATGCGCTTTTAATAATCCCAATAATTTTTAAAAAAGTGACTAACTTAAAATAATTAAATAATTGTGGACTGTCCTAAATGTATATTTTTAAAGTTTAAATTGGTTTCTTCCGGATTATTTATAAAATCCTCTATAAAATCACCCACTTTTGTAGTGGATATGTTATCGTACTTAGTATTTAAATCTGGTGTTGTAATGTGCAATTTTAATGATTTATCTACAGCTTGTCTCACCAAAGCAGCTTCTTTATCTAATCCAAAATGATCCAGTAGCATAGCAGCCGATAAAATGGAAGCTATTGGATTAGCAATACCTTTATTAGCAAATTTGCCATAAGCACCATGAATAGGCTCAAACATGGCGTGCTTATCATTTATTGAGGCCGATGCCAGTAATCCAATAGAGCCAACAATTACACTGGCTTCTTCAGATAAAATATCTCCAAACATATTTTCGGTTAAAATAACATCAAACTGCCTTGGGTTTATAATAAGCTCCATAGCGGCATTATCCATGTACATAAAATTTAGCTCAACATCTGGATATTGTGTTGCCAGCTCTTTAACTACTTTACGCCATAACCGAGAGGTTGCTAATGCATTGGCTTTATCTACCAAGGTTAGCTTCCCTCTTCTGTCTAGGGCAGCTTTAAAGGCCAAATGCGCAATACGTTCAATTTCAAAGCGAGAGTATTCACAAATGTCTGAAGCCGCATCATGACTTAAGTTTTTTTCTCCAAAATAAATACCTCCAGTAAGCTCGCGATAAATTAAAATATTAGTATCTCGTATTTGTTTTACTTTTAAAGATGATTTGTTTAGCAAATCTTCATAAGCAATAACAGGGCGAATATTAGCATATAGATCGAGTGATTTACGAAGCCTTAAAAGCCCCTGTTCCGGTCTTATATTAGCATCTGGATCCATATCGTATTTAGCGCTGCCAATGGCTCCAAATAAAATAGCATCTGCCTTTTGGCAAATGCTAATGGTTTCTTCTGGTAGGGGGTTGCCGGTCTTATCTATTGCCGAAGCCCCCACAAAAGCTTTATTGAAAGTAAATAAGTGGCCAAACTCCATGGCTATAGCTTTTAAAACCTTTACGGCTTGTGCAGTAACTTCAGGTCCTATACCATCACCAGGTAAAACGGCAATATTTAATTTCATTTCATGTTCAATTTAAGCAGAAGTAATTTCGTTATATACTTTGCTGTTTTCTACAATTTGATGAATGTCGTTATCATCAACTTCTTTCTTTTTATCTGCAAAATCCAAAAAGTTGGTATAAATTTCGTCTAACTGAAGTTTCGTTAATTCATAACCTATATTTTTAGCCCTATAAGCCAAAGCAGCCCTTCCGCTTCTTGCTGTTAAAACAATTGCAGATTCAGTAACTCCAACGTCTTTAGGATCTATAATTTCGTAAGTTTCACGATTCTTAATAACACCATCTTGATGAATGCCTGAACTATGCGCAAAAGCATTTGCCCCAACAATGGCTTTATTTGGTTGTGTATAGATGCCCATACTATCAGATACTAATTGACTAATACCATATAGCATTTCGGTTTGAATTTTTGTATCTAACTTTAAGTAAGGGTGTTGTTTTAAAATCATAACAACTTCTTCTAATGCAGTATTCCCTGCACGCTCTCCAATACCGTTGATGGTACACTCAATCTGTCTCGCACCATTAATAACGCCCTCGATGGAGTTTGCTGTTGCCAAACCTAAATCGTTATGACAGTGGCATGATAAAATGGCTTTGTCAATACCTTTTACGTTTTCTTTTAGGTACTTTATTTTTGCTCCATATTCATGTGGTAAACAATATCCTGTTGTGTCTGGGATATTTAAAACTGTGGCTCCCGCTTTAATAACGGCTTCACAAACACGAGCTAAATACGCGTTATCTGTTCTACCGGCATCTTCAGCATAGAACTCAACATCTTCAACAAAAGACTTTGCATAACTAACGGCCTTTACAGCACGCTCAATAATATCACTTTGGGTCGATTTGAATTTATGTTTTATATGAGAATCAGATGTGCCAATACCTGTATGTATTCTAGGTGTTTTGGCATATTTTAAAGCCTCAGCTGCTACTTTTATATCGTTTTCAACAGAACGTGTTAATCCACAAACCGTTGCATTTTTTACAATTTTTGAGATTTCTTCAACCGATTTAAAATCTCCCGGGCTTGAAACAGGAAATCCAGCTTCAATAATATCTACTCCTAAATTGTCAAGCTGTTCAGCAATAATTAATTTTTGCTCTGTATTTAATTTACAACCAGGAACCTGCTCACCATCACGAAGTGTTGTATCAAAAATTTTGACGTTATTATCAGACATTTATCAGAATATATTTTTGTATTGTACTACGAATGTATATTTTGGTTTCGTAAAATGAGAATTCAACATATAATTTTTACGATGTTTAACCTAAGATTTTGTTTTTTAATATACTGAAAACAAGCAAGTTAAATATGTTTTAATAACTATGACAAAAGAGCAAAAAGATAATTTGTTTGTATTAGTAAAGTCGCTTTCTAAATCTGAAAAGAGACAGTTTAAGCTTTATGTTGGTAGATTAGGAGTTAATGAAGACTCAAAATTTTTGATGCTTTTTAATATTCTTGATAAGCTTTCTGTGTATAATGAAGCCGCTATTTTGAAGAAAGGCATTGTTAAAAAGCAACAATTATCAAACTTAAAAGCGCATTTGTATAAACAGATTCTTATTAGTTTGAGGTTGAATCCGTCACATCAAAATGTTAGAATCCAAATACGCGAACAGCTTGATTTTGCAACAATTTTGTATCACAAAGGCCTTTATAAACAAAGCTTGAAAATTTTAGATAAAGCTAAGACCTTAGCAATAAATAATGAAGAAAAAAATATTGCTTATGAAATTGTTGAACTTGAGAAAATAATTGAATCTCAGTATATTACACGAAGTCTAAACAACAGAGCGGATGAGTTAACTGTGCAAGCTAAAGCGCTTAGTTTGCAAAATGTTTTGGCTAGTAAGTTATCTAATTTATCACTGCAGTTATATGGGTTGTTTTTAAAAACAGGTTATATAAAAAATGATACCGAGCATAAACGCATAACAAAATATTTTAATGACAGACTCCCGGAATATGACATTAATACACTAGGATTTAGAGAAAAATTATGGCTGTATAAAGCGTATTTGTGGTACAGCTTTTTAACTCTGGATTTTTTATCATGCTACAAATATGCTACTAAGTGGGTAAACCTTTTTTATGAAAATAAAGATATGATTGTGTTAAACCCTGTGTTTTTTTTAAGAGGGAACCATTATTTGTTAGAAGCTTTATTTTATTTAAGGCATTATGAAAAGTTTAAGAAAACCCTTTTTAAGTTAGAAGCAATTACTAAAGAAAAATGGTTTCCATTAGATGATAATAATGAAAGTTTAGCGTTTTTATATATATATAATAACAAGTTTAATTTGCATTTTATTGAAGGTAGTTTTGCAGAAGGGTTACCTTTAATAGATGAGGTTTTAGAGCAATTAAAAAAGTATAAAAATCGTATTGACGAGCATCACGTTATGGTTTTTTATTATAAAATGGCTAGTATGTATTTTGGAGCAGGTGAAACCAAAAAATGTATTCAGTTTTTAGAAAAAATAATTAGTAATAAATCGTTACACATGCGGGAAGATTTACTGTGCTTCTCCAGGATATTAAACTTAGTGGCCCATTACGAAGCCGGACTGGATTACAATTTAGATGTACTAATAAGAAGCACATATAAGTTTTTAATTAAGATGGAAGATTTATACGAAGTACAAAAGGAGTTTATCAAATTTTTGAGAGGTTTAGGCGATATATACCCGCAGGATGTTAAGGCTGAATTTGTAAAACTACATGAAAAATTAAAGCAGTTTGAAGACGATCCATACCAAAGTCGGGCATTCTTGTATTTAGATATTATTTCATGGTTAGAATCTAAAATTGAAAACAAGCCTGTAGGTTTGGTAATAAGGAATAAATTTGAAACTCAAATTTTACGAAATTCATAATTTTTCAAAAAAAAATCAAAAAAAATTTGGTTTATAACTTTTTCTAACTGAATATTTGTATTCACAAAGTTCAATAACTTATTGAAATGTTATCAAGAAAGGTGGAGGGATTAGACCCTGAGAAACCTTAGCAACCCTTTATATGTAAAGAAGGTGCTAAATTCTACTTAAAGACTAATTAGCTTTAGTGTTTTAGATAGATAACTCAACAAAATTACGTTCCGTAATTTTAATAATTTCTTTTTAACATTTTTCTATTAAGTACGTTTTTATAAGCGCATTTTGACTTTTGGTTTAATCAATTTATTAACTCAAAAAAAATTAGAAAAATGAGTACACAAAAATTAGCAACAAACGCACTACATGCAGGACACGATGTAACTACAAATGCAGGAACCAGAGCGGTTCCTATTTATCAAACTACATCCTATGTTTTTAATAATTCTGATCATGCAGCAAACCTGTTTTCATTACAGGAGCTAGGGTTTATTTACACCCGCTTAAACAACCCAACAAATCAAATTTTACAAGACCGTTTGGCTGCGGTTGAAGGCGGCATTGGTGCTGTAGTATTTGCATCGGGTACATCGGCTATTTCTACAGGCTTATTAACCCTTTTAAAAGCGGGAGATCATATTGTAGCTTCCAGTAGTTTATATGGAGGTACATACAATTTATTAAGCGTAACACTACCTCGATTAGGTATTACAACCACATTTGTAGATGCTTCAAATCCTGAAAATTTTACAGAGGCCGTTCAAGATAATACAAGGGCATTTTTTGTTGAATCGTTAGGAAACCCAAAATTAGATGTTTTAGATTTAGAAGCTATTTCGGTACATTCAAAAGCAGCAGGGGTTCCTTTTATTGTAGATAATACTGTAGCGACCCCAGCATTACTTAATCCGTTGAAACACGGTGCAAATATTGTTATTCATTCATTAACAAAATATATTGGCGGACAGGGAACCTCTATTGGTGGTGCTATTATTGATGGCGGAACGTTTGATTGGGCTAATGGAAAGTTTCCTGAGTTTACTGAGCCGTCAGCAGGCTATCACGGTTTAAAATACCATGAAACTTTAGGTGCCGCATCCTATACTTTTAAATTGATTTTAGAAGGCTTAAGAGATTTTGGAGGCGCTTTAAGTCCAACCAATGCCTTTAACATAATTCAAGGTTTAGAAACCTTGCCGGTAAGGATAAAGCAGCATAGCGAAAATGCTTTAGAATTGGCTAAGTGGTTAGAAGCACAAGATGAAGTGGCCTGGGTAAATTATCCAGGTTTAGAAAGTAGTCCATATAAAACTTTAGCTGATAAATATTTGCCAAAAGGACAAAGTGGGATAGTTACTTTTGGACATAAAGGCGGATTTGATGCAGCAAAAACTATTGCAGATGAAACAGAAATATTTTCATTACTGGCGAATATTGGTGACACAAAATCACTTATTATCCACCCGGCTAGTACTACACATCAGCAATTAGATGAAGCCGAACAAGCATCGGCAGGAGTAAGCGCTGATTTAATCAGATTGTCTGTTGGTATTGAAGCGATTGAAGATTTAAAGGCAGATTTGAAACAGGCATTTGCTAAGATATAATTTAGCACGACAAGACCTATAAGGTTTTTAGAACCTTACAGATTTAAATATAGTTAGCAAGTATGCCTGCGTTAGGGATAGTAGAGGAAAGCCCGCAGCGTAGTGAGGACTTGTAACGGATAGCCCGACCCGAGAGGGTAACGCCCAAATAAAAACAAATATTGAAACAGGTATTGCAACATATTATTATTAGTGATTACACAACCGAGAGTGGTGTGATTAACCCTAAGCTAAACTTAAGTTATCAGGTGTTTGGTAAGCCTTTAGGGACGGCACCCATAGTTTTGGTAAACCATGCTTTAACAGGAAATAGCGAAGTTGCAGGAACAGATGGCTGGTGGGCAGATTTAATAGGCGATGATAAAGTTATTGATACAAAATTATATTCCATTTTGGCATTTAATATTCCAGGAAACGGTTTTGATGGCTTTGTTATTGAAAACTACAAAGATTTTGTTGCCCGAGATATAGCAAAATTGTTTTTAATGGGTTTAGAAAGGTTGAAAATAAAAAAGCTATTTGCTGTTATTGGTGGATCGCTAGGTGGAGGAATTGCTTGGGAAATGGCTGTATTGAAACCCGATTTTACTGAACACCTAATTACAGTAGCAACAGATTGGAAGTCTACCGATTGGTTAATTGCTAACTGCCAAATTCAAGAGCAGTTTCTGTTAAATTCTAAAAATCCGGTACATGATGCCAGAATGCATGCCATGCTCTGTTATCGTACTCCGGAGTCTTTTAAAGAGCGATTCCAACGTTCAAAAAATGAAGTTTTAGAAATTTTTAATGTAGAAAGCTGGCTATTGCACCATGGTAAAAAGTTACAAGAGCGTTTTCAACTATCAGCTTATAAGTTAATGAATCAATTGTTAAAAACGATTGATGTCACAAAAAACCGAAAAAACGATTTTAATGTATTAGAAAACATTAAAGCTAATATTCATATTATAGGTGTGGATTCTGATTTGTTTTTTACTGCTGAAGAAAACAGGCAAACCCATAAACAACTGGCTGTTACCCATCCTAATGTAACCTATAATGAAATAAACTCGGTACATGGGCATGATGCGTTTTTAATAGAATACGAGCAATTGGAAAAAATAATAGAAGGCATTTTTGTGCCAAATTCTAAAAAAAGAAAAATGAAAGTATTAAAGTTTGGAGGAAAATCTTTAGCAAACGGAGACGGATTAAATAAAGTGCTTTCCATCATTAAGAAGAAAGTAAACAGTGGTGATAAAATTACTGTTGTAGTCTCGGCAAGAGGTCATGCAACCGATCATTTAGAAGATATTTTAAATAAAGCATCAAAAGGGAAGCCTTATCAAGAGGAGTTAGAAGCATTCAAATCCTATCAAAAAGAACCTTTAAAAACCATTGATTTTTCGGAAGCATTCTCAATACTTGATAAACTGTTTGAAGGGGTAAGCTTGTTGCGTGATTATAGTCAAAAAACCAAAGACGAAATTTTAGCACAAGGCGAATTGTTATCGGTTAAATTGGTGTCTGCGCTATTAAACGAAAGCGGTATAAAAGCAAAAGCAACAGACTCCAGGCAGTTAATTAAAACCGATGCCTCTTTTGGGAATGCCCAACCTCTTTCTCAACAAACAAAAGAAAATGTTAGGAATTATTTCAAGCAAAATAATGGAGATACCGTTAACATTGTAACAGGTTTTATTGCATCAAATGCTAAAGGAGAAACCACTACATTAGGTAGAAACGGGAGTAATTATTCGGCAGCGTTATTAGCAAATTATTTAGATGCCGAAGAGCTTCAAAACTATACTCATGTTAATGGTATTTATACGGCAAACCCGGATTTAGTAGCCGATGCTCAAAAAATTAGAGCACTATCATTTAGTGAAGCGAATGAGCTTGCTAATTTTGGAACCACTGTATTACACGCCAAAACGATAATCCCGCTGGTAGAAAAAAATATTAGCCTTCGTATTTTAAACACCTTTAATCCAGATGATGAAGGCACTTTAATTACAGCGAAGTCGAATTCTAAAGAAGTTACCTCCTTGTCTGTTTTAGATAATGTGGCTTTATTGAATTTAGAAGGGCGCGGACTATTAGGAAAGATAGGTGTTGATGCCCGAATTTTTAGAGCGTTAAGCGACCATGGTATTAGCGTTAGTATTATTTCTCAAGGGTCATCTGAAAGAGGGATTGGGTTAATTATTGATGCAGATAAGGCTACTCAGGCAGTAATTGCTTTAGAACGTGAATTTGAAAATGATTTTTACTCGCAAGATGTAAATAAGATAGAAGTGGTTGATGATGTTTCAGTAATTTCAATTATTGGAATTGAGCTGAGCTCTTTCCATAAGCCCTTTAATGCGTTAATTAAAAACCAAATTACACCACTTTTATTTAACAATACATTTACCGGAAGAAATGTAAGTTTGGTCGTTAAAAAAAATCAACTGCATAAGGCGGTTAACGTTATTCATGGCGAAGTTTTTGGAATTTCAAAAAAAATCAATATCGCTATATTTGGTCATGGCGGTGTAGGCGGAGCTTTGATTAATCAGATTCTAAAATCTAGAGATGAGATCGAAAAACGAAAAGGGATTAGCCTGAATGTTTTTGCAATTGCCAACTCAAGAAAGCTCATTTTAAATAAAAATGGGGTTAATAAAAATTGGCAGAACGATTTGAAGGCCACACTACAAGAAAGTTCAATTGAATCGATTATTGCATATGCAAAATCACATCATTTAGAAAATTTAATAGCGGTTGATAATACTTCAAGTTCAGAGTTTTATTCAAATTATGTGCCTTTAGTTGAAGCAGGGTTCGATTTGGTATCATCAAACAAAGTAGCAAATACTATTTCACATGATTTCTATACCAATTTAAGAACTCAGTTAAAAGAGCATAATAAGCAATATTTATATGAAACTACGGTTGGAGCAGGATTGCCATTGATTGATACCATTAAGTTGTTACACGAATCTGGAGAAAATATTACAAGAATTCGCGGTGTGTTTTCAGGAACATTAAGTTATTTGTTTAATAATTTTTCTGTTCAGGATAAACCTTTTAGTGAAATCATTCAAGAAACCATTGATAAAGGCTTTACAGAACCAGACCCAAGAGAAGATTTCTCAGGAAATGATGTAGCGAGAAAACTTTTAATATTGGCAAGAGAGTTGGATTTACAAAATGAATTTGAGGATGTTGAGGTTCAAAATTTAATACCTGAGGCGTATCAAGATATTTCGGTTGAATCATTTTTAAATCAGTTACATGTTCTTGACGATGAGTTTCAAAAGATAAAGGATAATCAAAACGATGGGCACGTATTGAGATACGTTGGAGATTTGTCGGGAGATTTATCGCAGGACAAAGGGAACTTAGAAGTAAAGTTAGTATCTGTTCCGGAGGATAGTACGTTAGGTCATGTAAAAGGATCGGATGCTATTTTTGAAATATTTACCGAATCGTATGGTGAGCAACCTATTGTAATTCAGGGCGCAGGAGCAGGAGCGGAAGTAACAGCAAGAGGTGTTTTTGGAGATATTTTAAGGTTATCAAAACATATAAATTGAATGTTTTTGTCATTCCTGCGAAGGCGGGAATCTATTAAATTAAAGAAATGTAAAGTTATACTGAGCGCAGTCCAAGTATCTTTTTAATCTTGAATTAAATAATTTCGCCACTAAGCATAAATAAATGATTTGTGAATTCGTGGCAAAAAAAGTAAAATGAGCAAGAAAAAACAATTTGAAACAGAAGCTATTCGTACGCAATTAAATCGTACTGAATTTTTAGAACATACCAGTCCGTTATATTTAACATCGAGTTTTGTTTTTGAAGACGCCGAGGATATGCGAGCTTCTTTTAGTGAAGAAAAAGAACGTAACATTTATAGCCGGTTTTCAAACCCGAATACTTCAGAATTTGTAGAAAAAATTTGTAAAATGGAAGGTGCCGAAAGTGGTTACGCCTTTGCAACAGGAATGGCCGCTGTGTTTTCAACTTTTGCAGCATTATTAAATAGTGGCGACCATATCGTGTCTGCACGATCTGTTTTCGGTTCTACACATACCTTATTTACAAAGTATTTGCCAAAATGGCATATAGAGACCAGTTATTTTAATATTAACGAGCCAGAAACTATCGAAGGTTTTATTAGGCCTGAAACAAAAATTTTATTTGCAGAATCACCAACAAATCCTGCTGTAGATATTATTGATTTAGAGTTGTTAGGTAATATTGCCAGGAAGCATAATTTAATTTTAGTTATAGATAATTGTTTTGCAACGCCTTACTTACAACAACCTATTAAATATGGCGCGCATTTGGTAATACATTCCGCAACCAAATTAATTGACGGACAAGGGCGCGTTTTAGGAGGTGTTACGGTAGGAAATGCAGATTTAATTCGAGAGATTTATTTGTTTGCAAGAAATACGGGTCCAGCCTTATCGCCGTTTAATGCCTGGACATTATCTAAAAGCTTAGAAACCCTTTCGGTTAGAGTTGATAAACATTGTGAAAACGCTTTACAAGTAGCTGAGTTTTTAGAAGCCCACCCTAAAGTGAATTGGGTAAAATATCCGTTTTTAAAATCGCATCCGCAATACGAAGTGGCCAAAAAACAAATGAAGCTGGGAGGTAATATTGTTGCTTTTGAAGTTAAAGGAGGCATCGAAGCGGGACGTAATTTTTTAAATGCCATTAAAATGTGTTCGCTTTCTGCCAATCTTGGAGATACCAGGACTATAGTAACACATCCAGCATCTACAACGCATAGTAGTTTAGCTGAAGAAGACCGCTTAGAAGTAAATATTACAGATGGTTTGGTTAGAATTTCAGTTGGATTGGAACATGCCAATGATATTATACAAGATTTGGAGCAGGCTTTAAATTAAACATTTAGTTTTTATAAGAGTCTCTTTTTACAGAAGGATCACCACTCCAGATTTTTACCATAGACCAAGGTTCAGATTTTGAAATCCAAAATGAATGGTTTTCGGGTAATCCTAAGCTTAAAAAGCCTAAAGCGGTTAAGTATAAACTTCCGGTACATATATATGGTTCTGCCATTTTAGGTTGATGTCCAGCTATACCAATTTGTAACCAGCCTTGTTTGTTATA
The DNA here is from genome assembly GCA_965224845.1 of Wocania sp. Lineage (GTDB taxonomy): Bacteria > Bacteroidota > Bacteroidia > Flavobacteriales > Flavobacteriaceae > Wocania_A. The sequence goes on from CBDDAJ010000009.1 coordinate 100,527, forward strand.
GACGCCATCAGATTGATGAAGCCTAATAAGTACTTTTGTTAGTGCAGCTCTTACTTGTGCTTCAGATATGTCTTCCGGCAGTTTTTCTAAAAGTGCCAGTTGAGATAATAATTGAAAGGTTCCAAACCTATAAATAGCAGACCTCCCAACGATGGGATAGGTACCTTCTGGTGAGATTTGACGTTCTAAAATAGCCCCATAACGCTGTGCTCTTTTTAAAATTGTTTCATTTAAGTTTTTTGAGGGATGTGCTGTATCTTGTAATACCGTTATAATATCAATAAGCATAGGATGAATAACAAAAGAATTGTAATAATCCCAATGGTAATACTTCCCATCTGCATATAATCCATCGCCAATATACCATTCCATATGTTTTTTTAGTGCATAGTCTATTCGCATGGCGTCTGCTTCTTTATCAAACTTCATAAAAAAGGCTTCAATTGTAGCAGAGAATAACAACCAATTATTATAATTTGGAGTTATGGCTTTTGAAGATTTAAATGCATTAATTACGCGCTGTTTAGTAGACTCAGAAAGAGGGTCCCAAAGTTGGGTAGGAGCTCTTAAAAAAGCTTGAGCTAAAAATGCAGCATCCACCAGTGGCTGAGCCCCTTTATTAAAGTTCATAAAATCTTTTGCTTTAGGATTCACAGCATGTTCAATAGACTTTAATGACAGGTCAATAAACTTTTTTCGTAGCTTTCCTTCTTCTGTGTCATCGGCTCCTAACTCCAGCCAAGGGGCTATTCCTGCCATTAATCTACCAAAAGCTTCCAGACTGGCAAAACGACTTCGGTCTCCATATTCAAAACTACCTTGTTCTACGGGCATAGTTTCTTTTAATCTATCGTTTGCTAAAGCCTCTAAAACCGGTTTTGCCATTTTTGTAAGTTCCTTAACCCAAATCGCTCGATCGTTTTGGGTAAAAGTATTTAATGGAATGAAGAGTATAATAAATAGGATTGCTAATTTTTTCATTATTGATTCAGGTTTTTATATCTGTACAGAGCTTCTAAAAAATAATAATCAGCATAATTTAATGGTACATCAACTTCTACACCATGAGGCTTGCTTCCTACGGAGTGTTTTAATAAAAATCCGGCATTAGTTCCTTTATTTGCAAAATATGCTGGACTACTTAAGCTTGTCATAATTTCATTTGCCAAGTTTTTATATTTTCTCCCCTCTTTATTATTTACAAAAGCACTTAACTCATACAATGCAGAAGCGGTAATTGCAGCAGCAGAGGCATCTCTAGGAGTTTCAATACCAGCAGGTGCATTATAATCCCAATAAGGAATTTTATCTTTAGGTAAATTAGGATGGTTTTTTATATAATCAGCAATTTTTATCGCTTGATTTAAGTATTTAGAATCTTTTGTTTCTCTATAGCATACAGTGAACCCGTATAAACCCCAAGCTTGTCCTCTTGCCCAGGCAGAACTATCTGAAAGCCCTTGGTGTGTATTCCGGTTTAAAATTTCAGCAGTATCTACATCATAATTAAGGACATGGTAAGAGCTATTGTCTGATCTAAAATGGTTTTCTAATGTTTTATTGGCATGAGAAACTGCAATATTATAATATGTTGAATCTGTACTAATTTTAGTGGCATGAAATAATAATTCCAGATTCATCATATTATCAATAATTACCGGGCAGTTCCATTTTTTATTAGAATCCCAAGACTGAATGATTCCAGCTTTTGGGTGAAAACGGGTTGATAATGATTTGGCTGTTTGTACTATAACGCTATCAAATGCGTTTGAAGCTGTTTTTTTTAAGGCATTGCCATAAGAGCATTCAATAATGAAACCAACATCATGATTTCCACCCCAATATTGTATTGAATCTAATTCTTTTGTGTATTCTAAAGCGCGTTCTTCCCACTTAGGGTTATCGGTTAAAAAGTTTAAGTACCAAAGAGACCCAGCATAGAACCCACTAGTCCAATCATAAATATTAACTAAAGCTGCCTTTCCATTATCGTTTATAGTTCTTGGAATAAAGTTTTTACTTTTGAGTTTTGGCTTTATAGATTCATAAAGTAATGTATATTGCACTTCTGTATTTTCAATAATAGCATCAGTATCATTCAAATTAAGAGATGGAGCTTCTTTTTTACAACTTAAAGTAATAGCTACTATAAAAAGAAGCGTAGTAAAGCGTTTGATTTTTTTCATAAAATGTATTTTACAAATATTCTTTTGAACATAACTTTTTAAGATCAAACCAAAGATACAAAAAAATGCAATCGATTGTATTTTTTATATATTCACTGCTGTAAGTTTTATAATAATATATAGGTTAAACCCGTTGTGCATTTTGATCGAAATAGTAACTATATGTCAGTTCGAGTGATTTTGAGGCACGAAAAATTGTATCGAGAACTAGTTAATAAGCAAAAATTCTTATTCTCGATACAAATTTTGCTCATTTCAATCGTAAAATTCACTCGAATTGACAGAATTTTATCAAAATGCACAACAGGTAGGTTAATTATTTTATATTAGCAGCATGCTATCTAAAAAAACAAAATACGGACTCAAAGCATTAACCTTTATAGCTAGAAGTGAAACCGATATGCCTGTACGTGTTGGTGATATTGCTGAAAGTGAAAACATTCCTCAAAAATTTTTAGAAAGTATATTGCTTACCCTCAGAAAATCTGGCATTTTAGGTTCAAAAAAAGGCAAGCATGGTGGGTATTACTTAAGACAAGAACCAGCAGAAATTAAAATGACCGATGTTATGCGTGTTCTTGAAGGGCCTATTGCTATGGTGCCTTGTGTGAGTTTAAATTTTTATGAAAAATGCGATGATTGCCCTGATGAAAATTTATGTAGTGTACATAAACTCATGATTCAAGTACGTGATAATACGCTTCAAGTTTTCCGAAATACCACTTTAGCCGATTTATCAAGCCATTAGCACTGAGAATTTTACAATAAATATAGATTTTCTTGCTCTTTTCTTCTGTTTATCCTTAAAATATTCCATTATTCTAAAAAGTTGTTAAATATGTTTTATATGTAGAAATATGTTTTACATTTGTATTTCCTATTAAATCGATAGGAATAATATAAAAACAAATTTAAAATGATTATTGATGCTGTTTTAAATAGAAATAATAAGGAAGTGAAAGTGATTGATATTAATAATCCTTCTGGAGAAAAAATATCAAAAACTGATGAACAGCCTGCTGAAAAAGTAAAGCGCAGTTTAGCAAAAACAATTAGCTGGAGGGTTATAGGAACCTTAGACACTTTAGTGTTATCATGGATTATAGTTGGCGAAGTTAAAACAGCTGCGGCTATTGCATCAGTAGAGTTTGTGTCGAAGATGATATTGTACTTCTTTCATGAACGAGCATGGAATAAAATAAAATGGGGAAAGTAATGATAGATACAAATCAAATAAAAGCTCTAAACGAGCAATATAAAAGTGCCTCACCTTCTGAAATTATTGAAAAAGCTTTTGCGCTTAATAAAGAGGTCGTAGTAACTACTAATTTCAGACCCTATGAAGCTGCTATTTTGCATGCAGTAAGTAAAGCAGAATCTAAAGTTCCTGTGGTTTGGTGCGATACAGGTTATAATACCCCGCAAACCTACAAACACGCAGAGCAAGTAATAAAAGATTTAGATTTAAATGTATTTCTATACGTGCCTAAGCAAACATCGGCGCATCGCGATGTGGTATTAGGAATACCAAGTATTGATGCTCCTGAGCATGCATTGTTCACAGAACAAGTAAAACTTGAGCCTTTTAAACGTGCTATGGATGAGCATAAACCAAAAGTATGGTTTACAAACTTGAGACAAGGGCAAACAGCATTTAGAAACAGCATCGGAATTTTTAGTTTAAGTAAAGATGGTATACTAAAAGTAAGTCCGTTTTACTATTGGTCTGATGAAAAGTTAGACCTTTATTTACGCGACAATAACTTGCCAAACGAGTTTAAATATTTCGATCCAACAAAAGCATTAGAGAACAGAGAGTGTGGTTTACACGCTTAATAGTTTGCAGTAATCAGTTTCAGTATATATTAAAAATTATTAGAAGAACATTTGTGAATTTGTAGCAAATGAAAAAAATATTAAAATGAATAAAGACACATCACATATCAATTCACTTGAAAATGAAGCCATTTACATCATGAGGGAGGTGGCAGCACAATTTGAAAAGCCAGTGCTGTTATTTTCTGGAGGAAAAGACTCCATTACTTTAGTAAGGCTAGCTGTAAAAGCGTTTTATCCAGCTAAAATTCCATTTCCTTTAATGCATATAGATACAGGTCATAACTTTCCTGAGACTATAGAATTTAGAGATCGATTGGTTAAAGAGCTTGGTTTAGAATTGATTGTTAGAAATGTTCAAGATTCTATTGATCAAGGAAAAGTAAAAGAAGAATCTGGACGTTATGCAAGTAGAAACATGTTACAAACCACAACACTTTTAGATGCCATTGAAGAATTTAAATTTGATGCATGTATTGGTGGTGCACGTAGAGATGAAGAAAAAGCAAGAGCTAAGGAACGTGTTTTTTCTGTGCGTGATGATTTTGGGCAATGGGATGAAAAAAATCAAAGACCAGAATTGTTCGATATGTTAAATGGCGCTATTGATCATGGACAAAATGTGCGTGTGTTCCCAATTTCAAACTGGACAGAACTGGATGTTTGGTCATACATAGAAAAAGAAAATATTGAAATTCCATCCATCTATTTTGCACATACAAGAGCAACATTTTTAAGAGACGGATTGATATGGTCTGCCGAAGATGGCGTTGTTTTTAGAGATGAAGATGAAGAAGTTTTAGAGCGTACTGTTAGGTTTAGAACCGTTGGAGACATGAGTTGTACAGCAGCGGTTTTATCAGATGCAGCAGATATAGCAACTGTGGTTCAGGAAATTAGAGAAAGCACCATTTCTGAACGTGGTGCACGTATAGACGATAAACGTTCTGAAGCCGCTATGGAAAAACGAAAACAACAAGGGTATTTTTAAAATTTGCTATTGCAAATTTAGCCATTGGCTTATAGCAACTAGCTATTAGCTGAAAATAAAATAAAAAAATAAATAGAATATTAAACAAGCCAACAGCTAAGAGCTAAAGGCAAACAGCTATAAAGCATGGAAGTATTAAAAATTGCAACAGCAGGAAGTGTAGATGACGGGAAAAGTACGTTAATAGGGCGCATTCTTTACGACACAAAATCTTTAACCACCGATAAGCTTGAAGCTATTGAAAAAACAAGTAAACAAAGAGGTTACGATTACTTAGATTTTTCGCTGGCAACTGATGGTTTGGTTGCCGAAAGAGAACAAGGAATAACTATAGATGTGGCTCACATATATTTTTCGACAGCTAAAAAAAGTTACATTATTGCCGATACCCCTGGGCATGTTGAGTATACAAGAAATATGGTTACCGGAGCATCAACATCGCAAGCTTCCATCATTTTAATTGATGCCAGAAAAGGTGTGATTGAGCAAACCAATCGTCATTTCTTTATCAACAATTTATTAAGAATTAAAGATGTAGTGGTTGCCATAAATAAAATGGATTTGGTTGATTATTCTGAAGATGTTTACAATAAAATAAAAGCAGACTTTGAAGAGTTGATGAGTAAGAGAGATTATCAAGACCAGAAAATTACATTCATTCCGGTAAGTGCTTTAAAGGGCGATAATGTTGTAAACAAAACAGATAAGATGTCTTGGTATAAAGGTGAAACTTTATTAGAACATTTAGAGAAAATTGATAAAGCAGATATATTTAATATTGGAACGCCGCGTTTCCCAGTACAATATGTAATTCGCCCTAAAACTGAAGAGTTTCATGATTATAGAGGCTATGCAGGTAAAGTTTATGGCGGTAATTTAAGTGTTGGTGACGATATAGTAGTGTTACCCTCTCAAACAAAATCAAAAATAAAGGATATCTATTTCTACGACGAGAAATATGAAACAGCTTCAAGACGTTCATCGGTTACTATCACTTTAGAAAATGATATTAATGTAAGTCGAGGCGATATGATTGTTAAAGAGGGCGACTTACCAACTATTGAAAAACAATTTACAGCCAATGTATGTTGGATGGATTCTGCACAATTAACAGCTGGTAAAAAATATGTAGTTCAACATGGTATAAATAAAGTGCTGGCGAAAGTAGATCGAATTCATCATAAAATAAACCCAGATTACTCGGGGATTGAAGAAAATGTGAATGGTTTAGGAATGAATGATATAGCTTCAGTAAGCTTTAAATTAAACAAACCTATTTTTTACGACCAGTTTAAAAATCATAGAACAAACGGATCTTTTATAATTATTGATTCGCAATCTAATAATACTGTAGGAGCAGGCTTTATTCAGTAATAAACACACAATTAAACACTAAAAAATTCCTTCTTTTTGGGAGGTTAGGATAACTCATGCAAAGTTTTAGAACAGAAATAGAAAATCCAGTTGTTGAAAGGGATATTATTGAATTAGCTAATAAAATAGAGCTTTTTAATAATGGAAAAATAGATGAAGAAAAATTTAGAAGTCTTCGTTTAGCACGTGGTGTTTACGGTCAGCGTCAAGAAGGCGTACAAATGATTCGCATAAAACTACCTTATGGAAAAGTATTGAGTAATCAATTACATAGAATTTCTGATGTTTCAGATGAATATTCTCGAGGTCGGTTGCATATTACAACACGTCAGGATATTCAAATTCATTATGTCGATTTAAATAGAACACCCGAGCTTTGGGCAGAATTAGAGCGAGACGATGTTACTTTACGTGAAGCATGCGGTAATACAGTAAGAAATGTTACCGCTAGTGAAACAGCAGGGATAGATATAAACGAACCATTTGATGTATCGCCTTATGCTGATGCTTTATTCAAGTTCTTTTTGAGAAACCCTATTTGTCAGGAAATGGGACGCAAGTTTAAAGTGTCTTTCTCTTCTTCAGATGAAGATACGGGTTTGTCGTACATGCACGATTTAGGATTTATTGCAAAAATTGAAAATGGTATTCGTGGTTTTAAAGTCATGCTAGCTGGTGGATTAGGTTCTCAACCTCGGCATGCCGATGTGTTATACGAATTTTTGCCTTCAGATAAAATCATTCCTGTAATGGAAGGCGTGTTAAGAATATTTGATCGTCATGGAGAACGGAAAAGTAGAGCTAAAGCGAGAATGAAATTTCTTTTAAAAGATATTGGATTAGATGCTTTTAAAGCTTTAGTTGAAGAAGAGCAAAATGCTATTGAATTTAAATCGGTAAAAATTGATGCAGATGCTTATGTGGCTTCTAAACCAGTAAGTATAGAAGCACCACAAGTTGAAATAAAAGATAAAGAAGCTTTTAAGCTTTGGAAAGCAACAAATATTATTCCTCAAAAGCAAAAAGGGTATGTTGCTATAGGTATTAAGGTTTTACTTGGCGATTTCTATACAGATAAAGCAAGATTATTAGCTGATTTGGTTGAGAAATACGCTGCAGGAGAAATTCGTTTAACACTGCGTCAAAATATTTTAATTCCATTTGTAAAAGAAGAACTTTTAGGGTTTTTCTATACAGAATTAGAAAAGTTAGGATTTGTTGAAGTAGGCTATAATAAAGCGGTAGATATTACGGCTTGCCCAGGAACAGATACTTGTAATTTGGGCATTGCAAGTAGTACAGGAATTGCAGATGAATTGGAACGTGTTATAAAAACAGAATACCCTCAGTATTTAAAAAACGAAGACTTAGTTATAAAGATTAGTGGTTGTATGAATGCCTGCGGACAGCATAATATGGCAAACATTGGTTTTCAAGGCATGTCTGTTCGTACACCAGATAAATTAGTAGCACCTGCGCTGCAAGTACTATTAGGTGGAGGTAATTTGGGTGATGGAAATGGTGTTTTTGCCGATAAAGTGGTTAAGGTACCTAGTAAAAGAGGACCAGAAGCCTTACGTAGAATTTTAAATGATTTTGAAAATAATGCCAATGGGAAACCATTTGTAGAGTATTATAAAGAAAAAGGAGAAAAATATTTTTATGATTTCTTAACAGATCTTTCAGATGTTTCAAATTTAACACAAGACGATTTTATTGATTGGGGCGAAACAGAAAAATATGTAAAGGAAATTGGTATTGGTGAATGTGCAGGAGTGGTAATAGATTTAATCGCAACGTTGTTTTTAGAGAGTGAGGAGAAGATTGAAAATGCTAAAAAATCTTTTGCTGATAAAGTGTATTCAAGTGCTATTTATCACGCTTATAGCTCTTTAGTTAATTCTGCAAAAGCACTGTTATTAGCTGAGAACAAAAAAACCAATACACATGCAGGAATTGTAAGTCAGTTTGATGAGTTGTTTGTAGCTAGCGGAAGAATTGATTTAGGCGTAGACTTTTCAGCATTGATCTATCAAATAAAAAAGCATGCACCAACAAAAGCGTTTGCATCAAAATATATTGAAAATGCAAATCAGTTTTTAGATAAAGTAAGAACTTATAGAGAAACTGAAACAAATCAACTTAGAAAAAAAGCTGTTTAAAATTGAGATGAATATTCCAAGATTAACCGTTGTAGGTGCAGGACCAGGAGATGTAGATTTAATAACACTTAAAGCAATTAAAGCGATAGAATCTGCCAATGTTATTTTATATGATGCCCTTATAAATGAGGAACTTCTTAAATATGCTTCAAAGGATACAGAGCTTATTTATGTTGGTAAGCGTAAAGGGTGCTATGCGTATCAGCAAATCCAAATAAACGAGCTTATTGTAAGCAGAGCGAAATCTCACGGACATGTAGTGCGTTTAAAAGGAGGCGATCCATTTATTTTTGGACGTGGTGCTGAAGAAATTGATTATGCACAACAATTTGGTTTAGAAACTTTTGTCGTTCCGGGAATTACATCAGCTATTGCCGTTCCTGCATATCAAGGCATACCACTTACCAAAAGAGGCGCTTCGGAAAGTTTTTGGGTCATTACCGGAACTACAAAAAAACACCAACTATCAGGAGATGTGGCTTTAGCTGCTAAATCGTCAGCAACAGTTGTTATTCTTATGGGTATGAGTAAACTCAATGAAATTGTTGAGGTGTTTTCAGCAGAAAACAAACAAAATACAGCTGTGGCTATTATTCAAAATGGGACTACTGAAAATGAGAAATTTGGACTAGGAACTATTAGTAACATAAGTAAAGTGGTTAAAGAAAAGCAATTGTCTTCTCCAGCGATTATTGTTATTGGAGATGTGGTAAAAGAGCGTGTAGTTTTAAATTCTATTTATAAAGATTATGTAAGGGCTTAGCTTATGGAAAGAAATAATTTATATCCCATTTTTTTAAAAGCACAGCACTTAAGCATACTCATTGTAGGTGGTGGTTATGTGGCAGAAGAGAAGCTGAGATTTCTATTGAAATCAAGTCCAGATGCTTGTGTAACAATTGTATCACCTATGTTTAGAGAAGATACCATATCTTTGTCTAAGCAAGGAGATGTTACGCTAATAAACGATGTTTATAGTAAGCAATATTTAAAAGGAAAGCATATTGTTGTAGCTACGACTAATGTTCCTCAAGTGAATATAAAGGTTTATAAGCACTGTAGAAAAAGAAGCATTTTAGTTAATGTCGCCGATAATCCACCATATTGTGATTTTTATATGGGAGGAATAGTAACAAAAGGCAACGTAAAAGTGGCAATTTCTACAAACGGAAAATCGCCAACAACAGCGAAACGATTGCGTCAATTTTTTGAGGATGTAATTCCGGAAAATGTAGACGATTTAGTTAAAAACTTAAACGAATATAGAAAAACAATAAAAGGAGATTTCGAGCAAAAAGTAGAAACGCTAAACGAATTCACCAAAGGATTAATTGCTAAATAAGAATTGTAGAAATGATTAAAACAGATATACTTATAATAGGAGCTGGACCAACAGGGTTATTTACGGTTTTTGAAGCTGGATTACTAAAGCTAAAATGTCATTTAATTGATGCATTACCACAACCGGGAGGACAATGCTCTGAAATATACCCCAAAAAGCCAATTTATGATATTCCAGGTTTTCCAGAAATTTTAGCTGGCGATTTAACTAAAAACTTACTAGAGCAAGGCAAACAGTTTGAACCTGGGTTTACTCTTGGAGAACGTGCTGAAACTATTGAAAAACAAGAAGATGGGTCTTTTATTGTTACAACTAATAAAGGCACTAAACACCAAGCGCCAGTTGTAGCTATAGCAGGAGGTTTGGGGTCTTTTGAGCCTAGAAAACCAGCTATTGAAGGTATAGCTGATTACGAGGATAAAGGCGTTGAATACATTATTAAAGATCCGGAATTTTATAGAGGTAAAAAAGTGGTAATCTCTGGTGGAGGAGATTCTGCTTTAGACTGGTCTATCTTCTTAACAGATGTTGCTTCAGAAGTTACTTTAATTCACAGAAGAAATGAGTTTAGAGGCGCATTAGATTCTGTAGAAAAAGTAAGAGAGCTAACGCTTTTAAATAAAATCAATTTAATTACACCAGCAGAAGTTAAAGAGTTGCATGGAGAAGATAAAATTGAAGGGGTTACCTATGTTAAAGATGGTGAAGAAACTAAAATAGAAACAGATCATTTTATTCCTTTATTTGGTTTATCTCCAAAACTAGGACCTATTGGAAACTGGGGGTTAGAAATTGAAAAGAATGCTATAAAAGTTGATAATACGTTGAATTATCAAACCAATATTCCAGGTATTTTTGCTATAGGCGATGTTAATACCTATCCAGAAAAGTTAAAGTTAATTCTTTGTGGTTTTCATGAAGCGACTTTAATGTGTCAAGCAGCTTATAGAATTATCAACCCAGGCAAAAAATATGTATTAAAGTATACCACAGTTAGCGGCATTGATGGTTTTGATGGTACACGTAAAGAGGCACCAAAGGCTGTAGTACAAGCCATTCAGCAGTAATAAAAAATGAAACACTCGTAACTGAAAATTTTGTCATACAGCGAAATGATTATTATGGATGTTACAAGTCTGTACTGAGCGCAGTCGATGTATGACCATTAAAGAACAATAGATATAAGTACATGAAAAGCTATAACGTTTGCCTTAAAGATACAGTTAAAACGTTTACTAAAAGGTTGTTTTATGCTTTGTTTGACGAACAACAAGAACAAGCCCATGCCGAATATTTAGAAACCACATTCTTAAAAATTCTTTTGAAGCTTTCTGTTGAAGACGGACAGGAAAAGTGGAATACCTTCAAAGCACAATTACCAGAGATTAGAAAAGCGTTAGATAAAGACGCTATTGCTTTTGAGTGTAATGACCCTGCGTCATCTTGTTTAGAAGAAATCTATTTGGCTTACCCAGGTTTTAACGCTATTTCAGTTTATAGATTAAGTCATACACTATATAAATTGAATATTCGCATTCTGCCAAGAATGATGAGCGAATATATTCATGGTATAACAGGAATTGATATTCACCCGGGAGCTAAAATTGGCGAATCGTTTTATATTGATCATGGTACAGGTATAGTAATTGGCGAAACATCGATTATAAAAGATCATGTTAAAATTTATCAAGGGGTTACACTTGGTGGTATTCAGGTGAGTAAAGACCTCGCTTCAACCAAAAGGCATCCAACCATTGAAGAAAATGTAACCATTTATGCTAATGCTACTATTTTGGGAGGCGACATCGTTATTGGAGCTAATAGTATTATTGGAGCCAATGTTTGGATAACACAATCGGTTCCGGAAAACTCATTAGTTACTTATCAAACAGAAATTAAAATAAGACCTAAAAAGAATGGCATTAGGTAAATCTATATTAGATCAAATTGGTAACACCCCTTTAATTGAAGCTACACATTTAGTTTCCAAGAAAGACGTGAGATTGTTTCTTAAATTAGAAGGCAATAACCCTGGAGGGAGTGTAAAAGACAGGCCTGCCTTTAACATGATTAATGAGGCCTTAAAGCGAGGTGATATAAAAAAAGGAGGAACTTTGGTTGAAGCTACAAGCGGAAACACAGGGATAGCACTTGCTTTTATATCGAAGTTGTTAGGGTTGAATATGGTTTTAATAATGCCGGAAAACTCAACCGAAGAGCGTGTAAAAACCATGCGAGCTTATGGCGCAGAGGTTATTTTAACACCTGCAGATATTGGTATAGAAGGCTCTCGCGATCTGGCATTTCAACTTAGAGATGAAAAAGGTTATGTATTACTTAACCAATTTGAAAATGATGATAATTGGAAAGCACATTACAAAGCTACGGGACCAGAAATTTGGGAAGCTACAGCAGGTAAGATTACACATTTTGTATCTGCTATGGGAACCACTGGAACTATTACAGGTGTTTCTACATATTTAAAAGAAAAAAATAAAAATATTACTATTGTAGGCGCTCAACCTGCCGATGGTTCAAGAATCCCAGGTATTAGAAAGTGGTCGCCAGATTATGTTCCAACAATTTTTAGTAAAGCTAAAGTTGATAAAGTTATAGAAGTGTCACAGGATGAGGCTAAAACAATGACACAGCAATTAGCAAAAGAAGAAGGCGTTTTTGCAGGAATGAGTAGCGGAGGAGCGGTATACTGTGCGTTACAAGTTGCTAATTCTATTAATGAAGGCATCATTGTAGCCATTATTTGCGATAGAGGCGATCGTTATTTGTCGTCTACTTTATTTGAATAAAAAGACTTTTTTTTATTATTTATTGTGATAACAAAAATATAGTTGCTATTTTTGCTGCAGTTCATAAACGTATTAATGTTATCAAGAAAGGCAGAGGGAATAGACCCGTTGAAGCCTTGGCAACCCTTTAACTTTTAAAGAAGGTGCTAAATTCTACTAATAGTTTTATAGATTATTAGAAAGATAACGAAAAGTGTTTCACAACTTTTCTTGATGACATATAGATATAAATAATATCAAATGTCAAACATACAACAAGCTTTAAAACAACGTATTCTGGTACTCGATGGTGCTATGGGAACCATGTTACAAGCCTATAAATTTACAGAAGAAGACTTTAGAGGCGAGCGTTTTAAAAATTACCCAACACCATTACAAGGCAATAATGATCTTTTGTCTATTACCCAGCCAGAGGCTATAAAAACAATTCATGCCAAATATTTTGAAGCAGGAGCCGATATTGTTGAAACCAATACCTTTTCGGGAACAACTATAGCTATGGCAGACTATCAAATGGAAGATTTGGTATATGAATTAAATTATGAGTCTGCCAAGATTGCTAAAGAAGTAGCTGATGAGTTTACTGTTAAAGAACCACATAAACCCCGTTTTGTTGCAGGTTCAATAGGGCCAACTAATCGTACTGCAAGCATGTCGCCAGATGTTAACGACCCAGGGTATAGAGCAGTAACCTTTGATGAATTGCGTGTAGCATATAAGCAACAGGTAGAGGCCTTAATTGATGGAGGTGTTGATATTTTATTGGTAGAAACGGTTTTTGACACTTTAAATGCTAAAGCAGCCTTATTTGCTATTGAAGAAGTAAAAGAAGAACGACATATTGATGTTCCTACTATGCTAAGTGGTACTATAACAGATGCCTCAGGAAGAACATTATCTGGGCAAACTGCTGAAGCTTTTTTAATTTCGGTATCTCATATTCCATTATTGTCTATTGGATTTAATTGCGCCTTGGGAGCTAATTTATTACAGCCCCATTTAGAGGCTATTGCTTCAAAAACAGATTTTGCTATTTCTGCCCATCCTAATGCGGGCTTGCCAAATGCTTTTGGTGAATATGATGAAACACCTGAGGAAATGGGAGCTCAAATAGAAGAGTATTTAAAAAAGAATTTGATTAACATTATTGGAGGATGCTGTGGAACATCGCCAGAGCATATAAGGGTTATAGCTAATATTGCAGCTAAATATAAACCACGTCGTCATGCTGAACTTGTTTCAGCATCACATTAAATTGAGAAAAACTATTACCTTGAGCGCAGCTGTAAGGTTTCATTATATAAAGAAATGATATTAGAAGTAGCCATATTACATATAAAAGAAGGACTTTCTGAAGCTTTTGAAGCAAATTTTCAAAAAGCAGAACGCATCATTTTATCAATGACAGGTTATGTTTCGCATCAATTAAAAAAATGTGTAGAGCAAGACAATAAGTATATATTGTTAGTGAATTGGGAAACGATTGAAGATCATGAAATAGGGTTCAGAAAATCAGAGCAATACCAACAATGGAAGGCTTTGTTACATCATTTTTATGAACCTTTTCCAACAGTAGAACATTATTTGTAGTTATTAGTTGATTGTTAATAGATACTATTAAAAAGTAAAAAATGAAATCATTTATAGAATCAGATGTTTGGATTAAAGCTAGAAAACTAGTAAATCTAGTATATCTGATAACCAATGATTTTCCAAAAGAAGACATGTACGGAGTTACAAGCCAAATTAGAAGGTGTTTAGTTGCCGTTCCATCTAATGCTGCTGAAGGATGTGGAAGACAAACACCAAAAGACAATATTCGTTTTTTATATATATCAAGAAGTTCTTTGTATGGATTAGAAACTCAGTTATATCTTTCAAACGATTTGAATTTTATTTCTGAAGAAAAATTAAACAAAGTATTATCACAAATAGAAACTTGTAAAAAGTTGCTGAACGGATTTATCAACTATTACAAGAAATTATAAGTATGAGTACACCTAATAACCAAAAACGAGTAGCTATTAATCAAAGTAAATACATGAAACTATCTGGTTTAGAACCATTAATTCTAAATGAGAATAGCAACTTCATAAACGTTGGAGAGCGAACTAATGTCGCTGGGTCAAGAAAATTTCTTCGATTAATAAAAGAAGAAAAATTTGATGAAGCTTTAGATATTGCTCGTCATCAGGTAGATGGTGGCGCACAAATTATCGACATTAATATGGATGATGGTTTGATTGATGGAAAGGAATCTATGGTTCGTTTTCTAAATCTAATTGCTGCTGAACCTGATATTTGCCGTGTACCTATAATGATAGACAGTTCTAAATGGGAAATTATAGAGGCAGGGCTTCAAGTGGTACAAGGTAAATGTGTTGTAAATTCTATTTCTTTAAAGGAAGGAGAAGAAAAATTTATATGGGAAGCTAAGCAGATTAAACGTTATGGAGCAGCCGTAATTGTTATGGCTTTTGATGAAGTAGGGCAAGCAGATAATTATGAAAGACGTATAGAAATTGCAGAGCGCTCATATCGCATTTTAGTAGATAAAGTAGGCTTTCCTTCAGAAGATATTATATTCGATTTAAATATATTTCCTGTGGCGACTGGAATGGAAGAACATCGAAAAAATGCAATTGATTTTATTGAAGCAACTAAATGGGTTCGCCAAAACCTGGAAAATGTAAGTGTGAGTGGCGGGGTAAGTAATGTATCGTTTTCTTTTAGAGGGAACAATGTCGTTCGTGAAGCGATGCATTCTGTGTTTTTATATTATGCGATTCAAAATGGGATGAATATAGGTATTGTAAACCCAGCAATGTTAGAAGTTTATGATGATATTCCTAAAGACCTGTTAGAGCATGTAGAAGATGTTATTTTAGATAGACGTGATGATGCAACTGAACGCTTATTAGATTTTGCAGAAACCGTTAAAGGAACTAAGGCCGAAAAAAAAGCAGATTTATCATGGCGGGAAAATTCACTTCAGGAAAGAATCACCCATGCCTTAGTAAAAGGCTTAGATGCTTTTATTGTAGAGGATGTAGAAGAGGCTAGGCAGCAAGCAGAAAAACCTATTGAAGTTATTGAGGGGCATTTAATGATTGGGATGAACGTGGTTGGTGACTTGTTTGGAGCTGGAAAGATGTTCTTGCCCCAAGTGGTAAAGTCGGCACGGGTTATGAAAAAAGCGGTAGCCTATTTAAATCCGTTTATAGAGGCAGAAAAAGGAGCAGAGCAAAAAGCTTTAGGTAAAGTATTAATGGCAACTGTAAAAGGCGATGTGCATGATATTGGAAAAAATATTGTAAGTGTTGTTTTGGGTTGTAATAATTATGAAATAGTTGATTTAGGGGTAATGGTGCCTCCTGAAAAAATTATTGAAACTGCCAAAAAAGAAAATGTAGATGTTATTGGGCTGTCTGGTTTAATAACGCCATCGTTAGATGAAATGGTATATTTAGCCAAGGAAATGGAACGGCAGAATTTTAAAGTGCCATTGTTAATTGGGGGTGCCACAACTTCTAAAGCGCATACTGCAGTTAAGATTGATACAGAATATAAAAATGCTGTTGTGCATGTTAATGATGCCTCAAGAGCAGTAACTGTAGTTGGTGATTTGTTAAATAAAAAAACCGCACACGAATACACGGCAAAACTTAAAAAGGATTATGATGAATTTCGCAATAAATTCTTGAAGCGAGGCAAAGAGAAATCATATATTTCTTTGGATGAAGCTAGAAATAGAAAATTTAAAATTGATTGGGAGTCTGCCGGAATTGTTAAGCCTAAAGAGCTAGGAGTACAAGTTTTAAAGCAACTAAGCTTAAAAGCATTATTACCATTTATAGATTGGAGTCCGTTTTTTAGAAGCTGGGATTTACACGGTAAATTCCCGGATATTCTAAAGGATGAGGTTGTAGGAGAACAGGCTACGCAACTATACGAAGATGCTCAAGAAATGATTCAGCAAATAGTAGCGAAGCAATTACTAAAACCTAAAGCCGTGTTTGGGCTTTTTGAAGCTAACACCATAAATGAAGATGATATTTCGATACAGAAAAAGGGAAAAGAAATAGCTGTTTTTAGAACACTCCGCCAGCAATTAAAAAAGCGTGATGGGATTCCAAATATGGCATTGGCAGATTTTGTTGCCCCAAAAGATTCTGGTAAAACAGATTATATGGGAGCGTTTTGTGTAGGTATTTTTGGAGCCCAGGAGTTAGCAAATTTTTATAAAAAGAAAGACGACGATTATAATGCTATTATGGCACAAGCCATAGCCGACCGTTTTGCTGAGGCCTTTGCAGAATATTTACATAAGCAAATAAGAATAAAGCACTGGGGATATGCAGAAGGTGAAAATTTAACGAATCAGGACTTAATTAAAGAGAGCTATAAAGGCATTCGGCCAGCACCAGGTTATCCGGCATGTCCAGATCATTTAGAAAAAGAAACTATTTGGGCCCTGTTAGATGTTGAAAAATTAATTGATGTAAAACTAACCGAAAGTTTAGCCATGTGGCCGGCAGCAGCCGTTTCTGGGTATTATTTTGCAAATCCGGAGGCTAAATATTTTGGTTTAGGTAAAATTACTGATGATCAAATAGCAGATTATGCTATACGAAAAGGAATTACTAAAGACAAAGCTAGAAAATGGTTGCACCCTAATATAGCAAGCCATTAGAAATGAATTTTAAAATTAACAATTTCTTTTATTTCTACTAATAAATAGAGGCAAACAAAATTAGACATTTGTAGTCTAAATAGAGTAAAAATGAAAAAGTACAAAATTGAGATTAGATTTTTTATACAATTCTTTGTGTTAGCATTAATAGCTTTAGGGGTTGCTTATTTTTTAAAAGCTTAGAGAAAAATAAATGAAATCAAAATATATAGAATTAACCTTGGGGAACCATATTATTAGCCATGGATATGATGCTAATAATAAAGAGGTAACCGAAGAAGTAACAACCAGCGGTTTTTCAAAAAAAATTGTGGCAGTTTCTAGAATCAAATCTGTTAGTGAAAAGTATATCTTAACAGATTATATTGATGGAAGATGGATTTATTGGGAGTACCAGGAAACTTTTGAAGAACTAAAAAAGCGGTTAGTTTAGTTTGCGTTAGTAATGCAACGGCATCCTTTTTTGAGCCTATCGAAGCCAAAATATTTTTTGGTTGAAGATATCGAAGGGAAGCTTTAAAAAAGATATAGAGAAAAGCACGACCACTGGCATTGAGTATAGTTGAAGTGTTGGGTGATACTAAAAGCCTTAAAAAAAATCACTTCGTGAGCTTGTGGCTAAGAAAATATAGAAACTAAAATAAATAAGATTTCTACCTTCGTGGAAATGACAAAAACGAGTTATGAAAGTAACAGATCACATAAAAGAAGCAAATGGAAAGACCTTGTTTTCGTTTGAAATTATTCCACCTAAAAAGGGGAAAAATATTCAGGAATTGTACAACAATATAGATCCGTTGATGGAGTTTAATCCACCATTTATTGATGTAACAACATCTAGAGAAGAATTTGTTTATATAGAAAAAGAAGGTTTATTCGACAGAAAAATTACCAGAATGCGTCCTGGGACCTTAGGTATTTGTGCCGCTATAAAGCACAAGTATAATGTAGACACCGTACCACATGTGTTGTGCGGAGGGTTTACAAAAGAAGAGACAGAATATTTATTGGTAGATTGCCATTATTTAGGTATTAATAATGTGATGGCATTACGTGGTGATGCTATGAAAGGTGAGCAATATTTTAAACCTACAAAAGGGGGGCACTCTTATGCGACGCAGCTAGTAAGCCAAATTCAGAATTTGAATTCAGGTAAATATTTACATGGGGTTTTAGACGTTGATGATAAAGCAGATTTTTGTATTGGAGTTGCAGGTTATCCGGAAAAACATTTAGAGTCTCCTTCAATGCAAAGTGATTTAAAACGTTTAAAAGAAAAGGTTGATGCTGGAGCCGATTATGTAGTTACTCAAATGTTTTTTGATAACAAAAAATACTTTGAATTTGTTGATGCTGCTAAAAAAGAAGGGATTAATGTACCAATTATTCCGGGAATTAAACCAATAGCAGTAAAGCGCCATTTGCAATTATTACCTCAGGTGTTTAAAATAGACTTGCCCGAAATATTAATTAACGAAGTTGAAAAATGTGCTGATAATAAACAAGTGCGTCAAGTTGGTGTAGAGTGGTGTATACAACAATCTAAAGAATTGTTAGACGCCGGTGTGCCTGTACTTCATTATTATTCTATGGGTAAAAGTGATAATATAAAAGCTATTGCGTCTCAGTTATTTTAAATAATCTATTACTTTTGCGATACTCATTCATAATCAAATGGGTGTTATATAAGCAAATCTATTAATGAGATTATTATTAATCTGTATTTTTTGTACAGTAACTAGTGTGTTGTTTTCTCAAGAAAAAACGCATACTTCCTATATAGATATTAGTTATTTTAAAGGCAATATTGCGTTGCATAATAACGATATTCTTCATTTAATAAAAGGGCATCCTGAAGGCTATATTTTAAGTTGGAATAAGAAAACCTATGGCTTTAACAATTGGGAACAACGCTATAATTATCCCGACTATGGCGTGTCTTATGCGTATCAAAATTTAAAAAATGATGTTTTAGGAACGGTATCTTCATTATATGCGCATTATAATTTTTATTTTTTTAAGCGAAATCTCATGTTTCGCCTTGGTCAGGGGCTAGCTTTTACTAACAATCCATACGATAAAACTAACAATTTCAGGAACATTGCTTTTGGCTCTAAATTAATGAGTAGTACTTATATGATGCTTAATTATAAAAAAGAACGGCTTATAGGTAACTTTGGGCTTCAAGCAGGGTTTTCACTCATTCATTATTCTAATGCCAATGTAAAGGCTCCCAATACAAGTATTAATTCGTTAACATTTAATATAGGGGTTACTTATAGTTTGGATGACGAAGAACCAGAATTTATTACAACATTATCTGAAACTAAGGATGAAAAATTTACACAACCCATTAAATATAATTTAGTTTTTAGAAGTGGTGTAAATGAGAGTGATGTAGTTGGGAGTGGCCAGTTTCCTTTTTATATTCTATCGGCTTATGCCGATAAAAGAATAAACCATAAAAGTGCTTTACAGTTTGGAACAGATGTGTTTTTTTCAAACTTTTTAAAAGAGTTGATTTATTATCAAAGTGTAGCTGGTCTTGGGGAAAATGTAACTGGTAATGAGGATTATAAACGAGTAGGTATTTTTGCAGGCCATGAGTTATTTATAAATAAAACCTCATTAATAACCCAATTAGGATATTATGTGTATTATCCATTTGATTTTGAAGGAAGAACTTATTTTAGAGTAGGTTTAAAGCGTTATATAAATAATAGATGGTTTGGAGCGTTAACATTAAAATCGCATGGAGCAAAAGCTGAAGCGGTAGAACTTGGAGTAGGTATAAGATTGTAAATATTATGGAACAAAGACTAACAATAGTGGGGCTAGGAGTAAATGATTTAAAAGTTTCTTCTCGGTTTTATGAAGAAAAGTTTGGGTGGAAAAAAATGAAGTCGAGTAACGATGGCATTACCTTTTTTCAGCTTAACGGAATTCTTTTGTCACTCTATCCAAAAGAAAAGTTAGCAGAAGATGCTACGGTTAATCCGGAAGGAAATGGGTTTAAGGGATTCACTTTAGCATTTAATACAAGAACAAGAGAAGACGTTGATGAATTAATTAAAACATTGGAAGCTAAAGGCGTAAAGATTATTAAAAAACCAGAAGAAGTGTTTTGGGGAGGTTATAGCAGTTACATTGCAGACCCCGATGAAAACCTTTGGGAAATTGCTTTTAATCCCTTTTTGCCTTTAGATGCAAACGGAAATACTATTGAAGAATAATTTAAGTTAAGTTGTTAGCTTGGTTTTAATATGAAACTAATAACGAGGTCTGATATCCAATAAAATGATTAAAAGGGAGCTCGTGACCGTTAAAAAATAATAGGTATAAACACATGAAAAGAATAATTTATATTTCAGTTCTGTTTTTGATTTTTGCCTGCGATAGTGAGAATGCCGGAGACTGTTTTCAAAAAACAGGATCTATTATTCAACAAGAAGTTAGTGTTGATGTTTTTGATAAAATATTAGTTAATCGCGATATTGAATTAATAATAAAAGAAGGGGCAACGCAAAAAGTTGTTATTGAAACTGGAGAAAATTTATTAAACGATGTTGAGGCTATTGTAATTGATAGAAAACTAACACTAACCGATAATAATACCTGTAACTATGTGCGTAATTATGGTATAACGAAGGTGTATATAACCTCTCCAAATATTGCTGAAATACGGAGTTCAACACAGTATGATGTGAGATCAGATGGGATGTTAACCTACCCTAATTTAACTGTGTTATCTGAAGATTTTGGTGTGCCAGATACCTTTACTAACGGGAATTTTAGACTTCAAATTGATAATAATTCTTTCAGTCTGGTTTTTAATAATTTATCGAATTGCTTTATTTCTGGAAAAACGAATAGTTTAAATATTACATTCGCTGCAGGAACATCACGTTTTGAAGGGAGGCATTTAATTGCTGAAAACGTTCAGATCTGGAATAGAAGCTCAAACGATATGATTATAAACCCGCAATTAGGGATAAAAGGATTAATTTCTGGCACAGGTAATGTAATCTCGGTAAATAGGCCACCAATTGTTGAAGTGGAAGAGGTTTATAAAGGCCGGTTAATTTTCGAATAAATTTACAGATTGCTTTGCTATTTCTAATTCTTCGTTGGTAGGAATAACTAAAACTTTAACTTTAGAAGTCTCTGTACTAATCTCTTTTAAGTTTTTAGAGGGGTTTCTATTTTTTTCAGAGTCCAGTTCAATACCTAAAAAATCTAAATCTTTACAAACATGTTGTCTTATAAACTGCGAGTTTTCTCCAATACCAGCAGTAAATACAATAGCATCTAACCCATTTAAAATAGCCGCGTAACTTCCTATATATTTTTTTATACGATATGTATTCATTTCTAATGCTAGCTGGCAAACTTTATTCCCCTTTTTGGCTTCGTTTTCAATATCTCTTAAATCGCTAAAACCGGTTAAACCAAACATGCCACTTTTCTTTTGTAATAGCGTGTTTATTTCAGCCAAGCTATAATCATATTTTTCAGCTAAATAAAAGATAATTGAAGGATCGATATCACCAGAGCGTGTTCCCATAATTAACCCGCCAACTGGCGAAAACCCTAAAGAATGATCTATACTCTTTCCATTTTTAACGGCAGTGATACTACAGCCATTACCCAAATGGATGGTTATGATTTTTGAATGCTTTTTACCTAAATAGTTTATAGCCTTTTCTGAAACATATTTATGGCTTGTGCCATGAAACCCATAAACGCGAATATTATGTTTTTCAGAAAAATCGTTAGGGATGGCATATTTATAGGCATAATTGGGTATGGATTGATGAAATGCGGTATCAAAAACAGCTACTTGTTTTGCTTTTGGAAAAATAGCTTCGGCAACTTCTATGCCTTCTAAATTAGGCGGATTGTGTAAAGGGGCTAAAGATGAAAGCTGTTTTATTTTTTCTTTTACAGTTTCGTTAATTTCTGTTGTATTACTAAAGTGTTTACCTCCGTGAACCACACGATGACCAACAATACCAATAGCTTCATTCGATTTTATAATACCATTATCTTTATGTAAAAGTTGTTTAGCTAATAGCTCTAAACCAACTTTATGATTAGGGATATTTTCAATAATCTCAATATTATTTTTATCTGTTTTAAACTTAAACTTAGCATCCTCAAATCCAATGCGTTCAATTAAGCCAGAACAAAGAATAACTTCTTTAGGCATTTGAAATAACTGAAATTTTAGAGAAGAGCTTCCAGAATTTAAGACGAGTACTTGCATAAAATTAAAGATCTTGAGCTTGTATGGCGGTTATTATTACGGTACTATATATATCATCTGCTGTACAGCCTCGGCTTAAATCGTTTACAGGTTTATTAAGACCTTGTAGCATAGGACCAATAGCTAAAGCCCCAGTTTCTCTTTGTACCGCTTTATAAGTATTATTACCTGTGTTTAAATCTGGAAAAATAAGCACACTTGCCTGACCTGCTACATCAGAATTGGGAAGTTTACTTTTTCCTATCTGCATATCTACTGCAGCATCATACTGAATTGGGCCTTCAATTTTTAAATCAGGAGCTTGCTTTTTTGCAATATTAGTAGCTTTTCTAACTTTATCTACTTCTTCACCTTTACCCGATGCACCAGACGAATAAGAAAGCATAGCTACTTTAGGCGCAATACCAAAATTTTGAGCTGTTCTTGCCGATGATATAGCAATCTCAGATAACTGTTCGGCATTTGGGTTTGGATTAATGGCACAATCGCCAAAAATAGATACACGATCTTCTAAGCACATAAAAAACACAGATGATACAATATTAACTCCAGGTTTTGTTTTTATAAATTGTAAAGCTGGCCTTAATGTGTGCTGAGTAGTATGTACTGCTCCCGAAACCATACCATCTGCATGCCCTTTGTAAATCATCATAGTTGCAAAGTAAGAGACATCAGTCATGGCGTCTTTTGCCATATCCAGATTTACATTTTTGTGTTTTCTGAGCTCATAAAATGTGTTTACGTAATCTTCAAAATGAGGTGATTTAAGAGGAGAAACAATATTTATATGTTCAATGTTTAGAGGAATATCAAATGTCTCAATGCATTCCTTTATTTTATCAACTTCACCAATTAGTGTAATATCAACCACTTGAGCATTAATTAATCTTGATGTGGCTCTTAAAACCCGTGCGTCATAACCTTCAGGAAGCACAATGTGTTTCTTATCTTTTAAAGCACGTTGCAATAAATGATACTGAAACATTCTTGGGGTAAATATATCAGACTTGAATGTAATTAGATCATTAGACAGTTTATCTGTATTAACATGCTTTTCAAATGTAGCAATAGATGTAGTGATTTTATCAATATTCTCAGCGTAAATCTTAGATTTTATCTTACCAATGGAATTGGTAACCGAGAAGGTGCCTTCTTTAGCACTAATTATAGGTACAACGCTTGATAAACCTTCTATTAATTTTAAAATAGGAGCTTCAGGAATTAATCCGCCTGTTAGTATAATACCAGATATTTTTGGGTAATTTTTAGAAATATTGGCTTGTAATGCTCCTAAAATAATATCAGCTCTATCACCAGGTGTAATAACTAGGGCGTTTTCTTTTAAGTGTGTTAAGTAGTTGCGTAATTGCATGGCACCAACACTAAAGTTGTCGATTTGATTGTTAATCATGTTTTTACCAAAAAGAATAGTGCCATCTAGCATTTTTAATATTTCTTTTAAAGTTGGGTTTGCTAGACTTTTTATTTTTGGAATTACACTAATATCAGTATTGCTGTTAATGCGTTTTTTTAACTCTGTTTTTAGGTCTGAAATATAATCAGGATTAACTTTGTTAGTCATTATAGATAGTACATCAACGTCTTCTTTAAACGTATCGTGTGCCAATTGTACATTGTCTACAATTTCCTTTAAATCTTTACTGTCTCCTTGAGAAACTATAATAACTGGTAATCCTAAATTTTTAGAAATCAAAATATTAATATCTAATTCTAAGCTAGAGTTTTCATGTGAGAAATCGGTGCCTTCAACCAATACAAAATCAAAGCGCTCTTCCAGGTATTTGTATTTTTTAATAATTTCGTCAATAACATCTCCAGATTTCCCTTGATTATATAAGGCTAGAACTTCGTTTCTGGTATAAACAAATGTTTTTTTATAGTTAATATCAATATCAAAATGTGAAATAACAGTATTTATATGATTGTCCATTTCACCATCTTCCGTGTCTTCTATAATAGGTCTAAAGTACCCTACTTTAGCAGTTTTGCCTAAAAGCATACGCATTAAACCAAGTACAGCAACAGATTTACCACTGTTGGGTTCTATTGTAGCGACATAAATTCCTTTGCTCATTCGTGTTTTGTTTTAGCTTTGCAAAGATAGTTTATTGCTTCTTTTTGGAAAGATGATAAATATCATGCTTTGCATAAAATAACAGAATAAAATATATATTTATGTATTACTGGCTTGTTAATTCTCTAAACATATGCTCTAAGCTGGCATGTTTTTGATTTAGTTGAAGAATTTTTAATTGATTGTCATGTGCAAAATCAAAAACATAGGAGCGCATATCTTCATTGGTATTAAAGGTGATTTCGTATACAAAATCATAGGTGTTTATTACGGTTTCAACTTTTGGAAGTTTTAGTAAAAAAGCATCTTCAACCCGATAATCGAATTCTACAACAACGGTTTGTTTTTTATCTGCTTTTAATTGGGAAAGCTTTTTATCTGCAACAATTTCTCCTTTATTAATAATAATAACGCGGTCGCACATGGCTTCTACCTCTTGCATAATATGAGTAGATAGAAATACCGTTTTAGTTTTGCCTAGAGCTTTAATAAGGTTTCTTATGTCTATTAATTGATTAGGGTCTAATCCTGTTGTGGGTTCGTCGAGTATTAAAACATCGGGATTGTGTAATAGCGCATTGGCTATACCCACTCGTTGTCTATAGCCTTTCGATAGTTGTCCAATTTTTTTATGTGCTTCGGGGGTTAAGCCGGTAAGTTCAATAACATCATCTATGCGTGTTTTAGCTACCTTATAAATGCTTGTATTAAAGGCTAGATATTCCTTAACATACATGTCTAAATACAATGGATTGTGTTCTGGGAGGTATCCAACACTTAGCTGTACACTTTTTGCATTTTCGTTAATATTAAAGCCGTTTACTTTCGTTAAACCTTTAGAGGCATCAATATATGTGGTTAATATTTTCATCATAGTTGATTTTCCTGCGCCATTTGGACCTAAAAAACCAACAATTTCAGGTTTATCTACCTTAAAAGATATGTTATTTAATGCTTTTTGATTTTTATAAAGCTTCGAAACTCCTTCAACTTCAATAGACATAATTTAAATAGTTTGTTCAAAAATAATAATTATATAATGTAAAGGTTGGTTTACTATAAAATCTTTAAAATTTTTAATAAAACCGAAAAAAAAATTATATAGTATTTTGATTTCTTAAAATATTATTTACTTTAGCCACGTAATTATGACAACAACAGTGTATTATACATATTTTAACAACTGGTTTTATTTCTTTTTTAGCAAAAGGAACGAGGCGTTGTATATGTAATTTATAACTATAAATTTAATATGAGTCTCGATGAAAATCGAGACTTTTTTTTTGAATATGATAAAAACAGTAGCTATACAAGGTGTAAAAGGATCGTTTCATCATATCGTTTCTCAACAATTTTTTGATAAAGATGTTGAGGCTATTGAGTGTTTAACTTTTGATCGTGTGGTAGAAAGCTTAATAGGAGAGGAATGTGATGCGGCAATAATGGCTTTAGAAAACTCTATTGCAGGCTCAATTATTCCTAATTATGCCTTAATAGATAGCTGTAATCTGCATGTGGTTGGCGAGCATTATGTGGATGTTCAGCATAATTTGATGGCATTAGCAAAGCAGAATATATCAGATATAAAGGAAGTGTATTCGCATCCCATGGCATTATTACAGTGTAAAGAATTTTTTAAAAAGCATCCGCATATAAAACTTGTAGAAGATAAAGATACAGCCGAAGTTGCACAGCGTATACATGAAAAGCAATTGAAGGGTATAGGGGCTATTGCAAGTGTAAAAGCAGCCGAGATTTTTAATCTCAATATTTTAAAGCCTAGTATACAAACTATTAAGCACAACGAAACACGCTTTGCTATTGTGAAGCGAACAAATTCTGAAGTGCCGGAAAGTGAAATCAATAAAGCATCAATAAAGTTTGAAACCGATCACAAACGCGGGAGCTTAGCAGCCATTTTAAATGTTATGAGTGATTGCAAAATGAATTTAACAAAAATACAATCCTTACCAATTGTAGAAACACCTTGGAAGTATGCGTTTTTTGTTGATGTAACTTTTAATGATTATACAGATTTTAAAAAAGCAAAAAATATAATTGATATTATGGGGCAAGGGTTTAAAGTTCTTGGAGAATATAAAAATGCAAAGGTATGATTGAAGTAGCTAACAGATTGCATACCGTTGAAGAATATTACTTTTCAAAAAAATTAAGAGAGGTTAATTTGCTGATTGCTAATGGAAAACCTATTATTAATTTGGGGATTGGTAGCCCGGATTTACAGCCGCCACAGAAGGTTGTTGATGCTTTAACAGAAGGCTTGCTAAGCCCATCTGCACATAAGTATCAAAGTTATCAGGGATTACCAGAGCTACGAGACGCTATAGCTAAATTTTATAAAGAACATTTTTTAGTTAACCTAAGTGCAAATACTGAGATTTTACCTTTAATGGGAAGTAAAGAAGGCATTATGCACATCTCTATGGCCTATTTAAATGAAGGAGACAAAGTGTTAATACCTAATCCAGGATATCCTACCTATCAATCGGTAACGAAATTAGTAGGAGCAAAACCTGTTTTTTATGATTTGGACGAAGCTAATGATTGGTTGCCGGATTTAAAAAAAATGGCATCGACAGATTTAAGTAAAGTAAAATTAATGTGGGTCAATTATCCGCATATGCCAACAGGAGCACAGCCTAATAAATACTTGTTTGAAGATTTAGTAGCCTTTGCAAAACGTCATAACATTTTAATTGTAAACGATAACCCTTATAGTTTTATCTTAAATAATGAGCCTCAAAGTATATTACAGGTAGATGGAGCAAAAGAAGTGTGTTTAGAGCTTAATTCTTTAAGTAAAACTTTTAATATGGCAGGTTGGCGTGTTGGTATGCTAGTTGGAAATAATAAGCATATAAATAATGTTTTAAAAGTAAAAAGTAATATGGATTCCGGGATGTTTTATGGCATTCAAAAAGGAGCAATAGAAGCTTTAAAATGTTCTGAAATGTGGTTTGTTACATTAAATAGTGTGTATAAGCAACGACGAGATTTGGTTTGGAAATTAGCAGACGCTTTAAACTGCAGCTACGATAAAACTGCTACAGGGCTTTTTGTTTGGGCTAAATTGCCGGCATGTATTAGTGCAGAAACGTTTATTGATATCATCCTTAAAGAGCACCATATTTTTATTACTCCTGGAACCATTTTTGGGAGCCAAGGCGAAGGGTATATAAGGTTTTCTTTATGTGCTCCAACCGAAGTTTTAGAAGAAGCATTAGCAAGATTAACATAAGTATGAAGAATATATATATAATAGGAGTTGGTTTAATAGGAGGTAGCCTTGCTATTGATATAAAAAAGAATAATCCAGCCACGATTATTCATGGTATTAGTAGAAAAGAATCAACATTAAATGAAGCATTGTCCCTTCATTTAATTGATAAAAAAGCCACATTAGATGATATTGAAAATGCAGATTTGGTTATTGTATCTATTCCTGTAGATGCAACTGTAAAACTATTACCTGGCATTTTAGATAAAATTTCGGATAGCGGATTGGTTGTAGACGCAGGCTCAACTAAGGTAGATATTTGTAAAGTAGTTGAAAATCATCCTAAGCGAAGAAATTTTTTAGCCATGCATCCTATTGCGGGAACAGAACACTCGGGTCCAAGTGCGGCAATACCAGATTTGTTTATAGGCAAAACAAATATTATTTGCGAGGTTGAAAAAACAACATTTAAGCTTCAAGAAAAAGCATTAAAGCTCTTTACAGATATAGGGATGCGTATTAGATATATGAACCCAGAAGCTCACGATAAGCATATTGCCTACATGTCGCATTTATCTCATATTAGTTCATTTATGCTTGGTAAAACGGTTATCGAAAAAGAAAAAAATGAACGCGATATTTTTGATATGGCTGGGAGTGGTTTTGAGTCTACAGTTCGATTGGCCAAGAGCTCGCCAGAAATGTGGGCCCCAATTTTTAAACAAAACAAAACTAATGTTATTGAAACATTAGAAGAGTATATTATAAACCTTACACATTTTAAAGAGTTAATGAAACAAGATGATTTTGATGCTATTTTTAACGAAATGAAAGATACCAATCATATAAAAGATATTTTAAACGGAATAAATTAAACTAAGTACTAAAAAATAAAATCTCAAATACCAATATTTAGTAATTATGTATAAACTTGGAATTTGGAATTTCGTTTTTTGAAATTTGAACAAGATTATGGAAAACAAAAAAGAAATGAGAGCCTGGTTAGATGATTTAAAACTAAATCACCCCTTAGTGGTTGCAGGACCGTGTAGTGCAGAAACTGAAGAGCAAGTTTTAAAGATAGCCCATGCGCTTAAAGATACAGATGTTAGTTATTTTAGAGCAGGGATATGGAAACCGAGAACACGCCCTGGTAATTTTGAAGGTGTTGGTGCATTAGGTCTTAAATGGCTTCAAAAGGTTAAGCAGGATACAGGTATGAAAGTATGTACAGAGGTCGCTAACGCTGCTCATGTTAAATTAGCTTTAGAGCATGATGTTGATATGCTTTGGATTGGTGCTCGATCTACAGTATCCCCTTTTATTATGCAGGAAATCGCTGATGCTTTACAAGGTACAGATAAGCCCGTTTTAATTAAAAACCCAGTTAATCCCGATTTATCTTTATGGCTAGGAGGTATTGAAAGGATCTACAAGTCAGGAGTTAAAAACATTGGTGCTATTCACAGAGGATTTTCAACTTTCGATAAATCTAAATATAGAAATAAACCCGAATGGCAGCTGGCTATCGAATTTCAATCTAAATTTCCAGATATACCATTAATTAATGATCCCTCTCATATTGCGGGAGACAGAAAATTAATCTTTGATATTTCTCAGGAAGCATTAGACTTAAATTTTGACGGATTAATGATTGAAACACATCATCATCCAGATAAAGCATGGAGTGATGCTGCACAGCAAATTACCCCAGAAACTCTTATACAAATGATGATAGATTTAAAAGTAAGAAAAGAAACTGATGCCGAAGAAGATTATAATAACGCATTAAACAATTTGAGAGCAAAAATTGATGTTGTAGATAATCAAATTATTGATTTGTTGGGTAAGCGTATGGAAACTGTGGCAGGTATAGGAGAGCTTAAAAAGAACAAAAATGTAGCTGTATTACAAAGTAAACGCTGGAATGAGATTTTAGGCAAAATGGTATTAGAAGGAGAGGAACATGGATTAAGCGAGGAGTTTATTTTGAGAATGTTTAAAGCCATTCACCAAGAATCGATAAACCACCAAGAAAAAATAATAAATGGATAATTAAAAAAAATGCCTCGCAATTGCGAGGCATTTTTTTATAAACAAGCTATTATTGTTTCTTTCTTTTAAAAATATAACGTGTAATAAAAATACCCTGATTATCACCTTTTCCGGCACTTTCTACTGCGCTATTAACAAATGCCAGCTCCCATCCCTCTTCTATCATCGTGTTGATTTTAGAAGTAATTATAGCATCATTGGCTGCAATATTTTGAAAACGAATACCGCCAAGATTAAAGAAATTTAATAATTTGGTTTCATCAAAGCCTTTAACTCTTATATCGCCTCGTTTAGATTTATTTCGTGTGTTATCCTCCTCAGTTTGGGTAGAAGTGTATTCTTTATAATTTTTTTCTTCATTAGCGCTAATAAGCCTAGAACGCCCTAAACCACTAGGAACAATTGATTCTACACTAGTAATAACTTTGTACTCTACCTGGGCACTTGCATCAAAAAATGCAAAAAGGCTAATAGCCAAAACAATAAGTAATTTTTTCATGTTGTTGATTTTTGTTAAAAATTAATAATGACAAGATTAACCAATATCTATGCCAAAAAAATTTTTTTTAGCTTTACTTTTGAAAAAATTATGACAGGACGCGTTTATAAATCTACAGGTAGTTGGTACTCAGTTAAAACCGAATTAGGAGAGCTCTACAAATGCCGTATAAAAGGCAAGTTTCGTATAAAGGGGATTAAAAGTACCAACCCTATTGCTGTGGGCGATATTGTTGACTTCGAATTAGAAACAGACAATGATCAGGAGTCTGGAATTATTTATAATATTCAAGAAAGAACTAACTATATTGTTAGAAAATCTGTAAATCTATCTAAACAAACACATATTATTTCTGCGAACATCGACCTGGTCTTTTTAATGATTACCATTAATAACCCTCCTACACTAACCAGTTTTATTGATCGATTTTTAGTAACTGCAGAAGCATATTCTATAAAAACCGTACTGCTGTTTAATAAGATTGATACTTATGATGAGGATACACTTAATGAGGTGAAATATTTAGCACATGTATATAGAAAAATTGGTTACGAATGTATAGGTGTTTCTGCTGTAACAGGCAAAAATGTTGAAAAAGTAAAGGCTTTAATGCGTGGTAAAGTAAGTGTGTTTTCGGGGCATTCTGGTGTTGGGAAATCTACACTTGTAAATGCTATTGAGCCTTCGTTAAATATTAAAACCAAAGAAATTTCAACGCAGCACATGCAAGGGCAGCATACAACTACTTTTGCAGAAATGTTCGATTTAAGTTTTGATGCTAAAATTATTGATACGCCAGGAATAAAAGGTTTTGGAGTTGTAGATATGGATAAAGAAGAGGTAGGCGATTATTTTCCAGAAATATTCAGGCTAAAACAGGATTGTAAGTTCAATAACTGTTTGCATACCAAAGAACCAAAATGTGCTATAAAGAAAGCTTTAGATAGTGATGAGATAGCATTTTCGCGTTATCGTAGTTATTTGCAAATTATTGAAGGTGAGGATGAGCATTATAGAACAGATAATTGGGAAAAGGAATGATTATCTTTTTGTCAAATTAAAATAACTGATATAGATGAAATATAGTTTTACATGTCTTCTAACTTTATTAGTTGTAGTGAGTTGTTTGAACAATAAAGTTAAAAAACAGAACCCTCAAGCTATTAATGAAGCTAATGAAATATTAAAGCTCAACACACTGTTTAAACAAGGAGAGGCAGGCTATGCTTGTTATAGAATACCAGCAATTGTTACTACTAATAACGGAGCTGTTTTAGCTTTTAGTGAAGCTCGAAAATTTGGATGTTCAGACACAGGGGATATTGACCTTGTAATGAAAAAATCTATAGATAATGGTATTACATGGAGTAGTGTTAAAATAGTTTGGAATGATAAAGCTAATGTATGTGGAAATCCAACACCAGTAGTAGATACCGATACAGGAGATGTGCATTTACTTACTACTTGGAATAATGGAGAAGACCATGAATCAGAAATTATTGAAGGCACTAGTATTGATGATAGGTTAGTATACCATTTAATATCTACTGATGAAGGAGAGACATGGTCTGAACCCAATAATATTACTCAAAGTGTTAAAAAAAGCAGTTGGTCGTGGTACGCCACAGGGCCTGTACATGGTATTCAATTAAAAAAAGGAAGTTATAAAGGAAGATTAGTAATACCATGCGACCATATTGAAAAAGAAACAAAAAGATATTATTCTCACGTTTTTTATTCTGATGATCATGGTGCTTCTTGGAAACTTGGAGGAAGCACTCCTGTTGATCAAGTAAATGAATGTACGGTAGCAGAATTAACCAATGGTAATTTATTGCTTAATATGCGCAATTATAATAGAGATGCTATTAAGTCTAGGCAGACAGCAATAAGTAAAAATGGTGGGGATACATGGATTAATCAAAAATTTGATACCCAATTACCCGAACCAAGGTGTCAAGGTGCGTTATTGTCTGTTGAAAAGAACAATAAAAATGTTTTACTATTTACAAACCCAGCAGATTCAATAGCCAGAACTCATATGACACTTTCAATAAGTAATAACGATGGTGTAAGCTGGGATAAAAAGATATCAATTTATAAATCACATTCTGCCTATTCGGATCTTACAGAGCTAAAAAACGGAAATATTTTGGTTCTATATGAAGCTGGTAACGAAAACCCTTACGAAGGGATTCGATATAAAATTATTCCTGAAAACCTTATTTTTAATTAAGGATTATTTATAATGAAAGTTGTTATACAAAGAGTTTTAAAAGCTAGTGTTACTATTCAAAACAAAAAAGTAGCATCCATTAAAAATGGATTATTGGTGCTTTTAGGAATTGTTAATGAAGACTCTCAAGAAGATATTAAGTGGTTAACCAATAAAGTAGTGAATCTTCGAGTTTTTGGAGACCAGAATGGTGTGATGAATAAATCGGTTATTGATGTAAACGGCGATATTATTGTAGTTAGTCAATTTACATTACACGCTTCAACTAAAAAAGGCAACCGGCCCAGTTATATTAAAGCTTCAAAACCAGATATTGCCATTCCGTTATATAATACTTTTATAAACCAGTTGACGTTAAGCTTAGGCAAGCCAGTTCAAACCGGCGAATTTGGTGCTGATATGAAAGTTGAACTCCTTAATGATGGTCCGGTAACCATTATAATCGATTCTAAGAACAAAGACTAATTGGCATCAATTTTCGGACATAGTATAGTTGGTCTTACAATTTCAAAACTTATTGATAAAAAAAGTGATAGATTATTATTGTTGTTTGCCATTTTCTCAACCATACTACCAGATTTTGATGTTATAGGCTTTAAATTTGGGATTTCATATTTGCACCCCTTAGGCCATAGAGGCTTTACACACTCCATGGTGTTTGCCATTTTGTGGGCGATTATTTTAGTGTTTACTGTTGGTAAAAAAAATAAGCTCATTTGGTTTTTGGTTATTTTTTTATCCACTTTGTCTCATGGCATTTTAGATGCGATGACTTCCGGTGGTAAGGGTGTTGGTTTTTTAATCCCCTTTAATGATAACCGTTTTTTCTTTCCCTTTAGAGGCATTAAAGTGTCACCTATTGGAGTAAGTGAATTTTTATCTGAGTGGGGCTTACAAGTTATTTTTAGTGAAATAAAGTATGTGATTTTTCCGTGTTTCTTTATATTAGCTGTAAGAATTTTAATTAAAAAGGTAAAGTGAGGTTTTTGAGAATATGATTTTTCTCATATTTGTAAACGTTTTATTCCTTTACATTTACTTTTTTAATCTTGTTTAAAAAATAAACCATGATATTAAAATCCATTACGAATATTTTAATGCTATTCGTAACACTAACCCTTTTTTCTCAAGATAACTTATATTCCAGTTTAACTATTCCTGATGATTTAAAAAAAAATGCAAATGCGGTAGTAAGGCTTAATGAAATAATTGTTTCGTTAAAATCTTCTAGCGAAATGTCTATTAAAGAAAAAAGGATTATAACTGTAATAAATAAACAAGGCGATAAAACTCTTGATGCTTATGTGCATTATGATAAAAATGTAAAAATAAAAACTCTTGAAGCTATTGCTTATGATGCTGCGGGTAATGAAATAAAAAAAATAAGAAAGAATGATTTTAAAGATGTTAGTGCTGTAGGAGGAGGTACTCTATATTCTGATTCAAGAGTTAAGTATTTAGAATATACACCTATTAATTATCCATACACTATTGAGTTTACTTACGAAACTATTACAAGTAATACAGCATTTATTCCTTCATTTATTCCAATAGACGATTATTTTATTAGTGTAGAAACAAGCTCTTACACGATAAGTTTTCCTGAGAATATTAGTGTCAGAAAAAAAGAAAAAAATATTCAATCTTTAGATATTGAAACAGAAATTAGTGACAAAAATATTTTTTATAAAGCTAAGAATATGACAGCATACAAACCAGAAGATTATAGTCCATCAATGGTTGACTTTGTTCCAAAAGTTTTGTTTGCCTCAAAGCAGTTTTCCCTAGAAGGAGTAAATACTGTTGTTGAAAACTGGGATGATTTTGCTAAATGGATGTATCATGATTTAATTAAAGTTACTCATGATTTGCCAGAAAGTACAATTAAAGATATTCAAAATTTGGTTAAAGATGAAAGTAATGATATTGACAAGGCTAAAAGGATTTATCAATACGTGCAAGATAAAGTAAGGTATATTAGTGTACAAGTTGGTATTGGTGGCTGGAAGCCTTTTAATGCTTCTGAAGTAGATAAATTAGGGTATGGAGATTGTAAAGCATTAACAAATTATACAATGGCGCTTTTAAAATCGGTGAATGTTGAGTCTAATTATAGTGTGGTGTATGCTGGAAGTTCTCAAAGAAGCATTGAGCAAGATTTTACTTCAATTCAAGGAAATCATGTTATTCTTTCAATTCCGAATAATAATGAAACGGTTTGGCTTGAATGCACAAGTCAAAAACTACCATTTGGCTTTATTGGAGATTTTACTGACGATAGAGATGTTTTGGTAATTACGCCAGATGGTGGCGAAATTAAACATACAAAAAAGTATACTACTGAGGAGAATACTCAAATTATTAAAGGTAATTATACAGTTTCAAAAGAAGGCAATATAGAAGCAAAAGTTGAAATAAAATCTAAAGGCATTCAATACGATGATAAATACTGGCTAGAGTCTGAAACGCGAAGAGATTTGGATGAAAGCTATAAAAAACGTTGGAGATATATTAATAATTTAATTATTAATGATATAAATATTGAGAATGATAAGGATAGTATTGTGTTTAAGGAAACAGTAAACTTTAAAGCTGAAAATTACCCTAAAATAATAGCCGGTAGAATGCTTTTAACGGTTAATGCTTTTAACAGAAATATGCATATTCCTGACCGATACAGAAATAGGAATCTGCCTTTAAAAATAAAAAGAGGTTTTATTGATACTGATGAGGTAGAGATTAAGCTACCAAAAGATTATAAAGTAGAATCGTTACCCAAAAAGAAAGTAATAGAAAATAAGTTTGGAAACTATTTAGCAGAAGTGATAGTTAAAGATGAAAATACATTAATTTATAAAAGAGAGTTTGTTGTTAAAGATGGTCAATTCCCTAAAGAAGATTATAGTGATTTTAGAAAATTTTATAAAGAAGTTTCAAAACTAGATAACGCAAAAGTGGCACTAATTAAAAAGGAATAAATAATGAAAAGTATATTAAGTTTATTAGTAGTATTCTTTGTTAGCCAATCTATAATGGCACAAGACTATAGATTTGGAAAGGTTTCAAAAGAAGAATTGCAAGAAAAATTTAACCCTTTAGATTCTTCAGCAAGTGCAGCGTATTTGTATAAATACAGAAAAACGTTTTATGAATATCAAAAAGATAAAGGATTTCAATTAATAACTAAAGTTTACGAGCGTTTAAAAATTTACAATCAAGAGGGGTTTGATTATGCAACAAAGGCAATAACTCTACATAAAAGCGGCTCGTATCATGAAACAGCAAGTGGTTTAAAAGCCTATACATATAATTTAGTTGACGGTAAAGTAGAAAGTTCTAAACTTAAAAAAGATGGTATTTTTAAAACTGAGAAATCTAAATATCGAAATGAAACTAAATTTACAATGCCTAATATTAAAGAAGGTTCGGTTGTTGAATATGAATATAAAATAATATCTCCTTTTTATCAAAATGTAGATGAATTCAATTTTCAGTATGCTATACCTGTAAAAAAGCTAGAGGCAGAATTTCAGGCTCCTGAATATTATAACTTTAAAGTGAATATCAAGGGGTTTTTAAAGGTAACACCAAAGATAGAAAATAAAAGAGATAAAATAACATTTAATACAAAAAGTAGATCGGGAGGAACTGGATTTGGTAACCCTACATCTAAAACAACATTTAGCTCTTCAAATCTGGAATTTAATAAAGTGGTGTCAACGTATAATTTAGAGAATATTCCTGCTTTAAAAGAAGAACCTTTTGTAAATAATATTAATAATTATAGATCTTCAGTTAAATACGAATTATCCTATACAAAGTTCCCTCAATCAACACTCAAATATTATTCAACGACATGGGAAGATGTAGTTAAAACCATATATAAAAGTTCTAGTTTTGGTGCAGAATTAAATAAGTCTGGGTATTATGAAGATGATATAGATGCCCTTATTAGTACTATTTCAGATCCTAAAAAAAGGATAGCACTGATTTTTGATTTTGTAAAATCTAAAGTAAAATGGAATAAGTATTATGGCAAATATACTAGTGACGGTGTTAGAAAAGCATATAAAGAACAAGTTGGAAATGTTGCAGAAATTAATTTAATGTTAACGTCAATGTTACGTTATGCAGGTTTAAATGCTAATCCTGTTTTAGTAAGTACAAGACAAAACGGAATTCCATTATTCCCAACAAGAGAAGGTTATAATTATGTAATTTCTTGCGTTGAATTACCAACTGGGAATGTTTTATTAGATGCTACTAATAAATACAGTTCTCCTAATATATTGCCTTACCGAACTTTAAACTGGGAAGGAAGAATTATAAAAAAGGACGGGTCTTCAAGTTTAATTAGTTTGTATCCACTTGAAAACTCTAAAACATCAATTTTAATAATGGCTAATTTGTCTGAAGAAGGAGACTTAGAAGGCAACTATAGGAGTGTTAAAACAAATCATAAGGCATTGTCTTATAGAGATAGATATAATAATTCTGATGAAAATGATTTCTTGGAGAAATTAGAAAATAGATTTGGAGGGCTAGAGGTGTCCGATTTTAAAGTAAATAATGCCAAAGAATTATCTAAACCAGTAATGGAGTCCTATAAGTTTTTTAAAGAAAGTCAAGCAGATATTATAGGCGATAAAATATATTTTTCACCTTTATTCTTTCTTAGTACAAAAGAGAATCCTTTTAAACTAGAAAAAAGAGAATTTCCTGTAGATTTTGGTTACCCATCATCTAGTACGTACAGAGTAACAATTAATTTGCCAGAGGGATATAAAGTAGAATCATTACCAGAAGCTTCTGGGTTGGTTTTACCAGAAAACTTAGGTACATATAAATATATTTTATCTCAGAGTCAATCAACAATACAGTTATTGATAGATACAAAAATTAACACTTCAATTGTTTCTCCAATATATTATGAAACTTTAAAAGAATACTTTAAGCAACTTATAGAAAAAGAAAACGAGCAAATAGTTTTAACTAAAACATAATGGATATTAAAAACGCACAAAAAATAGTAGACGATTGGATAAACCAGCATGGAGTACGATATTTTAACGAGCTTACTAATATGGCGCAACTTACCGAAGAAGTTGGAGAAGTGGCACGTATTATAGCGCGTCGCTATGGTGAACAGAGTGAAAAAGAAAGTGATAAAAACAAAGATTTAGGTGAAGAGTTAGCCGATGTATTATTTGTAGTTTTATGTTTAGCTAATCAAACTGGAGTAGATTTACAAAAAGCATTTGACAAAAGAATGGATAAGAAAGCAAAACGCGACCATGATAGACACCATAATAACGAAAAATTAAAGTAAATTTGCATCTTCTTTAAATAAGAATTTACTAGAACATGCATATTACTCTTCAAAAATCTAAAATAGCCAAACAATCGTCTATTCAAATAACGGGCTCTAAAAGTGAATCTAACAGGTTGTTGTTGCTAAAAGCACTCTACCCTGAGATAAGTTTAGATAATGTTTCAAATTCTGATGATAGTCAACTTATGGAAAAAGCTCTAGCTTCTTCTTCTAATATAGTCGACATCAACCATGCAGGAACGGCCATGCGTTTTTTAACTGCTTTTTTTGCAGTACAAGAAGGGCGTGAAGTTGTTTTAACAGGTTCTAAAAGAATGAAAGAACGACCAATTAAAATTTTGGTTGAGGCACTACAAGAATTAGGAGCAGATATTAGTTATACTGAAAATGATGGTTTTCCCCCCATCAAAGTAAAAGGCAAAAGATTAATCAAGAATAAGGTAGCACTAAAAGCAAATGTTAGTAGCCAGTACATATCAGCATTATTACTTATAGCATCAAAACTTGAAAACGGTTTAGAATTAACGCTTAAAGGAGAAATTACATCTGTTCCATATATAAAAATGACTTTAAGTTTATTAGATGAAGTTGGTGTAGAATCTTCTTTTTCAGATAATGTAATAACAGTTAAACCTAATACTCAAATCCCACAGCCTAAGACCTTAACTGTTGAGTCCGACTGGTCTTCGGCATCCTATTATTTTAGTATTGTAGCCCTAAGTGATGTTGGCACAGAAATCGCATTATCGTCATATAAAGAAAACTCATTACAAGGCGATTCGGCTTTGGTTGAAATTTATAAAGAGTTTGGAATAGAGACAACATACTTAGAAAATAGTGTGGTTTTAACAAAAAAAACTCAAAACCTGGATTCCAAAACTTTTAACCTGGTAAACGCTCCGGATATAGCACAAACTATTGCAGTAACTTGTTTTGCTTTAGGAGTACCTTGCGATTTAAAAGGGCTTCATACCTTGAAAATAAAAGAAACAGATAGGCTGGTAGCATTAAAAACAGAGATTGAAAAATTAGGAGGGAGGGTAGATATAACTAATGATTCGCTGTACTTGCATCCATCAAGCTCAGTTAAAAATATGGTTTCTATTGCAACTTATCACGATCATAGAATGGCTATGGCATTTGCCCCTTTAGCTTTAAAAACATCAATTGTTATAGAAGATGCTATGGTGGTTTCTAAGTCTTATCCAACATTTTGGGACGATTTAAAATCTGTAGGATTTAAAATAACTCAATAATAATTAGTCATTTACTTGACAACCCCTATTTGCAGATTGTATATTTGCAACTTTCCAAAAAATAATAATAAAAATAATTTAGATGAAATTATCACATTTTGGCTTCGATTTACCAGAAGAGTTATTAGCAGAATATCCAGCAGAGAACAGAGATGAGTCTCGTTTAATGGTCTTAAATAGAAAAGAGCAAACCATTGAGCATAAAATGTTTAAAGATATTATTGATTATTTTGATGAAGAAGATGTATTAATACTTAATAATACTAAAGTTTTTCCTGCGAGATTATACGGAAATAAAGAAAAAACCGGAGCTAGAATAGAAGTGTTTTTATTAAGAGAGCTAAACGAAGAACAACGCCTTTGGGATGTACTGGTAGACCCTGCAAGAAAAATTAGAATTGGTAATAAGTTGTATTTTGGCGATGATGATACCTTAGTAGCAGAAGTTATAGATAATACCACATCAAGAGGACGCACATTACGCTTTTTGTACGATGGATCGTATAATGAGTTTCGCAGAAAATTAACAGAGCTTGGTGAAACACCATTACCAAAGTAT
This sequence comes from Wocania sp., assembly GCA_965224845.1. GTDB lineage: Bacteria > Bacteroidota > Bacteroidia > Flavobacteriales > Flavobacteriaceae > Wocania_A. Next base: position 140,454 of record CBDDAJ010000009.1, read on the forward strand.
ATTAAAAGAGATGTTGAACCTGAAGACGAAAGCCGGTACCAAACCATTTTTGCAAAAAATGAAGGCGCCGTTGCAGCACCAACTGCAGGATTACATTTTTCAAGACATTTATTAAAACGTTTGGAGATTAAAGGTGTCGATTTTGCCGAGGTAACACTTCATGTTGGTTTAGGAACTTTTAACCCAGTTGAGGTAGAAGACCTTTCTAAGCACAAAATGGATAGTGAAGAATTGCGTATTGACGACAAAGCAGTGAATATTGTTAATACAGCAAAAAGTAATAAAAAGCGAGTTTGTGCTGTAGGAACAACGGCAATGAGAGCTATAGAGAGTGCAGTATCGTCGAATGGAGAGTTGAATGAATTTGAGGGTTGGACTAATAAATTTATATTTCCGCCGTACGATTTTAGTATTGCCAATTGTATGATTACTAATTTCCATACACCAAAATCTACATTGTTAATGATGGTTTCTGCTTTTGCAGGTCACGATTTTATAAAACGTGCTTACGACGAAGCGGTAAAAGAAAAATATAAGTTTTATAGCTATGGCGATGCCATGTTAATCATTTAAAAAGTAATTTAAAGCCTCTTAAAAAAGAGGCTTTTTTTATTGGGTATTTCTGCGCCCTTTGGCTCCGCTCAAGGCAAGTGAGATAGGCTTTCTCTACTCGCTTCCCGATAGAAAAAATCGAGAGCGCTCAAAAACAGGCTGTTCAATCCTAATACAAACCCTAACACCAATTAAAAATCGTTAATTGTAATTCGTCAATCGAAATTCCTTTCACTATTTTTGCAATCAGATGGAAATCAAGAAAAAAGACATACGGGCATTAACTAAAGAGCAATTAAGAGCATTCTTTGTAAAACAAGGAGACAAAGCTTTTAGAGGCAATCAGGTTTACGAATGGCTTTGGCAAAAATCGGCACACAATTTTGAGGACATGACTAATGTTTCAAAACAAACCCGAGAAATGCTTGAAGCAAACTTTGTAATTAACCATATAAAGGTTGATACCATGCAGCGTAGTAACGATGGCACTGTAAAAAATGCAGTGCGGTTGCACGACGGATTGATTGTAGAATCGGTGCTAATCCCTACGGCAACCCGAACAACGGCCTGTGTATCAAGTCAGGTTGGCTGTAGTTTAGATTGTAAATTTTGTGCTACAGCACGTTTAAAACGCATGCGTAATTTAAATCCAGACGAAATTTACGACCAGGTAGTTGCTATCGATAATGAAAGTCGATTATATTACAATCGACCATTAAGCAATATTGTTTTTATGGGTATGGGCGAACCACTTATGAATTACAATAACGTTATTAAAGCCATCGATAAAATTACATCGCCCGAAGGTTTAGGGATGTCTCCCAAGCGTATAACAGTTTCTACATCAGGGATTCCAAAAATGATAAAAAAAATGGCAGACGATGAAGTTAAATTTAATTTGGCTGTATCATTACATGCAGCGATTGATGGAGTTCGAACAGCTATTATGCCTTTTAATGAAACCTTCCCATTAAAGGATTTAAAAGCATCTTTGGAATATTGGTATGCGAAAACAAAACGAAAAATAAGTTATGAGTATGTGGTTTGGAAAGGTATAAACGATACGCAGAAAGATATTGATGCCTTTGTTAAGTTTTGCAAATATGTACCCTGTAAAGTTAATATTATAGAATATAACCCAATTGACGATGGCGATTTTCAGCAAGCTACCAATGAAGCATTAGAAAATTACATCAATACCTTAGAAAAAAATAGAATAGTAGTTAATGTGCGTCGAAGTAGAGGAAAAGACATAGATGCAGCTTGCGGACAACTAGCAAATAAAAGTTAAAGTAGTTTTGTAATTTCTCGTATCAATTAAGCTTGTTAAAATGAAGCTGGAATCTCTTTAAAATATCTAATATAATTTCTTCTGAAATACTATCTTTGAGTCTTCAATGAAAATAGTAGAACAAATAAAGCAACCTATAGCCTATGAGATGGATCTTTTCGAACAAAAGTTCCAATTGTCCATGTCTAGTAAAGTCGCTTTATTAAACAGAATCACACATTATATAGTTAACCGAAAAGGAAAGCAAATGCGCCCTATGTTTGTGTTTTTGGTGTCTAAAATGATATCGAATGGCGAAGTAAGCGAACGTACTTATAGAGGCGCTTCGGTTATAGAATTGATTCATACAGCTACTTTGGTACACGATGATGTGGTAGACGATAGTAACCGCCGCCGAGGTTTCTTTTCAATTAATGCGCTTTGGAAAAATAAAATAGCAGTATTAATTGGCGATTATTTATTATCTAAAGGATTACTACTCTCCATCGATAATAACGATTTTGATTTGCTAAAAATCATATCGATTGCTGTTCGCGAAATGAGCGAAGGCGAACTGCTACAGATTGAAAAAGCCCGAAAATTAGACATTACCGAAGAAGTCTATTATGAGATAATCCGCCAAAAAACAGCAACGCTTATTGCAGCCTGTTGTAGTTTAGGTGCAGCATCGGTTAAACCGGAATCTCAAGAGGTAGAAAAAATGCGAAAATTTGGAGAGCTTATTGGGATGGCATTCCAAATTAAGGACGATTTGTTTGATTATGGTGAAACGCAAATAGGAAAACCAACAGGGATTGATATTAAAGAACAAAAAATGACTTTACCGTTAATTTATGTACTAAATCAAGCCAATAAAAAGGATAAGCGATGGTTAATTAACTCCATTAAAAACCATAATAAAGATACCAAACGAGTAAAAGAGGTTATTGCTTTTGTAAAAATAAATGGAGGTTTAGATTATGCCATTGATAAAATGAAAGCATTTCAAAAAGAAGCTTTACAACTACTGGAAACTTACCCGGATTCAGATTATAAAAATTCACTAAAACTTATGGTGAATTATGTTATTGAAAGAAAGAAATAATTGATTTAATATTTCTTATAATAATAGCTTATGCTACACATCTAAGCTAGTTTTTACGCATGTTTATCAGTTAGCTTTTAATTTAGTCTCATATTCTTCCAACTTTTTCCAGATATCAATAAACTCTTTAATACCGTTTTTGTCAAGGTCCGTATTGACAATTAAAATTTTACCTATTTTGGTTTGCGTATTGAAAAACATATGAGTAACTACTCCCGGATCACCTCCTGTATGACCAATTTGACCTTGAGCCGAAATCCCCATAAAAACACCCATATTGTATTCATCATTATAGGCACTTTCATTTCTTTCTTCAAAGTGTTTGGCTTCTAAGTAGGGCTGAAATAGTTTTTTATAACTTCTGTTAGTTAGAATTTTTCCATTTCCATTATAGCCAGAGATTAATTCTACCAAATATTTCCCTAAATCTTTAGAAGAAGTAATTAAACCACCGTCTGGATAATTTACGAGTTGATAAAAAGCTAATGCTGTTTCCGTATTGGAATAAATCGTTGAATACTTTGAAAGATCAACCTCATGGAAGAACCATCCAGAATTTGACATTTCTAAAGGCTTAAAAATGTATTTTTTTGTAAAATCATTAAAAGATTCGCCTGTTGCATTTTCTATAACATAAGCGGCTAATCCAGCAGCAATATTAGAATATTCAAAGACCGATCCAGGGGTAGCTTTTAAAAATGTACTCTTTTTATACCAATTACCTTTAATACTTAAAATACTTTCTAAAAAAATACTCTGTGCCATCATTTTATCAGGGGAACGAAAATTTTTGTTTACTTTAGCTTCTCCTTTATTTTTATCTCTCAAAATATATCCATTCTTTTCATATCTAGACGGATCTTTAATGCTGGAAGTGTGAGTTGCAAGATGACGTATGGTTATGGCTTGATTTGGAAAATGAGGGTTAATTACAGTAAAAGGTAAATATTTATTTATTGGATCTTCAAGATTAAGTTTACCCAGTTCTTGTGCTTTTAGCAGGGCAACACCAATAAAAGTTTTAGAAATAGAAGCGATACTTTGAATGGTGTTTTCAGTATAATGTTTTTGTTCTTTTACATTTGAAAAACCAAAACCATTAGTATACAAAATACTATCTTGATCGACAATGGCCACAGAGAACCCATTAATATGACCTTGCAAATAGACTTGATTTAATTCTTGGGTGAGTTTTTTTGTTATAGCTTTATTTATTTGGCCATAGATTACTTGGTTATTGACTATTAAACTAATTATTATAGCTATTTTTTTCATTCCATTAATAGATTTATTATTTTCATCTAGATATACTATAATGATAGATGTACAAATCTATTATACTTTTTTCCAATAAATCTTATTCGAAATCAAGAAATCAATTTTTCTTAAAATAGGCTTTTTTTACTCTGCTTAAGGTTTCAGGTGTTAGGTTCAAGTATTTAGCAACGATACGTTGAGGAACCTCTTCTAGGTATCTTTTTGCATATTCATTAGTATCTATAAAAAGTTCGAATCGTTTGACTGCATTTTTGCTTTGAAGCATATATGATCTTTTTTCTCTCTCTAAATGAGTTTTTTCCCAAGATTTGGAATAGATATAACAAAAGGCATGGTTTTCATATCTAAGCTGTTCAGCTGCTTCTTTTTCAATATATACAATGTCTAAATCTGTTAAGGCCGTTTGTATTTCTATAGAAGGGCTTTCTTCTAAATAACTTTTAAGGTTATTGAAATACATACCTGATAAAGTAATGTCTACAGTAAAAATATCGCCATCAATTATCACAGTTTGATGCACCATGCCATTAAGTACCATACTGGTTCTATTCTCTATTTGCCCTAAGCTTAATATTTCATCACCTTTCTTGTAACTTTTATTCTTGAAATTTTGCATGAATATTTCAAAATCTTTTTCACTTAGAGGGTAAATTTGAGAAAATGAATTAAAAAGTATGTCTTTCATTTTTTAATTATAAAAATCCGTATTAAACGAATGTCGACATTTTTTCTCACAAAACCTAGTTAGTAAAATATAGTCTATTCAATAAACTTTATCTGTTTCCATTCGTGCTCAATAACATCATTTTTTTGAGGCTCACCAGGTGTGCTTCGTCCTTCAAGAATATATTTGGTAAGCAAAGTTTTTAATTCTTCAACTTTCTCAGTGTTTGAAGCGATCAAATTAGTAGTTTCACTTGGGTCGTCTTTTAAGTTATAAAGTTGGTATTCTGGTAAAGTATCTATAGCCGCTTTATCTCCTGGTCTTGGAAAGCTCCAACCACCGGAGCCAGCACACATAATAAGTTTCCATTCGTCTTTTCTAATAGCAAAACTTCCATTGATGGAATGATGTACAGTAGCTTCTCTAAACGGTTTATCAAGTTTATTTTGATTGAGTATTGGCATTAAGCTATAACTGTCTTCAGCTTCATTATCTAAAAGCTTATAACCAGAAATTTCGGCACAGGTAGCCATAAAATCGGTAGTGCAAATGGTTTCATTTGATGTGATGCCCTGCTTTATCTTTTTTGGCCATTTCACTATAAAAGGAACACGATGGCCGCCCTCAAAAATATCAGCTTTATGCCCGCGGTATATATAGCTAGGGTTATGGTCTTTTGCTTTTAAAATCTCATAATCTGCTTGTGGGGAGCACCCGTTATCACTTGTAAAAATTACAATTGTGTTGTCTTCAATACCGGCTTGTTGTAAGGTTTTAGTTAGTTGCCCCATGTATGCATCGATTAGCATCATAAAATCGGCATAAGGATTTAAATTACTTTTACCCAACCATTCTGAGGTAGGCAAGATTGGTGTGTGTGGTGATGGTAAAGCCAGATATAAGAAAAACGGATCTTTTTCTTTTGCTTTTTCGTTGATGTATTTAAACGATCGTCTAAAAAAATTAGGGGTTACATCGTCATGAATAAAATCTTTAGATGTTGGCCCTTTCCGCCACCAGGAATATTTACCGGTATTTTCGGTAATGGAATCTGGTACAACTGTAGCTTTACCATTTTCAACGTATACATAAGGTGCCATATCTAGCGAGCCAGAATGCCCATAAGCATAGGTAAACCCTAAATCGTTTGGCCCATTTTTAATGGGTTCGGTAAAATCTATATTATCAAAATCTTTCGCATTCCAGCCGCTTCCGCCTAAACTATCCTCATTTTTTAAAGCCCAGTCCCAACCTAAATGCCACTTACCAATAAAGGCTGTGCTGTAACCCTGCTTTTTAAGCATTGAAGCCACAGTAGTTCTGGTGCTTGGAATTAATGCTTTAGATTTTCCTGTTAAAACACTGCTTTTTAATTTACTTCTCCAATTATATCGCCCGGTTAAAATACCATACCGTGTAGGGGTACAAACTGCAGATGATGTATGTGCATCTGTAAACCTGATGCCTTCGTTTGCTAATTGATTGATATTTGGTGTTTTAATTTTTCCGTTTTCATTAAAGCTGGAAATATCGCCGTAACCTAAATCGTCTGCTAAAACATAAATAATGTTTGGTTTTTGTTCTGTTTCCGGATCATTTTTAGCTTGCTTGCAAGATAGCGCAAAGGGTATAAGAAATATTAAAAAAAGGGAAACCCTGGCATGTGTTAGTTCTACTTGTAGACTCTTTTTCATAATTTAATTGGTTATTAAATGGATCGTAAATTAAGAGATGCTTTATAGTAGCCGTAATGTATTTATTAATACACATAATAACTACTTAATTATCTACCATTCTTGATACTTTTTTTACTTGGTGCAAGTAAGAAGGTGGTATAAATGAGTATACAGGATTGGATAAATGAAGTTTTCTTGCTTAGAGGATTTTGTCTAAAAAAGTAGCTATACTTTCTTTGCTTTTCATTAAAAGTTCTGTTTTAGCATGCTCCATATCACTTTTCTTCTTGTCTTGAGAGAGTTTAAATTTACCCTCCCAGGAAGTAATGGCAATCTCAAAGCCTTTAATATAATTAATTAAGCCATGCATTCTCGGGTTATCCATTTTAAGTTTATACTTATAATCTGGAGCTTCAAGGAAATTAGTCATATCTACTAAGCTTTGTTTAACTTTTTTTTCATCAGTTATTTCAACTACAGTGCCTTTTAAATGCACTTTTATGTAGTTCCAAGTTGGCAATTGTGTGGTAGAGTACACACTTGGAGAAATATAACATTGAGGGCCAGAAAAAATTATAGTTATAATATTATTGTCTTTAAGTAAGGCTGCTTGCGGATTGTAAGCATCAATATGGCCTATTAGTTTTTTATCTGTTTCTCTATAAATTAAAGGTAGATGTGTAATTAATGGGATGTCGTTTTTTACTGAAATAACGGTAGCTAAAGGATATTTTTTAATCACTTCAATCATGTGATTAATATCTGAATCTTGATGATGCTTTGGTGGATAATTCATAAATATTAAGCGCCAAATTGAGTTAAATGATGGTCTAAATGTTTGTATTGCATCTTACCCCATTGTTCTGTTGTAAAATCACCAAAAAGAGGATGTGTTGGCCAATTGGTTTTTTCTTTTAATTGAGAAAATTCATTAATAACCTGTATTAATTTATCTTTTTGAGTCTTAAATTCTTGAGGATCTGTTATTCTAAATTCTCGTACAGTTCCTAAATTTTTTTGCCAGGGTTTATCATTATACATAGTTGATTTAAAAAGTTTAAACATAAGTTTTTTTGCAAAACCAATTTTTGTATTTAACTGTAGAGTCCCGTTGGCGACCTCCAGAGGTTTTTGGCAATGTGTTAGCATTTGTGCAACATCCATTTTACCCCAATTAGCCTGGGTTTGCTCATTTAAATTTTCTATTCTTTTTAAAATGAGCTGCTGGGTTTCAGTTTCAAATAATGACTTCATATTGAATATTTTAATTGCACTTGAAATTTACAATATTTATCTTTAACCAATGCAAGAAAAACCATTATCGTTTTCAATTAAACATTGGGCACAGGACGATCAACCTCGTGAAAAATTACTTTGTAAAGGTAAAGACACTTTAAGTGATGCAGAATTGGTTGCTGTTTTAATAGGCTCGGGGAATAGAGAAGAAAGTGCTGTAGCTTTAAGTAAGCGTATTTTAGCAAGTGTAGATAATAATTTAAGCGATTTAGGTAAACTCTCTATTAAGGAACTCATGTCATTTAAGGGTATTGGTGAGGCCAAGGCTATTTCCATTACTGCTGCTTTAGAATTAGGCAGAAGGCGTAGAAGTGAAGACGCATTACAGAAAAGCAAAATTACCTCAAGTACTTCGGTTTTTGAATTAATGCAACCTGTTATTGGCGACATCCAGCATGAAGAGTTTTGGATTATTTACTTAAATAATTCTAACAAGGTAATTCAAAAAAATCAATTAAGTAAAGGTGGTATTACTGGTACTTTTGTTGATGTGCGTTTGGTGTTAAAAAACGCATTACAAGTTGGAGCGACAGGTTTAATTTTAGCCCATAACCACCCGTCTGGAACTATAAGCCCTAGCAAAGCCGATAAACAAATCACCCAGAAGTTAAAAATAGCAGCAGAAAGTTTAGATATAAAAGTATTAGATCACTTAATTATAACAGAAAAAGCATATTTTAGTTTTGCTGATGAATCACTGTTGTGAAAGCATCAACCCCCAAATGTAAAATTCCAAAATTTTAAGCGAAATAGTAGAACAGTTGGAATTTGTAAGTTTTAAAAAATGGAATTTATAGTTGTAGAATGTTATTAGTTTATACTCATAAAATATCACCAAGGTTAAAATATACGTTTAAGCATATTTGTACAAGAGTATTGGGTGTAAAGGTTAGCTTTACTACAAAAATAGAAGATTTTATTGCGCACGATAGCTTAAAAATGTCATATACAAGGCAACAGTTAGGAAACGAATTTTTTATTAAAAGCCATGACATTTTATTTGAACAAGGCCTATCTGATATAGAAATACACGTACATAATTGGGAAGAAACAAAAGGGTTCTTTTTTAATGGAGATAAAAGTGCAATACCATTTGACATTTTTGCAGCATCCTTTTATTTGTTATCAAGATACGAAGAGTATTTACCGCAAGTAAGGGATGAATTTGGGCGCTTTATAGCTACTGAAAGTATTGCATTTAAATACGGTTTTTTACATCAGCCAGTAGTAGATATTTGGGCATTTAAGTTTAAAATAGCTTTGCAGAACCACTTTCCGGATTTTAGTTTCCCAGAAAGAACATACAGTATAAAACCAGTAATAGATATTCCTAGTGCATATAATTATAAATTAAAAGGAATTATTAGAACATGTGGTGGTGCTGTTAAGGATTTATTACGATTAAGACTTAAAAGTTTGTACGATAGGTTTATGGTGATTTTTGGATTAAAGCATGACCCATTTGATACGTTTAAATATATAATAAATAAACAAAAGCAAAGCCGTTTTAAATTTATGTTTTTCTTTTTAATTGGGGCATATTCTACTTACGATAAAGGAATTAATGCTAATAAGAAGAAGTTTATATCGCTTATAAAACAAGTAGCAGACTATTCTACTGTAGGTTTAAAAACGTCGTTTTTTGCACTGGATGACTTATCTGTTTTAAAGAAAGAAAAAACTCAAATGGAAGCTATTATAAATACTTCTTTAACAGCTTCTAAGCAGTCGTATTCTAAACTTAATTTGCCTGAAACCTACAGGAATCTTATAGAACTGGAGATTGAAGAAGATTATACGATGGGGTATGTAAACCATGTAGGTTTTAGAGCGGGGTCGTGTACGCCGTTTTTGTTTTACGATTTAGATTATGAAATACAAACGCCCTTAAAGGTATACTCGTACCATCTAATGGACTATGCCTTGTTGAAAAACCTATCATTATTAGATAAAAAGAAGGCCTTAAATCAAATTATAAATGAAATAAAGCAAGTAAACGGAGTGTTTATTCCTGTGCTCCATAACTATACTTTTAGTAATGATCAGCAGTGGACTGGGTTTAAAGAATTGTTTAATATTATTTTGGAATCGGTAAATGAAAATTAAAAACATCACAGACATTTTTTTTGATTTGGACCATACACTTTGGGACTTTGATAAAAACTCTGCGCTTACATTTGATAAAATTTTTAGGATAAATGGTATTGATATTAATTTGAATGAGTTTTTATCATATTATGAGCCTATAAACTTAAAGTATTGGAAACTATATAGAGAAGAAAGAATAGATAAAGAATCATTGCGGTTTGGACGGTTACATGATGCTTTTTCTGCCATAAATTTTACTGTAGAAAAGCACTTAATCAATCAACTTTCTGAAGATTACATAACACATCTTACGACTTTCAATCATTTATTTGATAACACTTTTGAGATTCTAGATTATTTAAAGCCCTCATATAATCTGCATATTATAACCAATGGGTTTAGCGAAGTGCAACACGGTAAGCTAACAAAATCGAATATCAATCATTATTTTGAAACAGTTACAAATTCAGAAATGGTAGGTGTTAAAAAACCAAATCCTAAAATTTTTAATCACGCATTGAAAGTTGCAAATGTAAATGTAGACCAATCCATAATGATTGGAGATAATTACGAAGCAGATGTACTAGGCGCTTTAAATATTGGTATGGATGCTATTTTTTTTGGTAATTATAATAATAAGTTAGATGCTACAGTTAAACAAGTTGATAACCTTATACAACTCAAGAAATATTTATAAGTTTCATAATATGTTTAGGGGCTTGTTCGTTTTACTTAAACCCACGATAAACTTAGCCTATGATAAAGGACATTTTAAAACACCTAGTTGTAGTGATTCTTTGTTGCTTTTTTATGTGCTCATGCACAAAGGATGTAGATTTTAATCAAGCAAAAGATTTAACACTAGAACCTATTATAGCTTCAGATTTAATTTTTTTTGACACGCCCGCCAGCAGTTTTTTTGTTGATGGAACTGAGCTAAATACAATTAGAGATTCTGTTATCATCGATTTATTTAGCCGTGATTTTGTTGTTGATAATCTTGTTAAGGCAGACTTTGTTTTTGAAACTACAAATTCAATTAATAGAGCATTTAGTGTTCAAATCGATTTTTTAGATGCTACCGATTTACAACAGCATTCTTTTACAGTTTCTGCTTTGGCATCGCCAACAAATACAGATGTTGTAACCTTACATACTGAAATATTTGAAGGCAATTTACTAAATGCTTTAAAAGCCACTAATAAAGTGGTGTTGACTATACAGGCATTATCGGGTGGTTCTTCCCTTAATGATACTACACCGGGAAGAATTCAACTGAAATCAAAAGGGATATTCTATTTAAAAATTGAAGGATCTGAATGAGAAAAGTAAGTCTATTATTTGGTTTAATTGCCTGTGTGTCTTTTTCACAGAATAAACAAATACTCTATGGCTTTTCTGAAATACCACAAGCACTGTTACAAAACCCTGGAGGTAGCATGAATAACAATGGGTATTTTGGTATACCAGTACTATCTCATATACATTTTTCAGGAGGAACATCAGGGCGTACCATTTATGATCTTTTTGCCAGAGATGGTATTGATTTTAATACAAAACTTAAGCATGCTGTTTACAGTATGGATTCTAAAGACTTTTTTACATTTAATCAACAATTAGAATTGTTTTCTGCTGGTTTTGCATTTGGCCCGAGTTATGAAAAAAAAGAATATTTAAGCTTTGGTTTGTACCAGGAAACAGATTTAATAACTTATTTTCCTAAAGATATTGCTGTTTTAGCTTTAGAAGGAAATGCTAATAATATTAATAGACCCTTTAACTTAAATCATATTAACGTTAGTGCTGAAGTTATTTCGGTTTTTCATGTGGGGTATAATAAAAAAGTAAATAAAAATTTCACGTACGGGCTTAGAGGAAAAATTTATTCGAACATCATCAATTTTAGGGCCATAAAAAATAATGGCGTGTTTGTAACTGTACCCGGAGAAAATAATTTTTATAATCATATTTTTAATTTAGACTTAGAGTTACAAACGTCTGGATTTTCCAGTTTAGTTGAAGATGATAATTCAGATGTTTCTAATGATATGAAAGCGTTAAGAAAGCGTTTATTATTGGGAGGTAATTTAGGTCTGGGTTTTGATGTGGGTTTTACTTATAATTTAACAAAACAATGGACAGTAGATGCCAGTTTGTTGGATGTTGGTTTTATTAGACACAGTAAAGACATAAAAAATTATCAAGTTAATGGTAATTATACATTTGAAGGCATAAATCCGCTTTTTCCAGAAACAAATACTGGGCAAACAGCCGAAGATTATTGGAATGAAGTAGGTGAAGATTTTGAAGACCTATTTGAATTAGATAGTACTGCCACCAAGTATACCTCTTGGAGACCTATAAAACTAAATGCATCACTAAATTATGCTTTTGGAAAAAAAAAGTATAAAGACTGTAATTGCTTAAGAGAAGATATAGGTTACTTAAATGCAGTAGGGTTGCAACTTTATGCTATAAACAGACCCAAACAACCACAATTAGCGTTAACGGCTTATTATTACAGGCGATTATTTAAAGGCTTAAGAGCAAAAGCAACTTATACTATAGATCCTTACTCCTTTAATAATGTAGGCTTAGGCCTATCTGCACATTTAGGAGGGTTTAATTTTTATATGATGGCAGATAATTTTTTACAATATAAAAACATTTATAACGCACAAAGTGTATCTTTACAATTAGGTTTTAACTATATATTTAATAAAAAATGAAAACTAAATTATTTACTATACTCCTAGCTTTTTTTGTTGTTACAAGTGTGTTTTCTCAATCCAGTTTAAACGATTATAAATACGTAATAGTACCTAAAAAATTCGATTTTTTAAAACAAGAAAATCAATATCGCTTAAATGCTTTAACTAAATTTTTATTTGAAAAATATGGATTTACAACAGTAGTTGAAGGCGAACAATATCCAGATGATTTAGCTGGAAATGTATGTATGGGCTTAACATCTGATGTAGAAAAAGGAAAAGGGATGTTTAAAACAAAATTAAGCATAGTTTTAAAAAATTGCCAGGGCGGAGTAATTTATACATCCAAAGTTGGAGAAAGTAGAATAAAGGAGTATGACAAGGCCTATACAGAAGCCTTACGAAATGCTTTTAACTCGTTTGAAGCAATTGATTACAAGTATGTGCCTAATGGTAAAAACAATGTAATTGCTTCAAATAAAACCGAAACTGGGAGTGATGTCTCTGAGGAACTTCAAAAACTAAAAGAAGAAATAAAATCGTTAAAGGAAAAGAAAAAAGAAGCCGTTCAGGTAAAAGAAGAGAACGTTAAAGAGATTGTTGAAGTACCAGTAAAGGAAGTTAAAACAGTACAACAAGAAGTTATAGAAGGACCGTCGAATATTTTATATGCACAAGAAATAGCAAATGGATTTCAGTTAGTAGATAGCTCTCCAAAAGTGGTATACAGAATTAAAAGTACAAACTTAAACAATGTGTTTTTAGTTGAAAATAAGAGTGCTATTATCTATAAAAAAGGGAATGATTGGGTTTTAGAGTTTTATTCAAATAATGTTTTAAAACAAGAGGCTTTACATATTAAATTTTAATTTTGTTTTCACCCAACACCCAACACCCAACACCTAATAGCCATACTTACCTTTCCAACGCTGTTTTAAAAACTCTCGATGTGCGTTTTCTCTGGTATTATTTCCCGGGTCGTAAAGTTTAGCGTGTTTTATTTCATCTGGTAAAAACTCCTGATCAGCAAAGTTGTTTTCGTAACTATGTGCATATTTGTAATTATCGCCATAACCAAGTTCTTTCATGAGTTTGGTTGGTGCGTTTCTAATTTCCAAAGGAACACTTAAATCGCCTGTTTCTTTAACCAATTGTTGGGCTTTTCCAATAGCTTTATAAGCTGCATTGCTTTTTGGAGAACAGGCTAAGTATGTGGCACATTGACTTAAAATAATTCTAGATTCTGGGTACCCAATAGTTGATACTGCTTGAAATGTGTTATTAGCAATAACTAAAGCCGTTGGGTTTGCATTACCAATATCTTCGCTAGCCAGAATAAGTAAACGACGTGCAATAAACTTAACGTCTTCACCACCTTCAACCATACGAGCTAACCAATACACAGCAGCATTAGGATCGCTACCACGAATGGATTTTATAAATGCCGAGATAATATCATAATGTTGCTCGCCGGTTTTATCGTAACGAACTGTATTATTCTGGATTTTTTGTAAAACAATTTCATCAGTAATTTTTATAGTTTTTGAATCGTAGGAGTTTACAATCAACTCGAAAATATTAAGCAGCTTTCTGGCATCACCGCCAGATAGTTTTAAAAGCGCATTAGTTTCTTTTAAATCAATATTTTTTTTAGAAATTAACTCATCTTTTTCAATGGCACGTTTTAAAAGTGTTACTAAATCTTTTTTATCAAAAGCATTTAAAATATAAACTTGGCAACGAGATAAAAGCGCCGAAATTACTTCAAAACTAGGGTTTTCAGTAGTGGCACCAATTAGGGTGATCCAGCCTTTTTCAACAGCTTGCAGTAGTGAATCTTGCTGAGATTTACTAAATCTATGAATTTCGTCAATAAACAAAATGGGGTTTTTAGTAGTAAACAAACCACCGCTTTGTTTAGCTTTATTAATAACGTCGCGAATATCTTTTACACCCGAGTTTATAGCACTAAGTGTATAAAATGGTCTGCCAGATTCGGTTGCAATAATGTTTGCGAGTGTTGTTTTTCCAGTGCCAGGTGGCCCCCAAAAAATCATTGAAGGAATTAAACCTTGCTTTATATGCAGCGTTAAAGAACCATGCTTACCTACCAAATGGGTTTGGCTTACATAATCTTCTAAAGTTTTAGGTCTTAAACGTTCAGCTAAAGGTTCATTCATGATGTAAAATTAAAGTAATTTTTTGTTTTGAGCATGCCCCTAAAGAAAATTAGGGATTGCGCTTTTCATTACAATCTTTTTTAAAGCTTCGCTTCAATGCCTTCAACCAAAAAATATTTTGGTTTCTATAGCCTCAAAAAGAATTTTCATTACAATCGCTCAAGCTGGTATACCTGCCATTTTAGCATTAAACTCAAATATGGTTAACTATTTGCTATCTTTATTTCAATGAGTAATAAAGAACATTTTAAATTTTCAACTGGAGTAGTGGCTTACCCTGTGTTATTTGTGCTAATCATATGGCTGGTTTTTTGGTTTGAAGTCCGTTTTGGATTTAACTTCAGTAAATATGGCGTATATCCACAAAGCTTAAAAGGACTTAGAGGGGTTGTTTTAAGTCCGTTTATTCACGGAGACATCCAGCATATTTACCATAATACAGTTCCGTTGTTTGTTTTATCTGCAGCGTTGTTTTATTTCTATAAACCAATAGCTTGGAAAGTCTTGTTTTTTGGAATTTTACTTTCGGGGTTTTTTACATGGTGTATTGGACGGCCTTCTTATCACATTGGTGCCAGCGGATTAATTTATGTTTTAGTAAGTTTTACTTTCTTTAAAGGTGTTTTTGCTAAGCACTATAGGCTAATTGCTTTATCTTTATTAGTAGTATTTCTTTACGGAAGTATGATTTGGTATGCTATACCCATTGAAAAAGGAATCTCTTGGGAAGGGCATTTATCTGGTTTAATTACAGGCTTGTTGTTTGCTTTGTTTTTTAGAAAGGCAATTGCCAAACCCAAAAAATATGCCTGGGAACATGAAGATTATAATGAAGATAATGATCCCTTTCTAAAACATTTTGATGATGACGGGAATTTTATTGAACAATTAGAACCGGAAGAAAATCAAGAAAAGGCAGCACGTGTTAATTATACTTTCAAAGAAAATAAAAAGGATTAATTTAATTATTTAAGACGTTGTCTAACAGCTTCATATAGAAACGCTCCACAAGCTACAGAAACATTTAATGATTCAATAGCACCTAACAGTGGAAGTTTAGCTTTAGCATCAACTACTTTTAGGGTTGATGGATTAATCCCTCTACCTTCAGATCCCATAATAATAGCACAAGGCTCGGTAAAAGAAATATCGTATAAAGTGTCGTTCGTTTTTTCTGTAGCAGCTATTACTTTTATTCCTGAGGCTTGCATATAAAATACGGCATCTTTTATATGGTCTACCTTACATATAGGGATTTTAAATACAGCACCCGCACTAGTTTTTATTGTATCTCCGTTTATAGGAGCACCACCTTTTTTCTGTATTATAATACCATCTACGCCAGTGCATTCGGCAGTTCTAATAATTGCTCCAAAATTTCGAACATCACTTAATTGATCTAATAGCAAGAACAAAGGCGCTTTACCAGATTCAACAACACTTAAAACTAAATGTTCCAGGTTATAAAACTCAACGGGTGAAATTTGAGCAACAACGCCTTGATGATTCTTTTTTGTTAAACGGTTAAGCTTTTCTATAGGAACATAAGATTTGTTAATAGATTTTTTATTTAATAAGGATTCTAATTCACTAAATAATTCTCCTTTTAATCCCTTTTGAAGAAAAGCTTTGTCTATATTTTTACCAGCATTTACAGCTTCTATTACGGCTCTTATACCAAAAATTTGAGTTTGATCTTGCATAGTGGTAAAAGTATAAAAAAGTTATTGGTCTATGAAGTTTAACATACAAAGAGTTTATTTTGTGATGCAGTGCCTTTGAGCTAACTTTAATCGATATTTTGATTATAAAAAATAGAATTCAAGGCTAAAAAAGCTTTAAATCACTTATAATCAGAGTAAATATGACTATATTTACTGTAGTCAATCAAAAAATTAATCAAGAAATTGAAAACTAAGTTATTATTTATAATATTAGCACTAAAGGTATGCTTTGTTTTTTCTCAAAAGCAATCGGCTAATTGGTATTTTGGAGAATTTGCGGGTCTTAATTTTAATACCCCAAATCCAACGCCTCTTTTAAATGGGAAGTTAGCAACTATTGAGGGGTGTGCCACCATATCCGATCCTAATGGAAACCTGTTGTTTTATACCGATGGTGTTACAATTTGGGACAGGCGTCATCAAATTATGCCAAATGGCCAAAACCTTTTAGGGCATAGTTCGAGTACAGAATCAGCTTTAATAGTTCCAAAACCAGGAAGTACTTCTAAATATTATGTATTTACCATAGATAAGCCAAGTTATTACTTAACCGAAGGCGAACCCATCGATGGTGTTAATTACTCTGAAATCGATTTATCGTTAAACAGTAGTTTTGGAGATGTGGTTCCCGGGGTTAAAAATATGCATTTAATTACCTATGATTCGAGTGATCCTGTTCAGAATGAATATAAATCATCTGAAAAGATTACTGCTGTTTCTCATAGTGATGGAAGTTCAGTTTGGGTTATTACTCAATTTATGGATAAGTTTTATTCGTTTTTAGTTGATGGGAATGGTGTTAATGAAACACCAGTTGTATCTACGGTATCACAAATGGTCCGCCCTGTATTTAATATTGAAGGGGCTAATATCTCTGCAATTGGGTATTTAAAAGCATCGCCAAATGGTGAAAAAATAGCTATTGCTCACAGTTCAACAAACATAGGAGGAGGAGGTCCCAGATCACCAAGGCGAGAAACGGGAAGAGTGTTATTATATGATTTTAATAATACTACAGGGGTAGTAATGAATGATAATGTAATTATGGACAACACTTACCCTTATGGTGTTGAGTTTTCACCAAATTCTAAGCTATTATACGTTACTAATAATGTGTTTGATGATGATAATAGATTTGACCACAGCCATATATTTCAATATAATTTGGAGAGCTCAGATATTATAGGCACAAGAGAAACTATAAGTAATTCTCAAAATGTTGCAGGGGCTTTACAATTGGCAATAAACGGAAAGATTTATAGAGCAGGTTTTAGATCGTCTTCTGTAGGTTTAAGCCTCTCGGTTATAAACAATCCCAATGAAGTTGGTAATGCTGCCGGTTATTCTGAAAATTCTGTTGATTTAGGAGGAAAAAGGGTTCATTTAGGATTGCCCCCATTTGTACAGTCTATCTTTTTGTACACTTTTGATTATGAAGATACTTGTTTAGGTGATCAAACACATTTTTTTGTCACTTCAGAGGAACCATACGACAGTGTGCTTTGGGATTTTGGGGACGGGCAAACCTCTAATCTCGAAGAGCCATTGCATACATATACACAACCTGGAGTCTATACTGTAAGTTTAACCATGTATTTGAATAGTATTGAGCAAGGCCCGTTTTTAAAGCAAGTAATAATATCTCAACCCCCCGATGTATTACAAACCACCTTTGATTTGACACAATGTGATTCTGCTGATGATGATCCTAGCGATGGAATAGCACCTTTTAATTTACAATTAGCCAATGCACCTTTGAGTTTGTATACTCAAGAAGCCATTCAAGTTTATTATTATAATACAATGGCTGATGCTATTAATGATTCTGATAATTCAAATGCTATTGATGAGGTTTATACAAACCAGTCTCAAGGCGAAATATTATATGCCAAGGTATTTAAAACCAATACGGATTGTTTTAGTATTGCTACAGTAAGATTAAACACTACACCAGGAGTAGATATTAGCACCTATGAATTAGGGGCTTGCGACCCAGATGAAGATCATTTAGCAGACTTCGATTTAGAATCAGAAGGGATTAGAATCGCTACAGCATTAAACTTGCCTTCAAATGTTAGCATTTCGTTTTATGAAGATGAAAACGATGCAGCTATTGGAATTAATGCGCTTCCTGGTATATATACATCATCAGATAAGACTGTATATATTAGAGCAGAAAGCAATAATGCATGTTATGGTACAGGGGTTTTAAATCTGGAGGTAAAATCTTTTCCTCAATTAGAAGATCAAGTTATAAATGTGTGTCTTTCTGATTTTCCAATATCTATTGGCTCTGGACTTAACGCAAGTCAGGTAAATGATTATAATTACGATTGGAGTACCAGTGAGACGTTAAATGAGATTTTAGTCACTCAAGCTGGTGTTTATACGGTTAGTGTTATTGATCCTTTGCTTAATTGTGAAGATTTAATTACGATTACAGTTAACCAAAACGAGATTCCTGTTATACAGGATCTGGTTATAAGTGACAGAAACCTAACAGTGCTACTTGATAATAATAGCGAGAATTTTGTTTATGCTATCGATGACGAATTTGGGGTATACCAAGACAGCAATTCTTTTTTAAATGTGCCACACGGTAAGCATACCCTTTATGTTATGGATGCCTTAAATTGTGATAGGATTTCAAGAGATTTTTATATTTTAGGATTTCCTAAGTATTTTACTCCAAACAATGATAATTCGAACGATACATGGAATGTTGCAGGATTAGACCCTACATTATTTAACTCACAATTACTAACTGTTGAGATTTACAACCGCTATGGAAAGCTTTTAAAAACATTCAATCCAAATCAATCTATTGGATGGAATGGTAAGTTTAACGGAAACCTTTTAATTGATGATGATTATTGGTACTATTTAAAATTGCCTAGCGGAGAAGAATATAGAGGCCATTTTTCATTAAAGCGGTAATGCATTTAATTTAAAAGAAGGACGATTAATCATGATAGACTAATTTTTCAAAAATACCTTTAAACGCCCATTCGGCCGCCACGTAAGATTTTGGGCTATCTAATTTTGTACCTTGTCTGCTGCCTGAAACAGCATAGCCAAAAGCATCCCAAATATTACCTTCGTTATCAATTAATACATTAGGAAATTCGCTAACATCTAATGCAGTAAATGTTAAATTACTTGGTAAATAGAAAGCATTAAAATACACTTTTTCTTTACTGCCAACAATTATAACATTTTTACTGTTTGCAGTAGCGTAATCTAATTCAATGCCATTGTCAAAATTATTATAGCTAAACAAATGAACAATATCATCAAATATATGTTCATGTACAACACCTAGCAGATTACTAAAATCTATAGGAACCGGAGTTTCATCACAATTACAGTCTGTCACATCAGGATGATTAAATACCAATGCATTAGGGAAATGGGTTTTAACACCAAGCCAGTATGATTCAATAATATTGTAAGTGTTAAGCCGTATTTCTTTACTGGCATCTCTAATACCGCGTAAAGCCATTTGAGACCAGTAATATTTTAGATCGGCATCAGTAGTAATAAGGTTATCCTTATACAAAAAACCTGAGGCTTTCATTATAATAGTTTCTCCGTTTGGTAATCTTCTATCAAAAGATAACGCACTTTCAGTAATTGGACAATAGGTAATAGCTAAAGGAATATCCTCAAAGGTGTCGTTTATAACCTCAAAATTATTAGTGTAATCGTACGGATATGCATAGACTTGTCCATTTATTTTTAAAAGAGCAAGTCTTGAGTTATCATTCAAAAACCCAGTTGCATCTATTTCAGAAACACTTTTGTAATCCGGGTTATCTTTTATGGCATAAGATCCTCCACCCGCTATGTCAGATTTTGGAACACACCATAAATTATCTGAAATGTCATCACTATTATCTTCTGTATTAGTATTTTCTGAGGAACAATTTACTAGTATTAGAAAAGTTAAAATTAGAAGGCGCTTCATTTTAAATGATTTGTATTTATGTCGAAAAGTATAAAGGTTACTTACAAAAAAAGCCCTATAAGTTTAACTTATAGGGCTTTAATATATTTTGAAAAACTATAACTAGTTTACATCCCAGAATAATTTAGTTTGCTGTGAATCTCCACCAATAGCAGTAGATGCAGCAGTCCAATTATCTTCGTTTAAGTTTTGTTCATCAATTGGATATGTATACCTGTATGGTAAAGGATTACCTTGATCAACCGGTAGTTGTAAAGTTGGAGTATCATATCTTCTCCATGCAGTAAATCCTTCAAATCCTCTGTTATACATAGCGATCCATAATTGGTTACCAATTTTTTCTTTATCAGTACCAGGAGCTGTAGCCCAAGCCACATCTGGATTAGCCATATATGTAGCTAAATCACTAGCACCCCAAGCATCAAAAGAAGCAGCAATTCCATTATTATAATGTTCTTCAGCTGTACCGCCAACAGACCATCCTTCTAAAGCAGCTTCAGCTAAGTAAAAAGAAACTTCAGCATAATCTAGTAACGAAGCTGGGTTAGTCGCTTCATAAATGGCAGCACCATAATGAGAATGTAATGCAAAACTTGCTACACCACCATAATTACCTCCAACATATACACCAGCTCCTAAGTTATCATCAAAATATACAGCTCGTCTTGGATCATCAAGATCGTTCATAAAATTAACGATAGTATTTGCAGGGATATGATCTGAACGACCAGATTGTACAATATCAACCCAAACAGGATTAGTATTAGGTGTTGTTCCTTCATATTGTATAGTAGCATTATCTGCATTAGATGTAAATGCACCACCGCTATATCCAGCTAGAATTGTAGATTGAGCTAGAGTAGGGTTAACATCTACAAGACGGTTCCCTAAGCGTATTAATAATGAATTTGCAAACTTAGCCCAACCAGCAGAGTTTCCTCCATATAATTGGTCAGATCCACTATATCCAGACCCGCTTAATCCAGGGATTGCCGCTGATAAGCGTGTAATTAAATCTGAATAAATAGTAGCAGCATCATCATATTTAGGTAAAGGAATGTCTCCTAAAGCTTCACTATAAGGGATATCTCCCCAAGTGTCTACCATTTGTTGGAATGTGTAAACCATTAAAACCTCAGCTTGAGAAACTCTTGCAGTTTGTTCAGCACCACTTAAGGTAGCATCAGCCATAGCCACATCTTTAGAGGTTTGTAAATCTAATAATACATCTCTATACATTTCAGACCAGTGGTAACCAGGAATTGTTCTAGTAACTAAGTCAAAGTTTGGTTCCTCTGTATATGTAGTTGTTGTACTATATTGAGCAAAAAATCTAAAACTATTACGATTTACATTTATTTGCGTCATTTGATCAATTAAACTCTTTGTAGCAGAGTTGAATAAAAAATCTGCGGCAACTTGAGTAGGGTTCTTCGGGTCTCTGTTTAAGTTTTCGTATTCTTCATCACTTTTACAAGATGTTAACACGATAACTACAGAGAGAATAGCTGTTAATAATATTTTTTTCATTTTCTCTTTTTTTTAAAATTGTAATTTAATACTAGCACCTATTTCTTTAACAGAAGGATATGAACCTGATTGATTTCCTTGGAAATTACCAGCACTTAAACCTGCTTCAGGGTCAGCGTATGGTACATGCTTTTCGATAATCCATAAGTTTCTTCCAATAAGTGATACAGAAGCTGAAGTAAATGGTAATTTATCTAAGATTTTAGAATCAAATCTATATGATAATGTAGCTTCACGTAATTTAACATAACCAGCATCGTAAACGTGGTTTGCTTGTGGTTGTCTCCATCCCCAGGTACCTGCTGTTGTAGCATCTGCTCTTACAGTGTTAACAGAACCATCGGCCTGAACACCTTCAAAAAGAATACCTCCACTATCAGCTCCGGCAGTTACTGGATCTCTATAAGGGTTTCCTAATTCGTTATTACCTGCAGTAAAGTCATATAAACCAGTACCAAAACCATAGTAAGTATCTAATGAGAATACATCACCACCTTTTTGGATATCAATTAAGAAACTTAAGTTGAAGTTTTTGTAGGTAAAGCTATTACGAATACCAGCTTTCCAGTCTGGATTAATATCTCCAATATTATTGTTACTAGTAGCCGTTCTTAAATAACGACCATTAGTTCCTATTGTTCTTTGCCCGTTTGTGTAAACAAAGTCACGTCCTCTGATAACTCCATAAGGCTGACCAACAACAGCGTTTATTGTAAGACCAGTTTGGAAACTAGCTAATTCTAAAGTGTTAATACCTTCAGCTAATGATAAAACTTCACTTTCGTTTGTATCCCAGTTTACGTTAAGATCCCATTGGAAATCTTCACTTTTTAATGGCGTAGCACTAAACTGTACTTCTAAACCTTTGTTTTGAATTGTACCAGCATTTAAAAGTAATCTTGAATAACCTGTAGATCTTGTTACAGGTACTCTTGTAATTTGATCAATGTTTTTTGCATTAAAATAGGTTACATCAAAACCAAGACGGTTATTTAAAAGTTTCATCTCTAAACCTATCTCCCAGTTCTTTTGAGTTTCTGGCTTTAACGCTAGATTGTTTTTATTAGTAGGGTTAGATGCACTACCAGAACCACCAAAAGGAGGGTTGATTCCGTACGTGTTAAACACTCTATAAGGTACAGTACCATTACCAACAGTACCATAATTAGCTCTTAATTTGGCAAACGATAACCAGTCTGCTTCAATTAGTTTTGAAACAAGTAAAGTACCTGTTATAGACCAATAGTTATATGTGTTTTCTTCAAAAGGTAAACTAGAGTTACGGTCTCTTCTAAATGTACCTTCAACAAAGGCCGTATTATCAAAACCTAAACTAGCACGACCAAAAATACCATCAACCATTTGAGATGCCTCATATTCAGTTGGTGCATTTATAGGGTTTACACTATTTGCTAATGTATAAACACCTGCTAAGTTTAAACCACCATTGGTAAGGGCATAAATGTTACTCCAGTCTTTTCTACTTAAGTTCATACCAACATTACCTTCAAGATTTAATTTATCAGTTAAATCTCTGTTGAAGTTAAGGAATAAATCGTAGTTGTATTCTGCAACATTATTATTAAATCTTGTATATAATGGTACATTTGAACTTCCTACATTAGTTCTTTCTTCCTGTAACTCTGTATACGTATCGTAAGTGAATCGTCCCATAGCGTTTAACCAATCATTGATTTCATAGTTTAAAACTACGTTACCAAAGAATCTTGAACGTGTATCGGTTTCATAATTTTCATAGAAAGTCCAGTACGGATTGTCTGAGTATATAGGCGTTCTGTTTGTATATGAATTAGGGTTCCAAGTAATATTTTCACGAGTTGCGAAATAAGCTTCTTGTTGCTCTTTAACATCAACATTTACTTGCCACCATTGTCTAAATTGCTGCATTACGTTATTTGCATCGTAACCAGTACCGTAACGACCTCTACCATCAGTTTTTGTGAAAGTAAAAGATGTTGAAACACTAAACTTATCAGTTAAATCTTGACTACCATTAAAGTTGATACTGTTTCTTTTAATCTCACTATTAGGTAAATTACCTTCTTGTAACATGTTTGTAAAACCTACTCTAAAAGAACCAGTTTCACTACCACCATCAAGCGATATAGAATTAACTAAAGTACTAGAAGTTTCCCAAATATAGTTAGGGTCGTTTACACCAGCTAACCAAGGTGTTGGCTGTAAGTATCCATCTAACTGTGGGTAAATACTGTTCCATTGATATACTAATAAGTTAGGATCGAACTCACCACCGTAAGATGCATCTTCAGTAAAAGGTGTTGCCAAATCAACAGTACCATCACCATCAACATCAATATCGTCAAAAAATCCAGTAGATCCATAATAAGGACCGTAACCAGCACCATATTTCTTTTGGTAAACAGGTAATGTAGATTTATCTACTTCACCAACAGTAATACTTGAGTTTATTGTAACACCTAATCCTTTTTTTCTTGTACCTTTTTTAGTTGTAATCATAATTACACCATTTGCAGCACGAGAACCATATAAAGCCGATGCAGCTGCACCTTTTAATACGTTAATAGATTCAATGTCATCAGGGTTAATATCTGACGCAGCATTACCATAATCGTAACCACCTCTACCAGAGGTTTGAGATCTCTGTTCTGAAGCAATAGCAGTTACTATCTGGTTATTAATTCCATTATCAATTGGAACACCATCAATTACAAATAAGGCTTGGTTGTTTCCAGAAACAGAAGCATTACCTCTAATAATTACTTGAGTAGAACCACCCATGGTACCAGAAGGTTTAATTTGTAAACCAGCTACTTTACCAGATAACGAGTTAACAAAGTTTTGGCTTTTTACTGCAGATACAGCTTCACCTTTAACTTCTTGAGTGGCATAACCTAAACTCTTTTTATCTCTTTTAATACCTAATGCAGTTACAACAACTTCATCTAATACAGCAGCGTCCTCTTCCATTGTGACATTAAGCGTATTAGAAGCTCCAACTGTTGCTTCTTGCGTTTTTAACCCTACATAACTAAATACAAGAACATCTCCTGTATTAGCATTGATAGAATACTTTCCATCAAAATCGGTTTGTGTACCGTTAGTAGTGTTTTTTACAATAATGTTAACTCCAGGGAGCGGCATACCAGAATTATCTGAAATCGTACCTGAAATTGTTTTTTCTTGCGCAAAAGAAAATTGCACAACTAACGCTAGTAATAGCGTTAGAATTCCACTAAACTTTGTTTTCATTTTATGATTTATTTGAATTAGTCAATGCCAAAAATCATAATAAAAAGTTAATAAAACAATAAATTATGGTTAAAATTTAATTTTTAGGGCAAAAAATTATCAAAATCGCAATTTAAACCCTTAAAAATCAGCTACTAAACTGATGTGTATTTTTGAGTTGGAAAACTTAAAAGGTTGATTCTCAGATTTGCCATTAGCATAGTTAAGCTTAAAAAGGCCTGCTTTAGTTAAAATACCAAACCCAAGGCCGTAACCAAAAAGCTTTTCTTTTTTGTTGGTGATTTTATTTTCAAAGTATGCTAAATCTGCTATAGTGTGGATGTATATGTTGTTGTTAAGCTGATACCTGTATTCGGTATTTAAAACGCTAAAAAGTGATGCGAATAAACTATTCTCTTCAAAGCCTCGAATGGAATTGATGCCACCAAAACGAAAAAGTTCATTTTGAAAGTATGTGTTAGAGTTTAATCCTGAACCATTTGCTTTTATGTAAAAGCTGTTTTTATCATTAAGATTGAAAATTTTAAAAGCATCAATAATATAATAAGATTGTTTTTCTTTTGAGTTGGTTATTTTTCTACTACCAAAATTAGTTTCAAGATAGATGCCCGACTTTAAAGGGAATAAAGTATTGTTGGGTTGGGGTTTTAAAAACTGATATGCAAGAGAAAGAAAGTTGGAGTCGTAATCGGTGATGTTTTGTAAATTATTTAAGGATAGTAAATTGTTGGAAGTGGTAGAAGTAATACCGCCATAAACTTTATGTTTTGAGTTTATTTGATAGTGTAGTTTTGCAGATTGATTTACTGTAGTGAAAGTAGAATCTTTTTTAAAGATTTGTAAACGCAAATCTATACCTATTGGAGATCTAAATAAATAAGGTAAGGTTAAATCTGTTCTAAAGGTTTTTTGGTTGTTCTCATCGCTTTTGTAAAGTAAGCTAAACGATTCTCCAAAATTTAAGTTATTGGTTAAGTTTAAATTTAAATAACCATCAAACTCCAGTTTGTTGGTGTCTTCATTAGTGCCGAAGCCCAAAAAGCCATCAAATGAGTTGCTTTTAGCTTTTTCAATATATATATATAAGGCTGTGGAATCTTTTGAGAAAAGTACTTCCGGCGGCTTTATTTGATTTGCAAATTTTAAATGGTTTAACAGATCGGTTTTTTGTTTAATCTTACTTAAGTTAAAAACTTGATTTGTTTTGATCTTTAAATAATGGTTTAAGTATGACTGTGGGAATTTTTCATAACCTTTTATTATTATATGATCTATAGATCTTTTTTGATTTTGAGAATCCATGGTTAAATCTGCTTTCAAATGATCATGATCAATTTGAATATTTGATAATTTTAATTTTGAAAATGGAACTCCTGTTTCAGAAGTTTTAGAATTAATAAAGTTTAAGCTGTTTTCTATAGTATTAAATGGAAGGATAAAATAGTTGTCAAAAACGTCATTTGAAACCAGCTTTATAATCGATCGATCTGCAATGGAATTATTATAATATATATATATGGTGTTGTATTTTTTTTTAAGATGAAATTTAGCTGTAAAAAGCGAATCGTTTTTTTTGAGGATGCCTTTTAATTTGTTTTCAATATAACCTATTCTGTAAAGTGTCTTTTGAATGGAATCAATTACCGATGTAATAGAGGCATAATCTTTATGGCGCTTTAGGTAGTTTAATGAATCTATAACTGTTGTTTCTGCTGCATCGTTTCCTGTTACTTTTAGGCTTAAGTTTTGTGCATATAGCTTAGAAGAAAAAAGTATATATATAATAAGGAGTAAAAAAGAGGTTTTTTGCACAGGTTAAGGTTGCTAAAATAATTTAATAACTGGTTTAAGAATATAGTCTTCTAACTTAAAACTTTTCGATGTAAATCTAACGGAAAATCTACGCTTATAATATAGGGTATACTATAATTTTTGAAAACTCTTAAAAATTAATGAATTAGGGTTTGAATTATTCATTTTAATTTCTACCTTTGCAGCCCTCTAAGAAGAGGATTAAAAAATTTATATTAATATATATGCCAACAATTTCGCAATTAGTAAGAAAAGGAAGAGCCAAAATAACCAAGAAGAGTAAATCGGCTGCTTTAGATTCTTGTCCGCAAAGACGTGGTGTGTGTACTCGTGTTTATACAACGACACCTAAAAAACCAAACTCAGCAATGCGTAAGGTAGCAAGGGTGCGTTTAACAAACGGTAATGAGGTTAATGCATACATCGGTGGTGAAGGACATAATTTACAAGAGCACTCGATAGTATTGGTTAGAGGTGGAAGGGTAAAAGATTTACCAGGAGTTAGATATCACATTGTACGTGGTGCTTTAGACACAGCAGGTGTTTCAGGTAGAACGCAACGTAGATCTAAGTATGGTGCAAAACGCCCTAAAAAGTAATTAAAACTTTAAGAAGAAGACATGAGAAAAAGAGCAGCAAAAAAGAGACCGCTTTTACCGGATCCACGCTTTAACGACCAGTTAGTAACGCGTTTCGTTAACATGATGATGTGGGATGGTAAGAAGTCTGTAGCTTTTAAAGTATTCTATGATGCTATTGATATTGTAGAAGAAAAGAAAACTGACGAAGAAAAAACAGCTTTAGAAATTTGGAAAGACGCTTTATCAAATGTTATGCCTCACGTAGAAGTGCGTAGTCGTAGAGTTGGTGGTGCAACATTTCAAATTCCAATGCAGATTCGTCCAGATCGTAAAGTTTCAACAGCAATGAAATGGCTAATTGGCTTTTCACGTAAAAGAAACGAAAAATCTATGGCTAACCGTTTAGCAGCTGAAATATTAGCAGCGGCTAAAGAAGAAGGAGCAGCCGTTAAGAAAAGAGTAGATACTCATAAAATGGCTGAAGCAAACAAAGCATTCTCTCACTTTAGATTTTAATACGACATGGCAAGAGATTTAAAATTCACTAGAAATATAGGTATTGCTGCACATATTGATGCAGGAAAAACTACAACTACAGAACGTGTTCTTTATTACACAGGAGTATCTCATAAAATTGGAGAAGTACATGATGGTGCAGCGACAATGGACTGGATGGAGCAAGAGCAGGAAAGAGGTATTACAATTACTTCAGCAGCTACAACTTGTGAGTGGAAGTTCCCTATTGAAAATGGGCAACCAACTTCTGAAACTAAAGGATATCATTTTAATATAATTGACACCCCGGGTCACGTTGATTTTACGGTTGAAGTAAACCGTTCGTTACGTGTGCTTGATGGGTTGGTATTCTTGTTTAGTGCGGTTGATGGTGTTGAACCTCAATCTGAAACGAACTGGAGACTTGCAGATAACTATAAAGTGCCTAGAATTGGTTTTGTTAATAAAATGGATCGCCAAGGCTCTAACTTTTTAGGTGTTTGTCAGCAGGTAAAAGACATGTTAAAGTCTAATGCAGTGCCAATTGTTTTAAACATTGGTGATGAAGCAGACTTTAAAGGAATTATCGATTTAGTAAAAAACCGTGCTATTGTTTGGCATGACGAAACTCAAGGGGCAACGTTTGATATTATCGATATTCCAGAAGATATGAAAGAAGAAGCTCGTAAGTACAGAGCGCTTTTAATTGAAGAAGTAGCTACTTACGATGAGGATCTTTTAGAAAAATTCATGGAAGATGAAGATTCTATTACAGAAGAAGAAGTGCATGCTGCACTTAGAGCTGCTGTAATGGATATGGCTATTATTCCAATGATTTGTGGTTCTGCATTTAAAAATAAAGGGGTACAGTTTTTATTAGATGCTGTATGTCGTTATTTGCCTTCTCCATTAGATAGAGATAATATTGTAGGGACAGATCCAAATACAGGAGAAGAAGCTGTTAGAAGACCAGATGCTAAAGATCCATTTTCTGCATTAGCTTTTAAAATTGCTACAGATCCTTTTGTTGGTCGTTTAGCATTTTTTAGAGCGTATTCAGGTCGTTTAGATGCTGGTTCTTATATCTTGAACAACCGTTCAGGTAAAAAAGAACGTATCTCACGTATTTATCAAATGCATTCTAACAAGCAAAACGCTATCGATTATATCGAAGCCGGAGATATTGGAGCGGCAGTAGGATTTAAAGATATTAAGACTGGTGATACCATGTCTGATGAAAAAAATCCTATTGTTTTAGAATCTATGGACTTCCCAGATCCAGTAATTGGTATTGCGGTAGAGCCTAAAACTAAAGCAGATGTAGATAAGTTAGGGATGTCTTTAGCAAAATTAGCTGAAGAAGATCCTACATTTACAGCAAGAACAGATGAAGCTTCAGGACAGACTATTATTTCTGGAATGGGTGAGCTTCACTTAGATATAATTGTTGATCGTTTGAAGCGTGAGTTTAAGGTTGAAGTAAACCAAGGTCAGCCACAAGTAGAGTACAAAGAAGCTATTACGCAACGTGCAGAACACAGAGAAGTTTATAAGAAACAATCTGGTGGACGTGGTAAATTCGCAGATATTGTATTTACACTAGAGCCAGCTGAAGAAGGAAAAGTAGGTTTAGAATTTGTTTCTGAAATTAAAGGTGGTAATGTTCCTAAAGAATTTATCCCTTCAATTGAAAAAGGATTCAAAATGGCTATGCAAAATGGACCATTAGCTGGGTATGAAGTTGATGCTATGAAAGTAACACTAACTGATGGGTCTTACCATGATGTGGATTCAGATCAGTTATCTTTCGAATTGGCTGCAAAGCTTGGATTTAAAAACTCTGCAAAAGCTGCAAAAGCAGTTATTATGGAGCCTATTATGAAACTAGAAGTTATTACTCCAGAAGAAAATATGGGTGATATTGTAGGGGATTTAAATAGAAGAAGAGGACAGGTAAGTGATATGGGAGACAGAGCTGGAGCTAAAACAGTAAAAGCAACAGTGCCATTATCAGAAATGTTTGGATATGTTACTACATTAAGAACGTTGTCTTCAGGTCGAGCAACATCAACAATGGAATTCTCACATTATGCTGAAACACCTTCAAATATATCTGAAGAAGTGATTAAAGCAGCTAAAGGAGAGCAATCTTAAAAGTTAAGAAAATGAGTCAAAAAATCAGAATAAAATTAAAGTCTTACGATCATAACTTAGTAGATAAGTCTGCTGATAAGATTGTAAAAACAGTAAAAAGTACTGGTGCAGTTGTAACGGGTCCAATTCCTTTACCAACACACAAGAAAATTTTCACTGTACTGCGTTCTCCACACGTAAACAAGAAATCAAGAGAACAATTTCAATTAAGCTCTTATAAGAGGTTATTAGATATTTACTCTTCGTCATCAAAAACCATTGATGCGTTAATGAAACTTGAGTTGCCAAGTGGTGTTGAAGTAGAGATAAAGGTATAAGTTTAGAGTGAAGAGTTCAGAGTTTAGAGTACTACTCATAACTTTAATAATTCATAACTCATAACTTAAAAACATGTCCCACCGATGCGGTCGCGGGAAAAACGGATAAATACATTTCAGGGACGAAACGTATTTTGTCCCTGAAATTTTTTAAATAAGTAAATTAATAATCAAGATTGAAGGTTTAGTCAGAATAAATTCTGTAATCGTAAATCAACAATCGTAAATCGTAAATTAAAATGTCTGGGTTAATTGGAAAAAAAATCGGTATGACCAGCATCTTTGATGAAAACGGGAAAAATATTCCTTGTACAGTAATCGAAGCTGGACCATGTATCGTTACCCAAGTCAGAACTGAAGAAGTGGATGGCTATGAAGCTATTCAACTTGGTTTCGATGACGCGACAGAAAAAAGCGCTACAAAAGCAGACTTAGGTCATGCTAAAAAAGCGGGTACTTCTGTAAAACGCAAAGTTGTTGAATTCAAAGGTTTTGAGGAGGAGTACAAATTAGGAGATGCTATCACTGTTGAACATTTCACTGAAGGTGAATTTGTTGATGTAGCAGGAACATCTAAAGGTAAAGGATTTCAAGGTGTTGTAAAACGTCATGGTTTTGGTGGTGTAGGTCAAGCTACTCACGGTCAGCATAACCGTTTAAGAGCACCAGGATCTATTGGAGCTGCATCTTATCCTGCACGTGTTTTTAAAGGCATGAAAATGGCAGGAAGAATGGGTGGCGAAAAAGTGAAAGTTCAAAATTTAAGAGTTTTAAAAGTAGTTGCTGAAAAGAACTTACTTGTGGTTAAAGGTTGTGTACCTGGACACAAAAACGCTTATGTAACAATTCAGAAGTAATGAAAGTAGCAGTTTTAGATATAAACGGAAAAGACACAGGTAGAAAGGCAGACCTTTCTAAAGATGTGTTTGCTATTGAACCTAATAATCATGCGGTGTACTTGGATGTTAAACAATATTTAGCAAACCAAAGACAAGGAACTCATAAGTCGAAAGAAAGAGGTGAGATTTCTGGAAGTACACGTAAGATTAAAAAGCAAAAAGGAACTGGTACAGCAAGAGCAGGTAGTATTAAGTCTGGTGTATTTAAAGGTGGTGGCCGTATGTTTGGTCCAAGACCTAGAAATTACAGTTTTAAACTTAATAAGAATTTAAAGCGTTTAGCACGTAAATCTGCATTGAGTATCAAAGCAGGAGAAAAGTCAATTACTGTTTTAGAAGACTTTAATTTTGACACTCCAAAAACTAAAAACTTCACTGCAGTTTTAAAGGCTTTAGAGCTTGAAAACAAAAAAACACTGTTTGTGTTGGGTGGGTCAAATAATAACGTATATTTGTCATCGCGCAATTTAAAAGGCTCTGATGTTGTAACAACTTCAGAATTAAGCACTTACAAAATTTTAAATGCAAATCAAGTGGTGCTTTTAGAGGGTGCTTTAGAAGGAATTAAAACAAACTTAAGTAAATAAGAAACAGATGAGTATCTTAATTAAACCTATAATCACAGAAAAAGCGACTGCAGATAGCGAGTTAAGAAACTGCTATACTTTCGCGGTGAATACAAAGGCGAACAAGATAGAAATCAAAAAAGCGGTTGAAGCTGCTTATGGCGTTTCTGTTGAAAAAGTTCGTACTATAAATGTCCGTCCAGATCGTAGTACCAAGTACACAAAGACTGGTATACAACATGGTAAAACAAATGCTGTTAAAAAAGCAATTGTACAACTGGCGGAAGGTGAAATGATTGATTTATACAGTAACATGTAATTAAAGACTAATGTCAGTAAGAAAATTAAAACCAATCACACCAGGACAGCGTTTTAGAGTAGTAAATGGTTACGATGCCATTACTACTGATAAGCCGGAAAAGAGTTTACTCGTTCCGAATAAAAGGTCTGGTGGTAGAAACAATCGAGGAAAAATGACCATGCGCTATATAGGCGGAGGTCATAAGAAAAAGTATCGTATTATCGATTTTAAAAGAGACAAATCAGGAATTCCTGGTGAAGTAGCTTCAATTCAATACGATCCAAACAGAACTGCTTTTATCGCATTATTGAATTATCAAGATGGCGAAAAAAGATACATTATTGCTCAAAATGGACTTCAGGTTGGGCAAAATGTTGTGTCAGGTGAATCAGGTGTAGCTCCAGAAATTGGAAATGCTATGCCTCTTAGTGAAATTCCATTAGGAACTATTATTTCTTGTTTAGAATTACGTCCAGGACAAGGAGCTGTTATGGCTCGAAGTGCTGGAGCATTTGCTCAGTTAATGGCAAGAGATGGTAAATTTGCTACAATTAAATTGCCTTCAGGAGAAACACGATTAGTTCTTGCAAACTGTATGGCTACTATAGGAGTTGTTTCTAACTCAGACCATCAATTATTAGTTCTGGTAAAGCAGGTAGAACAAGATGGTTAGGAAGAAGACCACGTACTAGACCAGTAGTTATGAACCCGGTTGATCATCCAATGGGTGGTGGTGAAGGTAAATCTTCAGGTGGACATCCACGTTCTAGAAACGGTATTCCAGCTAAAGGTTATAGAACCCGTTCTAAAACAAAAGCAAGTAATAAATATATTGTAGAACGTAGAAAGAAATAAGACATGGCAAGATCATTAAAAAAAGGACCTTACGTTCATTATAAATTAGAAAGAAAAGTAGCTGCAAATGTTGAAGCTAACAAAAAAACTGTAATTAAAACCTGGTCAAGAGCCAGTATGATTACTCCTGATTTTGTTGGACAAACTATTGCAGTGCACAATGGCCGTCAATTTGTTCCGGTATATGTTACTGAAAATATGGTAGGTCATAAATTAGGAGAATTTTCACCAACACGTTCATTCCGTGGGCATGCAGGTGCTAAAAATAAAGGTAAAAAGTAGTAAGCTATGGGAAGTCGTAAAAAACAAATGGCAGACGCTATTAAGGAAGCAAAGAAGCAAGTTGCTTTTGCAAAGCTTAATAACTGTCCTACGTCACCAAGAAAAATGCGTTTAGTAGCCGATTTAGTAAGAGGTGAAAAGCGTAGAGAAAGCACTTAATATCTTAAAATTCAGTCAAAAAGAAGCTTCTGGGCGTTTAGAAAAGCTGTTGTTGTCAGCTATTGCTAACTGGCAAGCTAAAAATGAAGATGCTGATGTTGAATCGGCTGAATTATTTGTAAAAGAGATTAGAGTAGATGGCGGATCTATGTTAAAAAGATTACGTCCAGCTCCTCAAGGTCGTGCACACAGAATTAGAAAACGTTCTAACCACGTAACATTAGTGGTTGGAGCTAACAATAACACACAAAGCTAAGATAGAGAGTATGGGACAAAAAACAAATCCAATCGGAAATCGCTTAGGAATTATCAGAGGATGGGAATCTAACTGGTATGGAGGAAACGATTATGGAGATAAGCTTGCCGAAGACGATAAAATTAGAAAATACGTTCACGCGCGTTTATCTAAAGCTAGTGTAAGTAGAGTAATTATTGAGAGAACTTTAAAACTTGTAACCGTTACTATCACTACGGCTAGACCAGGTATCATTATTGGTAAAGGCGGTCAAGAGGTAGACAAGTTAAAAGAAGAGCTTAAAAAAATTACTGGAAAAGAAGTTCAGATTAACATCTTTGAAATTAAAAGACCTGAACTAGATTCATTTTTAGTAGCATCAAGTATTGCTCGTCAAATTGAAAATCGTATTTCTTACAGACGTGCAATAAAAATGGCTATCGCTGCTACAATGCGTATGAATGCTGAAGGAATTAAAATCCAGATTAGTGGTCGTTTAAATGGTGCTGAAATGGCACGTTCTGAACACTATAAAGAAGGACGTATTCCTTTATCAACCTTTAGAGCCGATATTGATTATGCTTTAGTTGAAGCACATACTACTTATGGTAGATTGGGTGTTAAAGTATGGATCATGAAAGGTGAAGTATATGGTAAAAGAGAACTTTCTCCGCTTGTTGGATTATCTAAGCAAGCAAGGAAAAGGTGGAGCCGGAGGACGTGGAAACAAAGGACCTCGTCGTAGAAAGTAATTTTTTATAAAGTAAAGAAAAATGTTACAGCCTAAAAGAACAAAATTTCGTAAACAACAAAAAGGACGTATGAAAGGCATTTCCCAAAGAGGTCATCAACTTTCAAACGGAACTTTTGGTATAAAAGCATTAGACTCGAATTTTATAACATCGCGTCAAATTGAAGCTGCACGTATTGCTGCTACACGTTACATGAAAAGAGAAGGACAGCTTTGGATTAAAATATTTCCAGATAAGCCAATTACAAAAAAGCCTCTTGAAGTACGTATGGGTAAAGGTAAAGGTGCCGTTGAATATTGGGTAGCTGTTGTAAAACCAGGACGTGTTTTATTTGAAATAGGTGGAGTGCCATTAGACGTGGCTAAAGAAGCATTACGTTTAGCTGCACAAAAACTACCAGTAAAAACTAAGTTTTTAATTGCTAGAGATTACGAAGCATAATTTATTTGATATTATGAAACAATCAGAAATTAAAGAATTATCTGTAGCTGAGTTACAAGAGAAACTTGGTGAGACAAAAAAGAGTTATTCAGACCTAAAATTAGCTCATGCAATATCTCCTTTAGAAAATCCAATTCAATTACGTACAATTAGACGTACAGTAGCTAGAATTGCGACTGAATTAACTAAAAGAGAATTACAATAATTCTGCTGAAAGATGGAAACAAGAAATTTAAGAAAAGAACGTATAGGAGTTGTTACAAGTAACAAAATGCAGAAATCTATTGTGGTTTCTGAGGTGAAAAAAGTAAAACATCCTATGTATGGAAAATTCGTTTTAAAAACGAAAAAGTACGTAGCACACGACGAACAAAATGACTGCAACGAAGGAGATACTGTAAGGATCATGGAAACAAGACCTTTAAGTAAATCTAAATGTTGGAGATTAGTTGAAATAATAGAAAGAGCGAAGTAATTATGGTACAACAAGAATCAAGATTAAAAGTAGCAGATAACACTGGAGCAAAAGAAGTTTTAACAATTCGTGTTCTAGGTGGTACTAAAAGAAGATATGCTTCTGTAGGAGACAAAATTGTTGTTTCTGTAAAAGATGCCACTCCTAATGGAAATATTAAAAAAGGAGCTGTTTCTACAGCAGTAGTTGTTCG
>CBDDAJ010000010.1:0-75250 GCA_965224845.1 Wocania sp.
ATAATTTTAGAGCAAAAAAGTTTTTATAAAACAACGCCAGTATTTTTGCCTTAATTGATTTTTTATCATAGTATATGTGATATTCAAACCAGTATGATTTATTAGCCCACCTTTTTTTATACTCAAAATACCCTTTTGAAAAATCTAAAAATTTGATGTCATTATTTATACACCAATCTATTTGCCCCATAATACTAACAGAACCTAACCTGTATTTTGCATAATCAATATCAAAAGTTCTAATAACATCAAACATGGTATTCGTAGAAAAGTTAAGTAAAGTTATGGCTATAGGCTTATTGGCATCGTAAACAACAAAAATTCCGGCTTCTTTATTAAGCATCATAGGTAAAGTAACTGCTTTATAAAAGGCCCATTCATCAGGGTTTAAGTTGTTATTTACAGTTTTCTTGTCCAAAAAGCGTTTTTTTAAAAGGCACTTGAAGTCAGAAAACAGGGTTTCATAAAGCTCTGGAGAAATATCATCTAAGTACATTTTGTAATGTATATTGTATTTAGATTCTAAGTTTCTTTTATACTTGTTAAACTTATAGCGGCTTTTTCTACTTATAACATCAGTCATGTAATGTTTTAAGCTTTGATAAATAGTCAAATCACAGATATAGCCTGGGTACTGTTCAACTTTATAGCAACTCAATCTGTTGTTTTTACCGATGCTTTCGTTGTTAGATTGGTGTACATCATAAATAATAAAGACCTTATTTTTGTAATCTTTTAAAACATTACTTGATAGCTTATAATGTATTCTTTTAGTATTAGTACCACCGGTATTGTAGTATACCGGTAGTTTTTTGTGTTTTACAAAAGTCAACCTGTCTACAATGCTAAATTTCAAAGCAGCATTTCCATTATTAAAATGGTTTAGCCAAATCGTTTTAAATGTATGTTGTAAATACGGATCCACCTTACTTTTTTGCTTTTAAATAATCTTTTATATCTCTACACAGTTGCTTTGTAAACCGTTTTGCACTTTCAGATTCTAAGTGTGATCCATCATATGTTTTATAGTCATTAGATTGATTGGAATAATTAAAATATGGGATATTATAGGTTTTAGAAATACTATCCATTTTAGAATTAAAATCATTCCAGTAATCATTTTCTAGCTTCAAAACATCTATATCTGATGGCATCCTTACTAAAAAAACTTTTCCTTTTTCCATTAATTCTTTTATAGTTTTTATAAACCATTTATATCTATAATGTGCGATTTGCTCATGCTTGGCCTTATCATTGTAAAATTTTATATTTAAAGATTTCCAATACGTAATATCATTTTCCTTAATGGTGTCATTGGGCACTTTTAATATAACTTCATTCCATCCATTTTTATGAGATGTTCTGTGGTTCCATTTGTCTAATTCATGAAGCACATTATATAGAGGTTGCCCATAATTGTTGATAATATAATTGTAGTTAGGAAGAGAAGTGAAATTATTTATTTTCCCCATTTTGAGTTTTTTATCAAATTCAAATATTTGATTATCAGCCAGCCCCAAAGGAGCTGTAAAATTTCCTGGGCTTATAGAAATAATAAAAAGACTATTATCATCAGCCTGAAGTATTTTTTTCTTAATACTTTCATGGTATATTTCACCAAAATGAGCTTCGTTTAAAGCAAAGTTAATAATAGGATTAGTAAATTTTAACGTATCTTTTAACTCGTCTTCTATTATATATGGAGAAATACCTTCATTTGCTCTTGATAATCCAATTATTAGCCCACCGGCTTCTTGAGTAAACTTGTTGTAATATTCGTCAACATATCCTTTTGATAGCTTATCAATGAAGAAGCCATAAACACCTACAAAGGCTATTGTTAATAATAATAGTTTTAATATAAATTTTTTTAAAATCATTTTAAAATTGAAAATATATAAATGTGTTTTGTCTATTTATAGCAAATAAAACTATAATAAAAATATAAGCTGTATACATGGCATATCTAATATATTTTGAGCGTTGCAAGACCAGCTCATAAACTTTATCATTGCCTTTATAATAATGAATTGTTTGTACTAAAGTTATTAAGATAAAGCATAAAGCAAGTTCAAAATAATTATTCAATATATTGACATGTAGCCCTGTAATATTAAACATTTGTTTAATGTATAATAGTGCATGATCTATAGAGGGAGATCTAAAGAAGATTAATGTCATTAGCAAATAACTTACTCCAAATAATCTAGCTAATAAATTAATAGTGCCTTGCTTTAATTGCAGCGCTTTAAAAATACGCTTTCTAACTGATGATGTTAAACCTTCTAATATTAAAATTGCGCCATTAAGTAGTCCCCAGATTATAAAAGTCCAACTGGCTCCATGCCATAAACCAACTGCAAAAAAGAGAATAAAAACGTTTCTGATTGTTTTAAATTTAGAACCTTTAGACCCCCCTAGAGGTATAAACAAATAGTCTCGTAACCATTCGACAAGAGAGATATGCCAGCGCTTCCATAATTCGCTAATGGATGTGGCGAAAAATGGCCTGTTAAAAGTTCTGCATTAAGTCTACACCCATAGTTTTTGCAGCTCCTATTGCAATGGTTGTGTAAGCAGAAAAATCATAATAAATTTGCCCTGCAAAAAATAATGCACCAATAA
The DNA here is from genome assembly GCA_965224845.1 of Wocania sp. Taxonomy (GTDB): domain Bacteria; phylum Bacteroidota; class Bacteroidia; order Flavobacteriales; family Flavobacteriaceae; genus Wocania_A. Next base: position 2,626 of record CBDDAJ010000010.1, read on the forward strand.
GGAGAGGTAAACCATGACTGTATTCTGGGTCGCTAAAAGCAGCATCCACATATATTCCCAGTCTGTCGGCCACTACCACTTTTAAAAAAAAGCCCCAGGCCATCATTATTAACCCCTTTTTTATATTTGAAAGATTAATGTCTACTTTCTTTTTTAATTGAGGAATTAATCTAGATGCTCTTTCTATAGGACCTGCTACTAATTGCGGAAAAAAGGATACATATAGCGCAAAAATACCGAAATGCTTTTCTGGTTCAATTTTACCTCTGTAAACATCTATAGTGTAGCTTAAAGTTTGAAATGTATAAAAGCTTATACCTACCGGAATTAAAATTTGATTAAAGTTATAGGAGCCTAAATTTTCAGTATCGGAAATAACTACTCCAAAAAAGCTAAGTAAGCCTTGAATAGAAGATGTGAAAAAGGATAAATACTTAAAAGAAAATAAAATACCAAGATTTACAAAAATACTTAAGCTTAAATACACCTTTTTAAGTTTTTGGCCTGCAGTTGGCATCTTAAGTCCACAAAAATAATCGACAACAGTTGAGATAAATAGTAAAATAACAAGCTCAAACTCGTGGGCCATATAAAAATAATAGCTTCCTAATAAAAGCCATAGCCATCTATACTTATGAGGGATAGTATAAAACCCAATAATTATTATTGGAAAAAAAAGAAGAAACTCAAAAGAGTTAAAAAGCATCGCACTAACAAATTAGTAGGTTAATATAAATCGGTTATACGAACTTACTTAAATATGCTTAAAATGGATTATTAATAAGATAAAATGTAAATATAAAAGTTCAATTGATAAATTTATGTGTTTAATATGCTGCAAAACTTCGTATGTGTTTGTTTATTAAATGTTTAGTTGTTAACAAGTAAGCCTAACTTATTAACAATTTTAAGCTCTTTATCGATAAAATTTTATTTTTGTCCGATTAAAAATTGCAAGGGGTAATCCAAAATTGTTTTTAGTGCGTATATAAAAATTAAATCAGAGCGAGTAAATTTCTTTTTATCGTTTAAAAATGCATTTCGTCGAAATTTGAATATCAAATAGATGCGTTTTATCGAAAAAAAAGACCACTTAAACGATTTTTTAAAAAAATATTTTATTATTGACAAAATTTAATGCCCCAAATTATGAGAACTATGAAAACGATTATGAAAACCTTTTTATTTACTTTATTATTCATGACTACAATGACGTCGTGTAATAAAGAAGAATTATTTGTAGAGCCAGAAATAGAAGTTGTTGAAGAAGAAACAGAGGATACCGAAGATACTGATGATACAGAAACACCGACAGATGAAGTAGATACCAGTGCGCTTTGCGACTTTACATTAGATGATGTACAACCTAACTCTACCATTATAATAAATTGTGTTTTAGATTTAGGAGGAGCTACAGTTACTCTTCCAGAAAATGTATCGATTGTTTATGAAGGCGGAGATATAATTAACGGAACTATTAATTTTTCTGGAGGGAATGTTATTAGTGGAGAACTTTTAAATTCAACTTTAATAATGGGAGGTTCTACACCTCAGCTTAAAGACCCGGTATTTAACTTTGACCCTAAAAGATGGGGCATTGTAGAAGGGGTAACAACCTCTGATATAGCTTGGGAAAATAATAAAATACTAGAATCTTTAATGTTTAAAGTTAAAGAGTTTGGTGTTACTACTTTTAGAATAGACGAGTTAGATGCCTATTTTGAAGGCTCTAGACCTACACCGCCAGAAACAAACTTTTATCCTCATAGAGAAGCGGTTAATATTCCTTCAGATTTTAATCTGGTTATGACAGACAACACGCATTTAAGGGTTCAACCTGCAACCATCGATACAGAAAAGTTGGATAACGGAGCTATTCTTTCTATTAGAGATGAAGATAATGTTACTGTAACTGGTGGAAATTTACATGGCGATAGAAAAGTAAGATACTTTTCGCCTGATGATAACGGATTAGAAGGTAGCCATTTATTCTATATTCAATCTGGAAGAAATGTTACACTCGATGGCATTAAGTTTTTTGATGGTTCAAAAGGGGCTTTAAGTATTAGTTCGATTGGCTTTACTACAACGCCAGGATACAACCCTACAAGAAACCTAAAAGTATATAACTGCGAGTTTACTAATATAAGAAGAATGAGTATTGCGCTAACTGATGGGCGAGATATATTAATTGACGGCTGTACTTTTACAGATACTGCTCAACCTGATGCAAATGCAGATGGTGGTGAAGTTGGATATGCAATAAATATTGAAGCTGGAAGAATACGTGATGCTAATGGCGTTTTAGTTGAACGAGAAAAAGCTACAGACATAGTTATTCGAGGATGTAAAGAGACTGGAAGTAGAGGCGGATCTATATCCGTACATATTGGGCAGAATGTAACTATTGAGGATAACGACTTGGAAACTCAAGTAGCTTATACGTATACTAATGGAACTAAAATTATAAACAATAGATTTGAAGGATCACAGTCAACGTCGAACTACGCTATTTTTGCAACAGGTGATGGAGATACTGTTTATAACAATGAAATAGCAGGCAACATAATTAAAAATTATACCTCCGGCATTATTTTAAATTCAAATGATATCGATGTACATGACAATTCTATTTCTGGTGGAACAATTGGTATTCAACTATCAAAAACTATAAATTCAAGAGTTTATAACAACACCATAGCAGCATCTTATGCAGGAATTAGTGTAAGTAATACATGGCTTAATAATGTAGAAATAAAAGGAAATGAAATCTCTGCAGGGAATTTAAACATGTCTTTTTCGCATAGTAATAATAAGCCAGAACATGCTAGCTATACTTTTACAGTAACCGAAAATATTTTAAAGACATCTAAGAAGGTTAGTTTTTCACATGTAAACGGGATTACTTTTAGTAAGAATGAAGTTGCCGGGATTCAAATTGGAAATTCTACGAATCTTACCATTCAGGAAAATACCATAAAGCCTTCTGATTTTGATGGAATTCGACTTTTTGAAGCACATACAAATATTTCGCTTTTAAACAATACCATATATGAGCCTACAGGGGCAGATAGGTTTGAGTGTATAAATAATAGTTCTACAACTCCAAATGAAATAACGGATACAGGAAATACATGTAATTAATTATAATAAAAAAGGCTCTACTAAGTAGAGCCTTTTTTTTGCATTATTTTATAATTTTATTTTAAAATTTCTTTTAACAGCATCAAACTTACCGCTAGGGCCTAACGGAATATCTTCTACAATATTTATAGTAAAATTTATGTTTTCCCCTAATCTGGTTTTTAAATTATGTAAAAAATTTGATTGCATTTTGTCATCAAATTTTTCATCTGCTATTAAATTAACAATAACCTCTTGAGGGTTTTCTTGAATAATTTGACTTTTAACAATACCTTCTAAACCCTTGTATGCAGTATCCATTCTACCTACATAGCCTTTTTCTTCAGTCCATAAAATATCATCTTCCCTTCCGGTGAGCTTTTCTATAATAGGCATTGCACATCCACATGCACATTTTTTATCTTCTTCACCTAGTAAAACAGTGTCTTCTATATTATATCGCACTAAAGGCGTTTTTAAGTTTGTAAAGCTTGTTACTACCAGCTGAGCAACATCTCCGGGCTTTGCTTTTTGTCCACTAGTATTAATAAATTCAAATACCCCAGAATCTAAGTTTAAATGCAAATTACCTTCTACACATTCAGTTATAAAAGGGCTTCCTTCACTAGATGCATATTGATTATACACATGGCAATTGAAGGCCTTTTGTATTTCTAATCGCTGGTAATCATATAATGTTTCTGCAGTAACGGCTATGGCCTTTGGTGTAAAATCTAAAACCAGGTTATTCTCATTTATAAACCGACTAAGGATGTAAATTGCAGAAGGATAACCATCTAATAGTACGGGTTTAAAACGATTTAATTTTTTAACATAGTGTATTAAATTAACCTCGGTTAGGTGATATGTAGACATTAATAATTGTCTTTCAAAATAATTGTATACCCAAAATGGAGGTTTTTTTGTATCAGGGCGTACCATTAACCTTCCTGAAAAACGTACTTGTCGTACTTTTTTAGTATCAAGCCCTATAGTATGATGGAATCTACGCCATAAAGCAAAAGACCGGTTTATGGATTCTGAATCTAAATAATTAATAGTTGGAGATCCAGATGTACCACTGGTATATCCAACACCATCTGTTTTGCGGCTGGTATTTACAAGTAAATCAGCACTTGTTTTTCTTTCGGCCTTTTTTAGAATGGGCATTTTTTGAAGCACATCATATGGGGCTTCTTGTATATTTTTCAGTGTTATTCCCAAAGCTTTCATTTTATCGGAATACCATTTTGAATACTGATAAACTTCAGAAAGCAAAAGAATTAATCTCTGCTTTTGATATGCTTTTATAACTTCTTTAGTAGCAGTCCATAAATTAATATATTCTTTTAAATAAATATCAAACTCTGGGGTATAGCGCTGTTTTGTATTTTGAAAAGCCTTTATGTTTAATACAACATATTTTAAAGGGTAGGGGAGTTTGTTATATATATTCTCTTGAAGTTTACCCATAATTATATATTTACTTGTTGTGTATAAAACTCTTGAATTTGTATAGTATTAGAGACAATATCATAATTTGCTTTAACAATTTTTTCAGTTTGATCTATCTTTTCAATTGCATCTAACTCGGTTATCTTTTTGGCCCAAGTATCGGCAGATTCATTAATTGAAAGAAATTGAATGTTATCGGTTAAATGCACCTCATTTGTAATAGAATCTGAAGCAAATATTTTTAAACTTGAGGCTTGCGCCTCTATTAAAGTTACGGGTAACCCTTCGTAAAAAGATGGAAATACAAATAAATCCATCATTTGACATAGTTGTGGAATATCTGTTCGAACTCCTAAAAAATGTACTTTATTAATAATTTTTAGGGTTTCAGCTTCTTTCTCTAAAGATGCTCTAAGTGGGCCATCACCAATTAATACCAGAGTATAGTTAGCCTGTCTTTTTAAAAGGGCCGCAAATATTTGTAATAAAAAGGAATGATTTTTTTGACTTACAAAACGTCCGATATGCCCAATAACAATCTCATCTTGTAAATTAAACTCTTGTTTGTAAGCTTTTGATGTAACTTCGTTGTAGGTAAATTTTTCAGTATCTATTGCATTATTCATTGTTGTAAACGGCGTGTCTCCAAATAACCAATTACCAGCTTTCTCCCCACAAGAAAATAAGTGTGTAGCATTTTTTTTAACCCTTTTTTTTAATTGCAGCTTAACTACTTTTTTGAAAGTTTCTTTAAGACTTTCTTTTTGATCAAAAAAGGAAGACAAACTAACTTTATCAATAGCTATATGTGCATGGGCAATTCTACACGGAATATTAAATTCTCTTGCTATTTTTAACGGAAAGGAGCTGAAGGTATTTAAATGAGAATGAATTATAGAATACTCAGAGTGTTCCTTGAAAAAAGCACGTAATGCATTATAATACGGTTTCGGGAAAAAAGGGCTTATTGGGTCGAATCTATATATTTTGCCGCCTAAGCTTTCAATTTCATCATCAAAAGCTGCTTTTTCTTTTCTATGAACCAAAAAATCAAACTGTATCTTATTTCGATCCAGTTTACGATAATAGTTCATAATCATCGATTCTGCACCTCCACGATTCATGATCGTAAAAACCTGTAAAACTCTAATTAATGCCATTAGAAGTCGTTTTTTGTTTTGTATCTTATATATAAGTTTAAAGCCACTCCAAAAGGGATTGCCAGGAGCGTAGTAAGCTTTTTTGGGGATTCATTAAGGAAACGAGCGTTTTTAATAAATAAAGAACTCGAGACATAATGAATAGCGTTTTTAAACTTGTCTTTAAAGCTTTTTGCTAATTTCATTCGACTCTTTCTGGAAAATGCAAAACCTCTTGGATGCCGCCTATATTGCTTAAGCATATTCATACTCGATCCGTCTTGCATATATTCTACAATACATAAAACATCATTTACAGGAAATAATTTATAATCTTGATCGATGAGTTGATATAAATAGCCCAGGGGCACAAAGCGTTCTCCTTCATAAATGGGGTAGGGCGGGTATTGCTTTACCACATCAGTACGTAGCACCAATTTTTTGTCTCCTAGAACTTTATGCGTATTATATAGATCATACAGGGTTGTTTCCTTAATATTTTCTGGAATTTTTGTTCCGATTATTGCACCGCTCTCATCTGCATCTAAGCCAACTAAACCAGCAAATTTTGGGTTGTCTTTAATCTCTTTCCAGTAACTCATAATTTTTTCAATGGCGCCTTCTGCCATAAAGTCATCGCTATCAATACAAACGTTTAATGGGGTTTGGATTAACCTATAGGCTGCATTGTGGCCGCCATGCATCCCTAAATTTTCTTGAAAATGATACTGAATATCTATTTTGTTTTCTTGAATCCAAGATTCAATTAGTTCCTTTGTATTGTCTGTAGATCCATCATCAATAATTAACCAAACAAAGTCCTGATTAGATTGATGAATTAAACTCTCATAGCATTTGTGCAGGCAATATGCTCGATTATATGTTGGAGTAAACACAGTAATTGTTTTCATAAAATTCTAATAACTAATTGTTACCAATAAAATAAATAATACATACAAAATGTAAACATAAAGTAGACAAATATGACTTTACCAATCATAAAATGCTGGCTTTTAAATAGTCTTTCTTTAAGAAAAGGGTAAATAATAACTAATGCCATCATAAACCAGCTTAAATAAGCAAACCTGTTTGAATAATTGGCATTAATCACTAATATCCAAAACCCATTACAAATTAAGTAGGTGTTTAAAATTTGAAAATAAAATTTATCTTGATACTTCTTTTTATACACAAAATACCAACCTGCAAAAACAGCGAATGAACTGTGAAATAAAAAATCCCAACGAAATCCCGTATATGCAAATGTGCCTTCCTCGGCTTGTGTTGTTAAATATCCAGCTAGTCTATCATCACCACCAAAGCCTAAGCTAGCAAATAACGAAATCCAAACACTGCCTAAGGCTAATGATAAAGGTATACAGGCTAACCAGCCTTTCAAAAATACTTTTGGATTATTGTAAAAATATGTAATTAAGTATGCTATTATGGGTAAATACATAGTTTTATGAAATGAAACCGCTGCTAAAAAGCACAAGCCCATAAGGAGTTTTCTGTTTTTAAAACTTAAACCCAGCAAGAACAAAGATCCTGCAGCGCCGTTTCTTATACCATTTACGCCATAAGTGTAAAAAGAAAATGAGACTACAAACATAAAAAAGGCATAATACCAATACTCTTTAAAAAGGACTTTAGAAATTCTTACTAAAGGTAATGTGTATATCATGACACAAATTGTAAAGAACATGTGTACAGAAAAGAAATAAGAACATGTTTTCATGTATACATGAAAGAAAATATCTTTAGTGCCCTTTATAGGTGCTCCCAACTGGTAATCGGCATAGTATGTAGCATAGGTTCTCATGTCTCCAAAATACCTGCCGCTTATAGGCCTTTGTCCAAGGTATAGAATAACGAAGATTAGTAAAATATATCCAGCAACCTTTATAAAGTTTATATTTTTCGGATCGTCTATTTTTAATATTCTTGTATGCAATAATGTAAACAAGACTAGAAATAGAAATGCATTTATATAAACATCAAAGTATAAATCTAAAGGAACTAAACTATTCATATTCTATCATTTCATTAAACTCATTGCTAATGAAATAGTTTTATATTAATTTTTTAAAATAGAATCGCATAAGCTTTCGGTGAATTTATCACTATAAAGCTTGCTTAAATGGGCACCATCCAGTGTTTTATATGTATCACTTGTGTTTTTGTAATTATAATACTTTACGTTGTTTATATGAGATATGGAATCAACTAATTTATCAAAACCCGGACACATTTCCTCTTCTAACGGGAGAAATATTGGATCAACAGGTAATCTGGCGATATGTACTTTACCATAACCCTGCAATGTTTTTATTAAAGTGTCTAAACTTGCTAATCGGTATTTTGAAAACGCATACCTTTTGCTAAAATTACTATAACTATTTATCCACCAATCGCGTCTGTTTTCATACTCTTCTCTGGTATTTGGCAAATTATTGTCTTGCAACCAACCATTTTTTTGTAAAATTAAATTTTCTCTAAAAACTGCTTTAAAATGAAAACTGTTGTAGTTATCAATAAGGTATTCATAATTGGGGTTCATATCAACAATGTCCATATTATGTGGTGATAAATGATCCTCAACGAATTCATTTTTATAATTATCATGAGAATTCTCTGAAAGCAGCATTAATGGAGAAAGTGATATTATAAACAATCCGTTTTTTGTATTAGGTTTAAGCTTTTTTAAAATGCTTTTTCTGTAAAGAGGACCAATTGGTGCCTGAGCAATTGTAAAACTATAATTAAGCATTGGTAAATCAAAACCTTTTCCAGCTAGTTTTTTATTAACCACATCTGGTCTAATTCCGGTTAGAGCTCTGGAGTCTCCTATTATCATAGAACCAGCCTTAGGGGTTGTAAATTTATTGTAAAAACTATCTACTTGTCCACCAAACTTAAGCAGAATAAATGTAATTATAGATAACCCTATAAATGAAGCAAGAATAATCTTTAAAACTAATTTCATCTTTATTAAAATTGAAAATATATAAATGTTTCAGAACTTTTACCAAAAAATAAAATCAGTAAAAATATAATGATATACGAACTCCATCTAATAATTATGTTATAATTACTTATCTCAAAATCATGATGTCTTTCTCTGTGTTTCCATTCTACTAAAATGAAAAAACCTAATAACACTAACCCTATTAAATAGCTTGAACTTAGTAATTCTTTTGGAAACTCAAATAAGCTATGTGAAAAAATAGAAGCCAGATAATGAAATGCTTCTGTAACTGTATTTGCTCTAAAAAATATATCTGTTAGCATAATTAAAACAAATAAGGCCAACATTTTAAATAGCTCTTTAAAGGATGGGATCAATTTCCCCTTTGCGACTATTTGGGAAGTATTCATTTTTCCAGAATATACTAATGGAATAAAATATAACCCATGCAACAAGCCATAAAAAATGAATGTCCAATTAGCACCATGCCAAAAGCCAACAAGGATAAAAGTGGCTATAATTGAAATGACTAAGCCTTTTTTCTGATAGCTTCTTAATGTAAATGAAAGCGGAGTAAACACATAATCCATCATCCAAGTTGTTAGTGATATGTGCCATTTACGCCAATAATCACTAATATTAGTAGAGAAAAATGGTGTTGCAAAATTACGCATTAATTGTATACCAAATAGCTTAGATATACCTATAGCCATATTTGAGTATCCGGAAAAATCAGCATACAATTGTATAGCATAAAAGAATGATCCAAGAAGGAGTAGGCTTCCTGAGAGGTTTTCATAATTATCAAATATCGGATTTACAATTTCTGCACATTTTTCTGCTATAACCATTTTAGCAAATACTCCCCAAAGTATTTGTCTTAGCCCATCTGTAAAAACATCATAGGAAAATACTCTTTTCTTTTCGATTTGAGGAATAAGGCTTTTAGCCCTTTCTATTGGACCTGATAGTATTTTAGGAAAAAATGCTATAAAAACAGAAAATTGAAGTAAGTTAGACGTAGGTTTAACTTCTTCATTGTATACATCAATTAAGTATCCTAATGTTTGAAATGTAAAAAAACTAATACCTAGAGGCAGTAATATTTTTAGCGTATTATAATCAGAGTCTATTCCAAAGAGATTTAACGCTTTAAAAAATCCTTCATAGAAAAAATTAAAATATTTAAAATATAGTAATAGCCCAATATTAAAGACTAAGCCTATATTTAAAAACATTTTCTGCTTACTTTCTTTTTCAGTATTGTGTATTTTTAACCCTAAATAAAAATTAAGTAAAATACTTGTTATGAGTAAAAGTAAAAATCTCCAATCTGCAAAAGCATAGAAAAACAAGCTTGTAAGCAGTAAAAAAATATTTTGTAATAGATTAGATTTCTTAAAAATAATCCAATACAGCAGGAGTACAGGTATAATAAAAACAATAAAGTTAAAAGAATTGAATACCATGCCAGTAAATTAAAGTTTTGATTGTATTACTGCTACCAGTGTACCCATGTTTTTGAGCTTATTCAAATCTCTGAGCTTAAATTTAATGTTGAAATTTTCTTCAATTTTGGTAAGGATCATCATATGAGATAGCGAATCCCAACCATCAACATCTGCAGCTGTTAATTCATCAAGCATTTCAAAGTTTTCATGCCCTAAAATAGAAACAAGAACTTCTTTTATTTTTTCTTTTATTACTGTGGCTTCCATATTGTTAATTAGTTAAATAGTGCTTCTAAATGCTTTCTATCGGTTTTTCCGTTGGTATTAAGAGGAAAACTATCGACAAATTGAATTTTTGTAGGGATCATATATTGCGGTAGTTTTGTCCTTAAATCGTCCAATAATTGTTTTGTGTCAAATACCTTTGATTCTATTACCAATCCTATTTCTGTATTATTGCTGTTATTAGAAATAGCTAGAGCAACAGCATTTAATTTATTTAATGAGGCTTTGGCATGAAATTCTATTTCAGATAATTCTACTCTAAACCCTTGAATTTTTGCCTGAAAATCAACTCTTCCATAATATAATATATCTCCATCTTTATCAACAGCACATAAATCTCCGGTTCTATAAAACCTTCTTTCTTCCCCTTTATGTTTTTTTATAAAGAAAGCCGCTTTATTTTTTTCTTCATTTTTCCAATACCCTGGTGTGAGCTGTAAGCTACTTAAACAAAGTTCCCCTTTTTCTCCAATGGGAACCTCATTATTGTTTTCATCAGCAATAATTGTTAGAGTACCGTCCATGTCTTTACCAACAGATATAACACCATTATGTGTTTTGTTTGGCGCATCACGCTTAAAAGTATAATCTGTACAAAATACGGTACATTCTGTTGGTCCGTACACATTTGCTATAGTTGCGTTTGGAATACATTTACTCCATTCATTAGTTACATCTAATGGCAGGGCTTCACCGCAAAATAAGCTAAACCGTACTTTAGGGCAGTCTATTTCATCAAAATAAGGCCTTAAATAATGCAAAATTGATGGAACCATAGGTAATACAGTAAGTTCATGATCTTCCATTAATTCAAAAATATAGCTGTACTTAATTTCATCCTTTGGAATTGTATATATACATGCTCCTTTTAATAATGGAAATAAATAAGCCATAACAGAAAAATCAAATGTTAATTCAAACATTTGCAAACATTTATCTGTATTACTATAACTATAATTTAATTTCCAAAACGCTTCTGCCAATGCATTAAGGTTATTTAAAGTAATAGGCACGCCTTTGGGGGTTCCTGTAGTTCCGGATGTAAATAATATATAGCCCAGGCTATCTCCAGATACATCTTCGGGTATTAAATTAATTTCGGTTAAAGGTAGTTTTTTAGTTAGTATTGTTTGATTTCCATCAAATGTAACACCATCTGAAGAATCCAGAATAGTAAGAATATTTGCCTGTTGAATGATGGATGTATTTCTTTCTATGGGGAAATCTGGATTTAAAGGCACATAAGCTTTTCCTTCAAGCCATAATGCAATTATTGAAGCATAGGTTTGTACGTCATTATTGGTTACAAGACCAATATTCAATTCATTCTTTTTAGTGTGCTTCTTTAAAGCATGTCTGATATTTGATATTTCTTGAGCAAAATCTTTGTAACTGTAAAACACTTCATTCAAACAAAGTGCATTGTTTTCATAATTACTTTGAATAGAATTTTGTAGGTTAAAAAGTAAGTCCATTTAATTATTATTTAATCTCCTAAGCTTTTGTTAAACAGGGTTTTAACTATGTATTATCATAAGTACTATTCGAATACTCCAATAACTTTAAATTTATTTCTGAGGGATGAAACAATAACACTGCTAACATACAGTATTTACAAGATTGAACAATGTTTAATCTGTGAATTAACTAATAATTTCGTTGTAATAAAGATTAACAATATATTTACTCAAAAATTAATTTATTTGTTAATTGACGGATTCTACTTGTGATTAATAATTCTTCCAGGGTTTCCTACTACAGTGCAATTATCAGGAACATCCTTAACAACCACCGCGCCTGCACCTATATTTACATTATTGCCAATTGTTATATCTCCTATTATAATAGCTCCTGTATAAATAGATACATTGTTACCAATGGTAGGCCTTTTACCATTTACTTCACCAACTGTTACCAAATGATTAACATATAGGTTTTCACCAATACTGTCTGCATTTAAAATGGTGCTATACGGGTGGCCGGTTAAAACGCCACCTCCCAATTTAGTACTCATATCTATTCTAAAATATTTCTCTTTCCGGCAGTATAAGTTTAGTAAACTGGCTATGATGCCTCGATTCCTAAAGTAAAACAGGGTCCTGAAATCTGAAGAATAAGCTAAAAAATGTAATAATAAAGAAACCTTACTACCACTTATACGTTGCGCATGAGCCCAACGGGTAATATCTTTTTCAACATCAACCTTATTTTTGCTCATCTTATAAAGAATAACATGAGGGATCAAAAAAAATTTAAAAACAAACATTACAAGTTTCATCCTTTATTGTTTTTTTTTGTTACGACGGCTTCAAACATGTCGTTCCACATGTCCATTATTTTTTCAATACTGTAGTTGTGTGCATTTTTACGAGCATTTATACCCATGTGAATACGCTGTTCGTTTTCGTTTACCAGAGTAATCAATTTATTTGCAAATAATGCATTATCACCGGGAGGAATTAATATTCCGTTCTTATTGCTAATAATATTTCTTGGTCCATTTGGGCAATCAAAAGAAACAATTGGTAATCCACAAGCTTGTGCTTCTAATAATACCAATGGAAAGCATTCGTTATGTGATGACATTACAAAAATAGACGCATCTAGCATTTTACTTTTTATGTTATTAGTAGAACCTTTCAAAATGATAGTGTTTTGCAGGTTGGCTTTGTCAATTTTGCTTTGTAATTGTGCAATATAATCAATATTGCCATCACCATAAATATGCAATACCCAATCCGGTATACTTTTACTAGCAATGCTCCATATATCTATTAGTGAATCATAGCCTTTAACCGGAGCTATTCTTCCAGCTGAAATAATTACTTTATTAGAAAGGTTTGAAACTTCTTTTGGAAAAAAGGTTAGCGGATTAGGTATTACAATGGTGTTATCACTTTTGTAATATTTTGATTCATCAGGATTTAATATTACGAGACGGTTATATTTAGATTCTACATAATCTGTAACTTTAAAAAACATTTTTTTTAAAGTTATGCCTTTTTTATTACGCTTTTTTTCTTCGATAAATTTCGAATAATGAAACTCTTTGATTTTTGGAATGGTTTTATTTATAAAAGGCACAAAATGGGTATCTGTGCTATGGCTACAAACCACAACAACATCTGGCTGTAATTGAGCTATCACTTTTTGCAATCTAAATAAATGCTTTATTGATTTTAAAAGGTTTAATGGATGAAAATATGATTTATTCCGAAAATAGTTCACCCCTAGATCTTTAAAAAAAATATTGGTATTAAAATTATAACACGGTTTTTTATTTTGCTGTTCTGTAGTTAATATAGAAATTTTGTTATCCAGATTTTCGGCTAAGTAATTTGCTTTTATAGAAAGTACTCTTTCAATACCGCCATGCATATAAACCTGATCTATAACAAATACTATATTCATCTCTAGGAGTTTAAAATTAGGTCTTGAAATAATTTATCCCATTGAGAAACCACCTTTTCTGGCAAATACCTTTCTATATCTTTTCTAGCATTTTTACCCATAGATTTTCTTAAATCTGAATGCTCTATCAATTGAATGATACTATTGGAAAGCATTTCTATATTTCCATTTTCTACAAGTAATCCATTTTTATTGTGAGATATAATATCTGATGGACCAAAAGGGCAATCATATGATATACAAGGAACTCCGTAGGCCATTGCCTCAGTTAAAACCATACCAAAGCCTTCATATCTGGACGACATTACATAAAGTGATGCTTCTTTATATTTTTCCCCGATATTTTTTTCCGGAGGGAAAAGATCAATAGAGTTATCAAGATTTAATGAATTTACAAGAGTTTTTAGTCCCATACTTTCATTAATAGTTCCGTAAATTTCTAACTTCCAATCGGGATGCTTTTTTGAAACATGTTCCCAGCTCTTTATCAATCTGTCAAATCCTTTTTGAAAACTATGCTTTCCAACAGCTAAAACTTTTTTATTCTCTAAAGTGCTTAAATGGCTGTTTTTTGGATAGAAAGACAAGGGGTTTGGGATTACTAGTAAATTATTTAGCTGCCACTCATTTTTATTGCCATTGGTAAGAACAACAAAGTTATCAAATAGTTTACCTCCAAAGTTCATGGCCTTAAACTTTAAAAAAGTAAAAAATGTATTGACCAATGATGACTTGTCTTTTTTTATTTCGATATTTCTAGACACATGCCGTTCATAAATCATAGGGCATGGTTTACCTAAAAGTAAGGGTGCAAAAAGCCCTTTAAGACCGTCATCGCATACCGAAATAACATCTGGATTTATTTTTTTTATAACACGCTTAATACCACTTAAGTATGACGATAAATAACTAAAATGCCTCCCTTTGGTTTCAATATTATGATGTATAATTTTATCACTAAACTTATAAAAATGAGTACTGTCCTGCTCATTTAATGAGACTATATGCACCTTATATCCAAAGGTGTCGGCCAGATAACTTGCTTTTATAGATAACACACGTTCTAAACCCCCAGGTCCAGATACACCATTGGTAATGTATAGAATTTTATGTGCCATTTACGTTTACTTTTTTAGAACAATATCTAAATAAGGATTACAAAAACCAGTGTGAAGGTTTCTTTTTAAAGATTTTAAAAACTTAATGTAGCGCATGCCTTTAATCCCTGCTTTTAACAAGGTGGTTTTTTCAAACTGCATTAAAGAACCAACAACATTTATATCTTTTAGCGGAGCTATTGCTATTTCAAATTCGTGGTAACTTGCGCCACGTCCCCAACGCGCAAAATTAATCCTGTTTTCATCGTTCAATTCTTTTTTATATGAATCCTGGAAATTCTTTCGTTGAGAAAACTTTGAGTAATGAAATGCAAGATCATCCGGTAGCCAATCATAAAAAGGCATCGCAGCAGTATGTGAATCATAATACCACAGCCTATTTGGTGTTTCAATAACCGATAAGAACCCACCTTCTGGTAGCATATTCCAAGCCTGTTTAAGAGAAGATAACCTTTCTTCAATTGTCATATGCTCAAGTACCGCATAATAAATAATGAAGTCAAATTCTTTGCCATCGAAATTCTCTTTAATTTCATCTGCATTCATTAAATGTAATTCGGTATCGAAACCAGCCATTTTCATTCTATCTTTTGCAACATTTAAAGCCCCCTCATCAACATCAATTCCTGTTACCTGTGCGCCCTGTTCGCTTAATGCAAGTGTTGAAATTCCTGTACCACAGCCAATTTCCAAAATTCTTGCTCCGTTTAGGTCTTTTATACTATTTAACCATGGAGCAATTCGATTTCTGTTATAATACAACCTTTCAAATAACTGACCATTTATAGCGCTATCATATTCTTCTTTTGATAGTTTGCTTTTTGTATCCCCTCTGTCTAAGTAATTTTTTTCAAGCGAATCCCTTAGATTACTGATTTGTTGATCACTAAATTGTAAATGATTTTTCTGCATGGATTTTGGTGCAGTATAAAAAAGTTTTTTAGTAATAGATTTCATCAATGTTTTCATATCTATAAGTTTTTTGGGTTGGTTAAATTTGTGATTTTACTTTTTCTTTTAAGGCATTTGCCAAGTCATGATGCTTTTCAAGGTTTTTTACTTTAGTATTTCTATCAATTTTACCTTTTAAACCAAAATTTGATGAAAATTCACCTGTTTTACTGTTAATATCTATGCGGTTGAATAACTCCAAAATGCCATCAAATCTGCAAGAATCTACAAAACTATCAAAACCATTAACAAATATAACAGGGGTTCCGAGCGCAAGACATGGTAAAGCACAATGAATTCGTGAAGTGATAACCAACTTTGCTTTTGCATATTTTTTTAATAAGTCTTCAGCCATTTCAAATTTTTCTTCATCGGTAAAAGTATTTGATGGTGGCTCTTGATTAATAAATTCTGCTGAGTTTAATAAGTCTGAGCTAATAAAATGTTTAAGATGCTTATTCTTTTTAGAAAGTTGAAATGCTGTTCCGTTTAATATGTTACGCATTGTAATTTTTGCGTTATAGAATATTTTTTCCGGTCTTGGATAACTATATAAAGGATCAACAATATAAATATCTTCGCCTCTTTGAGAATCGTCAACCTTGTAAGAATCTAAAGTTAAGGTTAAGCATCCGGTAAAATAAGCGTCTATTCCCTTCGCTTTTAAAGTATCTGCTGTAAACTGATCTCTACATCCAATAGGTTCGTGCTTTTTTAAGTATGCAATTCCTTGGTCACTTAGCATAGCAGAAGCCGCAGTATTATTCATATGAAAAGACACAAACACTGGTAAGATATCTTCAGAAGGCACCCAATTATGTATATTGTGTGTAAACCAACCATTCATAATTAGCTTGGTTTTTTCACCTTTATATTCTGCCAGTTTTTCCCTGTTTAAAAGCATATCAACTTTTGGTAAAAATTGTTTTGCAGCTAAACTCTGTATATTATCACCAACATTAAAAAAGCGTTTATTCTCGTCGTATTTAAGTAATCCGTATTTCATTTTATTATAACTTGGTTGGTTATTTATATTAAATCGTTTTGCCTTATTAATTAAGAAGGTTTAACTTTTCTAAGTAAATTATAAACTCTAGAAAATTTATTCCTTAAAATAAACTTAATTTTTTGATTGCCTCGATTCGTTTTCAAATAGATCTCATCTAGAAGTTTGTCAATTTTTCCATTGGCGATATCTTTAATTTGAGATAATTCACGTTCTTTATTTTTAAAAATATATGGGTTTGTTGTTGTTTTTGCTTTTTCCATAAGCTCCCACCAAAAGTATTGCATTCCCTTATTAGAATTACCAATCTTTAATGTTTTAAACATTTCATCGTAATAGTTTTCATCTACATGAAATCCGTAATTATTTGGGTTTTCACCGGCTAACACCAGCCCTAATATTGTTCTGTAGCATTTTTCGCAATTGCTACAGTTAAACTGATCTCTTACCTCAGAATAGCATACTCTAAGTCGGAACGATTTGTCCAGCTTTGATGAAAAATTAGCAATTAGATCTACTTTGTCTTGCCGTCTTAATTCAAAAGCATCATGGTGTATTTGTATGCCTGCCCAGGTAATTTTTTCATCTATTTCTGGTTTTGATCCCCAAACTACATCCATTTGATCAGAGTATGTCGATGAAATTGTAAGATGCCTGTAACCATTAATAAATGATAAAGGTGATACAACACCTAATAATGACAAGCCATGCTGTACTTTTCCCCACCAGCCTAAACCTTCAATTAATAGATTAACTTCATAAGTATAAAAATCACGTACATTGGACTCTATAAAATTCTTTTTATTTTTATGTAATAGTGTTTGTCCTTGAATAAATGATTTTAAATCGTTCCATTGTTCGGTGTCATCAATTGCTATATCTGGTCCGTGTATAGTTACCAAATCCGGCAAATTCTCTATTTCTCTGATATAGGAGGCAAATGCATCAACGCCGCCACTAAAAAGTAAGGCATGATTTTCTCCCTTTATTTTATTTTTCACCAGATTGCCAACTACTAAATTACTAGTAAGTGTATAAGAAGTATCTCTTAGCTCAAATTGGGCTTTAACCAGTTTCATAGAATTATAAAAATCCTCATCCAGTTCGTCAACTTCTACATCAAAACACCCATACCAGGCTATAGTTAATATATTCGATAAAAACGGAATGGCTAGGATGCTTTTTGGAACATGACTAACATCTACTTCATATTCAACATAAAACGGTTGGTCTTCATTGAAGAATTTTTTGATTTTACTCCCAATAGAGTAGTTATAATCAACCCTTTTTCCACTATTGGAAATAGAAATATTATTAAGTTTTAACACACTGCTCATCTTTTTATCGTTTTAATATTTTAGAAAAAGTTTTTTTAAATAACTCTTTCTCAAATTCTATTAAACCAGTATAATACATTATTACACAAAAAACAACGGTATAGGGGATTGCTTTAATTATAAAATTTAACCACCCGTTTCCAAAAAAGGGCAACAGATTGATTAAATAGCCTAATAAAAAAGCTGCTATTACCGTTAAAAATGTTTTGTTTAGTAATTCTTTAAAGAATCTGGGGATATTTAGCCCAATATTTTTATGATAGTAATAGTTCATAATATTTTGAACAATTACCCATGCAATAACCGAACCTGCCATCATACCAATAGCCTCATATTTATGAGCCAGAATAGCGCCAAGGCCTGTTCCCAATATCATAAATGAAAGGTATAAAATGGCCTTAAATTTTAATTTGTTTTTGGCTTCTAAAATAGAATTGCCAAAGCCTTGCACAAGAGGCAGGGTATAAGCAAACATTATCATTAAGGCAATGAGCCACGACTGGTAACTTCCTGCTTCACCTAATTCTCCACCAACCCATAGTGTAACAAATTGTTTTCCAAAAAGCATAAAAGAAGTAAGGACAAACATGAGCACAATAAATGACAATCTTCCAATTTTAATCATCATGCTGGTTAGCTCTTCACCAGATGCATTGTCTACAGACATTTTCGTTGCTCTAGGCAGAAAAACACTAGATATAGCTGTTGAAAAAGCGCCATAATAAGTCCCTAAAACGATCCCAATACCATAGATGCTTAAAACTGCCGGGGGGCTTATTCTTCCTAAAACCCAATGCCCAGCTTTCCATTGAAATATTCCTACTAATGCAAAAACAAATATCCATACCGAATAGCTAAAGATTTCTTTTATAAATTCTAAAGAAAAAGAATGAAGCTTAATTTTTATACTTAGTTTATTAAAAACGAAATAGCCAGTAATAGCAATTATAAGAATATTAAATATGGTATCAACAATAACAAGAGCAATGGCCTTACCACCCAATAATAATACTGCAACAATGGTAAGAGACCTAACTATATATTTTACAAGCCCTAATGTTTTTGGGAAAACAAATTTTTCATATCCATAGCATATACCTGTTAAAGCGCCACCAGGTAAACCAATGGCTACATTAAAAATTAATATTCCAAAAATAACTTTAGCTATTCGGATTTCTTCTGAAGTCATTTTGGAAAAATAAGTATCGATATACCCATAAAAAATAAAACCAGTAATAAGAACTAATGAAGAAATCCCTATATATATAAGCATTGTTGTAGCCAGAAAATTTTCCTGACCAATTTTATCTTTTTCCGCTTTATATTTAGCCACAAAGCGAACTACTGTATTATTAAGTCCGAAATCTAATAAAGAGATGGTACCAACTAAAGCCCCAATAGTTAGATAAATACCATACTCGTCTTTTCCCAAATGGGTAAGAATGAAAGGAGTCATTATTAACCCAACTACATTTATAACAATGATAGTTGTATAATTTAAAAAAGCGCCTTTTTTTAGTTGACTCAAAATTGCTGGTATTAGTTATGAAATTTACTGGTAGAAAATAGTTTACAATCTACCGTTAACATATCCTTTTAAAATTCCTTTAACATCGTATATAACACCATTTGGGGCTATCAATGCTTTTAAATTTTCTTGTAGAAACTCATTATGTGCAACGGTTAAAACAACAGCATCATAAGTTTTGTTAGGTAACGTTTGAACAGTTTCCAGCCCATACTCATGCTTAACCTCTTCAGGATTTGCCCATGGATCGTAAATAGTTACTTGTGTGCCATAACTTTTAAGCTGGTGTATCACATCTACAGCCTTAGTGTTTCTTACATCTGGGCAGTTTTCTTTAAATGTAATGCCTAAAACTAATATATTAGAATCTTTAATATGGATGTCATTTTGCACCATGAGTTTAATGACTTCAGAAGCTACATATTGTCCCATACTGTCATTTACACGACGGCCAGCCAATATAATTTCTGGGTGATACCCAACTTCCTGTGCTTTTTGAGCTAAATAGTAAGGGTCAACACCAATACAATGCCCGCCAACTAGCCCTGGTTTAAATGGCAAAAAATTCCATTTGGTACCGGCTGCTTCCAATACATCATGAGTGTCAATATCCATCAGATTGAA
Source organism: Wocania sp. (assembly GCA_965224845.1). GTDB lineage: Bacteria > Bacteroidota > Bacteroidia > Flavobacteriales > Flavobacteriaceae > Wocania_A. The sequence continues at coordinate 23,022 of CBDDAJ010000010.1, forward strand.
TATTTTTGCTAACTCATTAACAAAGGCAATATTTATATCGCGTTGAGAATTTTCAATAACTTTTGCTGCCTCGGCAACCTTTATAGTCGGGGCCAAATGAGTTCCTGCTGTAATAATACTTGCATATAGAGCGTCTACCTTTTTTCCTACTTCAGGAGTAGATCCTGCGGTGACTTTTAATATTTTGTCTACAGTGTGTAGTTTGTCTCCAGGGTTAATTCTTTCAGGAGAATACCCTGCATAAAAATCTTCATTAAACTTTAATCCACTTATGTGTTCCAGCACTGGCACACACTCGTCTTCAGTAACTCCCGGATATACAGTTGATTCATAAATAACGATATCGCCCTTTTTTAAAACTTGTGCCACTGTTTCACTAGACTTATAAAGTGGTGTTAAATCTGGTCTATTATTTTTATCGACAGGAGTAGGGACCGTAATCACATAATAGTTACAATCTTTAATATCATCAAGTTTAGAAGAACAAAATAATCCAATATTGTCATCTTCATTACTTTTTAAAACCGATTTTAAAGTATCTGAATCCACTTCCAGAGTTGAATCATTACCTTGCGATAACTCATCAATTCTTTTTTGATTAATGTCAAAACCAATAACTGAGTATTTGGTTGCAAAAAGTCTCGCTAACGGAAGGCCTACATACCCTAGTCCGATAATAGCAATTTTAATATCCTTCATCTTTTTATTTTGATAATATAACTTTTATTTTAAATGTTCCCAATACCAGGTAACAGCTGCTTTTAAACCACTGCTAATATTGTATTTAGGATTATAATCTAATAATTGTTTTGCTTTATCAATAGAAGCTAAAGAGTGAGGGATATCTCCAATTCTATTTTCTCTGTGTTTTATTTCAATATTTTTGATAGAACTATCAAATTCTGATAAAAATGTTTTTAATAATGTAGCTAATTCCAGTAGGGTTGTTCTTTCACCATAAGCAACATTATAAACATTGTTTAATGCTTTCTCATTATTACTAGTAATGGCATTAATATTCATTTGCACTACATTATCAATATAAGTGAAGTCTCTAGAATAACTACCATCTCCATTAATAATAGGAGACTCATGATTTATAAATTGTTGAACAAATTTTGGTATTACTGCAGCATAGGCTCCATTTGGGTCCTGTCTTTTTCCAAAAACATTAAAATAGCGTAGTCCAATAGTATCTAAGTTATACGTACTATGAAAAATATCAGCGTACAATTCGTTTACATATTTGGTAATGGCATATGGAGATAAAGGTTTCCCTATTACATCTTCAACCTTAGGCAGTGCTTCATGGTCTCCGTATGTAGATGAGCTTGCCGCATAAACAAATCGATTAACTCCAGCATCTCTTGAAGCAACAAGCATATTTAAAAATCCAGAAACATTTACATCATTGGTTGTAATAGGATCATTAATAGATCTTGGCACAGAACCTAGTGCTGCTTGATGCAATACAAAATCGACACCATTACAAGCCTTATGGCAATCTTCCAGATTTCTTATATCGCCTTCAATCAAAACAAAATTGTTGTTCGTTAAGAAGGGTTCAATATTAATTCGTTTTCCAGTGGAAAAATTGTCTAAGCATACTACATCTATATTGTTGTTCAATAAAGTTTCACATAGATTAGAGCCTATAAAACCTGCTCCTCCAGTTACAAGTACTTTCTTTCCTTTTAATGTTTTTAGTTGTTGTGTGGTCATTATAAATTTGGGGGTGATTTTGAATTATTAATAGCATCGCAAATATGTGAAAAATAAATGTAACTTGATTAACTATTTATATCAAGGCCTGCTTTTTATCGACGAAATTCAGTTTTTTGTTAAAAACATCGATTAAATCAGATATGTTTAATTAAAAACCACAATATTTTTATGGGATATGCTTTATAAATATTTAGCATAAAAAAAGATATAATGAATTAGGATTTCAAATGTTATTCGATTAGAATTTTTCATAATACTATCGCTATTAAAAATCGATAATCTGCATAGTTTTACTACCAACGAAAAGCATTGATGTATTTAACCGATTTTTATTACTCTTTTAGCGAATTAACCTCTTATCATGGTTTTAGAATTAAAACAATTATTAAATTTACACCATAAATAAAAAATTGAATTGATTAATAGCACTATTGATTTGATAAAAATATAAGTTGAATAACCGTAAAAACCCTCTCAGTATTAATCTAAAATTTACAGATTAATACAATTTTAAAAGTTATATTTTTATTTAAGTCATATTTAGAGCTATAAATTATGAAACTGATTCTATTTTTTGCATGTGAGGGATTCACAAAATTACATTTTAAACTTTTGTTAAAGTGGTTTAAAACCCCACTCTAGATTCTATATGCAAAAAAGTTAAATGAATATTTAATAAGTAATGTTAACCAAAACTAAAATATATTTATCATCACCTCACATGGGAGGTTCAGAGCAAAAATTTGTTAATCAGGCTTTTGATACAAATTGGATAGCTCCATTGGGACCAAATGTTGATGGTTTTGAGCATGATATAAAAAGTTATTTAGGTGGTAATAATGAAGTTGCTGTACTTAGTTCTGGCACAGCGGCTATTCATTTAGCATTGCAATTGATAGGAGTCTCTAAAGGTGATGAAGTTCTGTGTCAAAGTTTTACATTCTCAGCTTCAGCGAATCCTATAATATATCAAGGAGCAACACCAATATTTATTGACAGTGAATCAGACACCTGGAATATGTCTCCAGACTTGCTCGAAATAGCAATTAAGGATAGAATAGAAAAATATAAAAAACCTAAAGCTATAATTGCTGTTCATTTATATGGTATGCCATATAAGGCTAAAGAAATTAATGGAATAGCTGAAAAATACGGCATCCCAGTAATTGAAGATAGTGCAGAAGCCTTAGGAAGTACTTATTTTAATGAAGCATGTGGAACATTATCTGATATTGGAATTCTGTCTTTTAATGGCAATAAAATTATAACGACCTCGGGAGGAGGCGCTTTAATAACGAAAAACTCAGAATTAAAAAGCAAAGCCGTTTTTTTATCAACACAAGCTAGAGATAATGCACCACATTATCAGCACTCATCTATAGGTTTCAATTATAGAATGAGTAATGTTTTAGCAGGAATTGGTAGAGGGCAAATGGAAGTTATAGATGATAGAGTTGAAGCAAGAAGAAATAATTACAATTTCTATAAAGCAAATTTATCAAAATTTAACACTATAGAGTTTTTAGATGAGCCCAAAGGATTCTTTTCTAACAGGTGGATCACTTGTATTAAAACGAGCTCATACAATTTACGCGAAAGTATTAGGTTAGCGTTGCAACAAGATGATATTGAGTCTAGACCTTTGTGGAAACCAATGCATATGCAACCCATATTTAAAGATTGTTTGTCTTATACAGACGGAACATCTGAAGAATTATTTAATAATGGACTTTGTTTGCCAAGTGGATCTAATCTATCACAAGATGATTTAGAACGCGTTCTAAGTATAATTACAAAAACCCCAAACTTATGATAAAAAATTACTTTTCTTATTATTCGCAAAAGTATGCATCAAAATGGCTAGTGTTAGGCATAGACCTAACTATAGTTTTATTAACATTTTTTGCAACTTATTTTGTAAGATTTAATTTTACTTTAAATTTTGATATAAATCAATTTTTATTCCAATTGCCTTTCTTACTTGTTATTGCGACATTTAGTTTTTTAATAATAGGTTCATTTAAAAGTGTAATTAGACATACCGGCTTTACAGATGTTGTTAATTTGTTTAAATCGGTTGCATTAATGTCTCTTTTGTCTGTTGCATTTGTATTATTTAATAGAATAACCAATATAGTTCCAGAGTTTACAATTCCATTATCTATAATTGTAATGCATGCGCTACTTAGTTTTGTAACACTTAGTGCAAGTAGATTGTTGTTTAAAATGACCTATAAGCACTTAAAATGTAAGTTAGCCTCTTCAAAGCGAGTTCTTATTTATGGTGCAGGAGAATCTGGTATTATTACGTATAATGCATTAGTTAGTAACTTAAGTTCAAGTTTTAGTGTTGTAGGTTTTATTGATGACGATACTAAGAAAAATGGAAAAGCTATAAATGGCGTTCCAATTTTTTCAAGAAACAAAGTCACTAAATCATATATAGAGTCTAATGAGATTGACGAAATTGTTGTAGCTTCTCAATCTATAGATTCTAATAGCTTACTAAACATGATTGATCGATTAATTGATTTGAATGTTAAAATAACTAAAGTTCCGCCAATTGAGAAATGGATTAACGGAGAGTTAAGTGCTAAACAAATAAAACAAGTTCAAATTGAAGACCTTTTAGGAAGAGCGCCTATAGAAATAGATAACCCAAATTTGTTAAATGAATTTAATGGAGAATCTATTTTAGTTACTGGAGCTGCTGGATCAATAGGTAGTGAGTTAGTAAAACAATTGGCAAATTTTGGTGTAAAAAAATTAATATTAGTTGATCAGGCAGAATCGGCATTATATGATTTGCAACAAGATTTAAAACAAAGTGGTAAAGAGAATTTTATTAAAGCTATTGTTGCAGACATCAGAGACGGTTTAAGAATCGATAGTATTTTTCAGGAAAATAAGCCAACAATGGTTTTCCATGCAGCTGCTTATAAGCATGTACCTTTAATGGAAAAATCTCCGTATGAAGCTATAAAAATTAATGTAAACGGAACTAAGATACTCGCAGATACAGCATCTCGATACGACGTTAAAAAATTCGTTTTTGTTTCTACAGATAAAGCTGTTAACCCAACAAGCGTCATGGGAGCTACAAAGCGTATGGCTGAAATGTACATTAGCTGCCTTCAAAAGGAAAGTAAAACCAAGTTTATTACAACCAGATTTGGTAATGTTTTAGGCTCTAATGGATCTGTAATTCCATTGTTTAAAAAGCAAATCGAAAAAGGAGGCCCGTTAACTTTAACACATAAAGAAATAACTCGCTATTTTATGACCATACCTGAAGCTTCTCAATTGGTTTTAGAAGCTGGTACTATGGGTAAAGGTGGAGAAATATTTATTTTTGACATGGGAGAGTCTGTTAAGATTTTCGATCTTGCCAAAAACATGATTAAGCTATCTGGATTAAGATTCCCTGAAGATATTGATATTGAAATTTCTGGATTGCGTCCAGGAGAAAAGCTTTATGAAGAGTTATTGGCAAATGGAGAAAACACTTTGTCTACCTATCATAAAAAGATCATGATAAGTAAAACAAGAGAGCTGGAATACAATAAAGTTAAATCAGAAATAGAAGAATTGTGCATCACTAATCGTTTTCAAAATAATAATATTGTTATGAAAATGAAAAGCTTAATTCCTGAATACAAATCTAACAATTCTGATTACGAAAAATTCGACAAAAGAGTACAGATTTATAAGAAAGTACGAGGCTTATCAGAAGAGAGATCAGATAAAAGCTATGTCAATCTTTAATAAATTAAGCAGAAATTTATTAATTTCCCCAAACGCAAAAAAATGATTAGACCTTTTCCAAGACACAAACTGTTTGTTTTTAGTGCCATATTTAGCTTGTTTTTAACCTCCTGCGTTACAAAGAAGGATATTATTTATTTTCAAAATGCTAAAGATTTTGAAACTATTGTAGATACGGACACCTTTACTGCAAAATTAAAAGTTGGAGATATACTAAGCATATATATATCTGTTATTTCAACTACAACTTCAGATGGTACTATTATTGATCCGGCGAGACCATATAACATTGTGCGTCAAGGCGGAGGTGGCGGTACAAACTATGTCGATTACCTTATAGATGTTGATGGTAATATTGATTTTCCTGTTTTAGGGAAAATAAAACTGTTAGGATTAACAGTAGAAGAGGCTAAAGCATTAATTAAGGAAAAGTTTTCTGATGGGAATTTATTAAAAGACCCCGTGGTTATTATTCGTGTTTTAAACTTTAGAATTACTGTAGAAGGTGAGGTTGCCAGCCCCGGTGTTTACCCTGTTTCTGGTGAAAGAGTATCTATTCTTGAAGCCATTGGTATGGCCGGAGGGTTAACGATAAAAGGGAGACGAGATAATGTTATGATAATTAGAGATTTTAATGGAACTAAAACTATTTCTAGAATAGATTTAACAACAAAAGAGGTTTTTAATTCTCCTGTTTATTACTTAACACAAAATGATTACGTTTATGTTGAACCAAATAATTCTGCAATAAGTATTGCATCAGGTGATGCAAGAATTGGCACCATTATTAGTATTACTTCTTTTCTTTTAACATCTGCACTTATATTTGTAACTAGAAATTAGAATTGAAAATGGCTTTAAAACAGAATAATAATTTATCGAATAATTCTGAGGATTTTAATTTTAATCTTAAGAAAACAGTCTCTATTTATTTAAAACAATGGAAATGGTTTGCTTTAAGTTTGATAATATGTTTAGGGCTAACCTATGTAAACTTAAGATATACTACACCCGAGTATTTAGCACAAGCCAAAATAATGCTTTTAGATGATAAAGAGAATTCTTCGGCTGCAGCTTTAAAAGATTTGTCGCTATTCTCTGAAGGTGAAGATGCCATGGTTGAAGATGAAATTCAAGTTATAAAATCTAGAAGTTTCCTTAGAAATATTGTAAAACGATTAAACTTAAATATTAGATATTATACTAAAGGAAGAGTTTACGAATCAGAATTATATAACGACTCACCAATTGTTGTAAATTTTATAGAATCTGATTCTATAATAAATAATACAAGTTCTAATTTTTATATAGAAATCCTTTCAGCTTCAAGTTTTAATTATCGAATTAATGAAGAGGCTGCATCAAAAAAATACGCCTTTGGTGAAACTGTTCCTACATCTTTTGGCGGGATTATTATAACACCAAAAAATAAGAATATTGAAAATTTTACAGGGAGCACTATAAGGGTAAATATTGCAAAAATGGCATATTTAGCAGAGTCTCTTAAAAATAGAGTGTCTATATCTCCTTCTGGAAAATCATCAAAAGTAGTTACAGTAAGTTATGTAGACCCTGTTATTGAAAAAGCAAAAGATATAGTTAATACTTTAATAGACGAATACAATAAATCTACTATACAAAAGAAAAATAACATCTCAGAAAATACAGCAAAATTTATTGATAACCGTATACGCTTAGTGGCCAAAGATTTAGTTAGTGCAGATAGCAGTATAGTTAACTTTAAAACGGGCAATAAAGTTACAGATGTAGCCTCTGAAGCAGGACAGTTTTTAAATTCTAGTGCTGCAAATGAGCAGCAATTAGATGCTGCAAAAATGCAGTTAGGCCAATTAAACTTTATGGAGTCTACATTAGGAGATGAGACTTCAAAGTTTAGTTCAATTCCATCAAATTTAGGTTCTGGAGATCCAGCAATTAGTGCATTATCGATACGATATAATCAATTGCTTGAAAGAAGAAAAGCCCTCTTAAAAACTGCTGGTGAACAAAACCCTATTGTATTGGAATTGGATCAAACATTAACAGATATTAGGCAAAATCTTCAGCAAAGCATTAATAATTCTACTAAATCTTTAAGAATTCAAATTGGAAGCTTAGAGAATCAATCCAGGCGTATTAATTCTAAAATATTCTCTGTGCCTGGTCAAGAACGCAAATTACGATCTATTGAACGTACACGAGGTATTAAAGAGTCTTTATACTTGTATTTATTAGAAAAAAGAGAGGAAGCAGCCATATCTTTAACTGCAACTTCACCAAGTGCAAAAATAATTGATGAGGCCTATAATAAGGGGGGAGGCCCAATTTCTCCAAATAAGCAAATTGCTTATGCAGGAGCATTGTTTATAGGGTTATTAATCCCGTTTATGTTCTTTTATGTCAAGCATTTATTCGACACTAAAATTCATAATAAAGAAGATTTAGAAAAAGAAGTAAAAAGTATTACTGTATTAGGTGAAATCCCTAAAGTGAAGGGTAATGATATTTTAGTTAAAAGAAATGATCGTTCTATATTGTCGGAATCATTTAGAATTATACGTACAAATTTTGATTATATAAAACGAACAAGAAAGGTAGAACAGTATAACAATGTCATTTTTGTTACTTCAACCATTAACGGCGAAGGGAAATCCTTTTTTAGTATGAATATGGCATTAACATTGGCGAATACCGATAAAAGAGTATTGTTAATAGGTGCAGATATTAGAAACCCAAAATTACTTATGGGTATAGATAATAAAAAGAAAAAAGATATTGCTAAAGTTGGACTAACAGAATATTTGGCTGATAAATCAGTAATTATTGGTGAAGCTATTAACACTTATGATGTTAATGGTAATAAAATTGATATTTTACTTTCAGGAAAAGTACCACCAAACCCTGCCGAATTGTTAATGAGCGATAGAATGAAGCCTCTTTTTGATAAAGCTTCTGAACAATACGATTATGTAATTGTTGATACTGCTCCTTCAATGTTAGTAACAGACACATTGCTATTTAGTCAGTATGCCGGACACACTATCTATATGACCCGCGCAGATTACACAGAAAAGAATATTTTAAATTTTGCAAAAGAATTACATGCCGAAGACAAGCTTAATGGCATGATGCTGGTAGTGAACGATGTTAAGCAGTCTAACTTTGGATACGGTGCTAAGTATGGCTATTACGGTGCTAAAGAAAAGAAAGGTTTTTTTAGAAAGCGCAGCTAAATAACAGTAAACGTATTACAAGTATTTTCTATAATATTAGGAAGCTTTTTAACCAAACTCTTGTTAAGAACTAAGTTAGAAAGCTTTTTTATATGCTTTGTATTATGAGTATCTGTCGCAACAAAATCTATAAGTTGTTCTTCTAATAAATAATGTGCCGTTTTTTCTACATTTTTTCCATAGTGATCGCTTAAAGACAATAAGTTAAGTTGAAAAAAACAGCCTAATTGCTTTAACTTTTTATAATAATCTTTTGTTTTATGGTAAAAAGAATACCGTTCTGGATGTGCTAAAATTGGCAAATAGCCTTTCATTTTAATTTTAAAAATGATTTCTTCCAAGTTAAGTGGTGGCTGAAAATAGGACATTTCAATTAACAGATAATTACCTTTTAGAGTAAATAATTCTTGAGAATCTAATTGTTTTTGAAAATTATCATCCAACATATACTCTGCAGCTGGGTTTATAGTGATTTCTGAAAGCATTGTTGAATCTAAAGCTTCTAATAGGCTTTGATAGGCGTTACCTATGGTTTCATCTGTATTCGGGTAAAAATCTTGCATAACATGTGGTGTTGGCATAAATTGCTTAATTCCCAATCCCTGCAAGCCTTTAATTAAATCTATTGACTCTGAAGTGTTTTTTGCTCCATCATCAATTCCAGGTAAAATATGAGAGTGAATATCAACAAAATCTTCTAATAAATCTTTGAGAAATGTTTTTCTGGAAAAAAAGTGGAACATTATTTATCGTAGGTTAGTTTAAAAGAAAAAGGGTTTATTCCTCTTCATCTTCAAAAATAGTAGGTTCAATAGAACTATCACTATCAACCACAACATTTCCTAAAGCATTAACTTCTATATTATCACTATCAAAATTAGTCATAGTATAGTGCAATTTACTACTTACCTTAACTAAGTAAATAGTATCTAATGTTTTTACTTCAACAGCCTCTATGGTCTCATTTCTGTGGTTATCAAAAGTAATAATATCGTCATCGCCATAACCATCAGGAAACCGCTCTGTTAAAAGACTTAATAACTCCGGAGTTAGTTTTTTATAATCAACAATAATTCTTTTCATTTTAAAAATTTTGGTTGATAAATAAATTTAACAGCAATATTTATAAAATTACAAAAAAAAATAATTAACTATCATAAAATTTAAAAGCATCAATTATAATCTCATCCTTAACTAAACAATCTATTTTAGGATCTCCAATATTTTTTAAGAGTACAAAGTTTATGTTTCCGTGATTATTCTTCTTATCATATTTTAAAAGCTCTATAATTTTTTGATACTCATGCTCTTCAATATCCACTTTTTCGTAATAGCTTAAAAACAAGGCCTTTATTTCGTCTGTGGTCTCTTTTGGAAATCCAGCTAATACTGTAGAGATATAGCTTGCTAGTATCATTCCTACAATAATTGCCTCACCATGCAACAGGTCTTTTTTATTTGGGTGACTTAAAAAGTACGACTCAATAGCATGACCAAGTGTATGTCCAAAATTTAATGTTTTTCTTAGTCCGTTTTCAAAAGGATCTTCTTCAACAACATTTTTTTTAATAATCACAGACTCATAAATTAATATATCTAAGTCTTTTAGTGACAGTTTAGAGAAATCTTTGAATTTGTTCCAATATTCCTCACTGTTTATTAAACCATGTTTTAACATTTCTGCTAAGCCAGATCGCATTTGGCTTTGTGGTAATGTTTCTAAAAAATTAGTATCTATAAGCACTAAGTTTGGGGTACTGATAACTCCTATTTGATTTTTTAAATGCCCAAGGTCTACACCTGTTTTTCCGCCAACTGATGCATCTACCATAGATAATAACGATGTAGGCACATTTATGTAAGCTATCCCTCTTTTAAATGTAGATGCAACAAAACCACCTAAATCTGTAATAACACCACCTCCTACATTTATTAGTAAACTTTTTCTATCGGCATCTAATTCAGAAAGCGTATGCCATACACCAGAGCAAGTTTCTATTGTTTTATATGCTTCGCCAGCTTCAATTTCAATAATTTCTATTGAGACATTAGTTTCTAACTTCGGTAAAAATTTTGGTAAACAATATTCATGTGTATTTTCATCAACTAAAATAAAAATCTTTGAAAAATTATTTTCTTTAAGATGCTCATTTAATGATGTATAACACAAATCATTAAAATGAATTATAGAATCATTTGCTGTAATCGATTTCATAAAAAATATTACTATTAATTTTGGCTGTGAAATTAAGGAGATTTTATATAAAATGATAGCATAGGTATAATTATATTTGCATAAAAATTTTTAAAATGCACAGAGATCATATCTTCGACAATACTGAAATTGCGTTTTCATTAAAAAGTGATTCTGAACTTGAACGCGCTTATTTTTTGTTTAAAATGATATCTATTGAGCCATTGGTGCGGATAGGTACGGCTGCAACTAATTTTGCAATTAAGGCACATTTACCAATTGAAGGGCTTATTAGGTCTACAGTTTTTGATCATTTTTGTGGTGGTGTAAACGAAGAGGACTGCTTACCGGTTATTGATAAAATGTATAACAAAGGCGTAAGTTCTGTTTTAGATTATTCTGTTGAAGGTAAAGAGAATGAAGCAGAATTTGACTCTGCAATGCAAATTATTCTAAAGATTGTTGATTTTGCGAGAGATATTGATGCAATGCCAATAGCCGTTTTTAAGCCAACAGGTTTTGGTCGTTTTGCTTTGTATGAAAAAATAGGAAAAGGTGAGAAGTTGTCTGCCAGCGAGCAGGACGAATGGAATAGAGTAATTGCCAGGTTTGATACTGTTTGCAAAAAATCTAAGGAAAACGATATTGCCATTTTAATTGATGCAGAAGAAAGCTGGATGCAAGATGCAGCTGATGATGTAGTTACCCAAATGATGCAAAAGTATAATACAGAAAAGCCTATTGTTTTTAATACGCTACAAATGTATAGACATGACAGGCTCGATTTTTTAAAAAAACAGCATGCCTTAGCTAAAGAGAAGAAATTTTATCTTGGATATAAACTAGTTCGCGGAGCCTACATGGAAAAAGAGAATGAAAGAGCTGAGGAACATGGATATATTTCTCCTATTTGTGTGGATAAAGATGCCACGGATATTAATTTTGATGAAGGGCTAGAGTATGTGGTTGAGCACTTAGATGTTATATCCCTATTTGCAGGAACACATAATGAAGAAAGTTCGTATTTATTGATGCGCTTAATGGAAGAAAAAAATATTAAGAATAATGATCCCAGAGTTTGGTTTGGACAACTTTATGGCATGAGTGATCATATAAGCTATAATTTGGCCAGCCACGGTTATAATGTTGCTAAATACATGCCTTTTGGCCCTGTAAAAGATGTGATGCCATATTTGATAAGACGTGCAGAAGAAAACACCTCGGTTGCCGGACAAACAAGCAGAGAACTTTTATTATTAAGCAAGGAAAAAAAGCGTAGGAAGAAAAAATAACTATACATATTTTTTAAGTATCGTTCTTATTTCTAAAACTGGCTTAAATGGTTTGATTTTAAGTAGTTCATCAAGATTCAGCATTTTATTTGGCTTATCATTTTTATTTTTCACTAGCATTATATCTTTATGGGGTGTCGATACTAATATTTCATTATTGGCCAATATGTCTTCATGCAATTTTTCTCCAGGACGTATTTTAGTAATTTCAATATTAATATCTTCATTATAATATGAAATGAGCGCTTTTGCCAAATCCATGATCTTAATAGGTTGCCCCATGTTAAAAGTATAAACAGGGCTTTTAAAATTTTTAAAAGTGGCAATTTCCAGTATTAAATGGCAGGCTTTATATTTACAAATAAAATAACGGGATATATTTTCATCAGTAACCGTTATTGGTTTCCCTGCATTGATTTGATTTATAAATAATGGCACTACTGAGCCATTTGAACCAAACACATTACCAAAGCGTGTTACTATAAATTTAGTTTTATTTTGAGAATTCAAATTCAATAAATAACGTTCTGCAATTTTTTTACTCATTCCCATAACACTTACAGGGTTTACAGCTTTATCGGTAGAAATAAAAATAAACTTACTAACCAGATGTTTAATTGATAAATCTGCCAACAATTTAGTACCTATGATATTGAGTTTTACAGATTCGTAAGGATTGGCTTCCATTAAAGGAACATGCTTGTACGCTGCAGTATGAAAAACCAGTGTGGGTTTATAAGTCTTAAACAGGTAGTTTAAAGATTCTTTTTCGGTAATATTTAATAAAATAAAGCTCGTATGTATTGTTGTACTAAGTCTTAATTCTTGCTGAAGTTCATACAACGGAGATTCAGCGATGTCAACCAAAATAAGGCTTTTATAATTACAGTGTATCAGTTGTTTGGTAAGTTCGCTACCAATAGAGCCTGCTGCACCAGTGATCAATATTGTATCATTTGAAAAATCTAAATTTGGATAGCTCTTTTTTGAATGTTTATTTGAATTAAATAGGCCAGAATCACGAATTAATTGTTGAATATGATTTGAGGTAGGTGTATCCATAGGATGCAAATTTCGCAAAAAGTAGATTTAACGGATAAATTACATTTGCAAAGTATGAATAATAAGCTTTTGAAACAAATTGTTAGTTATACCAGTTCTTGTTTGAAATGGTATTGTAATACTTTATTTTGTAATAACCTTTACAACAGTCATTAGAATAAGTTTTAAATCAAAAAAGAAATTACGTTTTTTAATATACATTTTATTAAATCGCAATTTGTCGGGAATTATCGTTTTAATGAAGTATTCTTCCGGATTCTCTGCAGCTTTTAAAAGCTCAACCTCGTTCCTGTACTTTAATGATGCAAGACCTGTGATTCCGGGTCTCACTTGATAAATTTTCATATCATCTTCAGTATAAAAATTAACATAGTATCTTAATTCTGGTCTGGGGCCAACAAAACTCATATCCCCTTTTAAAACATTTATAAGCTGAGGCAGTTCGTCTATTTTATAGCGTCTTAAAAAATAACCAACTTTAGTTACACGAGAGTCGTTATTTCCTAAGGTTAGTAATCCTTTAATTTCAGAGGCAATACGCATGGTTCTAAATTTATAAATGTTAAAATCAACATTATTTCTACCAACTCGATTTTGAATAAATAAAACGGGGCCTTTAGAGTCTAGTTTAATTAAAATGGCGATTAGTATAAAAACAGGAGCGAGTAGTAGTAACCCAATAAGCGAAAAAACAAAATCAAAAGCACGTTTTATCATTCTACTTTAAAGTTAGTTATGGTTGCAATACTGTCGCAGTTTTCTACAGTGAGTATAATATTTTTTTCATTATAATGCCCTTCAACTACATAAATACCACAAGGCTTTTTGCGTGTATCGCTTTCTGAAAAGTTAACATCTCCTTGTTTTAAAACATGCTGCATAGCAACAGTGTCAATCTGCTTAGAAATATCATATTTTATAACCTTTGAATTGATGTTTTTCAATACTCTGGCATCTGGTCCATAATCACAGGATACCTTTTTTCCGTTTAAAAAAAAAGCCAAAATAATTAAGCCTAACGAGAACCCTCCCAAATAATAACCAATACGCTGTATTAATTTCATAGTGTTATAAAACTTGATTGTTTAACAAGGAATATTGGTTAAAATATAAGCAAGTTCACATCGCTATAGTCTAAATTAAACCATTCACCAACAGGTTTGCTAGTTAAAATTCCGTGGTAAAAATACAACCCATTTTTTAAACCTTTATCAAATCTAAGAGAATTTTCTATACCCCCTTCTTCTGCTATTTTTAATAGGTAAGGTGTAAAAATATTACTTATTGATACCGAGGCAGTTCGCGAGTATTTTGCAGGAATGTTAGGCACACAATAGTGCACCACATTATGTTTTATAAATGTAGGGTTTTTATGTGTAGTAACCTCGCTGGTTTCAAAGCAACCTCCCATATCTATACTAACATCAATAATTACAGCGCCTTTTTTCATGTGTTGTACCATAGCTTCAGACACCACAATTGGTGACCTGTTTTTTCCGCGTACTGCGCCAATAGCAACATCACAACGCTTTAATGCTTTAGTTAAATTTTTTGGCTGAAGGGTAGATGTAAAAAGCGGGCGACCAAGGTTGGTTTGAATGCTTCTTAATTTTGTGATAGAATTATCGAATATTTTAACATTAGCTCCTAAGCCAATGGCACTTCTGGCAGCAAATTCGCCAACAGTTCCGGCACCAAGAATAACCACTTCAATAGGAGGGACGCCACTAATATTTCCAAGCATTAATCCATTACCATCTTTACTGTTCGATAATAACTCTGCAGCAATTAGTGTGGAGGCTGTACCGGCAATCTCACTTAATGATCTCACTGCTGGGTATGTGCCATCTGCATCTCTAATAAATTCAAAGGCAAGGGCAGTAATGCGCTTAGAGGCTAAAGCTTCAAAATATTTTTTCTCCTGGGTTTTAATCTGCAATGCAGAAATTAATATCGCCCTGGGGTTTATCCATTTTATTTGATCTAAACTTGGGGGCTCAACTTTTAAAATCATTGGGCAGGAAAATACTTTTGCTGTATCTTTTGTTATTTCTGCACCAGCTTCACTATAATCTTTATCACTAAAATTAGCACCATCACCAGCACCAGATTCGAGTAAAACCTTATGCCCGTTATATACAAGAGCAGATACGGCATCTGGAGTTAAACAAACTCTTTTTTCCTGAAATGCTGTTTCTTTTGGGATTCCAATAAAAAGCGCTCCTTTGCGTTTGTTAATTTCAAGCATTTCCTCCTGAGGTAAAAGTTGCTGCTTTGTAAAAGGTGACAAAGATTTTGACATATTTTGATTTGTTAAATAAAAATCAAATTACGAATAAATTTCTGATTGTTTTTATTGTAAGTAAAAATATTTTTAATAACTATAAACCGCCAGTTTTAGATGAAATGCTGTTTTAACCTGTTTTTTTCCAATATAATTATTATATGTTTGTGTTTTATTAGATTATGATTTTAAAACCTTTTCATTTCCTTCTATTCTTTTTTTCTATGTCGTGCTTTGCTCAGGAGTTTAGGGTAAATGGATATGTTAAAGATGTAAACAATGCTCCCATTGCTTATGCCAATGTGGTTATTACTAAAACTTCAGAAGGAATGGAGGGCGATTCCAATGGAACATCAACAGATGAAGCGGGGTATTTTATAATTGAAAACTTAAATACTGGGAATTATACGCTTAAAGTTAGTTTTTTGGGCTATAAAACATATACTGAAGCTATTATATTAGATAAGCATACTAAGCTAAACCCTATCGTTTTAGAAGAGAACCTAGAAGCCTTAGATGATGTTACTGTTGTGGCTAAACGTCCCACCGTTAAAAGACTTGTAGACCGTTTAGTTTTTAATGTAGAAAACTCTACACTATCAAATACTAATGTTTTGGATGTTTTAAAACACACTCCGGGAGTTTTGGTTCTTGACGGAACCATTACTGTAAAAAACTCAGCGCCTACAGTATATATTAATGACAGAAGGGTGCATTTATCATCCAGTGAGGTGCAGCAACTTTTGGAAGGCACATCGGCAACCAATGTAAAATCTATCGAGGTAATTACTAATCCCCCTGCTAAATACGAAGCCGAAGGCGGAGCAGTACTTAATATTATAACTAATAAAAATATTGTCGCTGGTTATAATGGTAGTGTTTTTGGCAACTATAAACAGGGGTCTGAGTTTCCAAAATATGCTTTTGGTACAAGTCATTTTTTTAAAACAAAAAAGTTAAATACCTATGTGAATTATAGTGTAAGCCCCAGAAAAGATTTTAGGCATAATAGTTGAGTTTATCAATTTTATAGAAAATTTTCAGAGTAATATCGAGTTGGGAAACCGATTACAAAAGAACCCGTGAAAATGCAAATCAAAATATAAACGCCAATATAGATTATGATTTTAGATGACAGGAACAGCCTTGGGTTCTCAACAAATATTTTGGTAGCACCACGAGAAGTAACACAAAAACTCAGAATAAATTCCTTAACCGAAGTTTATAGTAGCTAATAATGTTTTAGATTCTACATTTAACACATCGATAATAAACCGGGTTAGATGAGACTTTTAATTTCGCTTTTACATTAGACTATGTCACATAGGTTTAAAAAAGCAGGAGAGAAGCTCTCTACAAGTCTACATCATACCAATTATGATTTTTCTGGTTTTCAGGATGTAAATACAGGCTATTTTTTACCAAATGCTGCAATAGCTTTTAGGAATAACAAATTTCAA
The DNA here is from genome assembly GCA_965224845.1 of Wocania sp. Lineage (GTDB taxonomy): Bacteria > Bacteroidota > Bacteroidia > Flavobacteriales > Flavobacteriaceae > Wocania_A. The sequence goes on from CBDDAJ010000010.1 coordinate 40,037, forward strand.
ACCTTTTCAAGCCAGGAAATAAAATTATATACGGGTCAAATAGATTATGAGTTACCAATAAGTGATTCTGAACAATTTGAAGCAGGCGGGAAGCTTCTCATATTAATTCTGAAAGTATTTTAAATCAGTTTAGTTTTGAACGATGGTATTAAAGAAGAGGATCTGGAAAATTCGGATACGTTTTTGTATGATGAAACGAATTATGCGCGTATACAAGTTATTCAAAAGACTGGGAAGCGTGGAGTATTCAAAGCGGACTTAGAGTAGAATACACCAATATTGATGGAAATTCACTATCAACTAATCAAATTGGCAATAACAATTATATTAAGTTTTTTCCATCTTTTTATATATTAAACAGGTTAAATGAAAACAACGAGGTTTATTTTAATTATAATAAACGTATTCACAGGCCAAGATATAGTCAATTAAATCCGTTTAAATATTTCTTAAATGATAATGCTTATATAACAGGAGATCCAAATTTAAGGCCGCAAATAGATGATATCTTTACTCTTGGATATACTTTAAATAGTACCTATACCTTTGAGGTATATTATAGTTTTGAAAAAGATCCTGTATATGAAATTGCATTTCAAGATAATAATGATAACATCTTAAAATATATTAATACCAATATAGATAGTAATATATCTTATGGTTTTGATTTTACAACTTATACCGAGATTATCCCGCGTTGGAATTTGTATGCACTAACTTCTTTATTCTATTATGAAAACCAGTTTTTTGCACTAGAAAGTGCTAATGAATTACTGACAGTTGACAGATGGTCTTTATATGCTCAGCTTATTAATTATTTTACGTTTTTAAAAGATAAAAGCTTAACAGCAGATATTGCTTATCTCTATATCTCTCCAATAGTAGATGGCGCATCGGATGTTAAGTTCGCGGTCTGGTTTAATATTAATTTTAGAAAAACACTTTGGAATAATAGAGCGTCTTTGAGTATTGGCGTTACAGATATTTTTAACACGCAAAACTTTACGCAAACCACAAGGTATTTAAATCAAGACATGTATTCTAAAATCCAGAATGGAAAATAGACTATTTACTTTTGGGTTTAATTATAAGTTTGGTAATTTCAGGCTTAGCAATAATAAAAGAGACATAGATTTAAACGAACGCGATAGATTAGGAAACTCCACTAATTAAAAATATTCTTTTATTTTGCCCCAAAAGTTTTTGGGGGAGATTTTAAATTCTTCTTCTAGTTCTTCTAATGATTTATTGGCTTCGTTGATTTTATTAAAAATTCTTGCTCTTATTAAATATATTGAAGGAATGACAACCGCCATAACTGGAATCAAATATATTAATTGAAATTCATCTAAATAAGATATAGTCATCGTTTAAAGTCTCAATTATTTGATATAAATACATAGCTATTGGCACTAATAATAACATGATACCACCAATGCTCTACATGTAAAAAACCAAATAAACAACAAAAAAACAGGTATACCTTGCCTGTAAGAAAGCGTCCACATAGCAAACAAGCGCTTTCATAATAACCACTATGGTAGGTAAAACCAAAAAAAGTGTTCCAAGTTTTTAGAGTTTGGAACACTTTCATGTAAAGTAAATATGATATGGTGTAATTGCTATTAATGTAGCAATTATACTACCAATCACCAAACTTTTAGTATGTGTGATCCTGGAACTTTGATTTTTTTTTGTCAATTTTTGCGGTTTGTTGTCCATCTAGGTTATATTGTGTAGCAGACTGTGCTAAAAACAACATACCTCCGAAAATTGCGATTGCAATTAAGTACTTTTTAGTTTTCATTTTATAAGGGATTTAATTAATTAATTACCCAAATGTAACTAAAGAGTATTTTGAAGAAATGACGCAAATGTTAAAATTATGTTAAAAACAGTGTTTTTTAAAATTTGGGCTGCGGGTTTACCGTAAATCTTCAAAAATCAGAGTATTTCATGTTATTTATTTATCACAAATCATGCTTGTTTAGGGCTATTTGCTTTAACGTTTAATGTTAATTTTCTTTTGTTTTCTGAGCTAAATGTTATAACAATTTCATCAAATTCATCAAACAAAATAGGTTCAATTTTTTCCGGCCATTCTATTAATTTATAATGATCAGAATATAAATAATCTTCAATTCCAAAATTATAGGCCTCTTCAATATCATGGATTCTATACAAATCAAAATGATAAATTAGACCATCATCAATTTCATATTCATTAACAATGGAAAATGTAGGGCTGCTTACTTCATCACGACTCCCCAGAACTTTAACTATAGCTTTTATAAGTGTTGTTTTACCAACTCCCATGTTGCCATAGCATAATAATGTTTTACTAGTTGCATGTTTTATTAACTGTTTTGCAACATGCTCTACTTCATTTAGTTCGTAACTTATTTCCAATGTATACACAGTTTACTATGCAATACTAATAATAATTTTTGAAAAAACCTAAGAAAAAATGCATTTCATCGATGTTTTTTGTATTACATGGATTTATTTAGGGTTTAAAACCACAAAAGGAATAATCATTTCTTCTAAAGATACACCGCCATGCTGATACGTATTTCTAAAGTAGCTTACGTAATGATTGTAGTTGTTTGGATAAGCAAAAAACAAATCGCTTTTTGCAAAAATATAAGAACTACTCATGGTAATAGAAGGCAAATGCAAGGCTTTAGGATGTTTTGCTACAAATACATCTTTGGCATCGTATGTTAAGCTTCTACCTGTTTTATAACGCAGGTTTAAACTGGTATCCCGGTCTCCAACTACTTTTGATGGATTTTTAACATTAATGGTACCATGGTCTGTAGTTAGCATCAGCTTAAAACCAAGTTGCTGGGCAAGCTGGATCATTTCTAACAGGGGAGAGTTTTTAAACCAACTAAGCGCTAATGAGCGGTATGCTTTATCGTTAGACGCCAATTCTTTAACCACTTCCATTTCGGTTTTTGCATGCGAAAGCATATCAACAAAATTATATACTACAACGGTTAAATCGTTGTTTTTTAATGTATTGAAGTTCTCTACCAACTTTTTACCGGTTTTTAAACTGGTTATTTTATGATATTCATAATCTAAATTGTTTAATCCTAACCGTTTCATTTGGCTTTGCAAAAATTCGGCTTCATAAAGGTTTTTACCGCCTTCGTCAGTATCGTTTTTCCAGTATTGCGGAAACAATTTTTCCATATCGCTAGGCATCAATCCGGAAAAGATAGCATTTCGTGCATATTGAGTAGCCGTAGGCAGAATGCTAAAAAAAGCGGCTTCTGCTTCTTTTTTATAATAGTTATTAATGATGGGTTCAAAAACCTTCCACTGGTCGTAACGCAAATTATCGATAACCACTAATAAGGTAGGCTGTTCTTTACTTAATTCCGGAGCAATTTTTTCTTTAAATAATGTATGCGACATTACCGGAGCTTCTGTATTGGGCTGAAACCAACTGGCATAATTTTTATCTATAAATTTACCAAATTGTATGTTGGCTTCGTTTTTTTGAGATTCTAAAATCTCAAACATACCAGCATCTTCAATATCTTCTAATTGAATTTCCCAATAAATTAATTTTTGATACAGATTAATCCATGCTTCATAAGAGTTCACCATGGATAAATCCATAGCAATCTTTCTAAACTCTTGCTGATAGTTAGAAGTTGTTTTCTCTGAAACCAGCCTGGAATGATCTAAATTCTTTTTTAAGCTTAATAATATTTGATTGGGGTTTACTGGTTTAATCAAATAGTCTGCTATCTTATTACCAATAGCTTCCTCCATAATATATTCTTCTTCGCTTTTAGTGATCATAACTACCGGAAGGTTGTCTTGTTTCTCTTTAATTTCATGCAAAGTTTCTAGCCCCGTTAATCCCGGCATATTTTCATCTAAAAAAACAATATCAAATTTTGTATCATCTAAAACATCAATGGCCTCTGTACCACTATTGCATGTTGTTACATTGTAATTTTTCTTTTCTAAAAATAAAATATGTGGTTTTAGTAAATCAATTTCATCATCAACCCAAAGAATATTAATCATATTATTATAAATTATATTATTAAATGTGCTTTAAATAACAGCTTCATTTTTTTAAAGCGATATAGTTATATTTGTAAATATTTAATGCTAAAAGTTAAAGTTTGAACAAACTTAAAATATTAAACGACCCAATTTACGGTTTTATTACGATACCAAATTCACTAATTTTTGACATCATACAACACAAATACTTTCAGCGGTTGCGCAGAATTACGCAAATGGGTATGTCGTATTTGGTTTATCCTGGAGCACACCACACCCGTTTTCATCATGCTATAGGCTGTGTACATTTAATGCAACAGGCGGTTAATGTACTTCGTTTTAAGGGAGTTACAATTACAAAAGATGAAGAGGAGGCTTTATATGTTGCTATTTTATTACACGATATTGGTCATGGTCCTTTCTCGCATGCTATGGAACACAGCATTGTAAATAATGTGTCTCACGAGCAAATTTCCCTGCTTTTTATGGAGCAATTAAATGAAGAATTTAACTCAAATTTAACGCTGGCCATAAAAATTTTCAAAGGCGAATACCACAGAAATTTTATGTGTCAGTTAATTTCCGGACAATTAGATATGGATCGGGCAGACTATTTAAAACGAGATAGTTTTTATACTGGTGTTGCCGAAGGTAATATAAATAGTGAGCGTTTAATAACCATGCTAAATGTTATTAACGACGAGTTAGTGGTTGAGGAAAAAGGAATTTATAGTGTTGAAAAATTTATAGTAGCCAGACGCCTCATGTATTGGCAAGTGTATTTACATAAAACAGGATTAGTAGCTGAACAATTGCTTATCAGGGTTTTAAAACGTGCTAAAGAATTAACCCATCTAGGGGTACATTTAAATGCCAGCAAGGCATTACAGTTTTTTTTGAAGCATGAAATTTCAATTGATAATTTTAACCATGATGCCCTAAATATATTTTCGGAATTAGATGATTACGATATTATTTCTGCAATGAAAGCATGGCAATATCACAGCGATTTTGTTTTAAGTAATTTATGTGAGATGATTATTAATAGAAATCTGCTTAAAATAAAAATTAAGAATAAGCGAATAAAAAAAGAAGATATTGAAAATCATACAAAAGCTTTAATTAAAAAGTACAATATCTCAAAAAAGGAAGCCGGATATTTTGTGTTTACAGGGAGTATTTCAAACCAGGCCTACCAGCTAAAACATCAAAACATTAATATATTACATAAGTCTGGTAAAATTGAAGATATTGTTAAAGCTTCAGATCAGTTAAATTTAAAAGCCTTATCAAAACCTGTTACTAAATATTATATCTGTTATCCTAAAGCTGATATATCGGTTAAAAAACAATAGGCAAGTAACACATGAAAACTTTAGTACATTTTTCCTATTTTTGCGGTAATCAAAAAACAACAAAACCCAAAGTGTGAAATTTAAAGCACAGCAAATAGCAGACATATTAGAAGGTGAGGTAATTGGTAACCCAGATATAGAAGTCTCAAAGTTATCAAAAATAGAAGAAGGCTCAGAAGGATCGTTAACATTTCTTGCCAATCCAAAATACACTTCATATATATATTCAACAAAAGCATCGGTTGCTATAGTTAATAAATCATTTCAACCAGAGAACGACATTGAAGCTACACTCATTAAAGTTGATGATGCTTACAAATCTTTCTCAAAACTGCTTGAATATTATAATCAGGTTAAAAACAACAAATCAGGCTTAGAAAGCCCCATTTTTATTGCAGATACGGCTAAATATGGCGATAATATATATATAGGAGCCTTTTCGTATATAGGTGAAAATGTAAGTATTGGCGATAATGTTAAGATTTATCCAAATTCATATATAGGCGATAATGTAGCCATAGACGACAATACCATAATATTTTCCGGAGCCAAAATTTATTCTGATTGTATCATAGGAAAGTATTGTGTAATAAACTCAGGAGCTATTATTGGTGCTGATGGGTTTGGATTTGCACCAAATGAAAAAGGAGAGTATAATAAAGTACCACAAATTGGAAATGTAATTATTGAGGATCGTGTTGATATAGGTGCAGCCACAACAATAGACAGAGCTACTTTGGGCTCGACAGTTATAAGAAAAGGCGTGAAGCTGGATAATCAAATCCAAATTGCACATAATGTAGAGATAGGAAAGAACACGGTAATAGCAGCTCAGACAGGGGTTGCAGGTTCTACTAAAATAGGAGAGAATTGCCAAATTGGAGGTCAAGTAGGTATTGTAGGACACATTACTATTGGTAATAATGTGAAGATACAAGCCCAGTCTGGAATAGGCAGAAATGTAAAAGACAATGAAGTACTACAGGGTTCACCTGCCTTGCCATACGGAGATTATAACAAATCGTATGTGCATTTTAAAAACCTACCAAAAATTGTTAAAAATATTAATGATTTAGAAAAAAATAAATGGGAATAGTTAATACAGAAATAAAACAAAAAACCTTAAAGAATGAGGTTTCGTTAACAGGAGTTGGTTTGCATACTGGTAAAGATGTAACGTTAACATTTAAACCAGCCGCTGCAAATTCTGGCTTAGCTTTTAAACGAATAGATTTAGAAGGCGAACCAATTATTGAAGCAAATGCTAATTATGTAACGAATACACAGCGCGGAACATGTTTAGAAAAAAATGGGGTTACCATACAAACTTCAGAGCATGTCCTTGCCGCATTAGTTGGGTTAGATGTCGATAATGCAATTATTGAATTAAACGAGTCTGAACCACCAATTATGGATGGGTCTTCAAAGTTTTTTGTTGAAGCCATTGAGACCTCTGGAATTGTTGAGCTTGATGCTTTTAGAGAAGAATATGTTGTAACCGATGTTATTTCTTATACTGATGAAGAATCTGGAAGTGAAATTTTGGTGATGCCAGCAAAAGAATACCAAATTACTACTATGGTAGATTTTGGCACCAAGGTTTTAGGAACCCAAAATGCAACTTTAACTCATATTTCTGACTTTAAAAAAGATATTTCTGATTCGCGAACATTTAGTTTTTTGCATGAAATAGAAATGTTGTTAGAACATGGATTGATTAAAGGTGGTGATCTAAATAATGCTATAGTATATGTAGATAAAGAGTTATCGCCTCAAACCATGGAGAAATTGCGCGTAGCATTTAAAAAAGACAACATTGCGGTAAAACCAAATGGGATTTTAGATAATCTTACATTGCACCATCCCAATGAAGCAGCAAGGCATAAGTTACTAGATGTATTAGGCGATTTAGCTCTTATTGGCACAAGAATTAGAGGTAAAGTAATCGCAAATAAGCCAGGGCATTATGTGAATACACAGTTTGCAAAAAAGCTGTCTAAAATTATCAAGAACGAGCGCCGTAATAACATGCCAAATATAGATTTGAATCAGCCGCCTTTAATGGATGTAACACAAATCATGGCCATGCTTCCACATAGGCAGCCTTTTTTACTTATAGATAAAGTTTTTGAACTGTCGGACAAGCACGTTATAGCCATTAAAAACGTGACGATGAATGAGGAGTTTTTTAAAGGACATTTTCCTGGAGCTCCGGTAATGCCAGGTGTTTTAATTGTTGAAGCCATGGCGCAAACAGGAGGCGTTCTGGTTTTAAATACAGTTCCAGATCCTGAAAACTACCTGACTTTTTTCATGAAAATGGACAATGTAAAGTTTAAACAAAAGGTAAGCCCTGGAGACACTTTAATTTTTAAATGCGAATTAATTACTCCAATACGTCGTGGTATTTGTCATATGCAAGGTTACGCTTATGCCAATGGAAAACTATGCGCAGAAGCTGAACTAATGGCTCAAATATCAAAAGTTAAATAATTATGAATCAACCACTTGCTTATGTGCATCCTGGGGCGAAAATTGCTAAGAATGTAGTTATTGAGCCTTTTACAACCATACACAATAATGTAAAAATTGGAGAAGGCACCTGGATAGGGAGTAATGTTACCATTATGGAAGGTGCTCGAATTGGTAAAAACTGCAATATTTTTCCTGGTTCAGTTATTTCTGCTGTTCCGCAAGATTTAAAATATAATGATGAGGATACAACGGTTGAGATTGGAAACAATGTTACGATTCGCGAATGCGTCACTATAAATCGAGGTACAGCAGACCGAATGAAAACCGTAGTAGGTGATAACTGCTTGATTATGGCGTATTGCCATATTGCCCATGACTGCATTGTTGGTAAAAATTGTATTTTCTCAAATAACAGTACACTTGCAGGGCATATAACCATAGGCGACTATGTGGTGCTAGCCGGTATGACTGCCGTTCATCAATTTGTATCTGTAGGAAATCATGCTTTTGTAACTGGCGGATCTTTAGTTAGAAAGGATGTGCCACCTTATGTAAAAGCAGCCAGAGAGCCTTTGTCGTATGTAGGAATAAATTCTGTTGGATTGAGACGACGCGGATATTCAACCGAAAAAATTAGAGAAATTCAGAATATATTCAGAATTCTGTATCAAAAAAATTATAATAATACTCAAGCTTCTGAGATTATTGAAGCCGAAATGGAAGCCACACCAGAACGCGATGAAATTCTTCAATTCATAAAGAATTCTCATAGAGGTATTATGAAAGGCTATTTCAAATCAAACTAAAAAAAGACATTAATAATAAATTAATTTATGGCAAGTACTTCAGATATTAGAAACGGATTGTGTATAAGATATAACAATGATATCTATAAAATTATTGAGTTTTTACATGTAAAACCGGGTAAAGGTCCTGCATTTGTAAGGACAAAGTTAAAAAGCGTAACAAACGGAAAAGTAATAGATAATACGTTTTCTGCAGGCCATAAATTAGAAGATGTTCGTGTAGAAACCCACAAGTTTCAATTTCTATATAACGATGGAGAGTTTTATCACTTCATGAATACTGAAGACTACACTCAAATTCAATTGCTAGAAGCTGCTCTGGATAATCCTGGATTAATGAAAGAAGGTCAGGTTGTTACCGTTATTATTAATTCTGAAGATAATATGCCACTATCTGTTGAAATGCCCGCTAGTGTTATTTTAGAAGTTACCGCAACAGAACCAGGTGTTAAAGGCAATACAGCTACAAATGCCACTAAGCCTGCCACTGTGGAAACTGGAGCAACTGTAAATGTACCACTGTTTATTAATGAAGGTGATAAAATTAAAGTTGAAACAGAAAAAGGCACTTATAAAGAGCGTGTTAAGGAATAAATGAAATTTCCTAAGCAACATACTTTAAAAGAGATCGCTCAATTAATTGATTGTGATTTTATTGGCTCTGATGATTTTCCAATTTTAGGAATGAACGAAATCCATGTGGTTGAAGCTGGTGATATTGTTTTTGTTGATCATCCTAAATATTATGATAAGGCTTTAAACTCACAAGCAACAATCATTTTAATTAATAAAAAAGTAGATTGCCCGGAAGGAAAGGCATTGCTTATTAGCGATGATCCTTTTAGAGATTTTAATAAGTTAACCAATCACTTTAAACCTTTTCGGTCTTCAAGTAGTCAGGTATCGAAATCTGCAACGATTGGAAGCGATACTATAATACAGCCCAATTGTTTTATTGGCAACCATGTTGTTATAGGGAGGCATTGCATTATTCATAGCAATGTAAGCATCTACGACAATACGGTAATAGGGGATAATGTAGAAATTCATGCCGGAAGTGTTATAGGAAGCAGTGCTTTTTATTATAAAAACAGGCCTTCAGGTTTTGATCCATTAAAATCTGGTGGACGTGTCGTTATTGAAAACCATGTAGATATTGGAGCGGCTTGCACTATTGATAAGGGTGTTACAGGAGATACCACTATACAGGAGGGTACAAAAATTGATAATCAAGTACAGATTGGCCATGACACCATTATTGGCAAAAAATGTTTAATAGCATCGCAAGTAGGTATTGCTGGTTGTGTTGTTATTGAAGATGAAGTAACCATTTGGGGTCAAGTAGGGATAACCAGTGCTATAACCATTGGTGCAAAAGCGGTAATATCTGCCAAAGCTGGAGTGAGTAAATCTTTAGAAGGCGGAAAACGCTATTTTGGAATTCCGGCAGATGACTTCCGATCAAAATACAAGGAAATAGCTTCCATCAGAAAGATTCCGGAAATATTAGAAAAATTAAAGCAGCAAGACAAATAAAACTGTATTATTAGTTTATAAATAAAAATCCGTTTTTACTTTATAGTTTTAATACAAAAAATTACTTTTGCTCAGCAATATAAACAAATACAAATTATCTCTTATGAGTGTTTTAGTAAACAAAGATTCAAAAATAATTGTACAAGGATTTACAGGTAGCGAAGGGACATTTCATGCCGGTCAAATGATAGAATACGGAACCAATGTTGTTGGTGGTGTAACTCCGGGAAAGGGAGGGCAAACCCATTTAGATAAGCCCGTTTTTAATACTGTACAAGAAGCTGTAGAAAAAGTAGGAGCAGATACCACTATTATTTTTGTTCCGCCAGCATTTGCTGCTGATGCCATTATGGAAGCTGCCGATGCAGGAATTAAAGTCATTATAACCATTACAGAAGGCATCCCTGTTGCAGATATGATAACAGCTTCAAACTATATAAAAGGTAAAGCTTGTAGACTGATAGGTCCAAATTGTCCAGGTGTTATTACTCCGGAAGAAGCTAAAGTTGGTATCATGCCAGGGTTTGTATTTAAAAAAGGAAGAGTTGGTATTGTTTCCAAATCCGGAACATTAACTTACGAGGCTGCCGATCAGGTGGTTAAACAAGGTCTGGGAATTACAACTGCAATTGGTATTGGTGGAGATCCAATAATTGGAACCACAACAAAAGAAGCTGTTGAATTATTAATTAATGACCCAGAAACTGAAGCCGTTGTTATGATAGGTGAAATAGGCGGTCAGTTAGAAGCAGATGCTGCAAACTGGTATAAATCAAGCGGAAGCAATAAACCTGTAGTAGGTTTTATTGCTGGAGAAACAGCTCCTGCAGGACGTACTATGGGACATGCTGGTGCTATTGTTGGGGGAAGTGATGATACAGCACAAGCTAAAAAGAAAATTATGAGAGCCTGTGGCATTCATGTTGTAGATTCTCCTGCTGAAATAGGAAAGAAAATTGCTGAAGTTTTAGCATAAACATAAACGATCAAACACTCCTGAAAGCCTCACATAATTTTGTGAGGTTTTTTTATTTGAAGCAGCTAGTATTTAGTATATTTGAATTGAATATAAGTCTTCAGTTTCTAAATTGAAGCAGCATTTTTTTTGAAATTGTTATTCCTGTAAAACAGGAAATTAATTAATCATATTTTACACATGAAATTATTAGAAGGAAAAACAGCCATTGTAACTGGAGCGAGTAGAGGTATTGGAAAAGGTATCGCTAAAGTATTTGCTGAACAAGGAGCTAATGTAGCATTTACATACAGTTCATCAGTTGAAGCCGCCAATGCCCTGGAAAATGAGTTAAACGCTTTAGGTGTTAAAGCTAAAGGATATCAAAGTAATGCAGCAAGTTTTGATGAAGCTCAGAAATTAGCTCAAGATGTTGTAACAGCGTTTGGAAGCATTGATGTTTTGGTTAATAATGCCGGTATTACCAAAGATAATCTATTAATGCGCATTACAGAAGAAGATTTTGATAAAGTAATTGAGGTTAACCTAAAGTCTGTTTTTAATATGACTAAAGCGGTACAGCGCACTATGCTTAAACAACGTAAGGGCTCAATAATTAATATGAGTTCTGTTGTAGGTGTAAAAGGCAATGCAGGGCAAACAAATTATGCTGCATCAAAAGCTGGAATTATTGGCTTTTCAAAATCTGTAGCTTTAGAGTTAGGCTCAAGAAACATTAGAAGCAATGTTGTGGCTCCCGGGTTTATTGAAACCGAAATGACAGCTAAATTAGACGAAGAAGTTGTAAAAGGATGGCGAGCTGCAATTCCTTTAAAACGTGGTGGAACACCAGAGGATATCGCAAATGTTTGTGTGTTTTTGGCTAGTGATATGAGTGCCTATGTAACAGGTCAAACTTTAAATGTTGATGGCGGCATGTTAACCTAGAGATATGAAAAAGCCTATTTTATTAGTATTTTTTATTTTTAATTTATCTGCTTTACTGGCTCAAAATAAGGATTGGGTTAAGGTTAAAGATACTGTTGCCGCATATATTATTGAGTTTCCTTCTAATCCTGTAAAAGGATTAGAAAATGTCCCTACTGTAAAAGGGGATGTGAAAATGAATACATATACGTTTCAGGCTGATAAAGATGATGAAAATCTAATTTATATGGCATTCTATACTAAATATCCCGATACCTTCTTTCCCGAAGGTCTAAAAACTTTAGAAAGCCAAAATATTGCTTTAGATAATGCCGTTCAAGGTGCTGTAAACAATGTAAACGGAACTCTTATGTCGAAATCCGAAATAGTATTTAATGGCTATAACGGAAGAGATGCTAAAATTTCGTTGCAGTCCGGGGAAGGTCAGTATTTAATAAGAATGAAAACGGTTTTGGTAGGCACAAGTTTATACTCAGCTCAAGTTATTTATGCTAAAGCGCATGATGATAATTTAAATTCGAAATATTTTTTCAATTCTTTCGAGTTGATAAATGTAAAGCAGTAATTGGAGGCACAAACCTTATTATATATCATACTTGGTGGAATCGCAGCGCTTTTATTAGCGCTTTTTCAGTATTTCTTTAAAAAGAAAAGCATGTCTAAATTAAACATGCTTTTTTCTTTTTTAAGGTTCCTTACTTTATTTTCAGTGCTTCTTTTACTTATTAATCCAAAGTTTGATCATGTAACATTATCAATCGAAAAACCAAATTTAGTCGTTGCCATAGACAATTCAAGTTCAGTAAAGCATCTTAACCAAAATGAAAATGCTTTAAGGTTATAGATAAATTATCTCAAAACACTGCATTAAACAGCAAATTTAATATCTCAAAATATAGTTTTGGTGAGCAATTGAAGCAATCAGATTCCATTTCATTCTCCGATAAGCAAACGAACATATCAAATGCATTTAATCAATTAGCGCAAGTTTATAAAGCTCCCAATACTGCTACGATTCTCATTTCTGATGGAAATCAAACCTATGGTAATGATTATGAATTTATCGCCTCAAAATATAAAAACCCAATTTACCCGGTAATTCTGGGTGATACAATAACGCATACCGATTTAAAAATCGGTCAACTAAATGTTAATAGATATGCTTATCTAAAAAAACGTTTCCCGATTGAAGCCATAATTACTTATAATGGAATACTAATCTACAAACCCGTTTTGTGGTTACTAGTGGGAAGACGAGAGTATTTCTGAAGCAGTAAGCTTCACAAAAGATAAAAACTCTAAAACTATAAACTTTACCTTGCCTGCAAATAGAGTTGGTGTTGGCAGTTATAAGGCAACCATTCTACCTGCAGAAAACGAGAAGAACACAATTAATAATTCCAAAAATTTTGCAGTAGAAGTTATAGATCAAAAAACAAAAATCGCTATTGTGAGCGATTTTCTTCACCCGGATTTAGGCGTTTTAAAAAAGAGCATTGAAAGTAATGAACAACGGTCTGTTTCCTTTTTAAACCCAACTAATTATATTAATCAAATTAATGATTTTCAATTACTTATAATATATCAACCAACAATAAGTTTAAAATTTATTTAATGCGATTGACAAAGAAAATAAGAATCGTTTTATAATTATTGGACCCAAAACAGATTTAAGTTTTATAAATAGTATAACTGGCAATTACGCACATGAGATAACAAATCAAACTGAAGATTATCAGGCAGAATTGAATTTGAATTATTCCCCTTTTATTATTGATGATTTGGATTTTGAATCATTTCCTCCGCTACTATCAAATTTTGGAACCGTTAACTTTGCTGTTCCTTTCGAAACTATATTAAATAAAAAACTTAAGCATATTTCGACAAAGCAACCACTTTTAGTAACTAATGAAGCTAATAATAGGAGAGAAGCTGTATTGTTTGGAGAAAATATATGGAAATGGCGTGCTCAAAGTTTTATAAACACAAAATCCTTTAATGCCTTTGATAACTTTACAGGAAAGCTAGTTCAGTATTAGCTTCAAATAAACGTAGAAGCAGATTGAATGTTGAATACGAATCGTTTTATAATGGAAATACTAACGTATTAATTAAAGCTCAGTTTTTCGATAAAAACTACGTGTTTGATACAAGAGAAACCCTTAATATAACAATTAAAGATAAGGTTTCAGGTGAAGAAAAAGTATTTCCACTTATCTTAAAAAATAATAATTACCAGGTGGATTTAAGTCATCTGCCACCTTCAGAATATAGCTTTATGGTTAGAGCTGCTAACGGAAACATTTCTAAATCTGGTACGTTTCAAATTTTAGAGTATGATGTTGAGCAACAATTTTTAAATGCCAATGTAACAAAGTTAAGGCAATTGGCTACTAACAGTGGTGGTACAAGTTACTTTAGTGGCGAAGCAGATGCTTTAATAAACGATTTAGTAAATAATAATCGTTATGCTACCATACAAAAAAGCAATAAAAATACCATACTTTGATTGACTGGAAATATTTGCTTGCAATCATAGCATTAAGTTTGACAAGCGAGTGGCTTTTAAGAAAATATAACGGATTAATTTAAATTAAAAAGAGCATGGAGAAATTACCAAAAATTGCATTACCCTTTATAGTTGTTGCTATAGTATTAGTGATATTATTATCAAAATCAGCAGTAACCATAGGCTCTGGTGAAGCTGGAGTATATATAAAACATTCGATAATGGTGTGGTTACAGACTCCCCGCCTTTAGGCGAAGGGTTTCATATTGTAGCGCCTTGGAACAAGGTGATTGTTTACGAAGTGCGTCAACAAGAACTCTTTGAAAAAATGAAGGTTTTATCATCAAACGGATTAGAAATTCAAATTGATGCATCAGCGTGGTATCAACCAATCTATGATGACCTGGGGAAGTTACACCAATCATTAGGTCAGGGTTACTTACAGCGCGTTATACAACCTGCAATTCGTAGTGCTGCGCGTAGTGTGGTTGGTCGTTATACCCCAGAGCAATTATATTCAAGTAAACGAGATGCCATTCAAGATGAAATTTTTGTTGAAACCAAAAAATTCTTGAAAAAACAATATGTACAACTTAACGAAGTTTTAGTAAGAGATGTGACATTACCTGCAACAATAAAAGAAGCTATTGAGCGTAAATTAAAGCAGGAACAAGAATCTTTAGAATATGAGTTTAGGTTGGTTACTGCAGCTAAAGAAGCAGAAAAAGTGATAATTGAGGCAGAGGGAAAAGCTCAATCAAATAGAATTTTAAGTGCATCATTGACTGATAAGATTTTACAAGAAAAAGGAATTGAAGCTACTATCAAATTAGCGGAATCACCAAATAGCAAAGTAATTGTTATTGGTTCTGGTGATAGCGGCATGCCTATTATTTTAGGAAATCAATAAAAATTTAAATATGAAAAAGATTTTATTTTCATTTTAACACTCTTATTTATAGGTGGTTTTACAAGTAAAGCACAAACCATTGAAGATTTTGCCGGCCAATGGGAATTTAATTGTCCCGATGCTCCGGAAGCATTTGCTACTGGAGATTTAATAGTTTCAAAAATCGAACAAACTATTGCCGTAAAATAGTTTACACCAATGGAGCTACCGCAAAAGGTGAGTTTGCAAAAATAAAAGGAGGCTCCCTTGAATATTACATATATTCTGAAGAGGGTGATAAAATTAATATTTCACTGAGAATAGAGAATTATAAAATAAAGGGGGAAGTGCGTTTAAGCAGTGGCGAAATTTTAAAGGTTACAGCTTCAAGAAAAGCCTTTTAAAGTAAGATTATTTATTGATTGGAGTTTTTTATTAAGAATTAGTAATTTTTTGTATATATATTTTAAATATCATCAAATTATTCTAATTAATTCAATGAATATTTGGAATTGTAAACATAAATTATAAATATTTGCATGTAGTAAAAACAATAACATGACATTTATTCAAACACATCATCATTTTCATATTTGCTCTCAAGCGAACTGAAGATGTATTGAATAAAATCAAAATATTTTTAAACCCGTTTGAGACAATCAAGCGGGTTTTTAATTTTAATTAAGCTTGATTGTTTTAAACTCATAAAAAACAAATTGATGAGTAAATTAAGAATTGCAGTACAAAAATCGGGACGATTTAAACGAAGACTCGATGAGAATTTTAAAAGACATTGGAATTTCTATTGATAATGGAAAAGACCAATTGAAAGCATCAGCAAGAAACTTTCCAGTAGAGGTTTTCTATTTAAGAAATGGAGATATTCCACAATATCTTAAAGATGGTGTAGTAGATGTAGCTATTATTGGGGAAAATGTTTTAATAGAAAAGGGTAACAATATTAGAGTTGCAGAAAAATTAGGATTTTCTACCTGTAGAGTTTGCATTGCGGTACCAAAAGCCAGCACCTATACAAGTATAAAAGACCTGGAAGGCAAGCGTATAGCTACATCTTATCCAAACACCGTACAGATGTATCTTGATAAAAATGGGGTAAATGCAAATTTGCACATTATTAATGGATCTGTAGAGATCGCACCAAATATAGGACTGGCAGATGCGATTTGCGATATAGTTTCCAGCGGCAGCACATTGTTTAAAAATAATTTAAAAGAAGTTGAAGTTATTTTAAAATCAGAAGCTGTTTTAGCCGTTTCCCCCAATTTTAAGTGATGAGAAGCAAGAGATCCTTGATAAGATTCAATTTAGAATCCAATCGGTTTTAAAAGGAAGGCAATCCAAATACATTTTACTTAATGCTCCCAATGATAAAATTAATGATATTATTAATGTGCTGCCAGGAATGAAAAGCCCAACGGTATTACCACTGGCACAAAAAGGTTGGAGCTCAGTTCATTCTGTAATTAGCAAAAAATGAATTCTGGGAAGTCATTGACGAATTAAAGGATAATGGCGCACAGGGTATTTTGGTTTGTCCAATAGAGAAAATGGTGCTGTAATGCATTCAGAGCGAAACAAAGCATCTTATAACGCTTTGAGATAAAAAAAGGTCCGCCTTTGCGGAAATGAAAGAAAAGATATTCAATATGCAGATAATCAATAATCCAGATAAAACCCAATGGTCTCAAATTTTACAAAGACCAACACAAACTGTAAATGACATTGAAGACATTGTTACTGCTGTTTTTAGAGAAGTGTCGAAACAGGGCGATAAGGCCATAAAAAAATACACTCAAAAGTTTGACGGTATTGCTTTGGAAAATAATATAGTAACGCCTGATGAAATTGAAACAGCTATAAATAAGATCCCATCAAAGCTAAAAAACGCAATAAAATTAGCGAAACAAAATATTGAAACCTTTCATGCCGCACAGAAAACCTCTAAGATTAGTATAGAAACCACAAAAGGTGTACAGTGCTGGCAGGAAAAAAGACCCATTCAAAATGTAGGCTTGTATATCCCTGGAGGTACAGCGCCTTTGTTTTCAACGGTTTTAATGCTAGCTGTTCCTGCCCAAATTGCAGGATGTAAAACAATTATTTTATGCTCTCCACCAAATAAGCAAGGTGAATTAGCACCAGAGATTTTATATGCTGCCAGTTTATGCGGGGTTACCAAAATCATTAAGGTTGGTGGTATACAAGCTATAGCTGGATTTACTTTTGGAACAGAAACTATTCCACAGGTTTATAAAATTTTTGGCCCGGGAAATCAATTTGTAACAAGTGGCAAAACAGTTAGCAACAAAGTATGGTGTTGCTATCGATATGCCAGCTGGCCCAAGTGAATTATTGGTTGTTGCCGATGAGACTGCTAATGCATCTTACATTGCTTCAGATTTATTAAGTCAAGCCGAGCACGGTACAGATAGTCAGGTTATTTTGGTAACGACTTCTATGAGTCTAATTGAGGCTGTTGCAAAAGAAATTGAAATTCAAATTGAAAGCCTTCCGCGTAAGGCAATTGCAAAAAAAAGCCATAGCAAATTCTAAAATGATTTATGTAAGTCATGATGATTTAGCACTTCAACTTATAAATGCATATGGCCCTGAACATTTTATTGTTTGCACTAAAAATGAAGATTTTTATGTAAATGGAATAATGAATGCCGGCTCTGTTTTTATAGGTGATTACACCCCGGAAAGTGCGGGCGATTATGCCTCTGGAACCAATCATACTTTGCCAACAAACGGATTTAGTAAAGCCTATTCTGGAGTAAATCTAGATAGCTTTTTAAAGAGTATGACTTTTCAAAAGATATCCAACAAAGGCTTATTAAATATTGGTGAGACCATAGAATTAATGGCAGAAGCCGAAGGCTTACAAGCTCATAAAAATGCCGTTTCAATGAGATTAAAAGATTTGAAGTAATGAATATTCAAGATTTAATTAGAGATAATATTAAAGCGCTTAAACCGTATTCGTCCGCTCGAGATGAATTTCAAGGGAATAGCAGCCATATGGTATTTTTAGATGCTAATGAGAATCCTTTTAAAAATGGAGTAAATCGTTACCCAGATCCACAACAAGGAGAATTAAAATCTCTGCTTGCAAAAATTAAGCAAGTAGCGGTTAAAAACATACTTCTGGGGAATGGTAGTGACGAAGTACTAGATTTAATATTCAGAGCATTTTGCGAACCAAATCAAGATAATATCATCACCTTACCACCAACATATGGTATGTATAGTGTGCTGGCAAACCTAAATGCAATTCCTATTAAAGAGGTTCAGCTAAACAGTGGTTTTCAACCAGAAGTTGCTGCTATTTTAAACAGCGTAGATAAGAACACTAAATTATTGTTTTTATGTTCGCCAAACAATCCAACAGGAAATAGTTTTTCATCAGAAGCTATCGAAAAATTATTAAACAACTTTAAGGGTATAGTCGTTATAGATGAGGCCTATATTGATTTTTCAGAAGCACAAAGCTGGATAAACAGGTTGGATGAGTTTCCAAACTTAATAGTCACACAAACCTTATCTAAAGCTTACGGAATGGCAGGAATCAGATTAGGAATCTGCTATGCATCTCCCCAAATTATTTCAGTTTTGAATGCCATTAAGCCGCCGTATAATGTTAATGAATTAACACAGCAAAAGGCCATAGAACAATTATCAATAAAAGATTTGGCAAAAAATCAAATTCAGGATATTTTAAGAGAGCGACAGCAATTGGTTGATGGACTAAGCGCTATTAATTTTGTTTTAAAAATATATCCAACAGACGCAAATTTTGTATTGGTAAAAGTAGATGATGCTACCAAGCGATACAATCAACTTATAGAAAAGGGTATTGTAATTAGAAACAGAACAACACAAAGAGGATGCGAAAACTGTTTGAGATTAACGGTTGGAACTGCTAATGAAAACAAAAAGTTAATAAATACATTAAAATTATTAAAATAACCAAAACTCCTTTCTCCTTTGGAGAGAGGATTAGGAGAGCGGCTTATGAAAAAAGTACTATTTATAGACAGAGACGGAACGTTAATTAAAGAACCTGCTGATGAGCAGGTAGATGCTTTTGAAAAATTGATATTCTATCCAAAAGTATTCCAGTATTTAGGCAAGATATGTAAGGAACTTGATTATGAAATAATTATGGTTACCAATCAGGATGGCTTAGGAACTCCCGATAATCCTTCAGAGAAGTTCTGGCCCATTCACAATTTTGTAATAGATACTTTTAAGGGCGAGGGTATTGAGTTTAAAGAGGTTTATATTGATGAGACCTATGCAAAAGATAATGCCCCAACGCGAAAGCCTAATACCGGGTTACTTACCAAATTCTTTTCTGATGATTACGATTTACAAAATTCATTTGTTATTGGAGACCGGTTAACTGATATAGAATTAGCAAAAAATTTAGGAGCTAAAGGCATTTATATTAATGATGAAACACATTTAGGTACAGATGAAATTACTGTAAAACGCGACGAGTTAAATGCATTTATTGCTTTAGAAAGTAATGATTGGGAAAAGATTTACGAGTTTTTAAAAGCCGAAGATAGAATAGGTGAAATTGTTAGAAATACCAATGAAACTAAAATAGCTATTAAAATTAACTTGGATGGAACAGGGCAAAGTACCATTAGTACGGGTTTATCTTTTTTTGATCATATGTTAGATCAGATTGCACGTCATGGTCAGTTAGATTTAGACATACAAGTTGATGGTGATCTAGAGGTCGATGAGCACCATACTATAGAAGACACAGCAATCGCTTTAGGTGAAGTATTTGCAAAAACATTAGGGAATAAACTGGGGATTGAACGTTATGGGTTTTGTTTGCCAATGGACGACTGTTTAGCTCAAGCTGCAATTGACTTTGGTGGTAGGAACTGGTTAGTATGGGAAGCCGATTTTAAAAGAGAAATGATTGGAAAAATGCCAACAGAAATGTTTTATCACTTTTTTAAATCGTTTACAGATGGGGCTAAATGTAATTTGAATTTAAAAGCAGAAGGCACAAATGAGCATCATAAAATTGAAGCCATATTTAAAGCTTTTGCAAAAGCCATTAAAATGGCTGTAAAACGCGATGTTGAAAAAATGATTTTACCAAGCACCAAAGGGGTGTTATAAAGTATAATAATATTACAAATTAGAAGTTAGAAGTGCAGTTGCAGAACGACTTTTAATTTTTAATACCTAAATTTTAATATTAAAAAATTGAAGTTAATAATTATAAATTACGGTGCAGGAAACATTAAAAGTATTCAGTTTGCTTTTAAACGTTTGGGTTATGATGCTATCTTATCTGATAATCCAGAGGAAATTAAATCAGCAGACAAGATCATATTTCCAGGGGTAGGAGAGGCTAGTTCTGCTATGAAAATGCTTAGAGAAAGTGGTTTAGATCTTTTAATTCCTACATTAAAGCAACCCGTTTTAGGGATCTGCTTAGGGATGCAATTACTCTGCAAACACACGGAAGAAGGAAATACAACTGGTCTTGGTGTTTTTCAAACCCATGTTAAACGTTTTGATAATAAGGTTAAAGTACCGCAAATGGGATGGAATGTTATAAAAGATTTAAAATCTGACTTGTTTAAAGGCCTTCAAGAAAATGCCTATATGTATTTGGTACACAGTTATTATGCAGAACATTGTAACGAAACTATTGCTAAAACAGATTATGGAATCAATTATGCTTCGGCATTACAACATAAAAATTTTTACGGCGTGCAATTTCACCCTGAAAAAAGTAGTAAAGCAGGAGAGCAGATTTTGAAGAATTTTATTAGTTTATAAGTTATATCACTTTAGTTATGACGGAATCAGAAAAGTGAACCATACTAGATACTTACAAAAAATAGAAAAATTAAGAGCAATAGTAAAAGATATTTAATTAACCTTAAAGCTTAATAAACATGCAGCCGATAACTAACAACCAAGAGCAAATAGCTAAAATATGAGAATAATACCAGCCATAGATATTATAGACGGAAAATGTGTTCGCTTAACGAAAGGCGATTACAATACCAAAAAGGTATACAATGAAAATCCTTTAGAAATAGCAAAAAGGTTTGAAGCTTCAGGCATAGAATATTTGCACTTAGTAGATTTAGATGGCGCCAAAGCGAAACATATTGTGAACTATAAAGTATTAGAGCAAATAGCTTCAAAAACCAGTTTAAAAATTGATTTTGGGGGCGGTTTAAAATCTGATGAAGATTTGCATATTGCATTCCATTCTGGTGCACGTCAAATTACTGGGGGTAGCATAGCGGTTAAAGCTCCTAAAACATTTGAAGGGTGGATATCAAAATACGGAAGTGAAAAGATTATACTTGGAGCCGATAGTAATGCTGGAAAAATAGCCATTAGTGGATGGCAAGAAGATAGTAAAGAAGCTGTTATTCCGTTTATTAGGGCCTATCAAAAGAAAAGCATTCAATATGTTATCTGTACCGATATTTCTAAGGACGGGATGTTGCAGGGGCCTTCATTTGAGCTATATAAAGACATAATCTCAGAATGCACAACTAGTAGTAGCGGTCAATCTATAAAATTAATCGCATCTGGAGGGATATCAGAAATAGAGGAACTCCCCAAATTAAAGGCATTAGGTTGCGAAGGGGTTATTATAGGAAAGGCCATTTATGAACATAGAATTAGTTTAAAACAATTGGAACAGTTTGTTTAGATATTTAAAAGTTAGAAATACAATATGAAATATCTTAGAAATAAAAAAAGCGTTTATATTAAGAATTTTAATAAGAGCATAGAAGAAGTGATAACTTTTAATATTAAAAAATGTTAGCTAAACGAATCATACCATGCTTAGATATTAAAAACGGAAGAACCGTTAAAGGCGTTAATTTTGTTAATTTAATTGATGCAGGAGATCCTGTGGCATTGGCAAAGCAATACGCAGAGAAAGGGGCAGACGAATTGGTTTTTTTAGATATTTCGGCAACCTTAGAGGCGCGCGCAACCACTTTAGATATGGTATTACATGTCGCAGAACAAGTTAATATTCCATTTACTGTAGGCGGGGGGATTTCTTCTGTTGAGCATGTTGATGCCTTATTAAAACATGGAGCCGATAAAATTTCAATTAATTCATCAGCTGTAAAGCGCCCAGACTTAATCAATGAATTATCAAATAAATTTGGGAGTCAGTGTATCGTTGTTGCCATCGATGCTAAAAAAATAGAGGGTGAATGGTTTGTGCATTTAGCAGGAGGCACTATCCCAACCGATATTAAATTGTTTGATTGGGCTAAAGAAGTTGAAGCACGTGGGGCAGGTGAAATTCTATTCACCTCAATGAATCATGATGGTACTAAAAATGGTTTTGCAAATGCAGCTTTAGCGAAGCTATCAGAACTATTAAATATTCCTATCATAGCCTCTGGTGGTGCCGGCAATGTACAACATTTTGTCGATACGTTTACTAAAGGAAAAGCAGATGCAGCCTTAGCTGCCAGTGTGTTTCATTTTGGAGAAATCCCCATTCCTGAATTAAAAAAAGAATTAAAAAAGCAGCATATAGAAATACGATTATAGTTGTTATTACGAGGCCTTACATTGAGCCTGCCGAAATGAAATATAACGAAGTAATCCTTTTAATTGAATACATTACTAATCACAACAGTGATTCGCAATAACGTAAAGCAGAAAACATGAAAATAAAATATGACCAAAACGGCTTAATACCAGCTATCATTCAGGATGCTACTACCAAAAATGTGTTGATGCTAGGGTATATGAATGCTGAAGCCTATGCAAAAACATTAGAAACTAAAAAAGTAACTTTTTTTAGCAGAAGCAAACAACGTCTCTGGACAAAAGGAGAAGAAAGTGGTCATTTTTTAAATCTTGTAGATATTAAAAATGATTGCGATAACGACACTTTATTAATTCGAGTAAACCCTATTGGACCAACATGCCATAAAGGAACCGATAATTGTTGGAGCGAAGCAAACAAACCAAGTTATGGCTTCTTTTCAACATTAGAAGATATAATTGCTGCACGTATTGCAAATAAAGAAACCGATAAATCTTATGTAGCCGGTTTATTTTCTAAAGGGATTAATAAAGTGGCTCAAAAAGTAGGTGAGGAGGCTGTTGAAACTGTAATTGAAGCTATGGATAATAATGATGACCTGTTCTTATACGAATCGGCAGATTTATTGTTTCATTATCTTATGCTATTACAAGCTAAAGGTTTTACTTTAAAAGATATTGAGAAAGAATTAAAAAGCAGGCATAAATAAAAAAGAGGTACTAATCTGGTTAGAAATAATACCTCCTGGAAATTGGTTGATTGAAATTTTTTATGAGATCCAGCCTTTATTAATTGAGTTTTTAGAAAACCAAATAAGAAATAAGCAAACTATAATTACCAGTATTGGCATTACCATACTAGGTATATCTACATTCATGAATAGATAAATATGCTGAATAACTGCACTTAACCCGGAAAGCACAAATAAAATATACGCCATCTTTTTTCTTAAAAGTAGAGCAATACATCCTAAAGCACCGGCAAAAACAGCAATTGCAAAAGCTGCAGTATACCAAGCTGGGTGTTCAGCAAGAAACTCCGCTTGCTGTTCTTCGGGTAATGCAGCAATCATTTCGTCTGTAGCATAAGCTCTTGCTAAATATGCCATAACACCTATACCATTCCAAATTAAGGCTAATACACTCACAATCCAGAACCAAACCGGTGGTTTTGTAGAAGAATTTGTCATAATAATTTGTTTTTAGTTAGTTAATAATGATTACAATGTATAAATTTTTTGTAACAATTAATAAAAGGCTGTACTTTTCGATTCTGTAAAAACAGAATAATGAAGAAATATTTCTACGTCATTACCATTCAATATTTGGGATATCGGTTTCATGGTTGGCAAAAACAACCCGATGTTAAAACCCTGCATTTAATGGTAGACAGAACCTTAAATTATATACTGGAAGGCAAACGTTTTAAAAGTCTAAGTTCAGGACGAACTGATGCTATGGTATCTGCAGAATGTGCTGCTTTTGAGCTTTTTTTATTTGAACCTATTACAGATGCATCGGCGTTTTTAGAACTATTCAATTATAATTTGCCACAGGATATTCGCGCCTTAAGTATTAGAGCGGTTGATGAAAAATTTAACATTATTCAACATTCAAAAATTAAAGAGTATTTGTATTTATTTGCTTTTGGTGAAAAATGCCATCCGTTTTGCGCTCCTATAATGACCACCATTTTAGATGATTTGGATATTGATAAAATGAAGCAAGGCGCCAAATTGTTTGAAGGCGAGCATTATTTTAGATCGTATTGCTATAAAGCAACAGACCATGGTATTTATAATCGCGAAATATTAACCTGTGAACTGGTTGAAAACACCATTTATAAAGCAAATTACTTTCCCAAAAAAACGTATCTATTACGGGTAAGAGGAAAAGGTTTTATGCGAAATCAAATTAGGTTGATGATGGGCACATTAATCGATTTAGGTAAGGGCAAATTAAGCATAGACCATATAAAAAAGAGCTTACTAACAGACAGTACAATAAAAATGAATTATATCGCTCCGGCTTCTGGTTTAATTCTTAACAAAATTGAATTTGAATAATTGATAAGCTTTTGTAACTTGATAAAAATTTTTATTTCATGAGTATTAGTGTACCTAAAAGTGCCTTGAATTTTTTTAAAAGGCTAGAAAAAAATAATAATCGCGAATGGTTTAATGAAAATAAACCAGAGTTTAAAGCCATAGAAGCTGAAGTTAAAAAAATCTATAATTCGATTTTTGAAAACTTGAATAAGCATGACGATATCGATAAACTAAAAATGTTTAGAATCTACCGTGATGTACGTTTTTCAAAAAATAAATTGCCTTATAAAACACATTTTGGCGGCTCGTTTCACAGAACAAAACCTAAACTAAGAGGAGGTTATTACCTTCATATCCAGCCAAATAATGAAAGCTTTATCGCCACGGGCTTTTGGGAGCCTGCAAAAGAAGATTTATTGCGTATTCGCAAGGAATTTGAAATGGATGATTCAGAAATTAGAAAAATTTTAGCCCATAAAAAATTTAATACCATTTGGGGAGATTCCTTTGTTGGTGACGAGGTAAAAACTGCTCCTAAAGGTTTTAGCAAAGATCATAAAGCCATAGATTTAATTAAAAAGAAACAGTTTATTTTTGTTAAAAAGTACACCGACAAAGAAGTTTTAGATGCTAATTTTTTAAATGAAGTAAACAGCGCATTTAAAGCTATTCGTCCGTTTTTTGATTATATGAGTGATGTGTTAACTACTGATTTGAATGGTGTGTCGTTAATATAAAAGCGATTATAGTTTTTTTGACACTGATTTCGCTAATTTTTACAGATAGAATAACACTTCATACAGCTCAATCTAATTTTCTAATTTCAGGGAATCAGCGAAATTCGTGTTTCTATGTTATTTTAAACCGCAGCCAGCAATTCCGATTTTTCAAACAATTGGATCTGGCTAAGCAAGCGTTCTTTTGCAATATTCATCATACGCTTATTTAAAGCTGAAGAGTTTTCAATATAAATAAGATATTCTTCAACGGTAAATAAACCTATAATCATTCCTTTTATAGAATTTCGAAATTTCATATCTCTCTGAATGGCATTTTCAATATAATCCATGCGTTTTTGTAACGATAAATCGTAAAACACAGATTTATGCTTGACCACATAGTTTTTAAAAACTTCAATAAGCAATTCGTTTTGGAGTTTAATAATTGGTCGTAATACTAAATTTTGGAAACGCTCATCTGCACTCATATTATCGTTAATTGTAGTAGCTGAAATTTCCGGACGAATGCTTTTTAAGCTGAATTGTCTTGAGTTCATGATTTGAGTTTTAATAAAAATATAGATAATAAGAGCAAGTAAAGTTTTAACAACTATTACTTATTAACGAGGTTATTAACATTAAAGATTTTTCTATATTTATCTCAAAACAATTAACCATGAAATTCGGAAGTGTTGATAATCCTCAGGACATAAATTTTATATTACCCAAAGATCACCCAGACACAAAACGTGTTTTAGATGAAGTGAAAGATGATAACATACCCGAAATATATGTTGGATGTGCCAAATGGAACAGGGCAGACTTAAAAGGGTTTTATCCCAGGGGTACAAAAGATGAATTAGCTTATTATTCAACTCAATTTAACGCTATAGAATTAAACGCAACATTTTATCGCATTTTTCCGGCAGAACAATTTTCAACATGGTATAGTAAAACGCCTAGCGGGTTTAAGTTTTTTCCAAAATTGAATCAAGAAATCAGTCATTGGAAACGACTGCAAGATACCAAGGAAGTTGTTGAGCACTATTTGTATAATGCCTCTAATTTAAATGAGAAATTGGGGACTGTATTTTTACAGATGCATAGCAATTTTGCACCAAAAGATTTTGACCGGGTAGTTTTTTTTGTTGAAAACTGGCCTAAAA
Organism: Wocania sp.; assembly: GCA_965224845.1. Classification (GTDB taxonomy): domain Bacteria; phylum Bacteroidota; class Bacteroidia; order Flavobacteriales; family Flavobacteriaceae; genus Wocania_A. The sequence continues at coordinate 67,074 of CBDDAJ010000010.1, forward strand.
CCATTCCATTAGCTGTAGAATTTAGACACACTAAATGGTATAACGACAAAGCAGTTGCAAACGATTTGTATCAACTTTTAGAACAGTATAATATTTCTAATGTTATTGTAGATACTGCTGGCAGGCGCGATTTGATGCATATGCGTTTAACAAATGCTACCGCGTTTGTGCGCTATGTTGGCGCAAACCATTCTAGTGATTATTCAAGACTCGATGATTGGGTGATGCGATTAAAATCATGGAAGACACAAGGCATTAAAGAAATAGACTTTTTTATACATCAAAACATTGAAAAAGAGTCCCCATTATTATCTGCTTATTTTATTAAAAAACTCAATAAAGAATTGGGCTATGCGCTAACCATACCAAACAATAACAACCAACAAGAGCTGTTTTAATAGCCCCTGTTTTAAAATTATAAGCTTTTTTGTTATTCTATTGAAATAAATTCAATAAATAACTTATTCATTAGTTATTTTATAAAAATTTCTTAGTGATGTATCTTAGACTTTAAAAAGTCTGCAAAAAAATATGGTTTTTTATAAATTTGTCATCCTTTTGATAAATTGATACTTATCCGAAAATTATTCTTTTAAGATTAAAATAAAAATTATAGATATTTATGAGCAAATCATTGTTTGATAAAGTATGGGATTCGCATGTAGTGCGACGTATTGAAGATGGTCCAGATGTGTTTTTTATAGACCGCCACCTTATTCATGAAGTTACAAGTCCTGTAGCCTTTGTAGGTTTAAAGAGCAGAGGTTTAAACGTATTATATCCTGAGCGCACATTTGCTGTTGCAGATCATAATACACCAACTATTAATCAGCACTTACCAGTTCAAGACCCCTTATCAGCTAATCAATTAAAAACATTAGAAGATAATGCGAATCAATATGGTATTAGTCACTGGGGCTTAGGACACGAAAACAATGGCATTGTTCACGTTGTAGGTCCTGAAAACGGGATTACACTTCCAGGGGCAACCATAGTTTGCGGAGATTCTCATACATCCACACATGGCGCTTTTGGTGCTATTGCCTTTGGTATTGGTACTTCTGAGGTTGAAATGGTTTTAACCACGCAATGTATCATGCAACCTAAGCCTAAGAAAATGCGTATTAGCATTAATGGCCCTTTAAGTAAAGGGGTTACGCCCAAGGATGTTGGGTTGTATATTATTTCTCAATTAACTACTTCTGGTGCCACTGGGTATTTTGTTGAATATGCAGGTGATGTTTTCGAAAATATGAGTATGGAAGGCCGTATGACGGTTTGTAACTTATCTATTGAGATGGGGGCCCGAGGCGGAATGATTGCTCCTGATGCTAAAACATTTGAATACATTAAAGGTCGAACCATGACTCCTAAAGGGGCAGAATGGGATAAAGCTATGGCCTATTGGAGCACATTAAAAACCGATGAAGGCGCTATTTTCGATAAAGAGTTGTCTTTTAATGCCAGAGATATTGAACCCATGATTACCTACGGAACCAATCCGGGTATGGGCATGGGAATTTCAAAAAATATTCCATCTGCAGATGCCGTTGAAGGCGGTAAGGCAACCTACGATAAGTCTTTAGCTTATATGGGATATGCTGAAAATGAACAAATGCTAGGTAAAAAGATCGATTATGTTTTTATAGGGAGTTGTACAAATGGACGGATTGAAGATTTCCGTGCATTCGCATCTATTGTAAAAGGCAGAAAAAAAGCAGATAATGTAACAGCATGGTTGGTCCCAGGATCGCATGTTGTAGAGTCTAAAATAAAAGAAGAAGGCCTGCTGGATATTTTTGAAGATGCAGGATTTGTTTTAAGAGAACCAGGGTGTTCTGCTTGTTTAGCAATGAATGATGATAAGGTACCAGCTGGAAAATATGCAGTAAGTACATCAAACAGAAACTTTGAAGGACGTCAGGGTCCAGGATCAAGAACATTATTAGCTAGTCCCTTAGTTGCGGCTGCGGCAGCAGTAACAGGAGTGGTAACCGATCCAAGAGAATTATTATAGATAGTTATTGGTAAATGGTTGTTGGTTACTAGTACCAAACAATCATATATTTTGACCATTAAAATAATATACCAACAACTATTAACAAACAACTAATAACAAAAATTATGGCTTACGATAAATTCACAACATTAAAAAGCACGGCAGTTCCGTTACCAATCGAGAATGTAGATACCGATCAAATTATACCAGCTCGTTTTTTAAAAGCAACCACACGTGATGGTTTTGGAGACAACCTCTTTCGTGACTGGAGATTTAATAGCGATAATACACCAAAAGAAGATTTTGTTTTAAACAATCCAATTTATGGAGGAAAAATATTAGTAGGAGGCATGAACTTTGGTTCTGGTTCTTCCAGGGAGCATGCTGCATGGGCTGTTTACGATTATGGTTTTCGTTGTGTAGTGTCTAGTTTCTTTGCTGATATCTTTAAAAATAACTGTTTAAATATTGGTGTATTACCAGTACAGATTAGTCCAGAATTTTCTAAAGAAATTTTTGAAGCCATTTATGCAGATCCCAATACAGCATTAGAAATTAATTTAGAAGCTCAAACCATTACATTATTAAGTTCAGGAACACAAGAGTCGTTCGATATCAATGGATATAAAAAAGGAAATATGCTAAATGGTTTTGATGACATTGATTATTTACAAAACATGAAAAGCGAGATTGAGACCTTTGCGGAATCTCGCCCTTTCTAAACTATGAGTGTTAGAAAAATAGAAATAATGGATACGACCTTACGCGATGGTGAGCAAACCTCGAGTGTGTCGTTTTCTGCTTCTGAAAAATTAACCATAGCTAAACTTTTATTAGAAGAATTAAGAGTTGATCGGATTGAAATTGCTTCAGCCAGAGTATCAGAAGGCGAACTTCAAGCGGTTAAAGATGTTACGGAATGGGCTGCCGAAAATGAGTATTTAAATGCTGTTGAAGTACTTACTTTTGTTGATGATGGCGTATCTATTGACTGGATGATTGATGCCGGTGCTAAGGTTCAAAACCTGCTAACCAAAGGTTCATTAAACCATTTAACACATCAGCTTAAAAAGTCTCCAAATCAGCATTTTAAAGAAATAGAAAAAACAATTTCTATAGCCAAAGATAATGCTATTGAAACAAATGTTTACTTAGAAGATTGGAGTAATGGTATGCGAAATTCTAAAGCCTATGTTTTTGAGTTTTTAGAATTTTTATCTACACAAAATGTAAAGCGTATTATGCTACCAGATACTTTAGGTGTACTAACCCCTTTAGAATCGTATAATTTTGTTTCAGAAATTAAAGAAAAGTATCCTGATTTACATTTTGATTTTCATGCGCATAACGATTATGATTTGGGTGTATCAAATGCCATGGAAGCCTTAAAGGCAGGAGCAGACGGATTACATTTAACCGTTAACGGTATGGGTGAGCGTGCAGGAAATGCACCAATGGCAAGTACTATTGCAGTAATTAATGACTTTATGCCTGAACTTAAAGTTGGGGTGAATGAAAAGGTTTTATTTACCGTTAGTAAATTAGTTGAAAATTTTTCAGGTATTATGATTCCTGCTAATAAGCCAGTAATTGGAGCTAATGTCTTTACTCAAACGGCTGGGATACATGCCGATGGCGATAATAAAAAGAATTTGTACTTCAGTGATTTGTTACCGGAACGTTTTGGCAGAACACGAAAATATGCCTTAGGGAAAGCTTCAGGAAAGGCGAATATTCAAAAAAATTTACAAGAATTAGGGCTTCAGCTTAATGATGAAGATTTGAAAAAGGTGACCCAGCGTATTATTGAACTGGGTGACAAAAAACAAGTGGTGACCAAAGAAGACTTACCGTATATTATTTCTGATGTTTTAGACAGAACATACGAAGAGAAGGTAAAAGTGAACTCTTATGTGCTAACACATTCAAAAGGCTTAAAACCATCAACAACCGTTTCAATTACTATAAATAACGAGAATTTTGAAGAAAATGCTCAGGGTGATGGGCAATTTGACGCTTTTATGAATGCTATTAGACATGTGTTTAAAAAGAAAAAAATGGTATTACCGGATTTGATTGATTATGCAGTAAGAATACCTCCTGGGAGTCACTCTGATGCCTTGTGTGAAACCATTATTACCTGGAAGAATACTGAAAAAGAATTTAAAACGCGGGGGTTAGATTCAGATCAAACCGTATCTGCAATTAAGGCTACAGAAAAGATGTTGAACATTATAGTAAGCTAGAAGTTTGCAGATAGATATCGTTAGGGATTGAGACACACTTCGACTGCGTTCAGTACTGGTTTTCTGGAGCTCCCCGACAATAGGAAGGAGCGACTGCCGAAAGCCTGTCTCCAATGGATGTTCAGTGGAGTGGAAGTTTAGGATAAGGCCTAAATAAAAATTAGAATAGATAGAATTTAAAAGATTAAAATTATAAAAAATGAAATTTAATATTGCGCTTTTAGCCGGAGACGGTATAGGACCTGAGGTGATAGATCAAGCTGTAAAGGTTAGTGATGCTGTTGCTAAAAAATTTGGACATGAGATTACCTGGAAACCCGCATTAACCGGGGCAGCGGCTATTGATGCTGTTGGCGAGCCCTATCCAGATGCAACGCATGAGGTTTGTGCAAACTCTGATGCTGTATTGTTTGGAGCTATTGGTCATCCAAAATTTGATAACGATCCTTCAGCCAAGGTTCGTCCAGAACAAGGGCTATTAAAAATGCGTAAAAAACTAGGCTTGTTTGCTAATGTAAGACCAACGTTTACTTTCCCATCTTTATTAGATAAATCGCCTTTAAAGCAAGAACGTATTGAAGGTACAGATTTGGTGTTTTTAAGAGAGCTTACCGGTGGTATTTACTTTGGTGAAAAGGGTAGAAGAGATGAGGGAGAAACAGCTTACGATAACTGTGTATATACCAGAGCAGAAGTACAGCGTTTAGCAAAAAAAGGGTTTGAGCTAGCGATGTCGCGCTCTAAAAAATTATGCTGTGTAGATAAAGCTAATGTATTAGAGACCTCACGTTTATGGAGAGAAACGGTACAGGCCATGGAAAAGGATTATCCGGAGGTAGAAGTAAGTTATGAGTTTGTAGATGCAGTTGCAATGCGTTTGGTGCAATGGCCAAATAGCTATGATGTATTAATTACTGAGAATTTATTTGGTGATATTTTAACTGATGAAGCATCGGTGATTTCAGGCTCTATGGGACTTATGCCATCGGCATCTATGGGAGCAGATATTGCTTTATTTGAGCCTATACATGGATCGTACCCGCAAGCTACAGGATTAAACATAGCAAACCCAATGGCTACAGTTTTATCGGCAGCAATGATGTTTGAAACCGCTTTTAATTTACCAGAAGAAGGTAAGGCCATTAGAGATGCTGTTAATAAAGCACTTGCTGAAGGCATTGTTACCGAAGATCTAGCTAATGGAGGAAAAGCTTATGGAACCAAAGAAGTAGGAGACTGGTTAGCGGCTAATATTTAGACTTAAGCGATATTTTACTTAATAATTAAAATGGATTTAGTATTTTGATGCTAAATCCATTTTTTTATGGATACATCCCGCAGTATTAAATTTAAAAATAGGAATCATGAAGCTATTAAAAATTACTTTACTGCCCCTAATCTTTACTATTTTACCTTATACAGTTTGCTCACAAAACATTGGTGATTTTACATCAGTAACACCAGCAGCGCAAACAGATCAATTTGTAATTCCGGCTACTCACAAATTTCAGAAAATTATAGAAACCGGCGACCTCTTAACTGAGGGAGGTAACTTTAAAGTAAAGCCCGATTTTACGGCTTATGTACCTATAGCAGGAAGTAGTACTAATGGTTATTTAAGTATTAATTCAGAAGATGCACCGCCTCCTTTTGGGAACGGAGGTGGCGTTCAAATATTAGATATTAACTTTAATGTAACAACTAAATTATGGGAAACAACCGCTTCTGAAGATTTAGATTTTTCAGCAGTAGGCGGCACAGCAGCAAATTGTTCTGGTACAGTAACATCCTGGGGAACAGTAATTTCTTGTGAAGAAGTGGCATATAATGAATTGGGTACTGGTTTAACAGATCTAAATTTTGATGGCTATAATGATGTTGGTTGGAATATTGAGATAAACCCAGCAACCAAAACGGTAATTGGGAAACATTGGGCTATGGGGAATTTTAAACATGAGAATGTTGCCATCCATTCTAATAACAGAACGGTTTACCAGGGTGCAGATGATACTGTAGGTCATGGTTTCCTATACAAATTTGTTGCAACAAATGCACAGGATTTAAGCGCTGGAAACCTATATGTTTTTTCAGGCTCTAAAAGCGGCTCAGGTTCCTGGATACTTATTAATGATAGTACAAATCCAACTCATCAATTGCCAGCTCATCAAAATATTACTAATGATTTGAGTTTAGCTGCCGGCGCTACAGAATTTGAAGGTATTGAAGACGTTGAAATTGGTGCAGATGGCATGATTTACTTTGCTGTAAAGGGTGCTCCGGATCAAAGAGTTTATAGATTTTCAGATTCTGATCCTTTAGAAGCTTCAGCTTCAACTGTAACTATGGAAACTTATGTAGGTAATATGAGTTATGATATTAATGATGGTAATAGTACTACTTCAGTCAATTGGGGTGGTGGCAATGATAATTTGGCTTTTGATGGTGATGGCAACCTTTGGGTACTTCAAGACGATAATTCTGGTAGCAAACAATTTTATATTTGGGTTGTTAAAAATGGACATACACAAGCGAGTCCCAATGTAGAGCTATTTGGTATTACTCCCCATGATGCTGAACCTACCGGCATTACATTTACACCAGATTATAAATACCTCTTCATGTCGTTTATGGCTCCAAATCCAACCAATGTAGCCAATCAAGCCGATGCAGCAGGTAATATGGTTGACTTTAACAAAGGAACTACACTTGTAATTGCACGATCAGAAAACTTAGGCTCGTCACTATCTGTAGTAGATAAGGATTTAAATAAGGCCTTTGACTTTTTTCCTAATCCTTTGGAATCATCTAAATCGTTAATTATAAAAGGAAAACAAATTAACAACGCTAAGGTGTATTCGATACTAGGAGAGAAGGTATTAGATAAAGATTATAATGGTTTAAATGAAGTGAAATTAAACTTTAAAAGTATTAAGTCTGGTTTGTATCTTATTAAAATAAATGATAAAGAAACTTCAAAATTGATAATTAAATAGCGCTAATGGAGTTAAAAGTTGAATTACTAGGTAATTCAAAAATCTCTAAATCAAAATATGGTACAGCAGCAATAACATGATCGAAAATATCGGCCATGATATATTCGTAGTTTACCCAACGTTTATCATTGCTAAACGCGTAAATTTCTAGTGGTATACCTTGAGAAGTTGGTGCTAACTGACGCACCATGATAGTCATCTCTTTATTAATAGCCGAATGTTGTTCTATATAGGTTTGAATGTACTTTCTAAACACTCCAATATTAGTAAGGTTTCTACCGTTAAGCAATAAGGTTTTATCGCTATTGTTTTCGGTATTAAACCCATGGATATCTGCTTCACGAGAATCTAAATATGAAGCAATTAATTGAATTTTTTTTAGCTTGTCAATTTCGGTCTTAGAAAGGTACTTTATACTATCCATTTTGATACTTAAAGCCCGTTTGATTCGTCGACCGTCGGACGTCATCATGCCTCTCCAATTCTTAAAAGAATCTGAAATGAGTGCATATGTAGGGATGGTGGTGATGGTTTTATCAAAATTTTGAACTTTAACAGTTGCTAAATTAATTTCAATAACGTCACCATCGGCACCATACTTTTCAAAAGTTATCCAATCGCCAATACGTACCATATCGTTTATAGACACCTGAATACTGGCAACAAAACCTAAAATGGTATCTTTAAAAACCAATATAATTACAGCCGATATAGCACCCAGTCCAGTAACAAATTTTAGAAAGGGGATATCGGTAATTATAGCTATGGCCGACATGAATCCTGCCAACCAAGCAAAAATCATAAAGACTTGAATATAACTATCTATCGGTTTGTCTTTTAGGCGCGGTAAGGTTTTTAAAAAATCTTTTAATGTATTTAACAAACTTCTTACAATCCAAAGTGTTAAAACAATAGCAAAAACTTGCAATCCTTTTTCAA
>CBDDAJ010000011.1:0-10790 GCA_965224845.1 Wocania sp.
CGGTGTCCGGGTTTTTGTCGCAACCTGCAACACCATTTCCATGCTAATCCAGCAAGAATTGGCGACAGCGAACAGAAATAATCAATTAGTAATTTTCGGTGTACCTACCAAGCTTTACTGCCAGAACTTAATCAGAAAAAGTTCAAAAATATCTCAGAAAAGGCTTGACAAAAACCCGGACACCGTTGTTTGTGATATTGAAAGTAGAAGTTTGATTATTTATAAGAATATAATTAACCTACCACCAAGTCAATTTGTACTTTACTCACATTATTTATTAAACAAAACATCTGGATGTAAACTAAAAAGTACATCACCATGTAATGGTTGTAAAAAATGTTTTGAATCATTTTGTCAAGCAGTAACATCAAATAACAAAATCATTGATTTATATAAACAGGTATATGGAGAACATTCAGATATTTATAAAAAACTAAAAAACAAACCAAAAACTAAGATATTAGAATCCCATTCAAGCTTTCTACAAAAAGTTAGTAAAATTAATAGAGAAATTAAATCAAAGCTGACAAACAAGTCTGATCTTTACTGCATTTGCAGGTCAGGCAAATACGGTAATACAGTTTATGGTATAAAAATAGACAGGGAAAAGATAACCATATTAAATTACAAAGAATAACTTGTTATGACAATGTTGTTTTTCTTGTATTTCATAAAACAATTTCTTAATTTTGTAATAAAAAAAAAATTGGTAATAAAAAAGTCTTAAACCTTATGTTTAATCTAAAAAATCATAGAAATATAATTACGCACCAATGAATACAATCTGTGTATATCTGTGAAATCTGTGGCAAAAAATTGGTTTTCAAAATGCGTTTAAAAAAAAATTTTTTTTGCCAATAAAAACAAGGCAAATTAGCACACAACCCTCTACATGATTTGCAATCTAAGTAACTACAGAAAAGAGAGTTATCCTGTAAGACAAAAGCCTACAAAAAGCTTTTTGGGTTAGAGATTTGACAATATTGCAGCAATATTGCTGCAATATTGTCATTTTTGCTTTTTAAAAATTTCATCGCTAAAATTCACCTTAATGGTAAATGAAGCTAAAACAGATGACATTTTGTCAATGGTTTTAGTTGTTAATTTATCTAATCTGATTAATTGAACCGTGGAAGCGCGAAGGTAGAGAAAACTTCAAATTCTCTGCGCCTCAGCGTCTTTGCAGTAAATCAGAAAGGAGGTGATGCGATGGAAGTATTGTGAATGGTATGCTTTCTTGATTTATAAGTTAGTTTATCACTAAAGAAGCTTTTTGTTTTGCGGATAATTATTTTATTTTAGCAATCTTGATAATGATTTAAACATTTTAATCAAATAATTGGAGGATTGAGAAATGAGTATTAGAAATTTTCTTTTTGTCTGTCTTATGATATTTTCATTTAGTATATCTTTTTGTTTTAGTAATGTTAACATTATTAATGCGCAGTGTAATAATATTAGTGGTACTACCGGAGCTGATAACTTAAATGGAACTTCTATCTGCGATAATATATTTGGACTTAGTGGAAATGATACTATAAAAGGAAATTGTGGGCTTGATAATATGTTCGGGGGGTCAGGATTTGATACAATCTTTTTTAATGCTAGTGATGGCGATAAATGTAGAACTGGATTAGGTGGCGGAAATTGTTTTTGTCCTGACAGCACATGTATAGGGACTTGTCAGTTTGATTTTACGATCAAAAGTAAGATGTTGCCAGTTAGCACAGAAATAGTATCTGAAATTACTGGAGATCCAGAGGCACTTGACTTTGCTATGTTTGGATGTGAAAATAAGGGCCTAAGTTTGGATGGTGTTGTTCCAAGCTCCAAAGTTATTAAACATTTCGCAGCAGCAGGTTTTGGCGAAAAAACAGGTTTGCCAGAAATGCCATCTGACAATCATATGTCGATTGGATTTGGAGATTATTCTGTTAAACAGGATCCAGAAAATGAAAACGTTTTAATAGTTGAAATCCCTGCTTATTCTAAAGATGAAAGTCTTATGGCTGCCTCAGAAATATTTATGCAAAATGGTGACTCATCGTACACTATGTATGACCATAGTGGAAATATTGAAATCCTTTTACAAGATGTTGATTATGTCAGATTTAATGGAACAGCATTGATTCCTGTGCAATAGTCTTTTTTATCGAGATAAAGTTCTTACCTTTGTTTAGTTAAAAATAGTATGATTTGTATATTATTATGCAAATCATACTATCCTAATATTATATAGTCTCTAAATCATCATGATAGAAAATAAATACCTATCTTTCTTATACCAGATATTCTTGATTGCAAGTTTTACCGTAAATCTTAATGCTCAATCATATAATATCAAGCCTATTATTACTACAGAAACCAAACTTTTACCCGGCATAGAGCTTACAATCTTTGGATTACTTCCCAATTTATCTATCAATAACATTGGGGATATTGTATTTACTGCAGTATTATCAGATGGTACTGTTGGAATTTTATCTTCAGATCAAAAGAACACAAAACTTTTATTAAAATCCGTTCAAGCGCAACCTATAAATGAAAGTGTATTTTTAATTTTAAACTCAACAAGTATAAATGATAACGGTTCAATTGTATTTTGTGGTCATAAAACCCCAGATAGATTAGGGATTTTTAAGAGGTTAGGGAATGACACTATTCCTTTAATAATGCAAGGTGATCCTGTTAATGGTTTAGAGTCTACTATTGATGAGATTTCTTGTGTTAAAAGTTTAGGTAATGTATCAATAAATAACAAAGATGAAACCACTTTTAAGGCAACACTATCTGATGGACGAAGAGGACTTCTTCTCTATAGTGCTGGACAAATTATACCAATTATACTTGAAGGTGATTTCTTCCCTGTGTTCGATGGAAACGAAACACTGAGTTTTGCTGATTCTCCAGTAATAAATGATAAAGGTGAAATTGTATTTAGGGGAAGGTTTTTAAACAAAAATGAAGATGGCAAGATGGGGGTTTTTCTTTTTTCTGATGGTGAAATTGTTCCTATAAAATTACCTGGCCAGGACGCTCCGGGGACAAAAGGAAAAATTTTTAGTACGTTTCATTTTGATGAACCAACATTAGGAAATAATTCTGAGATTGTATATTTTGCTGATTACTTAACCCCAGGAATTGATCAGCCTCCTGGATTTGATTCTAGAGTCAGTGAATTTGGGCTATTTTTATGGTCGAGTGGGGAAACAAAGAAGTTAATTTTAACAGGTGATAAAGTACCTGGAGTTAATAGCCTTTTCTTCAATACAAATTCTGATGGTTTTTCCACTAACACAATTAATGACTCAGGTGATATTGTTGTATCATTAGCCCACAGCGCCACAAGTGGCACTTTTCTTTTTTCTAATGAAAAAACTATACCGGTTGTTTTGGACGACCGTCTTTTTATAAATCCAATCAATGCATTTATTCCATCTATAAGTGCTATAGATAATAAAGGAAATATAATTTTTCAAGCAATAATATCTAATATAAATATGCCAAATCCAATTTCAATTCCTAACGGACTTTTTGTAGCTGAAAAGGAAAATATTTTATTAGAAATAACAGATATAACACCTAACTCAAATGTCAAAGGGTCAAGGTTTAAAGTTAAAGTTAAAGGAAAAGGATTTCAACCTGGAGCAAGCTTATCTTTTAGTGATAATAATATCAGAATAATAAAAACAGAATTTAATCCTTTGGATGCCTCAAAAACTTTTAATTCGTCTATTAAAATTTTGCCTAACACTAGGTTTGGATTTCATGACGTCATTGTAACAAATCCAACAGGTGAAACAATTGTTTTAGAGAATGGTTTTAGGGTAACAAGATAAATACAATGCAACCGCTGAGACGTTGATATCTTATCTTTTTTAGCGTCTAAAAATGTTTTTTAAGGAGAACATGTTATGTTAAAAAAACTTATGTTGTTAATTTACATCATTCCGCTTGTATTATCTTCTCAAAACAAATTAACCTTCTGCAATGAAATTATCAATAATGTTAATCAACCACCTAAATTATCATTTGAAACTCCTGATTATGATTTTGGAGAAGTTTTTAGGGGTGAAGAGATTGAACATGTTTATAAATTTAAAAATATTGGCAAAGGTGAATTAAATATTAAAGAGATAAAAACATCATGCGGATGTACTGCTGCGGTTATTTCCTCAGAATCTATCCATTCAAATGAATTTGGAGAGATCAAAGTAACATATAATTCAAAGTCTGATAAAGGAAATGTATCAAAACATATCAATGTTTATTCTAACGATCCGGATAGTCCTAAATATAAACTCACAATCTCAGGTAATGTAGTTGAAGAAGTAGTTGTAAAACCAAGAAAGCTCAATTTATCTGAAGTGCTGTATGGGACAGGAACCAGACGAAACATTACAGTTAAATCAATAAAAGATCATAAATTTGAAGTCAGTAAAATAGAATCATCTAGCCCTGATGTTGAGGTATTGTTAAAAAAAAATGACAAAATGAACGAATATGTTGTTCGAACTACATTAAAGAAAGAAGCCAAACTGGGAAGGTTTAATAGCAAGATCGTGCTTCATACAAATAGTAGTAATATGGAAAAAGTAACTATACCGGTTTTTGGAAGAGTAGTTGGAGATATATCAGTTTATCCCCCAAGGATTTCATGCGGGATTGTTCCACAAAAAGAAGAAAAAAAGGTCTCTGCCTTTGCCACAGCTTACAATAAAGATGTAGAAATAGATAAAATAGAAGCCTTTCCCGAATTCTTATCTGCTGACATTTCTAGAATAGAAGACAATATGAAAACATATAAAATTTCGGTGACTTTGAAGAAAGATGCACCTGTTGGTAGGTTTACAGGTGGGTTGAAAATTTATACAAGTAGTAAGAACCAGCCGGTAATAGATGTGCCTGTGTATGGCATGGTAAAAGAGAGTTAAAACAATGAACCGCAGAGACACAGAGGCGCAGAGAAAATATAAAAATCTCTGCATCTCTGTGTCTCTGCGGTTTAAATATTATGAATGAGAATGAAATTACGGAACAAATCATAGGAGCAGCAATTGAAGTACACCAAATAATGGGGCCTGGATTGCTGGAATCTGTTTATGAAGATTGTATTACAGTTGAGTTAGGAATTCGCAAACTAGCGTTTAAAAGACAGAAAGCTATCTCGTTGCAGTATAAACATCATAAAGTTGCCTCAGATCTTAAACTCGATCTTTTAGTAGAAAATAAAGTTATTGTTGAATTAAAAACAGTGGAAACACTTTTACCGGTTCATGAAGCCCAACTTTTAACATATTTAAAATTAACCGAGTGTAGGGTTGGATTATTAATCAACTTCAATGTTCCGATTCTTAAGAATGGTATAAAGAGGATGGTAAATAATTTTAGTGAACCGCAGAGGCGTAGAGACGCTGAGAAGAGATAAAACTCTGCGCCTCTGAGTCTTTGCGCTTAATAAAAAGAATGCGATCTCGATCAAGATTAATATTATTAATTATATGGTCTGTCCTTATATTACAAAGTATATGGTTCATTAATTTATATGCTAAGGAAACTATTGATTATAAGGAAACATTAAAAAAAGAACTTATTGAGTTAGAAAGAGAAGTAATAAAAGTTACTAACACTTTTAAAAAAGTTGTTAAATTAGTTGGGCCGTCTGTTGTAAAGATAAAAATGATGAACAAAGATAGTAGTGCAAACAATCAAAATAATAATGATCAATTATTAAGTATGCATCACGCTGATGATGAGCCCCTCAATCATAAAAATAAAGATTTCAATTTATACAAGACATTTAAACTTCCTGAACGCAATGTAGGTTCGGGTTTTATTATTGATAAAAATGGTTTTATTGTAACAAACTACCATGTAATCAAGGATTTCGATGATAAGCAAATAGAAGTGACTGTAGATGGCAATAGAAAATATATTGGTAAAGTTATCGGCTTTGACCCTGGGACTGATATTGCCCTTATAAAGATTGAACAAGGATTATTGCAACCTATCAAGTTTGGCGATGATACAATATTAGATGTAGGAGATTGGGTAATTGCCATAGGTAATCCATACGGTCATGGACAAACCATTTCAACCGGTGTAATCAGCGCTACAAGCCAGCGTGAAACTGACTCGATCCCAATGATTTTGAAATATGAAGATTTTATGCAAACAGATGCCTCAATTAATCCCGGTTGCAGCGGTGGGCCTTTGGTAAATATGCGTGGTGAAGTGATAGGTATAAACGCAGCCATAGCAACAAGACGTGGCGGCTTCCAGGGAATAGGCTTTGCCATTCCTGCTTCGATTGTACAAAAAGTAGTGAATGATTTGATAGAAAAGAAATAACCGCGTAGGCACAAAGTCACAGCGATTTTAATTTTCTCTCCGAGTCTCGGAGCCTCTATGGTTATGAAAACAATCAACGATTTTCTTTAATTTTAGAAATCTCATTTTCTGAAAGCCCAGTTATTTCGGAGATCAAATAAACTTCCATACCCTTAGAAAGCATTCGTTTTGCAGTTTCAATCTTTCCCTCAATACGTCCTTCCATCCTTCCTTCTGCTTTACCCTCTGCTTTACCTTTAGCTTTACCTTCGACTTTACCCTCTATCTTTCCTTTTTCAAATATCTCTTTTTTCTCTTTTTCGAGCGCTTTTATTAACATTGTTTTGACCTCCTCTTTATTTTTATATACTGTTTCTAATTGTTTATAATCTTCCTTCTCTATCTTTCCATGGACTGATAGCTGTTTGAACCAATTTAAAAATAACGATAATGCATCTTTGTCACTTTCTCTATCAAACAGGTTCAACAATTCTTCTTCTAACAGACCAACATCATAATACGATTCTGATAGAAATAGCGTAGAAACAATATTGTGTATCTTCAATAGTTTTTCTTTACTGTACTCATTCTCCGCTATTTTAAAATATTTAAAATGCAAGGCAAATTCACCTAACAGTTCGTTACCTTCTATCAAATCTGCAATATTTGTCGTCGCTCTCCACTCTTTATCCCCATTGTACAACACTATGGGGAATACTGCCGGTAATCTTTTTACACTTCTATTAGATAAAAGATAATCCATGTAAAAATTTGTTAAATAGTTCAAGACCCTCAATGACATAAAACAATCAACACTTGATTGAAACTCCATAAGCACATAGACATAAACCTCTTTTCCTTTTAACTGAAGACGGTATAGCAGATCACTTTCAGTCTCCTTATAATGTTCGGAGATAAAGGATTTATCAATGGTTTCACAACTATTAAAATCTATCTCTTTTACCCACTCTTCATTAACAAACGTCTCTATCAACTCTCGAAAAATCGTCTTATTAGAAAACAGTTTTTTATAACCACTGTCATTTATCTTTTTTGACATACATGATTATCGTTCTAATTTAAAATTAATTTGATTCCGAATCTTATATACTTAAACTAATCTATTATGTAAATAGTTTTAATTATATATAAGAATTAAATTTCAGACAACAAATAAAATTTATGCTTATTGTGGGCTTCATTGTTTATAAAAGCGCACTAACGGTTTAGTTGGTATTCCTTTATTAACTGATTCAATATAAATGACAATGTTGTTTTTCTTGCATTTTATAATATTATCTTTTAAATTAATATTTATGAATGATGTTTTATCATTAATATTATATGAGTTCTGTTATAAAGTTCTAATTAATCGCAATGGAGAGATTTATTATGTATAAAACTTTTATTATTTTTATTTCTTTTAGTTTATTTGCCTCATATATAAGTTTTGGTCAGACTATTAGAAGCGGAGACCCGGAAAAAGAAAAGTATGTATCCAATGAAATCTTAATAAAGTTTAAGGGTGGTATTGCAGAAAAGGCAAAAGAACGGATTTATAAAGCATTAGGAGTAACCAGTGTAAGGAATGGATATAAGGATCGTTATCATGTTCTAACAATCAAAAATGGTAAGGTTGAAGAAGTAATTGAGAAGTGTAAAAAGTTTAAGGAGATTAAATATGCAGAACCAAATCATATTTATCACCTAAACATGAAACCTGACGATGAATTTTATCCATTCCAATGGCACCTTCCAATGATAAATATTGAAGATGCTTGGGATATAAGTATAGGAGAAGGTGTTAAGGTAGCTGTAATTGACTCAGGTGTTAATCCAAACGGTAATGACGGATTTGGAACACGACTGATCCAAGGCAGAGATTTTGTAAAAACAGGGAACAGATCAAAGGATGATAATGGGCATGGTACGCATGTGGCAGGTACCTTAGCTCAGGAGACTAATAACGGCAATGGCGTAAGCGGAGTTGCACCCGGTGCAACTATATTGGCAATTAAAGCATTTAACAAGTTTGGAGCAAGCCCGGCAGATAGTGTTGTGGATAGCGTCAGGTGGGCCATGGAACGTAACGTACAAGTAATTAATATGAGTTTTGGCGGGTCTCCGTTTAACGAAACTCTACAAACAGCTATTAATGAGGCATTAGATCAGGAAATCGTTTTAGTAGCAGCTGCCGGTAACGGAGGTATACCTGAAATATCTTTTCCAGCAGCTTATGATGGTGTAATTTCTGTAGGTGCAGTACAATTTGACAAGAAACGAGCATCATATTCAAACCATGGGCCTAATCTGGATATTGTAGCGCCGGGAGGAAACATTGAAAAAGACCAAAACGATGATAACAATTCAGACGGTGTACTGCAAGAGACACTGTTTACAGATGTTTTAAAATCGCCTGATCCAATCTGGAATTATTATTTCCTAGACGGCACATCAATGGCCACACCACATGTCTCCGGAATTGTGGCATTATTGCTATCGCAAAATCCAGATCTAACACCATCAGAAGTTAGAGAAAATTCTAATCAATACTGCAGAAGATTTAGGTGAACCTAGCCGGGATGATGAATATGGTTGGGGATTGGTTAATGCTACAGCAGCTTTAAAATTCAAGAGGTAAATTTTAATAATGACTAAAAACAGAACAATTTTTTCAATTGTTTTTTTTTGTAAGTTTGATAATCAGAATTGATTCTATATACGTAAAAGCCTAGGATGTTGTTACTACGATAGACCTTTTTCTCTGAACTAAAAAGTGTATCAGTAGCTGCTGTTATTGGAGTTAATAGTAAAACTAACAATATCTGTATTGCTACTATGAATGGGAAGACAATTCTGATTTTATTAGAAATGATAGCAAAATTACATTTACAGCTAACGGATTGAAAACATCTATCAAGTTTGAGAATTAAACTTTAAACGAATGCATCTAATCAGCATCTAGTAATCAGTAATCAGAATTCAGAATATAAAATATATTTGTAAACCTATGGACTAAAAAAAAGCTCATTAGCGTTCTGCTAAACGATTACATTATTAAAGGATATATCCCTTTTTTCATTCAGGATTCTGGCTCCTAAATACTAATTATTTAGTTAACATAATAAGATTGCTAGTTTAACATAGTAAGTTAAAGTATATTGTGTTTGCTGTTGACTGCCCCACTGAAAACTGCTAACATAATTATTTATCTATACCCAGCGTTGTCCGGTTAGGTATTTGCGTAAGCGTAATCTTTTCTCTGTTCTTTAACATTATTTTTTGCTGAAGGTTTGAAATCAAAGTTTCTGATTTCATTTTTGATCTTAATTCTTAACTCTCTGACTCTTTTAATGGAAACCTTTTCGTTAAAATTGTTGTGACAATAGATAGCGATCAGTAGGTAAGTAATTAATCCTGCGAGTATTTGTACCATTAGGCCGTATTGTAATCTTGCTATGAGATGATAAACTTTAAGATGGCGTTTCCACCATCCGAAGAATATCTCGATATTCCAACGAAGCTTATAAATATAAGCGACATCTTCTGCTCTAAGATCGCGACGGTCTGTTGCTACCCAATACTCTTTTCCTGCTGCACGGTATCCAACAACACGAACGGGTTTTGCGGTTTGATTGACATTAGGTGTGCCAAGCAGGACTATAGCATCATAAAAAACAGTGGAACCAGGTTTTGCGGGAAGAATGTTATAAATAGGCTTCCATAGTTCTTTAAAAGATGGTAATGCTTGTTTGCTTAGAGGGTTGATAGTATACGGCATCGTTATAATTCCTTTATTAATAAGGTTTTATAACGATGCCCTCCAAGACTATCTATTTCAAAAAGTCAAGCAAAAAATGGCTATCTATATAAATTGTTTTATTTTTTATATACGCAAATACTTAACCGGACAACGCTGGATCGGAACACAATTTCTTAAAAAAACAAGATTCATCAGTAATACTATAATGGATAAACATCATAAATTACGTGAAGGTTATACGACCGGAACTTGCGCTGCTGGCCGCTGCAAAAGGCGCAGCATTCGGATTAGCTAAAGGCCGAATACCGGATTATGTTGATATAATAACACCTGTTAATAAGCTAGTTAAACTTAAAATTAAAGAAAAACATATCTGTGACAATTATGCTGAATGTTGCGTAAAAAAGGACGCGGGTGATGACCCGGATGTGACACATGGCGCTTCTATTTATTGTAGATTACAAGATATGCAAAGCGAATTACAAAATAGCCAAAAAAAAGGTACTTTAATGCAAAAAATAGTAATTGAAGGAGGTAAAGGGGTTGGTAGAGTTACAAAACCCGGTCTTCAGGTAGCAATCGGTGAGCCGGCAATAAATCCTGTACCTCGGCAAATGATTAATGATGCAATTTCTGATGTATTTAGTAAAAACGAATATTTTTTAAAGGCTACAATTCATGTTCCTAATGGTGATAA
>CBDDAJ010000012.1:0-72379 GCA_965224845.1 Wocania sp.
TTTTTGCTTCCCAGCCATTCCCAATTAAGGTTTAACTTCATTTTGTTATTTGTTGTTAAACTTATTTTTGCGATAGCTTTTCCTGCTTTTAGCTCATTTTCCATCGTTATACATTGGTATAACATATCGAGTGTATTTTCATTTAAACGGGCAATTATTTTTCCGTATTTAATAGGCCCTCCAGAATAATCTGCGGTTACCATATGGCCTTCTTGCTTATATTTAAAAATAGTTTCAGAATTTACTTTACCGTTTTTAGAATTTTCAACTAGTGAAAATGTTTTGTTATTAAAGTTAAATGCTGTCATTGCTTTTTAATTGGTCTCACTTAATCCAACGGCTTCTCCAATAAGTGTTGCACTTGTACAATCTGTAACGTTAATGTTTACAAAATCACCAATGTTATAATGCTCTTTTGGGAATACGCATACAATATTTTGTGGCGTTCGGCCAGACCATTGTGTATTAGATTTTTTTGATTCTTTTTCAATCAATACTTCTACGGTTGTACCGAGCCATTCTTTGGTTTTAATTTCACTATGTGCCCTTTGTAAATCTACAATGTCTTGTAAACGTCTTTTTTTAACAGGTTCAGGAATATCATCTTCCATATTTCTACCTGCCATAGTTCCGGGGCGTTCAGAATAGGTAAACATATACCCAAAGTTATATTTTACATGATTCATTAACGACATGGTGTCTTTATGGTCGTTTTCTGTTTCAGTAGGGAAACCAACAATCATATCCTGACTAATGGCACAGTTTGGAATGATACGACGAATATTATCAATAAGCTCCATATATTCTTCACGTGTATGCAAACGATTCATAGCTTTTAAAATACGATTGCTACCACTTTGAACTGGTAAATGGATATGATTACAAATATTATTGTATTTCGCCATGGTTTCAACGACATCTAAAGTTAAATCCTGAGGATTCGATGTTGAAAAACGAATACGCATTTTAGGTTGTGCTTTGGCGCATAATGCTAATAGATTAGCAAAATTAACAGCAGTTGCCTTTTGAATATCACTGGCTTTAACAAAATCCTTTTTTAGTCCGCCTCCATACCAAAGGTAACTGTCTACATTTTGCCCAAGAAGGGTAATTTCTTTATAGCCGTTATGCCATAAATCGTTAAGTTCTTCAATAATACTTTGAGGATCTCTGCTACGCTCACGCCCACGTGTAAAAGGTACAACACAAAAGGTACACATATTGTCACAGCCGCGAGTAATGGATACAAAAGCGGTAACACCATTACTATTTAAGCGTACCGGAGAAATGTCTCCATAAGTTTCTTCTTTTGACAGAATAACATTTATGGCATCTCTTCCTTCATCGACCTCGGCTAAAAGGTTTGGTAAATCTTTATAAGCATCAGGCCCAACAACAAGGTCAACAATTTTTTCTTCTTCAAGAAACTTAGTTTTTAAACGTTCTGCCATACAACCCAAAACCCCAACCTTCATTTTTGGATTGTGATCGCGTTTTACAGCATTGTACTTTTCTAAACGTTTACGAACAGTTTGTTCTGCTTTGTCGCGAATAGAACAAGTGTTTACCAAAACCAGATCTGCTTCTTCTAGATGTTGAGTGGTATTAAAACCTTCGTTTGTTAAAATAGAGGCCACAATTTCACTGTCGCTAAAATTCATTGCGCATCCGTAACTTTCAATAAAAAGCTTACGGGTGTTTTCTTTTTTATGCTCTAAAACTAAGGCTTCGCCTTGTTTGCTTTCGTCTATAATTTTCTCCATAAATATACTGAAACCAATAGCAGTCAATAAGTGTGCAAAGATACAATTTATTTAGATTTTATGACAAAGTGACAGGTTAATTATTTTATAAGTTACGCAACCAAAATGTGTTTTTAGTATCTAAAAGTAAAAGCTAAAAATCATAATGCTATGGGCTCAATCAAAAAAATATTTTTCTTTCTTTCAATTTCCTTGTGCTTTTTAAATATGACTTGTGAATCTGAAAATGACATCATTGTAGATTCAGATAACTTATTGATAGGTAGTTGGGTTGAGCCAAATTATGATGATGAACAAACTGTTTTTAAAAGAGCATCTTTTTTGCCTAATGATGCTTATGGTATTTTGTTTAAAGCAAATGGTGATTTTGTTGAAAGATCATCAGGTTGGTGTGGAACTCCTCCATTATTTTTTTCTGATTATGAGGGTAATTGGGAGTTGGATAATACACTGGTTACAATTACTCAACAATATTATCCAATTAATTATTCTTGGCGAATTATATCGGTTACTGAAACGGAATTGATTGTAAAAAGAGAGCTGACCGAGCAAGAGTTAGACCATAGGGCGTTGATGAACTTGTTTGATGAGATTTATAATTTGAGTGTTAGTGTTTCGTGTAACAATGCCAGTGATTGGGATTTTGTGGCATATGGAGCTAAGGCATGTGGCGGGCCACAAGGTTATATCGCTTATTCTGCTCAGATTGATACAGATGCATTTTTGCAAAAGATAAATGAGTATACTCAAGCGGAAAAAGAATACAATATTAAATGGGAAATAAACTCAACTTGCGAGCTTCCTAAAGTGCCGGTAGGAGTAGAGTGTCAAAACAAGTATCCTGTATTAAAATATTAATTACTATGTATTATAAAACTTTAATTAAAAAAACACTTTTTGCGACAGCTATAATGTTTTGTTTTATGAATATACTGTGCGAGAAGCAAGATGATGTTATGGGGATAAACTGCGATTTTGTTGTTACAGTAGATGCAACAAAATATAACGCTTTAGAAACGGCAAGTTTCGAATTTATAAATGCAGAAATATTGGAGGATTGTTTAGTAATTAAAATTGGGGCTTCTGGTTGTAGTGGAGATCGTTGGGGTTTTGATTTAGTTGATTCTGGAGCTATAGCAGAATCTTCACCCGAGCAACGCTTTTTAAAATTTCAGTTAATAAATGATGAAGCTTGTTTGGCGTATTTTGAGAGAACGATCTCGTTTGATCTCACACCATTGCAAGTTAGTGGTAGTAATGAAATTATACTCAATATTGAAGGCCTAGAAGCTTCGTTAAACTATAATTATTAAAAAATAACCGCTATAAAACATCCTATAACTAAATCTTGATGCTCAAAAAAAGGATTTAATGGGTGTGGCATATTAACCTTTTGAAAACAATAAAAAATATATACATATGAAAATGAAATTTGTTTTATTAGCCTTAGTCTTTTTTAGTATGATGTCTTGCGATAATGACGATGCCAATTATGAGTTTGTTAAGGTCGCAACACCAGAAATAATGAGCAAAGCAGTATTTAGAAGTTCGGTCGACATCGTTGCACCAAAAAATATTGAGCAAGCCGGAAAAATTTATGCATACAATAATTACATTTTTGTAAACGATGTAAATAAGGGAGTTCATGTTATAGATAATATAAACCCTAAAGCGCCAAAGGCCGTTAAGTATATAAGGATACCAGGTAACGAAGACATATCTGTAAAAGATAATTTTTTATATGCTGATAGTGCAACAGATTTGTTGGTTTTTGATATTTCTGATATTAATTCGATTGCTTTAACTGAGCGATTAGAAGATGTATTTAAAGTTTATGATTTCTTAATTCCTGCCGAAGCAGATGTTATAAATTATGAAAGTTTTAATTTTGAAACAGAAATAATTGTAGGTTGGACCATTGCTACTGAAAGGCGTGAAAAAGTAGAGGCATCTCAAATAGATGTTATTTTTAATGATGCTCTTAATACAGCAGCCAATGAGTCTGTTACAGGTCAAGGTGGCTCACTGGCACGCTTTCAAATAGTAGATAATTATTTGTATACCGTTGGCTCGCATGAAATGATAATTTTTAATATTAGTAATTTATCTCAGCCTACATTTGTTAAATCTCAATATTCAGGAAATAATATAGAAACTCTGTTTCAGGCAGATGGGTATTTATATATTGGTAGTACGGATGGGATGTATATTTACGATTTAGCTAATGCAGAAAGCCCTGCTTATGTATCTGAGTTTATTCATTGGACAGGCTGCGACCCTGTAGTTGTTGATGGGGATTATGCATATTTAACCTTACGTGGTGGAAATAACTGTGGCGAGCAAGAAAGTGTACTGGAAGTTATAGATATAAGCGATAAATCGACTCCAACTTTGTCTGGAAGGTATCTGTTAGAGAATCCTTATGGTTTAGGTGTAAAAGATAATATGCTTTTTGTTTGCGATGGTACCGCAGGACTAAAGTTATTTGACAAAACGGATCCGCTCAATATCGAAATAAAAAAATCTTTTAAAAATATACAAGCTACAGATGTTATTCCTTTAGAAAACACTTTAATAATGATTGGAGGGAAAACGTTGTATCAATATGCATATGTTAATGATGGTATAGAGCTTGTTAGTACTTTTTCTTTAAATTAAATCTTTTATTATATAAATAGAACAAAATCCAGTGCCAGCACTGGGTTTTTTGGTTATGAGAGTGAATATTTTTGTTAAATCTATTATAAAGTAGTTACTTTGGAATCATATACTAATTTAACCAAAGTATGAGTACATTAACCCATTTAGAAAATAAAATAAACCATGCAAAAGATTTAGATTTTGGTGATATTATTAGCGAATCGATAGAATTGTTTAAAAAAGTTTGGCTAAAGGGGTTTTTAGTTATACTGTTTATCATGATAGCAGCTGGGTGCTTAGCTTTTGTGTTTTCTTTATTGGGTTTAGCTCCGGAAAATAACATGCTGGTTGATGGGATTAATCTGGAATCTTTCACAAAGTTTTATTCTTCTAGTGCGCTTTACAGTATCCCGCAAACTATTTTAGTAAGCACTTTAACCATAGCTTTTATGGCTGCATTTTATAGAATTTGTAAACAAATGGTTTCTGGAGGAAACGAAAGTGATGACTATTTTTATTTTTTTAAAAAGGAATATTTTAGTAAAGTATTTATGCTGGGGTTAATACATGCCGGTATCGCAACATTAGCTCAATTAATGTTTGTAATACCTTATATATATGTAATGGTTCCATTGTCTTATGTTTCAATAATTTTTGCAAACAATCCAGAATTAAGTGAAAGTGACATTGTTAAAGCAAGCTTTAAACTTGGTAATAAAAAATGGCTCATTACTTTTGGAACTATGTTTGTTGCCGGAATTTTAGCCATGTTAGGACTTCTAGCTTGTGTAGTAGGCGCTTTTTTTACCATGTCTCTTGTTTATTTACCTGTGTTTTTAATTTATAAAGAAGTTATAGGTTTTGAAGAGAACAGTGAAATAGACCAAATAGGAATGAATAACGATTTAAATTAAACTAACCAAAAATTAAAATAATGAACACAATTAATACTTTATTAGAAAAAATAGAACGCGCCAAAGCGTTAGACTTTGGATCTATCTTTAGTGAATCTATCGAGTTATTCAAAAAGACATGGCTGCAAGGCTTTTTACTGCAAATATTTACTTTATTGGTAATGATGCCATTAATAATCGTATTGTACTTACCGTTAATAGGTGTGGTAATTGCTCAACAAGAAAGTGGGCATGCCAATCCGGATGCTTTTAACGAGTTTTTTGCCGGCATGTCTATTTTGTATATCCTTTTTGTTTTTGTTGGGATTTTTGTTCTGGGAGCAATTTCGGTAGCTTTAAATGCTGCTTTTTTTAGAATGATGAAAAGTTTAGATTATAACGAACAAGTATCTACTTCAGATTTTTTCTATTTTTTAAAAGGAAAATATTTGAAGAAAACCTTTTTATTAATGCTTGTATCTATTGTAATAGCTATTCCTTCTGCATTACTTTGCTATATTCCATTAATCTATGCGCTAGTGCCCATGTCGTATTTTACAATTGTTTTTGCGTTTAATCCCGAATTTAGCGTTGGTGATGTTGTTAAGTCTAGTTTTAAATTAGGAAATAAAAAATGGCTAATTTCTTTTGGGTTGCTAGTAGTAAGTTACATATGTGTAATGATAGCTACTATGATAACTTGCGGAATTGGAGGGTTGTTTTTGCAAATGTTTATCTTTCATCCATTGTATTTAATTTATAAAAAAGTTGTTGGCTTTAAAGAAATAAGTGCTATTGAAGAAATAGGAACTTCGGCTGAATAATATTTTTAGTTCAATACAAAACCTGTTTTTTAAATGTTAAAAACAGGTTTTTTTATTCAAAATGTTCACAGATTATCCATAAAAAGTTACAGATAAACTTTTTTTCATATACATTTGTAGCTTCAAAAAATCAAGTATGGCGAAGAATTTAGTGATTGTAGAGTCACCGGCTAAGGCAAAAACTATTGAAAAATTTTTAGGAAAAGATTTTAAAGTAGAGTCTAGTTTTGGGCATATATCCGATTTACCTTCTAAGGAATTGGGTGTAAATGTTGATGGTGATTTTAAACCAAAGTATGAGGTTTCTAAAGATAAAAAAGCAGTTGTAAAAAAACTGAAAGACTTAGCTAAAAAAGCAGAAATGGTTTGGTTGGCAAGTGATGAGGATCGTGAGGGGGAAGCCATCGCATGGCATTTAGCCGAGGCTTTAAAGTTAGATAAAGAAAAAACGAAACGTATCGTTTTTCACGAAATTACTAAAACTGCAATTCAACGTGCCATAGAAAATCCAAGGGGAATAGATTACGATTTGGTTGACGCCCAGCAAGCCCGTCGGGTATTGGATAGAATTGTAGGATACGAATTGTCTCCTGTGCTTTGGCGAAAAGTCAAAGGAGGGCTGTCTGCAGGTCGAGTACAATCTGTTTCGGTACGCTTAATTGTTGAGAAAGAAAGAGAGATACAAGGGTTTGTGCCTGTGGCATCTTACAGGATTGATGCTGAGTTTTCAAATGAAAGTGGACAAACATTTAAAGCAAAGTTGCCTAAGAATTTTTCAACGAAGGAGGAGGCTCAAAAGTTTTTAGAGCAAAACCTATCAGCATCATTTAGGGTGGTAGATTTGCAAAAAAAACCAGCAAAAAAGTCACCGGCAGCACCATTTACAACATCTACATTACAACAAGAAGCATCGCGTAAATTATACTTTTCGGTAAGTAAAACCATGACTATGGCACAACGTCTTTACGAGGCAGGTTTAATAACTTATATGAGAACCGATAGTGTTAATTTGTCTGACGAAGCTCGAAAAGGTGCAGAAACAGAAATTAAAAATGCTTTCGGATCAAACTATAGTAAACCAAGAAACTACAAAGGAAAAGCAAAAGGTGCACAAGAAGCACACGAAGCCATTCGTCCTACAAACTTTGCAGTGCACTCTGTAGATATTGATTACGATCAGGCAAGGCTTTACGATTTAATTTGGAAACGTGCCATTGCGTCTCAAATGAGCGAAGCAGAATTAGAACGTACCAATGTAAAAATAAGTGCTTCTACTCATAACGAAAATTTCACTGCAAACGGAGAGGTAATTACTTTTGATGGATTTTTAAAAGTGTATTTAGAAGGGACTGATGATGAAAATGTTGAGCAAGAAGGGATGTTGCCTGCGATGAGAACAAACGAAACATTGCTTAATAGATACATAAAAGCTACAGAGCGTTATACACGACCACCAGCAAGGTTTACAGAAGCGTCTTTGGTTAAAAAGTTAGAAGAATTAGGTATTGGCCGTCCGTCAACTTATGCACCAACCATTTCAACGATTCAAAACAGAAATTATGTTGAAAAGGGGACCGTTGAAGGTGTTGCGCGTGATTATTCGCAACTTACATTACAAAACGGTGTAATAGCAGATAAAAAATTAAAAGAAAAAGTAGGGTCAGATAAGGGTAAGCTTGTTCCAACTGATATAGGGATGATTGTAACTGACTTTTTGGTTAATCATTTTGAGCAGATTTTAGATTACAATTTTACGGCAAAAGTTGAAGCAGATTTTGATGATATTGCTGATGGTAAAGAAGATTGGACCAAAATGATGAAATTATTTTATAAAGATTTTCATCCGCAAGTAGAAGATGTAAAAGAAAATGCCGAAAGAGAATCTGGTGAGCGTATTTTAGGAAAAGATCCAAAAACAGGAAAACAGGTAAGTGTACGTTTAGGTAAGTTTGGGCCAATGGTACAAATAGGAACTGTTGACGACGAGGAAAAACCACAGTTTGCAAGTTTAAGTCCAGACCAACAACTAAATACCATTACTTACGAAGAAGCTATGGATTTATTTCAGCTTCCAAAAAACTTAGGGGCCTATGAAGGCGAAGAAGTTCTTGTAAATAATGGGCGTTTTGGACCCTATGTAAAGTTTGGTTCTGCATTTGTATCCTTGCCAAAAGGAGTAGACCCTTTAAGTGTTGAGCTGGAAGAAGCTATTGTTTTGATTAAAGAAAAGCAAAAAGCCGATGCTCCTATATATATGTATAAAGATTTACCTGTGCAAAAAGGTAAAGGGCGTTTTGGTCCATTTATTAAGTGGAACAATATGTTTATTAATGTAAATAAAAAATACGATTGGGATAATTTGTCTGATGAAGATATTGTTGAATTGATAGAAACAAAAATTCAAAAAGAAATTGATAAGGTTGTTCATAATTGGGAAGAAGAAGGCATTCGTGTTGAAAAAGCACGTTGGGGAAGGCACAATGTTGTGAAAGGAAAAATAAAAGTAGAATTAGCTAAAACGATAGATGTATCGGATATGACTTTAGATGAAGCAAAAGCACTTATCGAAGCTAAATCGCCTAAAAAAAAGAAAGCAACCAAGAAAAAAACAACTGCAAAAAAGAAATAATTCATGAACTTTAATTTTCTGTCTCCTGTCTCAGATTTGGTGTTGGCACATAACGAATTGCTTGCATCACAGGCTTTAGGACGAAAACTTCGAATTCATTCCATTCAAAATGGTATTCCAGATTTAGAAGATGTTAATATAGCCATTCTGGGTGTTTTAGAAAACAGGAATGATATTAATTATATAGGAGAAGAATTTCAACTTAATGAAATTAGAAAATCATTGTATGCCCTTTATCCGGGTAGCTGGAATACAACTATTGCAGACTTAGGTAATATTAACAGGGGTGAAAGTGTTGAAGACACATATTTTGCCTTAAAAGAAGCTATTACCATTTTAATTAAAAAGAATATCATTCCTATAATATTAGGTGGCTCGCAAGATTTAACTTATGCCAATTATAGAGCTTATGATGCTTTAATACCAATGGTTAATATTGTAAATGTTGATAGCAAATTTGATTTAGGCGATTCAGCTAAACCAATAAAGAATAATAGTTTTGTAGGAAAGATCATCTTAGACGAACCATATAACCTGTTTAATTATGCTACTATAGGTTATCAAACCTATTTTAATTCGCAAGAAGAAATAGATTTAATGGATAAACTTTATTTTGAATCTTACAGGTTGGGTCAGGTTTCCAATGATATAACTATTGTAGAGCCTGTATTACGCGATGCTAATATTGTAAGTATAGATTTAAACTCAGTAAGAGCCTCAGAGCTTAGTTTAAATCAAAAGTACTCGCCTAACGGACTAGACGGAAAAGAAATTTGTGCTATTGCGCGTTATGCAGGGATAAGTAATAAAGTGTCATCATTTGGTATATACGAATATAAACCATCAAAAGATGATGAAATCACATCGATGTTAATCTCTCAAATGATTTGGTATTTTATTGAAGGCGTTAATTATAGAGTAAAAGATGATGATTTTTCAGATGAAAAAAGCTATCAAAAATTCATTACTTTAGTAGATGATCAAGAATTGGTGTTCTACAAGAGTGTAAAAACAGGAAGATGGTGGATCGAGATTCCTTTTTTGTCTGAAGTTAATAATAAATTAAAGAGACATACGTTATTACCTTGCATGCACCAGGATTATTTAGATGCCTGCAAAAATAAGATACCAGATCGTTGGTATAAAGCGTTTCAAAAGAATTGCATATAATAGACAAAGTATGGTCAAACAGTTAATTTTATCGGTAAAATGTAATTTTTTCACGATGAAATGTAATTTTTTTATTAAAAAAGTTGTTTTTTAAAAAATATATAAATATGTTTACGCTCTCGAAAAGTGAAGCTTAAATAATTAACCTCGAGTTTTCTATGGATATGAAGAAGTTTATTTTATTAACCGCAGTATTAACATTATTTGCCAGTTGTGGCTCTAAAGATAGAGGCGAACTTGTAGGTGTTAAAGGTAAAAAATGGCACCCCGAAAAGCCTTATGGGATGGAATTGATTCCAGGAGGTGCATTTATTATGGGTAAAGCCGATGACGATCTTGCCGGAGTACATGATGCTCCTGCTAAAACAGTTACTGTTAGAGCATTGTATATGGATGCAACAGAGATAACCAATAGTGAGTACAGACAATTTGTTAATTGGGTAAGAGATTCTATAGTTAGAATGAAACTTGCAGTTTTAGCAGATGAGGTTGGTAAGGTTCCGGAAGATGGAGGTATTGGCGAGTTTGCTTTTAAAGATGCAGATACAGCTAACATGTCTGTTTACGAAAAATACATGTTTGAAAACTATACAGGTTTAGGGCCAACGGGTTACGAAGGCAGAAAAATAAACCACGATGTAGATTTAATTTTTGATACCGATGAGTACCCAGATGAGTATTATACAGAGGTTATGGACACAATGTATTTACCATTGGAAGAATCGTATAACGGGCAACGTACTTGGGATGTAAAGAAATTTAAATTTCAATACAGTCACATGGATATCCAAGAAGCGGCCAGAAATAGAGGTATAAAGCGTAAAGACGTTATTATAAAAGAAGAGATAGAAGTGTATCCGGATACAACAGTTTGGATTAGAGATTTCGCTTATTCTTATAACGAACCTATGCACAACGATTATTTTTGGCATGATGCCTATAGTGAATATCCTGTTGTTGGTTTAACATGGAAGCAAGCTAAAGCATTTTGTGAGTGGAGAACAATCAATAAAAATGCATACCAAAAATCTAAAAAAGCAGCATTTGTAAACCGATTCAGATTACCATCTGAAGCAGAATGGGAGTATGCCGCCAGAGGAGGGCTTCAAGCAGCAACCTACCCTTGGGGCGGACCTTATACAAAAAGTGACAGAGGTTGTTTTATGGCAAACTTTAAGCCAGTTCGTGGCGATTATGCTGCAGACCAGGCATTATATACAGTAGAAGCAAAATCGTATGAGCCAAATGATTATAACTTATATAATATGGCAGGTAATGTTTCAGAATGGGTAAATGCATCCTACGACCCTAATTCTTACGAATATTCATCAACCATTAATCCAAACGTAAATGATGATGATAATCAACGTAAAGTGGTAAGAGGCGGATCCTGGAAAGATGTTGCTTACTATTTACAGGTAAGTTCAAGAGATTACGAATATGCAGATTCTGCAAGAAGTTATATAGGTTTCAGAACAGTACAAGATTACATGGGGACAAAAGTAACAGGTAAGAAACCTTAATAATAAATTTAATCAAATCAATAATAATAAATACTATTAATTAACCTACTTAAGTATCACTACTTAAAATTAAAAACCGAAAAATTATGGCACAGTCAAGAGCAAGTAAAAGATTTATGAATATGGCTTACGGATTAGGAGCATCAATTGTAATCGTTGGAGCACTATTCAAAATTATTCATTTTGAAATAGGACCTTTAACAGGTAACGTGATGTTAACCTTAGGTTTAGTTACCGAAGCAATCATTTTTGCTATTTCAGCATTCGAACCGGTAGACGACGATTTAGATTGGTCGTTAGTATACCCTGAATTAGCTGGAGGACAATCTGATAAAAAAGAAAAAGAAAACCCACAAGGCTTACTATCTAAAAAACTAGATGAGTTATTAAAAGACGCTAAAATTGATGGTGAATTAATGGCAAGTTTAGGCGATAGTATTAAAAACTTTGAAGGTGCTGCTAAAAATATGTCTTCTACTGTAGATTCTGTTGAAGCTACTAAAAAGTATGGTGAAGAGTTAACATTAGCTGCTGCTCAAATGGAGTCTTTAAACAGCTTATATAAAGTACAGTTAGAGAGCATTAATAAGCAAGCTGCTATTAACGAGGAGTCTGTAGAAAATGCAGCTAAATTAAAAGAGCAAATGCAATCTTTAGCGTCTAACTTATCTTCATTAAATGGCGTATACGGTGGTATGTTAACTGCAATGAATAAGAACTAATTAGGGGTTAATCCCAAATATTAATTAACCAAAAACCTAATTAGACATGGCAGGAGGAAATTTATCACCAAGACAGAAAATGATTAATCTGATGTATTTAATATTTATAGCAATGCTAGCTTTAAATATGTCGAAAGAAGTGCTTTCAGCCTTCGGATTAATGAACGAAAAGCTTACTGAGTCTAATGAAGCAACATCACTACGTAATAAAAGTTTTGTTGAAAATTTAGAATTAAAAGCTTCAGAAGAACCAGCTAAATATGCACCATTAAAGTCTAAAGCAGACCAAATTGATGCCTTGGCAAAAAAGTTTGATACGTATTTAGAAGATTTAAAAGGCAAAATGACTGCTAAACTTGATGATCCAACAGATTATGAGATTATGGATAAGGGTGATTATTTGGATGAAAACTTTTTTAAAGGCGATAAGCTTAAGCCAGAAGGGCAAGAGTTTTTAAATCAAATAGCATCGTTTAGAGATGGCGTTATATCATTATTATCTAATGAGCCAGGTATGGAGAGTGTTGTTAAAGACGTACAAAAGAAATTTAGTACTGAAGATGTTCGTAATCGAGATAATGTAAAGCAAAGTTGGTTAGATTACCACTATAAAGGATTTCCTTTGGTAGCTTCTTTAACTAAAATGACGCAACTTCAGGCCGATGTAAAAACAACTGAGTCAGAAGTATTATCCAAAATGTTGGCAGGAACCCAAGCAGGGCAGTTATCTATGAAGAATTATGCAACATTAATGGAAACCTCAAAATCAGCATATTTTAACGGTGAGCAATTTGACGGACAAATTGTTTTAGGACGTACAGATGCTTCTACTAAACCTAGTGAGGTTATATTAACACTGGACGGTAGAAAATTGACTGAAGGGAAAGACTTCACAATAGAAGGAGGAAAAGTAAAGCTAAAAGTTGGTACTGGCGGTGTTGGAGAACACAAGATAGAAGGAAAGTTAATTTTTGCTCAAGATGGAGAAAAAATTGAAGTACCGGTACAATCTTCATTTGCAACTGTTGCTAAACCAAATGCTGCAACTATTTCTGCAGATAAAATGAATGTTGTTTACCGTGGTGTTAAAAACCCAATGACTATTTCGTTTGCTGGTATTCCAGATAATAAAGTAAATGCTAGTGCACAAGGTTTATCAAGAAAATCTGGTAGTAGCTATGTTATGGATGCTACAAGAATTAAAGGTAGAGAAGTTACAATAAACGTAACAGGAACTTTACCAGATGGTGGTAGAGTTAGCGATAATGCGAAATTCAGAATTAAAGATTTACCAAAACCAACAGGAACAGTAAGAGGTGAAGACGGTGCATTAAAAATGCAACGCAACAGCCTTCAAATTTCGACTATTGGTGCTAAGTTTGATGATTTCGATTTCGAATTACCACTACGTGTTACAGGATTTAAATTTAAAGTTCCTGGACAGCCTACAATAAATGTTAGTGGAAACAAGTTAGATAGTAGAGCAAAAGGTGCTTTACGTAAAGCTAAACGTGGTTCCGGAGTTCAAATATTTGATATTGAAGCTAAGGCCAGTGGCGTTAGTGTGATACTTAAAAAAGTATCTCCGGTATTTGTTGAACTTACAAACTAGAAATTGGGTTAAATCCTAATAATTAAAAAGTAAAAGAAAATGAAACACTCATATGAAAATTGGGCTTAATATATAGCCAAAATAGAATATGAGTGTTACATGAGACCATTGAAGAATAAAATAAAAACAAACTCATGAATTTAAAAAGTTTTTTATTAACCGCAGCAACTGTTTTTACAGTGTCTGGTGTATTTGCACAAGCAAACATATTAAACGCTAAAAGCCCTGATGAAATAGGCGTAAGAACTGAAGCTCAAAAAGCAGTTGATAACGATAAACCATTAGAATATGGTTATGTAGACGATAGAGATGTGCTTTTTTCTAAAATGGTATGGGAAAAGATTGTTCTTGATGAACGTTCTAATTTTCCCGCTGTACTATCCTATTGATACCAATAATATAGGAAGTAACAGACGTTCGTTATACGATGTACTCATGAAGAGTGTGAAAGATGGTAAAATAAAAAACATATATGATGATTCTTATTTTACAACAAAAAGAACTTTAAAAGATATTGAAGCCGCTTTAACAATGATTGATACTACAGAGTTAGGAATCGAACAATTAAATGCTGGTGAAGAGTTATCTCCTGAGTATATTAACAGACGTGATATTACTGCGGCAGATATTAAAGAATATCATATCAAAGGACTTTGGTATTTCGATAAGCGTCAAGCAGAAATGAAATACAGGTTATTAGGCATTGCACCAGTTGCACCCGATGTTAACTTTATTGATACAGACGAGCCAGATTTAGTCCCTCTGTTTTGGGTATTCTTCCCGGATGCCAGAGCGGTATTGCATGAAGCAAAATCGTTTAATAACGAGAATAGCTCCATTCCTTTTTCTTTCGATCATATATTGAATTCCAGACGTTTTCATGGCTATATTTTTAGAGAAGAAAATGTACAGGGCGATAGAAAGATTAGTGAATATGTATCTCAAAATGCATTAATGCAACTATTAGAATCTGAACGAATTAAAGATAAAATTCGAAACTTCGAACTAGATATGTGGACGTATTAAGTTACACATCATAGTAATACTAAAAAACACCCATTTTTAAGTGGGTGTTTTTTTTGTTTCTTTTGGTCTGGTTTAACCTTTTGTTTTTACTCAATACAGGCTAAAGCCAAAACCTGATACTCGTTTTTGTTTGAAATTACTGTAAAAGGAAAAAAAAGGAGTATTGCTGGGATTTCAAATTAGAAATGCTATATAATTGAAAAGTTTAAACCTCAAAATAGTATCTTCGCAGCGCATGCAAGTAGATTATATAATAGTAGGAATTGGTTTAGCTGGTATTAGTTTTTGTGAGCAATTAGAATCGAATAGTAAAACATTTGTAGTTTTCGATAATGCGTCACAACAATCGTCTGTGGTTGCAGGGGGCTTGTATAACCCTGTGGTGTTAAAGCGTTTTACATCTGTTTGGAAAAGTAAGGAACAATTGCAAATAGCATTACCTGTGTATGCGAATTTGGAAAATAAATTAAACCTAAAGTTAGATTATAAATTACCTGTATACCGCAAATTTGCATCGCTAGAAGAACAAAACGATTGGTACACAGCTTCCGATAAACCAAAACTTTCAGAATACCTTTCAACAAACATGATTAAAAACCAAAATGATGCCATTAATGCACCTTTTGGTTTTGGAGAAGTGTTACAAACAGGAAGGATTGATGTTAAGTGTTTAATTAAATCTTATAAAAAGCAACTGTTAAAAGAGGCATTGTTTTTTGAGGAAGCTTTTAATTATAATACTATAGAAATTTTAGAAACAGGGATTCAATATCAAGATATTAGAGCTAAGCATATTGTATTTGCAGAGGGCTTTGGCCTCACTCAGAATCCGTTTTTTAATACCTTGCCATTAGTTCCAACAAAAGGAGAATTATTAATAATACATGCTCCAGATTTAAAGATTGATTTTGTGTTGAAGGCGGGTGTGTTCTTAATTCCGTTAGAAGATGATTTATATATAGTTGGTGCTACTTACGAATGGAGCGACACGACCAATAAAACTACAAATAAAGCGAAAGAAATACTTTTAAATAAACTTAAAAAGCTAATAAGTTGTTCGTTTAAAGTTGTTAAGCAAGTTGCAGGGGTGCGACCAACAGTTAAGGACAGACGTCCGTTAGTAGGGCAACATACAATCCATAAAAATATGTATGTATTAAACGGATTGGGAACTCGTGGTGTTATGATAGGGCCTTATGTGGCACAACAGCTTTATAATTTTATAGAGAACAAGATAGCTTTGGAAACAGATGTTGATGTTGCACGTTTTGACATGCATTAAGGGGACAACTTTCGATTACGTTCAGGGTTAACTCTAAACCAATACCCTGAAAGAAAATTATTTTTTAGCTAAATTCTTATCGTAATGCATAAAAAAGTTAATCCAGATGTTTCTTGAAAGACGCAATATTACAGGCATAAAAATAACTAATGTTGCAATTATTGAGATAAAAACAGCATTTATCCCAGCGTTAAAAACAAAAAAGGAAATAACAAAAGCAGCTGTAGCAAAAGCAATACCAACCGGATAACTTACATACATGGAGCCATAGAAAAACGAAGGCTCAATTTTGTATTTTGTACCACAATTTGAGCAATTTTCGTTCATACTTAACGCCTCAGAAAGGATATAAGGGTTCTTGTTTTTAAACATGGATTCTTCATGGCATTTTGGACAAACGCCTTTAATAATACTGTATAATTTACTTCCTTTTTTAAACATATATTTTAATGTACTTTTGCATTCGCAATTACAGAGCAAAAGTAAGTTTTTAATAATAAAAGTTCTGTTATATAAGTTACATTTCTATGATGAATATTCATAATTTATCGATTTCATTTCAAGGCGAATACTTGTTTGAAGATATTACTTTTAAACTGGGTCATGGTGATAGGATAGGTCTTATTGGAAAGAATGGGGCAGGCAAATCGACAATGCTTAAAATTTTATCGAAAGAGATGGAACCGGACTCTGGTCAAATTGCAGCAGATAAAGAGCTTAAAATTGGTTTTTTAAAGCAAGATATCGATTTTGTATTGGGCAGAACGGTATTAGAAGAAGCTTATGAAGCCTTTACTGAGATTAAACAATTGGAAGCAAAAATGGATGCCGTTAATACACAAATGGCCGAACGAACCGATTATGAAAGTGATGGATATCATCAGTTAATGATTGATATAAACGAGCTTCAGCATCAATACGACATTTTAGGAGGGTACAATTATCAGGGTGATACAGAAAAGATTTTGCAAGGTCTAGGTTTTAAACGAGAAGATTTTAATAAACTAACCGATACGTTTTCTGGAGGATGGCGTATGCGTATCGAACTCGCTAAACTCCTTCTTCAGAATAATGATATATTATTATTAGATGAGCCCACAAATCACTTAGATATTGAATCTATTATTTGGCTGGAAGGGTTTTTAAAAAACTACCCGGGTGCAGTGGTGATTGTATCTCATGATAAAATGTTTTTAGATCATGTAACCAACAGAACTATTGAAATCTCTTTAGGTAGAATTTACGATTACCCAAAACCTTATACTAAATATTTAGTGCTTCGTAAGGAGTTAAGAACGCAGCAATTAGCATCCCAAAAAAATCAGCAAAAACAAATTGAGCAAACAGAGCGGCTTATTGAGAAGTTTAGGGCCAAAGCATCAAAAGCTACTATGGCACAATCGCTTATAAAAAAACTTGATAAGATTGATAGGATTGAAGTTGATGAAGATGATAACAGTGTTATGACACTTAATTTTCCGGTATCTATTACTCCAGGAAAAGTGGTGGTAGAAGCTGAAGGTGTTTCGAAAAATTATGGCGATAATCAGGTTTTAAAGCAGATTAGTTTACTAATAGAGCGTGATAGCAAAACTGCGTTTGTTGGACAAAACGGTCAAGGTAAATCAACATTAGCAAAAATTATTGTTGGCGATATAAAGTATGACGGGCATTTAAAACTAGGACATAATGTACAAATAGGATATTTTGCTCAAAACCAGGCAGAGTATTTGGATGGTAATAAAACGGTACATGATACCATGATAGATGCCGCCAATGAAACAAATAGAAGTAAAGTCCGCGATATTTTAGGCTCATTTTTATTTAGAGGCGAAGAGGTCGATAAGTATGTTCGTGTTTTATCGGGAGGCGAGCGTAATCGGTTAGCGTTGGCTAAACTAATGCTGCAACCATTTAATGTTTTAATAATGGATGAGCCTACAAATCATTTAGATATTAAGTCTAAGAATGTTTTAAAAGAAGCTTTAAAAAGATTTGAAGGGACTTTAATTTTGGTATCCCATGATCGTGATTTTTTACAAGGTTTAACCAATAAAGTTTACGAGTTTAAAGATCATAAAATAAAAGAATATTTAGGGGATATAGATTATTATTTAGATCAGCGTAAAGTAGAAAGTTTACGCGAAGTGGAAAAGCGTACTGTTGTTAAAGAAACACCTAAAGTAAAAAAGCAGCAATCGTACGAAGATCAGAAGAAAATAAAATCTTTAAATAATAAATTAAGTAATATAGAAGCTAGCATTAATCAATTAGAGCAAGAGATCAAAACTATTGATATTTCGCTTGAAATTAATTATGAAGAAGTAACAGCTCAACCCAATTTTTTTGACAATTACCAAAAAAAGAAGTCCGATTTAGAAAGTTATATGCAAAAATGGGAAGCTATTCAACTTGAAATTGAGCAGTATATCAATTAGAAATGTTAAAATTTAATGCATTTCATCGAATAAAATAGTTTTTGGTCTAGTTAAAGCCTACTTTCGTAAGAGAATTAATCCCAAATTTATTCGAAATGAAGACTTTAAAACTTATAATGGTATGCTTTTTAGTATCAGCATATTCTTTTGCTAATATATCCTCAACTGAAAAAGAAGCATTAATAGCTTTATATAATTCAACAAATGGAAGTGAATGGAACTCAACCTGGGATCTTAATACATCTATCGATTCCTGGTATGGGGTAACAGTAGAAAATAATAAAATTGTTGAAATTAGTTTACCCTTTAATAATCTTCAAGGTACATTACCTCAGGAAATAGGAAATCTGGTTTCTTTAAGAAAATTAAATTTTGGTTTCAATAAATTAGAAGGGAAGATTCCAACAGCATTGGCAAATTTAAAAGAATTGACTTCTTTAGAGTTGTTTATGAATAGTTTTGAAGGGGAAATACCAACTGAATTAGGGAACCTAAAAAAATTAGAATCATTAAAATTATATAGCAACAAGCTTACAGGTAATATTCCAATGTCTTTAATGAGCTTAACAAACTTAAAAGAACTTTTATTAGGAAGTAATTTTTTAACAGGAACTATTCCAAACCAAATTTATGCGCTGTCAAAATTAGAAAAGCTGAGCGTTATGGATAATAAAATGGATGGAGAAATACCTGTAGAGATTGCACAATTATCTCAATTACAAGAATTATTATTATCAAGTAATAAGTTTACTGGCGATTTACCAATGGAGTTTATGAATTTAACAAAGTTAAATACGTTTATGGTAAGCGATAATAATTTAAATCAAGAATACATAAGTGTATCCGGAAAGAACCCACCTAGTTTAATGCATTTAGAATTACAAAATGCAACAGCAACCATGGATATTGAAAAAGATTAGTTAGAGTGAAGTTTTTCATAAATTAGTAAAATAGATAACATAATTACTTGTTATCTATTTTTTTATTTTAAATGAAAGCACATTATTTTACTTGTCCATATTGTTGGGAAAATATTTCGATGCTAATAGACCATTCGGTTTTTAAACAAACATATATTGAAGATTGTGAGGTATGTTGTAACCCTATCCAAGTTTCTGTACGTGTTTTAAATTCAGAATTAATAGATTTTCAGGCAAATAGCATTGAGCAATAATTTTTTTGTTTTTTATGTTTGTTAAAGTTAAAAAGGGTTGTATATTTGCAGTCCGATAATGATTTGATCGGCATTATGAACCGAAAGTTAAAAGCTAAGTAAATCATTTTATTATTATATCGCGGGATAGAGCAGTAGGTAGCT
Source organism: Wocania sp. (assembly GCA_965224845.1). GTDB lineage: Bacteria > Bacteroidota > Bacteroidia > Flavobacteriales > Flavobacteriaceae > Wocania_A. The sequence continues at coordinate 19,841 of CBDDAJ010000012.1, forward strand.
CGTCGGGCTCATAACCCGAAGGTCACAGGTTCGAGTCCTGTTCCCGCTACTAGCAAAGACAAGGGTTTCAAGAAATTGAAGCCCTTTTTTTATTTCTTTCCTAAAACATACCTAAAACAATTGAATGAGATCTGATAAGAACACGCGAAAGTTTAGTAGTGGGATATTTGCTAACTTTGGAGCGGTTTGACCGTATAGGAGTTTAAAAGAAAATGAATGAACAAATATTTGATGCTATAACATTATCCTCAGTCTATCTGACAGGTAAAAGAATACAACATGACGGAACAGAAGCCGGTTATTCCTATATGAGTGGCTCTCTTTGGGAGCATGAATGTCGGCAATACATTATTACCAATTGGCACAACGTGACAGGGAAAAACCCGGAGACCGATGAATATATTGGAAGCTTCACCCCAACACATTTCACAATAAATTTTAAATATGTGGTTCCAGCGGAAAAATCTGGAAAGCGCAATATTATGCAGGCAACGCGGGAAGTCGAATTATATAACGATGATGGTAACAAAAACTGGATTGAGCATCCTTCAGGGCAAGAGGTCGATGTTGTTGCTATACCAGTAGATTTGGAGTTGCCAAAAGAAGCCCAAGTGAAATTTATAAACAAGCAGGATTATGAGGATCATTGGTTCCCAACAATGGGTGATGATTGTTTTATTATCGGTTACCCCGAAACTTTTTCTGGTCCAGGGCAAACACCTATTTGGAAACGAGGTTCGGTAGCTTCCCTTCCATTATTAAACTTCGATGATAAACCTGTCTTTCTTCTTGATACAATCGGTAATAAAGGCTTGTCAGGGGCTCCAGTAATAGGAAGGGGGACAGGAATACTTAGCAAAGGGAAAGTTGTTGCCCTTGACACTATAACTGGCACTTGGGAAAATTTTGTTGGCATTTATTCAGGGCGATTGGGTGATACGGGCATTGAATCTCAGTTGGGTCGGATTTGGAAAAAAGAGGTTATAGATGAAATTTTTCGAAACATATAAAAAACAAATAATGGTGTCAGGTTTATTTCCAGTTCAACATACCACGCCAATTATCAAGTTTTAGACGATTTGGTTCCTCTTTTGCCTTTTAAACTATAAATTGGGTTTAGCTTATCGAATAACCTTTCTTCCAATTCTTTTCTTCCCAAGTCGGTTAAAATAAAAGACATCGTTAGATGGTTCTCTATTAGTTCATCAAGCTGTGATTCAATTTCAGGGGCATATTTTTTTCGAGAAGAAGCTTTCTCATAGGATGGATGATTTGAAAAATGATGATGTCCTAAATTTCTTCTTAACGTGTGGTGATATGTACTTAGAATATCGCCCATTTCTGCCTTGTAAATTTCCTGTTTCTCCGACATAACAAACCTTTCCATTCTCTCTGAAAAGATAAACAGCCGCTTCATTTGGAAATTTTTCTAACCACTTACGATTAATTTTGATTTCAATTTGTTCGGACTGGTTAAGCAGTTTATCTTCTAAGCTTGATAGGTATTTTTCTATTTGGCTTTTCTTCATTCAGTATTATCCAGTTTAGAGAATATTAGTTTTAAGGAACTATTTTTCCTTTAAAGTGTTCCAGTATTTCTAAACTGGCTTCTAACAGTTTTTTACTGCGGCCTGGATCAAACCATGTCCCATTGAATTTTGCGCCGTGATACAGGTTATTCCTTATTCTAGAAATATGGCCAAAGAGACTTTGAATGGATTTATCTTCATTCGGAACATCTTCCCAAATGATATTACCATTCTGATTAACATTTTGTCTTTTTGGTGGCTCTGAAAGAATGTAATTAGCGTATGCTGCTTTATCTCCCAAATCTTCTATAAAACTATTTCCTATTTCTTCATTAGCAAAGCGATCCCAATCAACAATTACTTTATTTCCTCCAGAAACAAAAAATCCCTTTTCTTTAAGAGATGATTCATATTGAGCAAAAAGCTTAAAAAAGGAAAATGCGAGTTTATCTAGCTCTTCACTCATTTTAATTGTCGTTTATATTAATCCAAAAATGAAATAGATCGATTTGGTCATTAGTCTTTAGACGAGAGTTTTTAGATACAAATTTTGACAATCCGGATGATGTGCCATTAGCAACAAGTTTATCATCTTCGTTCCATTCCTTTGGAAAAGATGTTATCAGATCCCCAATCCAATCATTGATTTTCAAGAACCAGTGATTAGCGTCCTCTTTTTGTATGTATCCAATAATAGCAGCATACATTAAATTCTTGCCATGAATACCTTTCTTAAATCGTTCAATACCACCACAAGGCCTATCATGGCCGATAACATATTCTTTTTCACGGTTTTGCCCCGGTGTTGGAAGTCTTTTTGCCTCCAAAGAAAAGAAGGAGTCATCTTCTCCATAAAATCTATCGCCTATTATTAATTTATTACTTTCAGATAAAGTGCCAATATCTGTTTGCGGGCTTGATCCTGTAGAATGATCTTCAACATTTTCATGGTGGAAGAAAAAAGGATAAGCACTGGCATTCCGGTTTAAGAATTTACAAAGTTTATCGGTTAGAGCTTTTTCACTTGTTGAAGTTTCACCTTTTACTTTTTCTGCAAACTCAACAAAGTTAACTTCAATAAAATCTATAACCGCTTTTATCGAGGAGTTTATTTCGATGCCACTTGTTAGCTTTCCGCTACTATTATTTAGTGAAGCGCTTGCTAACATTAATATCCTTGTTTTCTTAAATCCGAAAAAGTCTCGTCCGCATCACGAAGAGCAATAGATTGTAGCCAATAACGAAGTTTTTTAGGTTTGATTAAATAAATAATGTTGTCTTCATATAATCTAATAACTCTGGTTAATCTCAAACTTATACCTAAATCTTTTCTAACCAATTTCTCTATATGTTCTTCAGCTTCGATTGAGTTGGTAAAATCGATTTTGGGCTTATCTCCAAAATAAAAAGGGAAACATATATGTGAGTTCGTTTCAAAATAGTTATATGGTTTTATTGAATCGTATGTGTTACTCAAAACTTGTAAAAACACATTGCTATATTTTGAAATATCATCTTCAGAGGCATTCTGTTTTGCTATTTTAGATTTTTCACCGTTTCTTCTAAACTCCAACAGATAGCTTAAAAAATCATCTACCAAGATATTTTCCATTGTATCTAGTTCGAAATCGTTATCAGAATTAGGGAGAATAAAAGAATTTAAGTCTTTCCTTAAGAAAGAAGAAGACCTGTTAATCATAAACTCCGCACTTGTTGAAGCTAAAAGAAAAAGATTTATTTTGTCTGTAATTGCTGAATATAAACGCTTCAAATCATGCTTTTCATTTTTTGGAGCATGAATGCCTACAACTCTATGCTTAAATGTTAAATAGCGGTTTAGATACAAAATAGGGATTGAATCTCCTTCAACCAATTCTTTTATTAAAATGTGAGGTGCTTCATATATTTTTCTTCTTCTGGGAGCAATGAAATGCTTTTCGGTTTGCTGATAAATAGCTTCATCAGCAAGACCGTTTTTTGTGAAATCCTTAGAATCAAAAGTGTCTTCACCGGTAATAAAATCTGCTTTTTTGTATTTCTTGGTTAATCTTTGGAGTTTTTGATTTTGCTCATGGGTAAGGTCATTCAATTCATTCAGATAATCAATCTCATTAATTTCTGATTTATTCCCAATAATATATCCTTCACCTGCGTCCCAACCTTTTGAACTCATTTTATGAGAAAGAAATTCTCCAACATTCGGGAAATCTTTTAATCGTTTTAGGAGCTGATAATATCTATGTCCACCAATAAAATTACATTTCCAAACAAATGAATCATTCAGAGCAAGTTCAAAAGGTACCATGTGAAAATCATAGGTGTCTAATTCGAAATATAGTTTCTCTTTATGTGGTTTAGTTCTTCGAGTGGTAATATGCAGAAGGTCTTTACATTTCGGCTTCTCATTCTTAATGAAAACAGCAGCAGTGGCTACATCACCATTTTTTCCAAAAAGAATCCTACTTATATGAGTGAAGTCAATTATTTGAGGAACATTATAATTGGTTAATAGTACCTGTCTAAACCTAAGAGATGTATTATTGTATAATAGCGGACCAGAAGGTTGAATAAGACAAACCAATCCGTTTTTTTTACAAAGTTCTATTGATTGTTCAAGAAATAGAAGCGCAATTTGGTTGTCAGGTAATTTAACCGAAATATTCTGTTTGGATTTATCCTTTATTGGGAGTGAAATTTTACGATTTTTTCTTTCAATTTCCTCAACAGAGTTGGCTGGGGAAGTTAGCTTTGATTCGAATGGGGGATTCCCAATTACCAAATCGAAATTATTCCGAAGCTCTTTGTTTACAATAAGATTAAAAAAATCGTCATGGATGATGTTATTTTGACGGAGATCATCAAACTTTAAATCTTTCCAGATTTGAAGAGGTGTCAATTCATCACATAAGGCTAAACTTAAACTGAAAATGGTAAGATCGGCAGCTTCTTTATTTAATTCGACACCGAAAATATTGTCCTTAAGCAATGATTTAAGTGTTTCTAGGTCTGGTCTATTCCAATTATTCTTCTTCCTCCATCGATATATTAATCTCCTGTAAGCTCCTACAAGGAAAACACCAGAGCCACACGCTGGATCTAGAATTTTAAAATCCGTTTCATCACTACTCAAAGGCATCGATTCATCTAGTAAAAAGTTCACTAAATAAGGAGGTGTGTAAACTACACCTGGTTGCTTTCCTAAGAACTCTTCGTAAATGTTGCTAATCAATTCAACAGGTAAATCGTTAAACGAATATAAACGCCAAAAAACAAATTGAATTCCATCTAATTCTCCATCTAGAAACCGCCCAAACCTGCTTAGGTCACTTTCTTTAATAAAATCTCTTTCATTATCCTCTAGCTTGAATATTCCCCCATTGAAATGTGTAGCAAGGAAATCAAGTAATTTAAGATAAGCCCCTTTATGGGTAAATATATCGGTGAATTTTTCAGCGTTCTCAGCAAATCTTCCAAAAAAGTTATCTGGAAATACTTTATTCCCTTTTTCATCTTCTCTTTCTTCGAGATATTTAATAAGGATAGAAACAACCATTATTTTACGAGCAAAAATTTCAGGTAAAATATTTTGGTTAATAATATCCTTAAGAGCCTGTTTTAGCTCTGTAAGTAATTTTTCATATGCGCTATTACTGAACTTGAACCGATCAGAATATTTTGAATTCTCCCAAAAAGTTCCATTGTCAAATGACTTGCCTGAAAAAGCTTTGAATTCTTCACAGCTTCTATTGTCTAATTTTTGCGATAAATCAGATGCTAATTTTATTGTAGTTAAAGGGGTGTACTTTAATTGCTTTCCTTTGGCCGGGCGTTCAAAGCAATTAAAAATTCGAACATCCCTCTTTGTAAATACAAAGAACATTGGGACTTGACCAGAGCTGTATAGCTGCTGGTGAAGATTGGTTAGTTCATTTTCATCAATTCCTATGTTATTGGTAAAATCATATAGGTAAATTTGAGCTACAGATGGTCGATTGCTGAATTTGCGAAAGTAAACAAAGTTGGCTCCATACCTATTTGCATTCTCCAAGGCAATAATTTCTTCTGGAGGCAGGTTATTTGTTTCTTCCAATTTGCTAACAGGAACCAATCCAGAACAATAATTGCCCTCTGCAATCATTTCCAAATTTTCTAAACTGTGTATTAATTCCTGATTCATTTATTTTATGAAGCTTAAGAAAACCTTCTATATATCGTCTTTTAAAGAGATTAGTAAATCATAAACATCAACCTCCAAGATTTCTGCAATCTTGTAAAGTTCTTTTATATGCGGTTGAGATTTATTAACGCACCAGTTCGAAATTGTGTGCTCATTCTTATCAAGTTGGGTTGCCAGCTCTTTCTGACTCACGCCTTTTCGCACTAAAACTTCCTTGATTCTGTTAAATTTTCCATCCATTTTTACAAATGTATGAAATGCAATTTATTTATACACTTTTGGAATGATAGATTTCATATATGTGAACTATTTTAAATACCTGTATAACTAAAAACCCCACCCGGTTAAGAGCAGGGTTTAAATTGAAACCTGTGTTTGGCTTTTAAAGCGTGAACTCTAAAATCTCTTTTTCAAGTTCAGACTTACGAGCCTCTAACGTGTGTTGGAGGTGCGTTGTTACCAGCTTTATCAAATTGCTGTTCGTGGTTTTAAATTCTAGTCCGGCTGCATCTCTTAAGAAAAATGTAGATGAACCATCCTGATTGTAATTGAACCGTGTCAGTTCTGATAAGGTTGCCGTTAAACGTTCACGTTGATTTGCAAGACCACGTAATTTTTCGAACCGGCTGATGCGCTCGTCCAAATTTACTTTGGGTTGAAGGTTCTCTTTGATAATAGGAGAAGGCTTGTTACCAGTAGCTTCTTCGGTCAATTTCTTTTGAACCGTTTTGTTTGTGGTTGTTGTTTCTTTTTTACTTTGTCCGTTTGTTCTAGCACTTGTTGCCATGATTAAAAGATTAAATATTAAACATTATTTTCTGCTTTGCACCTGTTGAACTCAGGTGCCTAAGCAGGGCAACAATTGCCGCAGCGAGGAAAAGGCAAGGCATTGGCGGTTATTTTTTCCAAAGAAAAAATGTTCGTAATCCCGAAGGGCTTGGCCTTGCAAGAGCGCAAAGGCTTAAGCGGCTACATTTGCACTGATTAGGTATCTGAAGGGCAATAGGACGAGCATTTAAGACAATAATGATTAATCTATTAAGATTGGCACCGAACAAGTGACCGAGCAAGAACCGTACAAGTCAATATCTAAAGGAATAGCTTGAAAGCTCGCTTAAGAAATATCGCCTTTTAAATTGAGATAATAACGGGTGCTTTTCAGCTCGCCTGTTTTTGTGAGGATGGATTTATCCACCAAATCCTTTAAATCACGGGTTGCGGTAGAGGCTGAGGTTTTTGCAATCCGCACATAATTATCGGCACTCAAACCACCTTTAAACCCGTGATGTCCCTCTTTGAAAATACGCCTTACAACCTGTGTTTGACGTTCGTTCATTATTGGAGAAAAACGATCAAAGAATTTTGCTTTAGCAATCAGGAACTCAATAATTTTTATGGTGTTTTCTTGGGCATCTATAACGGTTTGGCCAAAATACAACAGCCAATTCGTCAAATCCAGTTTGGTGTTATGCTCTTCCAATGAGGCGTAATAATCTTTTTTATTGGCCTCTATCATTTGGGATAAAGAGATGAGGGCAGGGCGACCTAATCCCATTGATATGGATTTTTCGGAAAGGGCTCTTGCAATTCGCCCGTTACCATCTTCAAACGGGTGGATTGCAAGAAAATAAAAGTGTGCCATTCCCGATTTTGCCAAAGGCAGTATCGAATTGTCTTTCTTGGAATGAATATTATTAAACCAAGTAATAAAAGCCTTCATTTCCTTAGCCATGCTTTTTGAGGGCGGAGCTTCATAATGGACGGTCTTTTTATCAATGCGTGCACCGGAAACGATTTGCATAGGGTCTTCATGGGTGCGGTAGCGACCAATATCCATTAAATCCCGTCTGCCATTGGTCAACATACTATGCCATCCAAAGAGAAGTTCATTGCTCAATGGTTCGTCATAGGTTTGATATAAATTGACCATCATTTCAGATATGCCGAACTCTGCGGGAGGGAGTTTCCTTTTTTCTGTGGTCAGTCCCAGATTTTTTTTGATGGATTCTTGAATGCTGTCACGGTCAAGATACTCACCTTCAATTTCGGAAGTTTTAAGGGCTTCATCGGACAGAACCTCGATGAGCAACTGTTCTTTCTCATCTTCGGAAACATGGGCAAATGCGCCCAAGGCCATGCCACTGGATTGGATAAATTTATATTCCAAATCCTTTAAGGTTGTTTCATCGTAGGTAAAGTACGGCCAATTTTGTTGTTGCCAGTTCCATTTAAAAGCAGTCATGAGCTATAAACCTTTTATTTATAGCTCAAATATAATCATTTTTTGAGCTATATTTCAAGTCTTTTTAGCCCAAAAGGAAATTTTTATTGGTAATCTACCAAATCCTCTTCGCTATTTCTCGTTCATCCATTCCAATAATATTAAGGCAGATTTCATATCTTTAGCTTTACTATGAAAGTAGCTATTAGAATTTTCTTGATTTTATTGCTATCAAGCCCTTGTTTAAAAGCACAAGAATTAAAGAATACTAGTGATGAAAATAGAGTTGAGCCTGATGTTATGGTAATGAAGGCCGCTGCTGATCATTCCAAAACTGGAGAAATTGGTGTTTTCGTTATTGCTGGAACTGAATTTGAGAACGTAACAGACGAGCAGCTAAACCAAGCATTCGATAAACTCATCAAAAAATATGACAAAAATATTGGGATAGAGTTAAAAATCCAGAGAACAGCAAAGCGCAAAGGTTCAACCTATGATTTTTTTGTTGATGGTGCGGGTATAGGTAAAACAGTGCTTTTTAAAGATGTTGGCCTTGTTATTAAAGAAGCTATTAGCACGTATAAGAGAAACAGAAGCGTTAAAAAAGATAATTAACCTAACAGTTGGTAAAGTTTTTCTGTTTTCTTATCAGGACAAAAAGCGAATGAAAAATCTATTTTAGAAATCCTTAAAAAAATCACCAAGTGTAATTTTGTGAATATCCAATAAACGTAAAAGGGTAGAAACCTTTAAATCATATTTACCTGATTCCAGTCTCCATATTTGTTTAGGTTGAATATTATAAGCGTTGGCAAAATCTTCATGACTGGTATAGCCGGCCTGAATTCTAAGCTCTTTAATTCTTTCACCAATAGCTTTAAGTCTTTGATTTTGTTCTGTACTCATAGATGATAAAATTCATCATTTGAGTTTCAATTAATTACGTCATGCGTGACGTAATTCACAAATTTTATGTATTTTTACGTCATGAATGACATATTATGGCGAATAACGAGAGCTATAAAATATGCATTCAAATGCATGATTAATAACAAAATAATATTGCTAATACTTTAATTACGAAATCATTAAAATTTTAAAGTTATGGAATCATTTGCTTGCGGGCGAAGGGGAAAAAATGGTATAAAACCTATGAAATTATTGGGAATTGTACCTATGAACAAAGCTCAGAACCTATTATTGGCCACCGGCCTAACCATTAGCAGCGTCTTTGCGATGAATGCGCAGAGCAATGATAATGATGCCAAGTTGCTTGCCGATGCGAGCGTGACCAATACGGAAATGGTGGCAAAGAAAAGCGATGTTCTGACACCAGCCATAAGAAAAGGGCATGCGGGTGACGCGTCTTTTCATTCAGGCAAGCATGATCTTTTGGTTGTTTATATTTATGGTGCCAAGGGACGTGATGGTAAAAAAGAGCCTTATACTGCAGAGCAATATGCCCGAATTTTGCAAAAAGCCTTTGGAGATGAGGAATACACCAATTACCCCACCGATATTGTTGTGTTTTACGAGGAAAGTGGGTTAGAGGGTTCTACAATAGCCAGTGTTTACATTAATGGCCGAGAGTATAAAACCAAAGACGGTACCAGAACTTTTACTCCCATAGCCGTTGGGAACAATATAGATGTGTTTACCAAGAAATATGCCGATGAAAAGAAAAAGCTGGCCGGATTACAAAACAGCTCTACCAATACAAATACTGTAGCGGTCAATAAGCCGGATTACGACTAATCCATCCCGCCGGGGCTATCGAGTTTAAACAGGGTTTTTGTTTCTCCCAAATCATTACCGGAAAGCTCTTCCTTAAGCTCACTGTCCAGCTTGCCTTCCAAAGCGGCCACATCGTTAAAGCTGTCGGTGAGCAGACCTTCTGCATTGGCAAAAGGTGATTTTTTGGTAGAAGGCAATTCATCACGCAGCTTTGTGTCGATATTATCTATTTGGGCCGTTTTAATTTCATTGTTATGTAGAACTTTCTTATTTAAACCAAGTTTTTTTCTAAACAAATCAGATGAATAGCCATCTTCATCACAAACTTCCGCAAACAAGTTTTCTGGATTATAGCCATTCGCTGTGGCTTTTTGGTCAATCTCTTCGAGCTTTTTAAGGTAGTATTCCCTAAGTTTAGGGTCTTCTGCGCCGTTGGCTTTTTGTTCATATTTTTTTCGAATATTATTATATTCTTGTTTGAGCTGTTTCTCTGTAACCTTGTTCTCATTAAGTTGCTGCTCGATTAGATCGTTCAGCTCTTCCGCTGTCTTGTCTTCCAGCTGTTCGGGCGTGTAGCTGGCATATTCCTGAAGGTAAAGGAGCTTGTCGCTGATATCATCGCTATTGAGGGCTTCTCTACCCTTGGCATTGCTGATTCTGATTTTATTAAGATCGTCCAGGATATCGTTCATGCGATCCATCATCGCTTCCATTTCCTGAGCGAATTGCTGCTGGCGGAGCAGGTTCAAATAGGTTTCCTGATCCTTTTTGCGCTTTTTCTGGATATGGTGGTCAGATTTGTGCTCTTGGAAATTATTGGTCGCAATGCGGCCAACACTCTCCATATCACCGCGTATCGAGTAGTTAAAATCTACGTCTTTAAGGTGTAGCGCTGTTTCGTTGAATGCTTCTTTGAGCATTGTAACCCCCTGTTGTCACACAAGGGATATTTTCTCAAATCAAAGTAAAAGCGAGGTTATTTTTACGTAAAATAAATATAAAAATTATCTAAAATTTTAAACACTTAAGGCGTTGAAATTATTGTAAACTCTCAGGTGTTGGAAAAACACCATGCTCAAGATATTTTTTAACAGCAACATCTACACTATCTTTATTAAATCTCCCCGTTAGCATAAAGAAGGTTCTGGAGTGATTATTGCCCTCTCTTTCGTCTAATAGGAAAAAGCGATCTCGTTTTGAATCGGGAGAAGCATAATCTTTAAATTCGATAGTGACGTTTTTAACATCATCGTAGTAGTAGTTATACTCTTCGCAAGAGGTGGTGAAAATAGCGACCAGTCCGAGCTTTATCAGAAATGCCTTTTGCCTTTTGAACATTTTTTAATTCCTCAATTTTTTTTATGTTTATAGCAATGCTGTGCGGGTTATGTCAATGGACTGTTTAATTTTAAGAACAAATATATATGGAAAGATTAAGGAGGTGGAAACTTTGGTTATCCATTACAATAACCGCAGTATTTATTATCATTGGGTATGAGATAAAATTAAGCCAATATTTTGAAGCCGTACCTCCAATTATTATTGCAGTATTTTTGTTTCTTTTAACCTCTAGGTTTGCGGTTTCTCTAACTGATTTCCTTTTTAGCTTAGAATCAGTTAGAAGATTTTTTTCAAATAAGAGTAATGTTGAAGGTTACTGGGTAATCAAAACATTTTTCCAAGAACAAAACCCAAATAAGGATAATCCTTTGTTTAAAACCGGTATTCTGAGGTTAACGTTTGTAGGCAAAGATTTAAGATTAAAAGCAGTAACATCAAGGCTGGATGATTTTCATACAAGAGTATTGGTTAATTCAGTTGTTGCCTTTGTTAATGATGATCTTTCAAAAATTTACTATTTAAACTATTTTGACTATCCTGTTCATGGCAAGGATATGCATCATGGTATATGTTTTGCAGAATTTAGTTTTCCTGATGGGAAAAATATGATTTTACAGGGGAAAATTGTTTTAGAAGGAGAAGGGGAGCTTCGAATGCAAAGTGCCAATAAAATATCTAGGAAAGATGTAAGGAAACTAATTAAGAAGTTTGGAAATAAAGATTGGATAGAAGAGACTTTAAAGCATGATGGCAATATTAATGAAGCTTTGTCTAAATAATATTGAATTTTAAGAAATACGATTACTTATAGCGTTTCGAGGCAATCCATTGGCATTAAGACCCGGCTACATTTTAATTACCAAAGACCATATAGGCACACTTAAGTCGCATAGGAAGCGTACCGGTGTTAGTGAATATGCGTTACTATCCTATTCCGATCCTGTCCATTGGGTCACTGTGTCGGGCTGGATAAGTGGAGGTGTCAAAAGTGCCAAGCCTGATAATATAGATTTTGTTCTGAAAAAATGGGCGGATCTTCCCGATAACAAAAAAGGCTTCATAGAACTAACGGACGAGCTGAGAGCGAAAATTCGAGAAGCAATAGGAAGCAGAAATAGACGGATTTTGTTCGGGACAAGGAATGATCTTCCAAAAGGGTTCAATAGCCAATTGTTAGGCAGAATGACAGCTCATAAACCGACTTCACAAAAACATGTAAAGAAAGAATATGTGGACTATGTTTTTAAGGTTTGCGGGGAATAAACTAAACACTAATCTTCTTCCCATCCCTTACGTATCATCCAAGCTGGGATAGTCCCCCAATCTTGATCAATTTTTTCGATTGGTTCAAACTCTGTATATAGTTTCTCCATGTTAGTATATTGTTTAACGTAGCAGCTATATTTTCCAAATGCCTTCACGCCTATCTCTTTGCTTGCCTGAATGTTTTTATACGCTTCATTTAGCAAGAAATTGGCTTTTTGAGCATTTCTGAATACCCCTTCCTCTCTGGATAATAGTAAGTAGGATGTGCCATTTTCTCTTAAAATAAGGTTGTTATAATGGTCTTCATCATCCCATAAAATGGTTATTCTGAACTTATCTATAAAGCCATCATTTGAATTCTGATTAGTAGAGGCCAAATGAAAATTTGTGTTTTGTTTCTGTGTGCTTTTATTGAAGTAGGCATCTCCCAAAAAGATTGCTTGGGTCAATTCTGTCATATCGGCTTTTTGCTTCTCTTGTTTTTCTCTTATGTCAGCAGCAAGCCGGTTAGGTTTTGAGGCCATATATTTAGCCCACCGGTCGATGAACTCAAAACTTCTGTTCTTTATTCCATAAGCGTGTTTTTGGGCTTGGTTCGTTAAACTTTCCTTTGAGTATTTGGCTTTGTTCGATACTCCGTTTTGACAAGATGCAATTAGCCAAACGGTTAAAAAAAAGATTACGGTCTTGTATGGTTTTTTCATTGTATTGTTTGTTGGTTATTATTCCTTTCTTTTAAATGTGATAGAGCCATTTTTATTAATGTTGTAGCTGCCAAATGGAGATACGCCCAAAGCTTTTGAATCTAAAACGTTCTTTCGTACTTTTATTAAAAGGACTGCGGCCTCTGCCGGTGATAATGCACCCCTTAAAAAACTGGTTCCATTTTCGCTAAGCTCCAGATTGGGGAAGACTTGGCCATAATATCTGACATGGTCAATGGTAATATTATAGGAGTCCATAAAGCCTTTAGGAAAAGACGCATCCTTTTCAATTAGTTCACGATTGCTATTATCTTTTTTTTCGCCGGAAATAATGTCTTTTATATACTTTTTTAGATATTCAGCCTCTTCGTTTTTCATTTCTTGAAGCTCATTAGCCGTATAAGCATTATTTTCCTTGGCATGTTCAATGTATTCTTTGAAACGGTTATCAAGATAATATTGATAGGAGCGTTCAAAAATACTTTCGATATGCGGATCAATCTGATGGTTGTTCTTAGCTTTATCACTTTGTGAGCTTTTTGCGTTGTTGCAGCCCGATATAAAAAGTAAAAGGGCGACCACTAAAAATCTTAATTTCATATAGATGGGTTTATAGGGGTTAAAATACTTTTTTTCTTATAGATCAATGTCCATTTCTTTATCTTTTTCCTTGAATGATTTGCTCAGGCTATTTTTGGCCTGATATTCTTCCTTGGCCTCATTGACAACATCATTTCTCATTTTACGGTCTTGTTCGTTATGCATGTCTTTGATCTCCTCATAGTCTTTATGAGGCAGTCCCGAACGAATACCTTGAGCATAGTGGATGCTCCCCTTGTTTCGGCTTGCCTGTTTTTGTTCAATTTCTTTCAGATATTTCTGCTTTATTTTTTGCAAGCTGAAATAGGTTTCTTTTTCTCCTCCCACTTTACTGTAGTTATCTAGTCGCTCCTGTAGTTCTTCATGTGATAGGTCGGGCTCATTTCTGACATTTTCAGCTGTGTTTTCGATATTGGTCGGTGATAGATGGTCTTTGTTTTCTCCTTTTTTATCATCCATTTTTTTAGGGTTTTAAATTTATAAATCGTTTAAGGCATCTCCATAAACTTGAATTTCTGATATAAAGACTTCTGCGCTACCGTCATCTTTCCCAGAAGGACTTTCTTTCATCCAAATAACTTTTTCCTTTTTTAATGCATCTCGAAGGGTGCGCAGGTTGCGCCCCTTGATTGAGATAAAAAGGTTGTATGAACAAATGGTAACGACATTGTTTCCTTTGAGGCGATAAAACGGAAGCAACCGGGAATAATGAAAGCTATATTCATCGCCTGAGCGCAAAATGACATCAAATTGCCTGTCAGCTTCATTTTTAGAGCTAACGGCATAATATTGATTTGGTTCCGTCTTTAAGTCCGTTTTTATACTTCCATTATTGGGAAATATCCCGCTGAGGTGATTTTTCCCTGCGTTGAAGTCTTCCATGCTCTTTTATTTTTTCGTTTATAGTTTTTTGATGTATGCGTTGTTTGCGCCGAAATTCCCTTTCATCTCTACTGTCGGCCACATCGCGCGCCGTCATACGTTCGGCACTTTTTGCGATGTGTTTTTTCAGTTCTGCCTTATCAGAAGTGTAGATTTTTACGGTGTGCGTTCCTCTGGAGACACTGACATAAAACTGTTCTTGAGAAGAGGCAGGAAAGGACATTTCGGATTGAGCAACAAAAACATCTTGCGCATCTTTTCCTTGGGAAGAATGGCTAGTCTCGACATATCCCAACGTAAAATGCCGGTTATTCTTAGAAAGTGTTTTTCCGTTGCTCAATCTTAAATCACCGGCCTTGGTAAATCCTGTAACCTCATATCTGGTTCCGTTCGCAATTTTGGTGTCTTCAATAGTTTTTGAATTATTGGTAAGCCGGATTAGATCACCTTTGGCAACACTGGTGTTGGTCTTGTGGTAGACCTGAAAATGCTCTGGACTGTGATGAGGTAGCTTGTATTTCTGACCTGTAACCAAATGACGAATAGTTATTTCATTGGACCTTTTATTAGGTACGACCTCGTAGTGCGCCCCGGCCTCGTAGCCACCACGTTGGTTTTTGGTAAAGCGTATAACCTGACCATCCTGATAGTTTGCAATATCTTTTTTTTCAGCCTCGGTAAAGGAAAGGTCTTTTAAGGTGTCAAACACACGTTCTTTGCCGCTTATCCGTCCTCGGCCCTTAAGTTTTTCTCGGACTATATCAGTAAGCATTTCACCTTCGGCATGGGTAGGGCTGATGATAAGGGCACTTCTTTTTTTGGTCACGGAAGAAATATAGTCCTGCGCTATTGTTTTCATACGCTTGTCGTGATCCGGGACCTCCTTGACGGCCTCCATTTTGTTCAAAGCCCTAAAACCCTCAAGAGTTTTGCCTTTGGCAAGCTTCTCAACAGCGCTGCGATAGTTTTGGGGTTTTTGCCGTATTACCTTATTAACTGTAAAGGTCGAAACCTTAGCCTTGTCCTGAAGGATGCGTAGGGCATCACCATATTGTCCCGGTGGCCCGTGTTGGCGGGTGTCACCACTTAGTATAAGGCGCGAATTATATTTGGTAACAAGGGACAGAATTTTTGATTGTGCCTTAACGCCAGTCATACCGTTTTCATCAAGCAACAATTCGGATGTTTTTAGTCTGGCTTGTAATTTCTCATTATGTAACAGGGCGGCTATTGTATAAGCCTCAAACCCTTTTTGTTTCAATACATTGACCGCCTGCGTTGAAGGAGCTGCTGCTAAAAGTGATTTTCCAGCGGATTTTACACCGTCGCGAACTTCGGTAAGCAGGGTGGTCTTTCCAGATCCTGCCGCACCTTTTAAAATTGTTACCTGGTCATTTGAAGAGAGTATGCCTTTGACCGCTTTGCGCTGCTGGTCGTTTAAAAAATCCTGTTTTGGTTCGTAATTAGGGTTGATGGGAGGAAATTTACCCTTACCGGCTGTGGCAAGTTCTATCATGTGATCTTCCGCCTTAATCATTGAGTGGGTAGTAATATATTTTATAGTATCAATATCTGCTCGCACCACATCCTTGCGACTATCCAGTTCCTTCTTGACCTGTACGGGCAAAAGATGTCCGTAACCCAATGTCAGCGCATGGGCCAGCACCCGTTTTTCCGGTGCAGTTGAATTACGTTCCAAATGGTGCTCTAAACTTCGATCAACGGCATTTTTTACGGAAATTGGTCGGGAGGTATTTTGGTTTTTCCCCTTAAGTGTTTTGAGGGTTTTTAGCTCAATATCACTGACACGCTCATGCCAATATCCGTTCAATTCACTTTCTTTGACAGATTTCCCTTTGGAATGCCTTGTCAACGCGCCTAGCTCCGATTTGGCCTTGGGGTCGGTGATGCCTTTTTCTTTAGCGACCAGATTGATCTGTCTGGTTCTGTTGGAATAGCGATCTAATATATCTTTTGAAATTCCTGCAATTTCATAGCGCTCTCGCGTGCGTTTAATGCAATACCCGGCTTCTTCAAGTTGATGGCTCAAATGGGCGTGATAAATAGTCTCGTAATAGGTTGCTAGCCTATGAACATTTCCGAATTCAACGGCTTGGAAGCGTTTTTTTTCTTCATTCCATGTAACATTTGGCACATAGCAATGCGTGTGCATTTGAGGATCGGGAACATATATTCTTTTACCGTCTTTAATTACTTCATTGGGCCGAGTAGTAAAATGATCAAAGGCAGCATAAATAATATTTCCAGTATCTTGATAAAAGCGTTCACCATTGGTGTTAGCCTGTGTTTGCGTTGAAGCTTGAATCTCTTTCATTGCCTGTCTGCAAGCGTATTTATGGGCTTGTAAAATAGCTTCATCTTTAGTCAGGGCATATTGAACAGAGATAGATTTTGGAGCAGAGAAGGTGAAGTCGTAACCGGCCCTGCGGTTTTCGGCATTACGAACTGTCATGCGCTCTCTACTATGGGGATGTATATTGTTCACAAGACTTGAGAAATCTTCTTTCTTCACATCCTTGCCATTTAATTTTAAGTGTTGTGCTGTTTGACCTTCCCAAGAAGCGATGATTTTTTTATCCAAATAGTAATCTCCTTCTTTGGACAAGGCTTGGTCGAAATAGGCGACAGCCGCTTCACTGCTGTAACTCTTATGAATTCGCAACATGGTTTCTTTATTTGATTTTAGGATTGAGTATCGAAGACGGGCTTAGCTGTGGGGGCTGCCCGTCTTCGATCCATTATATATGGCTGATTCTTTCATTTGGGTCAAGGATTAAATTCCTATTATTTTTTATGTTCCGATTGCCGTTCGGTTATGTGCTCTTTGCGCCTCATCCAACATTTGTTGTCCAAAAACTGACAGTCCGGCCAAGCAGAAATATACACCGGCCCATATATCGTGACCCCATTTCCAAAAAGCTATTCCTGTAAATATGATGATGGCAGGTTCAATAATCATGCATATGAAGATTTCATTGACGAGCAAAACTTTGGAGAGCAAAAAAAAGAGCCAGCTTTCCCCTCGTTTGGTAGCGTCCTTGTTCCCTTTTTTGAGATAGATCATCCCGGTATGAATTAGGGTCAGCACAGCAAAACCAATGGTGAAATACAACAGGGTCTTAGAGTGTATATCGATAAAAACCAATCTGAAGAGTTCTTCTTTGCTCGTAAAAAAGGGGATGACGGGATTAACAAAAACCATAAAGGGTTTAAAGGCTGTCCATATATGATTGCTGTTAAACCCTATTAGCATACTTAGTGTTGACAAGCTCATAAGCCCACCTGTGCTTTGATAGCCAAAACGAAAACGGAATATCGCATTGACCGAATAAGCGAGCATAGCGGCATTGAACCTGATATAAGTTTTCAAAATTTCCGGAAATACCTTGTGGGACTGATATAGGAACATTCCCCATATTTTACTATTGTAGAAGCCCCACCAAATGGCAAGATCACCATATTTTTTGACCTTACGGATGGTAAATCTCTCGCTTAATATACTTTTAGTTTCCATGAATTATTTTTTAAGGTTGGATGCTGCACTCCTTGCGGAGCGCAGCAAAATTTAGGTGCTACAGATTTGGCAGTATTTCAACGCTCTTTGCGGAATGCTCAAGTAGGAAACGCTCCCAAAACTTCCTGCATTGAAAAGGCAGGTCAGAGGCGCCATTGTCAGTTCCTATGATTTTTATTTCAATTCCTCTCAGATCGGGAAGCCTAGCCACATCCAAGAAGGTTCGTTTTATCGTTTCATAATCATTCATTAATTCTGATGGGTGCGCTTTATATTTTTCCGCAAAATTGATGACCCGTGACTCTTCTACGCCATCCGTCATTAGAATAAGGATTTTTCTATTGGCAGGTGATTTAGCCATACGGCTCAAAACGAAGGAAAGATTGTGATAAATCTGGGTGCTCCCAGCATTTTTCAATGAAGAAAAATAGGCTTCAATATCCTTATGTAAGCCATCACTGAATTGAGTTAAGTCAGTTTGTGTCTTGTTCCTATCCCTAACCGCTAAGTGGGAAACAATGGGAATAGTTCTTTGTCCTATCTGTGGCATTATAGAGTCGCCAACAGTGCTCCAGGAGACCTGACCTTTAAATCCGTTTACTCCCGGATTATCAATATTCACAGCACCAGTGATGGCGCTGTGAAGTTTTGATGGGATAACCTGAGCTTTATTAAAGCTTGTAGAAGCATCAATCATGGAGTGGATATAGAAATTATCTGGCTGTGTACCAGTGCTACAGGCTGTTAAGAGTGATAGGGTTATCGGTAACAACAAAGATAGGAATGGATTTTTCCAGATAGGGGTCGGGGAAGAACCTTGCACTCCGTTGCCTCCAAAGTGGTCATCCATTCCTTGTTGGTGGCTTTTGATAATTTCATCAGTTTTTTCTTTACTAAAGTTCTTAAACCCTTCTTTAGTGGAGGTTTCTTCCTGATGGTTGACATCAAGTTCTGCCTGTAGGTCTATATGACGATTAAAAAGCCGGTCTTTTTCCAGCTTGGCATTTTCTTTGGCCATTTGCTTGCCTTCATCCAAGATAATCTTTCCATCTGCCTGAGCCGTATGAATGATATTGTCCTGTTGATTTATTTGGTGAATGAGTGAGGCTTCAATGATCAGCATGTTGAACCACTCTTTGTATTTGGATCTTCTGATAGCTACCAATACAGAGGTAATAAACAATAAAGTAATAGCTGGTGCCGTAAAATACCAATGGGCATCTTCTGCTATGATTCTTAAACCTACAATGAGCGCTAAAAAAGAAAAGCCGAAAAAGCATGAAATCAAAAAACCTTTACGACTGGTACGATAATAGTGAGCCATAGTTTCGGCAAAGAACAGCAATATCATTGAGAAACCTAAAGCACCTAGTAAAGCTACACCAAAAACAAAACCAAAAGCTTCAAGAATTGGTGTAAAAAAACCTATTTCAAGACTGATAATCAATATAGCCAAAACCAAAGTTGGAAAGACGGTATCGAACATTCCCTTCTTGGAAGGCCCACTATGTTCTTGAATCCAAGCCTGTACTCTTCTTAATTGCTTATTTAAGGTGTGCTTTAGTCTATTAGCTGCAATGTAAATTGTGTATTTTTCAGTAAAGAGTTTTTGGATGCGTGGTAGGAGTTTATCATGTTCTCGTTGCACTCGCTCTTCATCAGTTAAATCCAATAGGTTTTCGATCTGTGAAAGTTCAGCTTCAATTCTTTTACGAGTATTTTTAATTATCCTTAGTACGCTTCCGAGTACTCTGTCGCATTTTGTTTGAAAAGCGGAAAGAATGTGTTGGATATCTTTTTTGCCATTTAGTCCTTCTATATAGCCTTCGGTCTTGGCCTTTTTTGCATCCTTGTGTAAAGGAGCTGTTTGTTTGTCAATTTCAGAAGCTTCGCCGCCAAAAATCATTTTTCCAATAAAGCTCAACAAGGTTTTAAAAGTGTTCCAAATGCTTTTTTTATTTGGTCCCATATTTAATAAGTTTAGATGTTAGTATTCATTTTATTTTGTAAAAATGGCTAAGGTTTTTTATCGAGCAATGAGGATTAGCTACATACAGTAAAATCATCATAACTCTCAGTAAGTGAGATTTTTCGTTTATCAAATTTTTACGTGATTTAACGAGAATTAACGAGAATTTACTTATGCAATTTCTATATTTGTGGCTTTTGAACGAATACTAACCAATGAAAAGCGAAAGCAATACCTTAAAACCAACCAACGAAGAAATTAAAGAGGCCAATGAACTGTTACGCAAATATGAAAGAGGAAATCATGATAAAGGATTGATTGAGCTAGTGGCAGAACATGAAGCGACTACTGGCATCAACAGGGACAAGTTTAAAGAATGGAAGATTGGGAAAAAACGTCAGGCAGGCATTTCAGCTAATACTATAGGTAAGAAAATAGATTTGTTAGCGGCAATTATTAGGGAGGAAACAATTGATGATATTAATGCCAATAAGGTAATAAACTTAAAAGTTAAAAATTTTCAGGATGCTTTAAAAATCTGCTGGCAAACATATAAAATGGCTTGTGATTATAGGGCTGTTTTTACATGGCCACCACATTCAAACGAAAAAGATAAGCCCATTGAGACTGTTGAAATAAAGAAGCGTAAGAAGTCTTCAGGGAATTCATTGGTTGGCACCAAATGGGCGGTTTATTTTCTTTATTACAAGGATGAAGGTCAAAAGTTCAATGATGGTTTAATTGGAAGAGCCATTATAGATATAAAGCACGATGGAGAGAACGGTGTTGTATTTACTAATACTGAACTTGATGATGTTGTGGATTATGAAGGATGCTATACATCCCATACGGAACTGACAAACGGAATAGTGATTTTTGATTTAGAAGCGGATAGCAGTGTTGAAAAAGGCAGAAATATTCATATTAAAGTATATTGTCGAAATAGGAATCAAGAGTTACTGATTGGCCAATATACAACTTATGAAAAGGGGTGTATTCAAAGTGGAAATATCATTTTTCAGAACATTACAGATGAGATCGAAAAGATTAAACCTGGAGTTTTTTCTTGGATGTTTAACAATGGTAGAGGATATGATACCACTAACATACCAATAGAGTTTATAAAATTTTTGTCTATTCGTGCTGAGAGTTATAACAACGCCCAACGTTATCAGGAAATAAAGAGCAAGGAAATACTGGGAGAATACCTTAAGACAAAGAGACAGCATGATTATTTACGTTTTGAACGTTTCTTAGAGCGCGTAAGACCTAAGGCTTTTTTAGCCTCAACTACTTCTTTCGCAAAAAACTCGGGTAAAGATGTATTGGAGAAAATTGAAGCGTTTCTTAATGATAAATTTAAAGAAAAGATTTATGTATCTTCTAAACCGCATAGCTTGGCCAAAGAAGATATTGTAGACCAAGATGGTTACTATCAGCCATATAGAGATATTGAAAAACTAAAACGTACTCGCTTTTTTGTTTTACTTCTAGATGATGTTAAAGAGCTTAGCTACAGCTACTTACAGTTGGGTATTGCAATGACTGTGTGTAAGGTCGTGGTGGTTATAGGTAAGCGCGAGAATATGTCTGAATCCATTTTAAATATGCGAACAGGTGTAATTAACAAGATAATCATCGAGGGTAAATTGGAGGAGGAGATGCATATAATATTACCGCAGCTTTATAGAATTATGAAAAAAAGCTTGCCAATAACTCTTGGAGGTGTTATAAAACCGCGTAGATATTAATCTATGAAATTGTATTGTGGAGTGGAGTTGTGTAAATGCCCCAAAAGAAACGAAAGCAAATCGCAGAAGTGACAGGTGATTTTGTGTCTGTAAGTGAGTCGTCACAATTAGCTAAAATAATAGAATTCTTAGTTCGCAGGGGCTATGTGAATGAAGGCGGGTTTGTCCAAGAAAATGGAGATCTTTGTGTGGATTCCCCTATTACTGTTGTCAATGGGGAAGCAGGGAACATGATTTCTGAACTTGCAATGCTGGCAAATAGTTTTAATTATGACGTAGATGCCTATTTTGCTCATTGGGAAATGAACGATTATGGTTTTGATGCGAAAAAAACCTTTTGGAATGTAATGATGAATCTTCGATTCTGGTCTAACGGCACGCAGAGCACTAAATATCCTGAGCGGATAAATAAAAAGATTTTTAATTTTGCTAGTGATTATAAGTTTGAACAAGGACAATTTAATTGGGATGAGGATGAAACGAAAGACTCTAAAGATTTTAAAGTGCCCGAGCCTCAGAATTAGTTCCTTTGGTCAAACTTCACGATGGCGTAATTCTTTTTGTCTTTTCCCCAGCTTTTCCCAGCTTTAAAAGCAACAGCTTCAACAATAAATTTGTTGGATTTACGACCTGTTTTTAAAGTCGTGAAATGATCTGGAGTCAACCGGAATTGCATCTGTTGGCTTTTGTTTTTTGAAACCTCTTTGTCTCTATCGATATGAACACTTTCTACATAGGTGAAGTGCTTTCCAATCATGTTAGATGCCCACTCATTGTTCTCGGCATCTGAATTAGATGCAAAATATTTTAGGTTGAGGTTTCCCAAAAGGCTTTTAGCTCTTGCCACCGGCATCTTATCTCCCATTACAAAATAGAGATTTTGAATGCTTTGGGTAATATAAACACTGGCAACCCATGAGCTTCTAGCTGTACTTTGGAATATGCTATCGGTCATAGGTGAACAGAAGCTATGGTATTCATCGATCCAGAGTCCGCAAGGTTTTGGACTGTCTTCTTCCTCAATTTTTCGTCTTTCCATAGCCGCCTGAAAGGTTGTTTTATAAATGGTGGCGGCATAGATACCGGCAAGTCCAAATTCCTTGATTGGAAAATCGACAACAACAATCTTGTTTTTTGTAATAATATTTTCAGGGCGCAGGTCATCACTCACTCCTTCAGAGAATTGCTCTTTTAGAATACCTCTGTTAATGAAAATTTCCACAAGCCCCATAAAGCTTTCAGAAATGATACTGGCTGGTCTCTCGGATAACCTCGGAAACTCCTTCATCCAATAATCAAGTGTTATTTGAGATTCATCTTCTTCAAAAGCTGTAGTAAATCGCTTTTTCTCTAGTTTGTTGATTACGCTAAGAAAGTAGCTCGATTTAAGCCATAAGGCGAGTTCTTCCAAGGCTTCTTTACGCTCATTTGGATCAATTTTTTCTTGTGTTGAGGATTTCTCTTTAAGGTGTTGATATACTTTAGGTTCATTGTCTTTAAGATGCCCGGCAACAATCTTACGCATATTATCAATGCTGACTTTTTCATCTGCCAAGCGAAGCAAGGATATGGTACGACTTATAATGCGCCTAAGCGAATTGTCCCAAAAACGTTCATCTTTTCCAGCACCGCCTGACTGATAAATTTTATTTTGCTCATTCAGGCTCATGAGCGCGTTAATCATGTTGATGGCTTCTCCAGCACCTTGTCCGCCGCGTGTTATTTCATATTCGAGGAAATTGAATTTAAGCCTACTATTTTTGTTAAAGAATACAAGGTCAGCACTTCTTTCAGGTGCTTTTTCTTCAACATATTTTTTCCATCTATCCGCTTCATCGGGTTTGGCGCAGAGAATGCACATGCCAAAACCGCTTTTGAGCATGGAAAGCGCAATATGCCGTCCCGGACCGGAACTTTTGCCACTTCCTGTACTGCCGGTTATCAGCGTACCTTCCACGGCATCGGCCCAAGTAATAGCCGTTTCTGTTCCTGGTACTTTGTAGAGTATTTTATCTAATAGAGCTTCATGCTCATTTTCATTAATATTAGTTTGGTTGGATTTCTTTTTTCCGAATAACCCCATAAGCCTATTTTTTTGGGTTAATCCTTGTCAATATCCCTCTGTGGATCTTTATCAAAGCCAATTTCCTTTCCGTATTTTTCTTTTAGTTTTTCAACGGAGAAATTCTTTATGGCTTTTTGTTCTATTTCATATTGTTTTACGCGATCCTGAAAACCTTTTGTGTATTCACTAGGTTCATCTTTAGGGAAGGTCATACTTTCTAATAGGTGAGGCATATAGGTGCATATCATATCTGCCTGATTATACGCCTTCTTATATTGTTCTGATACTTTTAAATCTTCCATACCTTAAAATTTTGATTTCACGTTTTCCTCTATGTATTCATCAATAGATTGAGAGTCATAGAGAATGATTTTCTTGCTTGGCTGTGAGTAGGTGATTTTGCCTTCGTCTCGCAACTTTTGGAGTGTGGTGGATTTTATACGAAGCCTTCTCATAGCTTCTTCCCCGTCAATCCAACGATCAACGGGAGCATTGTGTTTTTCGCTTAACCGTTCGACAACACGTTCAATGAGCTCAAAAAATGCGTCCTCTTCGATATGGATAACGTTCATAGACAATTTGATTGGATTGTTACAAATGTAACAAATGCAAAATGTTAAAAAAAGTTAGATTGCTGATTTTGAGTTTTCGGTTTCTAAATAATCAGTTTTATGCAGATACAGAGATTGCTGGTTTATGTTGGTTGTGAACAAATCCTGCCCCGAACCACTGGCATCAACATTTCCTTGATTTCTCGATATAGTTACCCCAATCCTGCATCATTTTGCGCCGCTCTGGTAAAAATTGAGTGCGATGATAAGCAGCATCAATTTTGCTTTTCGGTGCGTGTGCGAGTTGTCTATCAACTACCTCGTACCTATATCCTAAATTTTCTTGGATAGCTGTTGCTGCCATAGCTCTAAAGCCATGCACAGTTGTTTCGCTTTGAAAGCCAAGACGTTTTACAGCATGTATTAAAGTTCCATCACTCATATGTTTTTTTGGCTCACGTTGACTCGGAAATATCCATTTTTGACGTCCGTTAATTTCTCGCATGATTCTTAAAATATCGCGCGCTTGTCTTGATAGCGGTACAACATGGTCTTTTTTCATCTTCATTCGCTCAGCAGGAATAATCCAAAGGTCGGTATCATCATTTATTTCTTCCCATGTTGCACCAATGAGTTCCTTAGTCCGTACAAATGTTAAAATCATAAACTCCATAGCATAACGTGTTTCTGGGAATAGGCGGCATTCATTGCGTTCTAAAGCTTTTAAGAAAATAGGCAGTTGCTTTATATCCAGTGCACGATGATGATTGATTTTTGGGGAGATTAAAACACCTTGAAGATGGATTGCTGGGTTTTCGGTATTTCTCGATGTTTGAATGGCGTATTTGAAAATTTGGCTGCTCGTCTGTAGCATACGCTTAGCAATTTCATATTTACCAGCGGTCTCTAATCTCTTTAGAGTTTCTAGTAGTATCTCGGGTGTGATTTCTGTAATTGGAAAAGACCCAATGTAGGGAAAAATGTGTTTTTCAAGGCGGCTTTTTATGGTTGCTGCGTGTTTTTCTGATAACACAAGTTTTCTTCGTTCCCACCATTCTAAAGCGATTACTTTAAAAGTATTGTCTACATTCTTTTTCTGTAGAATTTTTTGTTTTTTCTTATGAATAGCAGGGTCGATTTTTTCATTTAGAAGATTTTGAGCTTCATTTCGTTCTTCTCTAGCTTTTTTTAAAGTTACATTCGGATAAGTGCCTATATGAAGCAGCCTTTCTTTGCCAGCGAATATGTATTTAAATTTCCAATATTTAGACCCATTAGGTTTAATCAAAAGATAGAGACCTTTTGAGTCATACTTTTTATATGCTTTATCACGGGGCTTAAGATTGTCACAAGTAACTTTTGTCAGGGGCATATTGGGGTCATTTTCTGTTCGGTTTTTCAAATAGCCCCTAAAATGTACCCAAATTGCCTTCTCTATGTCAAGGGACACACACAAATGTCTGCAAGCACTATTATGATTGAAAACTATTGGTTTTCTGCGATTTTTTAAAAGGTAAGGAGGCAATATAAAACCCCCGTAAAGGGGGTGAGTGGTAGCGGAGGAGGGACTTGAGTTTTAAGGGCAAGGTGCTGTTTTTAAATCGAAAAATGTTTCAAAATTTGAATTTAGCCCCTGGTATTAGCCCCATAATCCTCAAGGTTATCCACCCATTCTTTTAGGTTCTCTGCTGGAATTAATGTGCGTTTACCATACTTCTTGGCTTTTAAGCGACCAGAATTTAGCTCATCGTATATGCTATTATTGCCTATACTAACAGCTTTCTGTGCAGACTTTATGCTGTAGGCAATTTTATTTATTTCTGTTTCTTTGGTGTTCATTTTATTCTCTTTTCCATGAATTTTTATTGAATTTATCTCTAGGATTATAGTCCTAAATTGTTGTTTGCGTCAAGAATTGTTCTTTTGGGTGAATGTTATTTTTGAAGCATTTTGAATGCAATGAGCCAACTTAGTTCTAAGACATTTGATTGTCTTAGACGTGATGTCTGATAGAAATATAGAATGGATTTTATTCCTATTCAGTGAGTGCAAAACAGCTTCATTCAAGTGCAAAAAAAAGACCCCTAGTGCATTTGCAAAGGGGTTTAAGAAAAGTCCAATTAACTACATTTTAAATCTCATTTGACAGCTCTTCTCCATATTCATTTCTTAAGGAACAATAGCCGTCTTGAGTAATAATAATATGGTCGTCTACCGCGATTTGGAGAACCTTCCCGGCATCAATAAATTTGTTTGTTAATGATAAATCTTCTCTACTAGGTTTAAGGCTTCCTGACGGATGGTTATGGGCTAGAATAATTCTGTTGGCCCTTCGTTTTAGAGCGATAGAAAAAACTATTCTAGGATCAACGATAGTTCCAGACAGTCCGCCTTTTGAAATTGATGCTATTGACATTAATCTTAATTGATTATCCAAAAGTAAAATTTTAGCTTCTTCAAGTAAGTTGATCTCATCCATGTTCCAGCTTTGACGCAATATAGAATAGGCATCATCTGAACTTTTAACGTTTGGTCTATCGCTTGCTTTTGTTTTGTTGCGATAAATAAGGCTGACCTCTTCAAAGTCGCTGAAAGAATGTTTACTCATTACGCACCCTCATGATTTAGTTGAAATTTGTTTAAATACTCACTGGCTTGTGTAGCCTTTGCAGCAGCCTTAAAAATATGAGTTTTGTCATCTTTTAGAGCTTTCAACCAACTTTTGATGTACATGGCATGGTGCTCAGGCTGTGTCTGAGTAATACCGTGTTGCGCACATAAAAATGCCGCCCCTAATTCGGCTATGAGTTCTTCAAAAGCATATTTTTCACGTTCTTTATCCATATTCCTATCTAGCCTGTGCTTTGCTCCTGTCCAATGCGTTAGTTCATGGAGCAGGGTGGCATAATAATTTTCTGTTGCACCGGCTTGGGATGTGTCTAAAAACGAATAAGTTTGCGGCATATTGATAAAGTCTGCACCATACTTGTAATAAGCTCTGTTTTCACCATGTTTGATTACCGCACCGGTATTTTTGCAAAACTCATCAACAAGCTTGATGCGTTCTACCTTATCATTTGTAGGTGTTAATTCTTCTTGTGTGTGTTCATACCCATCAACCTGATTGGCATTAAAGACGATGTATGTTCTGAGCATTGGTATTTTTAATTCTTCCTTTTCACCTTTTGCATTTTCTTCAGACTTAATAAGGGTTTTGTAAAAAATTATCCGACTACCTTTTTCGCCTTTGCGGATATTCGCACCTTTGTGTTTCCATTGTTTGAATGTAGCCCACTCATTAGAAGTGAAGTGTTTTGATTGTTGGTTGAACCAAAGAGAGAGAATATTGATTCCTTGATATTGGTGTTCAGTTGTTGGGTTGATTGGCAATCCTTGAGATGCCAATTCAGCAAAAGGGGGTTCATAATCTTCAAGATTTACCTTATCTAAAAGGCTGATGATTTGATTTGTGACTTCTTGGTGAATATCAAGTTTTTTATTGGGCATTGAATATCTCCTTTTCGGAATCAAAAAAAGGGAAGGTATGAGAACCTTCCCCCAATTGGTTGTTAGGAAACTTTTGGGGTTTCCTGTGTTTGATTAGAATTGATTTCGTTTTTAACACCTACCTTGTAAGCAAAAATTGTAGTTTCCGCTTTTCTGTATCCTTCAAGGGAATCGAAAGGCTGCGTGTGATCTTCTCCTCGCAGGTAAATCCAATCCCCTTTTTTAAGATCTTTGGCAGTATTAAATGCTTCTGTGAGATTGCTTGATACAAGCGCATTGAAATAATTTGTGGTCGTCTGAATCTCTTTATTCGCATCCAGATATTGCTTATTGGTGGAGATCCTCAATTTAATGAATTTACCATCAGAAATTTGCTCTGCATCTCTGACTAGTCTTCCAGATTTCACGGAAACGTTTGTGTCAGCAAAAAGTTTTGCCTCTTCTGTGTTTTGTTGTGTAGTAGTTTGTTTTTTTGACATGATTTTTTCCTTTCGTGTCGTTTGGTTAAAAAGCCTTTGTAAAAGGAGTTTGTTAAACGCGTATGCGCGTCTGACATAACTCCTGCCATGTGGCGAACAGGGGGTGAGCAAACGTCAATGCAGGAACGTGCTTTAGCTAAGCTTGGGCGAAAGAATTTTAAAAAATAGGAACCATGTACCGCATTTTTTCAAATTGTTTTGGCTTCCAAATTGGCGTGCGCGAGGGGGAACTCCCTAAAGTTTTAGGAGTAACAATTTTGCGTCCCCTAAAAGGGATGCTCAGACCTCTATTTGATTATCTACTATTTTCGATACTTCTGGCGGTCATGGAAACCATATCCACGATGGTTGGTTTTTTCCCCGAAAGGAGGTAATCGAGCATTTCTTGAGAAAAAACATCGACTGCTTTATACCAATTCACGAAATGCTCACCTGACAAATCTTCGACCTTGTCGAATACCTTTGCAGCTTCTGCACATAAGGTCCAAATTGTGTCGCCCTCTGATTGATTGCTCATAACATGGTCGATACGAGTTTTGTTATCTGGATTTTCCACAAGTTTACTGGAGATATACGCAGCAATTTCACCATAGTATAAGCTATTAGACATAGTTGGGGTTCCTTTCGTTTATGTCTGTTAAACAAAATATTTCAAGGAATAAATTCCTATTTTAAGAGTGTTTGGTTGTTTTACAGCCCCATAGTCTAAATGTCAAGAACAAAGGAGGAACATTTCATGCCATGATATGCAAGATCTAAAAGTTTTTTTATGAATTCAAAACTTGCTCTAGCGCATCATCTACATCTTTATGAATAAAGTTAGCTTGATAGCCTATAGTAGTTTTTAAATTACTATGTCGATAAAGCTTTTGAAGTTTAAGTGGGTGAATCTTATCACCGGCCATATTACCAAAGGTATGTCTTGCAATATGGTTCGATAGATTTTTTTCGATATTACACATCTCAGCAATACGTTTGAGATATTTATTGAATAGTTTTGTAGCATTGCGGGTTTTGGTAAAAATATCCTCTTTGTTTTTTGGATTGGCTTTTTTCAAGAAAGGAAACACATAATCTTTATTCGATTTTTTATCCGGCTCGTAAGCTTCCAAAATTATTTCGGCCTGATGAGGTACTTTTAAGCTAACCGGCTTTTCATTTTTATTCATTTGATAGAATAGCCTGCCATCAACAAAATCTGACCATTTCATTTCAAGAACATCTGAAATACGAACCCCCGCAAAGTAATAAGCAAAGAGCCATACATTTTTTGTGTGCCAGATAGAGGTGTTTTCTTCCAGCTCTAAATTTTCGATTTTTTGTATCTCATCCCTGTTTAGGCCAATCTTATTGCCCGATTTAATACGGATTTTCTCCTTGTCATCAGCAAAGGGGTAATTTTTACCATCTGAAAGCCCTTCTTTAATGGCAAGGTTGTATAGAGTGCGAATAAAAATAAGCTGATTGGTTATAGTGCGTGTCTTCTGTTCAAGATAGGATGCACAGAAGCTTTTAAACTTATTGATAAAGGTTAGGTCAATATCCTCAAAGCTCAAGGAATTGAGCTTTTCAAAGCGCTTAAGCTTTTCAGAAATACGTGGGCCATTCTTACGTGCATCTGAAATGCGCTCTTTGCGCCTCGTTCTTATGCCTTCAGCAATTTCTTGACGAGTTCCGGTTTTCTTTAAGGTCAAGAACTCTTCAATATTATAAAGAATGGACAGTTCTGATTTTGCCACTGAAAAAGTCCCGGCTAGATATTTCTCTCGCACTCGCTCACTTGCCAATTGGAAAAAAGACACATTGTTGCCTTGGCGTTTGACTTTCTTTTTGATTTGCTTTGCATTCAGTTCTTCATCGCTGATTTCTGCATCCAGAAGAGTTGCGTGAGCTTCTTTAAGTTTCTTTTGTATAAGGTTGTTTAGCCGGACGGAGTTCGTGTGAGATTTTTTAACCTCACCTTTTTTAATGTCCCAATCTTTTTCAAAGAGATACTCACCGGTAAAGATATATCGAGTTTTGCGATCTTTTGTAATTCGTATCGCTATAGGAAAACTTCCATTTTTCTTTTTATCGTGTTTCCAAAGTATTACCTTTATAGATGCCATAGGTTAAAGGGGTTAAGCTATAGCAAAGATACAAAAATCGATAATTTTTACCTAAAACATACCTAAAACATTTTACGGTTTTATGCGGTTCATTACGGTTTTATTTAAGACTTTAAAACATGTAAAATACTTAAAATCAGTATGTTTTATTCTTTTCGGGTTATATAAGACAAAGCTCATAACCCGAAGGTCACTGGTTCGAGTCCAGTTCCCGCTACTAGTAAAACCAGTTGTTTTCGCAACTGGTTTTTTTATGTATGATCTTTAACACATTTAAATCTTACTCTATGCATTTAAAACTCATTTCTCAGGTTTTTACGTGATTGACTGAATATTATTAAAAAAATTATGAGTTGAAGGCTTTTTTATAACTTGAAGGAGTTACCTTATATTTTTTCTTAAAGCATGTGCTGAAGTATTTTGAATTTGAAAACCCTGTCATATCACTAATTTCATTAATAGAGTAATCGCTATCTAATATTAGCTGTGAAGCTCTTGCTAATTTTACTGATTTTATAAACTCGTTAATGTTTTGACCAGTTAAAGCCATAATTTTTCTATACAAAACAGAGTGACTCATTCCAATATTAGAAGCCATTAGTGATACAGAAAATTTGGGGTCTGACATATTCTCTTCAATAATCTTCATTACTTTTTCTATAAACAATTCATCAACATTATTTATTGCAACATCCTTAGGCTTTAACAATATTTCCTTCCTAAATATATCTCTCAAAATACGTCTGTTTTCTATCAAATTCATAACTCTAACATTTAAAACATCAATATTGAAAGGCTTTGTAATGTAATCATCGGCACCATATTCAAAGCCTTCCATTTTAAGGGCATGTGCGCCTCTAGCAGTTAAGAGTATTATAGGAATATGAGACGTTCTGCTGTCAAGCTTTATTTTTTTACATAATTCTAACCCGTTCATTTCAGGCATCATAATGTCAGATATAATTATATCTGGTATTATTTCGAAAGCTTTTTGACAACCTTCTATACCATTAGTAGTGGTTATAACCTTGTAATAATCCGAAAAGTTGTTCTTTATATGATCTCTAATTTCAAAATTATCTTCTACAACCAATAATATTGGCATATGTTTTTTAACACTCTTTGGAGTATCTGTTTCCAAAATAACTTCCTCATCAAGAATTTCTTCGGCTAAAGATATTTCTTGTGAAGCATTGACTATTTCATTAGTATTATAGAATGACTTAGTAATTGGGATTATAACATTAAATATTGTGTATTGATTAGGTTCACTTTTAACCAAAATCTCTCCATAATGAATTTGAACTAGGTTTTTGGTAATAGCTAATCCAATTCCTGTTCCTGTAATTGATTTTGTGTTTTCGGTATTTACTTGATAAAAATCTTTAAAAATTTTTGAAATATCTTCAGGGGATAATCCATGGCCATTATCTTTAATTTTAATAATTAGTTTTTCATCTTTTTCGTCTAAATCGACATTAATATCTACTTTGCTATTTGTAAACTTAAAAGCGTTAGATAAAATATTATATAAAATTACCTCTAGCTTGTTTGCATCAAACCAACCTTGATCGCAACTATTAGAAACAGTTAGTTGAAAATGTATGTTTTTTTCTTGAGCGTATTGATAAAATGGAATACAAAGTTCATCAAAAAATGCTTTAATATTTGTGACACTTACTTTTAATTTTACCATACCAGATTCCATTTTTCTAAAATCTAATATTTGCGTTACCAAACTTAAAAGCCTTTGACCATTCCTATTCATAGTCATTACTAAATTATTAGTTCGATTGTTTGTGCTTTTAATTTTTTTTAATTCTTGCAAAGGCCCAAGAATTAAAGTTAATGAAGTTCTTAATTCATGGGAAATGGTAGTGAAAAAATTTATTTTAGATTGATGTAACTCTTCGTCTTTTTCGTGCTTATACTTTTCTATAACCAATGCGTTTTTTAATCGTATTCTATTTTTTACACTATAAAAAATGAAATAAATTAATGACATGAGTATTAAAATATATACCAAATAAGCAATATTTGTTTGCCACCAGACTGGAGTGATTAGAATTTGAATGTGTTTTTCAGAAAAATGCTTAGTATCAACACTATTCTCTTCAGTAGCTCTAACCTTAAAAGTATAGGACCCAGCAGATATGTTAGAATAGTTAGCAAAATGCTGCTCGGAAGGAGTAGTTATCCATCGATTATCTAAACCCTCTAATTTATATTCGTATCTTATATTATGGGGAGCAGGGTAACCAGGTGTAGCAAATTCAAAAGTGAAATTATTTAAAAAATATGGGAGTTTAATATTTTTAGTAAACACGATGGATGAATCTAAAGGCGTATAAGATTCTATAGCTTCATTAGTCTCAATATCTTCATTAAACAATTTAAAATTTGTAAGCATAAGATTAATGGGGGCAGATTGTGTGTTTAATAAACTTGGATAAAAAGCAATAAGCCCCTTTTTACTTCCAAAAAATAATTTACCATCCTTGGATTTTGCAATGGCTCCAGATTCAAAATCATTGGTTGGTAAGCCATCGTATGTATTATATATTAAAATTTTTTTACTTATTGGATTAAAAGTTGCGATCCCTTTATTTGTACTAAACCAAATGTTACTGGCATTATCCTGTATAATACCATAAATAGAATTACTTGGAAGTCCT
This sequence comes from Wocania sp., assembly GCA_965224845.1. Classification (GTDB taxonomy): domain Bacteria; phylum Bacteroidota; class Bacteroidia; order Flavobacteriales; family Flavobacteriaceae; genus Wocania_A. The sequence continues at coordinate 52,935 of CBDDAJ010000012.1, forward strand.
TGATCAATATTTAACCTATTAAACTGTTTACCGAAAACATTGAGTTGGTATGCACCACCACCTTCGGTAGCAAGCCAAATATTTTTAAGAGCATCTTCAAAAATAGCTTTAATTGGATAGTTTATTTTTGTGTCATTATTGATTCCAGCTTCTGAAGGTTTTAAGAATTTGTTGTTCTTAGTGTCAAAAACTTGAACTCCATTTTTTAAAGAGCCAATCCATAATTTACCTGTACTATCATAAAGTAAGCATAAGAGGTTATTTGAGATTAATCCATCTTCAATTTTATAATTAGTAAAAGCCTTAGAGGTTTTGTTGTATTTGTACAAACCTTCATTATAAGTCGCTATCCATATATTATTAAAATCATCTTCAACTAAATCAAAAACTAAATTATTTATAGTATTAGAAATGTTAGCTTTATTAAATTCAGCTTCTTTAAATATATTGGAATTCTCTTCTTTATAACCAATGATACTTCTATTAAAACCACCTATCCATATATTTTTATTCTTATCTTCAATAACATTCATGACAATATTTGAAGGAATAGATGTGTTGTTTTTTGGGTTTTCTTTAAAGTTAAAAAAGGAATCAGTATTTAAATCGAGCTTGTCTAATCCGCCACCACCTGTGCCAATCCATAACGTGTTATCAGACATAAAAAGAGAGGTTACAACATTAAAACTTAGACTGCTAGGTTCTTTTAAAATTGAAGTCTGATAAAGCTCAAAAGAAGAATGCTTCGTTTTGTTTACAGTACCATCTCCCATTCCCATCCATAGAGAGGTATTGTTGTCTATAAATAAACAATAAGACACATTATTTGTAATACTATATTTATTAAAAGCATCATTTTTATAAACTTGTACTTCATTGGTCTTTGTATTCAAAAGGTTTAACCCTCCATAAGAAGTAATCCATATTTCACCAGGGTTTCCTTCTTTAATATCAGTTATTTCATTTGAGTTTATAGAAGACTTGCCATCTTCTTTTTTAAAATGCTCAAAAGTTTTGCTATGAATGTTAAACTTGTAAACACCATTACCTTCGGTACCAATCCATAAATTGTTATAAGAATCGAAACAAATACGCTGCCCTGTTCTTGTACTGTGATAATCTGCATCATTATATTTATAATGACTAAACTTTTGTGTGTTGATATTAAAACAATCCAAAATTCCAGCATTAGTTGTAATCCATACATGCTCTTGCTCTATAGCTATAGAAAAAATATTATCATTGCTTATTGTATTAGAATTATGAATGCTTTGGTTAAATTTTTTATGAATACCCGTGCTTTTGTTTAAAGTGTATAACCCTTCACCAAAAGTACCAACCCAAAGCGTATGATGCTGGTCTTCTGCTATACTTGTAATATGATTTGTAGAGTATATAGAATTATTTTTTTCGTTTTTATAATTAGAAAATGAATCATTAAATGGGTTGTATTTGTTTAAGCCACCTTGCATAGTACCTACCCATAAAAAACCATCGGGATCTTCAAATAAACAGGTAATGTTATTATTACTTAAAGAATATGTATCATTTTTATTTGAAGTAAATGCTTTAAACTTATAACCATCATATCTATAGAGTCCGTGAGTTCCACCAAACCACATAAATCCATTTTTATCTTTTAAAATACAATTTACAGAAGCCAAACCATCTTCAATAAGAAACTCTTCAAATAGTAATTTATCGTTTTGAGAAAGCAAAACCATTGGAAGTAGAAGTAAAATCTGCAACAAATTATTTAATAGAATATGTTTGTTAACCACTTAATATAAATACTTTTAGGATGAATAAGTATATAAATATAAGAGTAATTCAGTTAAAAAAAGGATATGTTTTATTATGAGATTTAAATTTGAATGATAATGAAACCATTAAGATTAAATATTGAACCATTAACTTTAATGTGAGATATAATTTTACAAAATAAACTAATCTCAAAAAATTTTATGTAAATGAAAAAAGGATATTTTAAAATAAACTTTGTTGTTGTTTTATTGCTTTTCGCAACAAGTTTGTTTGCTCAAAAACAAATTACTGGAAAAGTTACAGCTAATAATAATGAACCTTTACCTGGTGTCTCAATTTTAGTTAAAGGAACAACTAATGGTGTATCTTCAGACTTTGATGGTGATTATACTATTTCTAATATAACTAATAGTTCGGTTTTAGTGTTTTCATATTTAGGGTATATAACTAAAGAGGTTACGGTAGGTAATCAATTAACTATTAATATATCACTACAAGAAGATATTACTCAATTAGACGATGTTGTAGTAGTAGGTTACGGAACCAAAAAAAAAGTAGAAGTTATAAGTTCTGTGGCTCAAGTATCAGGAGATGTAGTAAAGAAAAATCAATCTGCTAATTTTACTACTTCGTTAGCAGGAAGGTTGCCAGGTTTAGTTATTAATCAAACTACAGCAGAGCCTGGGCGTGAGAATGTTAATATTTTAATTCGAGGAAGGGGAACGTTTAGAGATAATACTGTTCTGGTTGTTATAGATGGAATCCCAGGGCGTGATGGCTTAGATAGATTAGATCCTCAAGATATAGAAAGCGTATCAGTATTAAAAGATGCATCAGCTTCAATTTATGGAGCTAGAGCTGCGAATGGGGTTATTTTAATAACAACTAAACGTGGTAAAGTAGGAAAACCTCAATTTAGTTTTACTTCTAATTATAGTATTACTGCGCCAACACGTTTTGTGGAAAATGCTAGTGCTTATCATTATGCTAGACAAATAAATGAGGTACAATCGCGAACTGGTGCTACACCAATTTATAGTGCTAGTGATTTAGCAAACTTTCAAAGCTCAAATTTTACAACCACAGATTGGTGGCGTGAAGTGTACGATAGACAATCTGCTCAAAAAAGATATAATTTATCATTAAGAGGAGGATCAGAAAAAACGCGTTATTTTTTGTCTTTAGGAACCACACAGCAAGAAGGGGTTATAAAAACTGATAAAAGTACTGATGTTTCACAATATAACTTTAGATCTAATATAGACGTTAAAGCTACCGATAGAATAGATGTGGCTTTTAATTTGGCAGGCAGATTAGAAGAACGTCAATGGTATGGAGCATCATCTTTTGATGTGCTTCAAAATACGGCCAAAGCAAACCCACTAGACCCTGTATACAGAGATGGTAAATTATTTGCAGGAATTGGTAGATTTAATCCATTAGCATTTGTACAGCAGGAAGGAGGCTATAACAGACAAAACAACACACTTTTTAATGGGACTTTAAGTGTGAAATATAAAATACCAAAAGTAGAAGGGTTAAGTGTTAGTGCACAAGGGTCTGTAGATTTTACACAAAACTTCCATAAAAATTATTTGCGCCCATTAACCCAATATGTTGAAGACCCTACTGATAATACTAAACTGATAGAGCAAAAAATAGGATCGCCGGTATTTAAGGTAGAAGAAGCATATTGGAGGCAAAGGTTACTTACTTTTACTTCTAGAATTGAGTATGCTAATACTTTTAAGAATCATAGCGTTTCTGCTTTTGTTGGTTACGAAGAGAGCAGAACCAAAAATAATTTTAGTAATTTATCAAGACAAGATGGTTTGTTAGAACTAACCGACCAATTATCTTCTGGAGATACTGAAAATCAGACAACATCTGGGGGAGAAGGCATAACTGCAAGGCAAAGTTATTTAGGTAGATTAAGCTATGATTTTTCTAAAAAATACTTTACAGAGTTTTCATTTAGATATGATGGTAGTTTTAATTTTGCCAAAGACAAACGCTTCGGTTTTTTTCCAACAGTCTCGGTAGGTTGGAGAGTATCTGAAGAAAGCTTTCTTAAAAATAGTCAAATTGTATCTAATTTAAAATTAAAAGGAACTTGGGGGCAAGTAGGAAATGATAGAGTTCCAGCATTTCAGTTTTTAAATCGTTTTGGGTCTAACGGTACTTTTCCAATTGGAGGAGGAAATGTACCTGTAATTACCACAATAGGTCCAGATGGAAACCCTAACATCACGTGGGAAACTGCAGAATCTTTAAACTTAGGTGTTGAAGCAGGGTTTTTTAAAAACAAACTTACTTTAGAGGTTAATGTGTTTAAAGAAGATAGAAAAGATATATTAACACCTCGTAACGCAACGGTTCCTAATTTTACTGGAATTACATTACCAGATGAAAATTTGGGGATAACAAAAAACAAAGGATTTGAAGCAGTGTTAGGTTATAGAACTCAAATAGGAAAAGTAAATTTTAATATTGAAGCTAATGTTGCATACTCTAAAAATAAATTAGTATTTCAAGATGCAGTAGAACCAGCAGAAGCGTATCAAAATTTAGAAGGACGTCCTATTGGAACGCGTCTAATATATGATGCCATAGGAATTTATAGGACCCAAGCCGATTTAGATAATAACCCTGGGTTACCAGGAGCTGGTTTAGGAGACTTAATTTATGCAGACACGAATGAGGATGGAACTATAGATGCTAATGATAGAATAGCTTTCGAAAAGACAACCATTCCGGAAATGCAATTTGGTTTAAACTTAGGTGCACAATATAAAGGGTTTGATTTAAGCCTTCTACTGCAAGGACAAACTAATGTGAATATTGAAACAAGAGCCATTTTTAGTGGAGCTTCCAACTCTCAGAATGCTCCTGCATATTTTTTAAATAATGCATATACTACATTAACTCCAAATGCACCATTACCAAGAATTGGTGATACACAATCGCAATTAAATGGTTACGACGGTGCTGCTAATGCTTCAACATTTTGGCAACGCGATGCTTCTTTTATTAGGCTTAAAAATGTAGAACTAGCATATAATCTACCACCAGATGTGATGTCTAAAATAGGTGTTAATAGTTTAAGAATTTATATAAGCGGTACCAATTTAATAACTTTAGATAAACTCAAAAAAGATGGGTTGGCTGACCCTGAACAAGTAAGTGAATTGGGATGGGCAATTCCACATCAAAAGCTATTTAATCTTGGGCTAAATGTAACTTTTTAAAAAAAATAATGATGAAAAACATAAAATTTAATATTAAAAAAACTATAGCATTAAGAACCATAATTGCTTTAACAATGGTTTCCGTTTTAATGTCTTGCAGTAATGATTTTTTAGATCAAAAGCCATTGGGTGATATTTCTGATATTGACGTATTCAATAACGATCAATTATTAGAATCTTATGTAAATGGTAATTACAGAGCATTTAAGTTCTTCCAGTTTGGTGCCTTTCATAAAGATGGTATTTCTGACGACGCCGTTAATAATGCTTTTGTAGCATACAATCGTGGTTTAATTACTCCAGATTTCTATGGGGAAGAAGGTGGAGTTTTACAAGATGCTTGGAATCATAATTATAAATCGATAAGGAATACCAATATCTTTTTTGACAGAATTGAAGACTCAAATGCATCGCCAGAATTAGTAAAACGACTTACCGGTGAGATGCGCTTTATAAGAGCCTGGTGCTATTTTGATTTAATTAATTTGTTTGGTGATGTACCATTTAAAACAAGTTTATTTGAGTTAGGGCAAGAATCTTTCGATACACCAAGAACATCTTACGATGAAATAGTAGCATTTATCAAAGCAGAAATGGATAAAGCCGTTTTAGAATTACCTCAAGAAAATACAGGTGGAACTTTTAATGGTAGAGCTACCCGTGGAGCTGCTGCTGCTTTAAGATCTAGGGCATTATTGTATGCAGCAAGCGAATTGCATAACCCGTCAAACAATATAAGTAAATGGGAAGCAGCAAGAGATGCAGCAAAAGCAGCTATTGACCTCGGAGATTATAATATCGATCCTAATTACAGCAATTTATTTAATAAGAATATTTCTAATGAAGTGATGTTTGCACGTAGTTTTACACAGGAAAATCCAGTATTAGATGGTTGGTTAGCTGCTTGGAACACGGGCATAGATCGCTATTATTTACCATCAGGATATTTTGGAGCTGTTGATACTAATTTTTTTAAACCATTGCAAAGTTTGGTTGATGCTTATGAAACTTTAGATGGCAGTCCTGTAGACCCTCAAAACCCTTGGGTAAATAGAGATCCACGTCTTGATATGACAATTATTCATCATGGTAGCGTGGTTGCAGGCAATACCATTGAATACCATGTTGATAAAAATGATCCATCTAATTCTGCTCTGGCTGGTCCGGCATCAGCTTTACGGGGTGGAACACAATCAAATTATAATGTGTTAAAGCAAACAGACCCTAATTTAATAGCGACGTTTGGGGCAGAGCCACATGAAAACCCATGGGTGTTTTTTAGACTTGCTGAAATGTATTTAAACTATGCAGAAGCTCTTATAGAATTAGGTGATGATGCAGGTGCTAAAGCAGCCATTCAGGTAGTAAGAAGTAGAGCTAATGTTAGTATGCCAGCATTTACAGAATCAGGAAATGATTTAAAAACACGTTATAGAAATGAAAGACGTGTAGAACTTGCTTTTGAAAACCACCGTTGGTACGATATTATACGTTGGAAAATTGCTCCAACTGTTTTAGCTCTACCAGCTAAAGGAGTTAGGGTTTTAAAAGATAATACAACAAACCCAGCAACCATTACTTATGATTATGATGATAATATTGTTGATGGTTTAAGGGTTTGGGACGATAAATTATATTATTTGCCAATACCAAGAAGTGAAGTTGAAGCAAGCCCTTCTATTACACAAAACCCTGGATATTAATGGTGAATACTTAATTAGTGCTTAATTTTTTAGTTTAGGAAAGAAAAGTAATGTATTTATAAGCATTGCTTTTCTTGATATTAATTTAGTTCCATTTTAAAAGAATGAAGTTATTTAGAATTTTCATATATGCTTTGCTTATAGCCTCTATAAATGCTTGTATTAGTGAGAAAAATGATTTAAAAAATAAAAGGCGATTTATTTCTTTAAATCCAGAATCATCTGGTATTACGTTTGTAAATAAGCTAACTGAAAACGATTCAGTTAATTATTTTAATTACGGGTATATCTATATGGGAGGTGGTGTAGCTATAGGAGATGTAAATAATGATGGATTAGATGATATTTATTTTACTGGTAATATGGTAAATAATGCCTTATATCTTAATAAAGGAAACTTGCAGTTTGAAGATGTTTCTGAAGTTTCAAAAACCAAAGCAGATAACAGATGGGTTACAGGGGTAACAATGGTTGATATTAATGCAGATGGATGGTTAGATATTTATGTAAGTGTATCTGGGATTTGGACAACTACAAAAAATCTGCTTTATATTAATAAAGGATTAAATAAAGAAGGGATTCCTATATTTTTAGAACAAGCTGAAATTTATGGAATTGCAGATACAGGAAATAGTACTCAATCCACTTTTTTTGATTATGATAATGATGGTGATTTAGATTTGTATGTATTAAACTACCCTCCTACACCATTTCAATCATCATTATCTTATTATAAAAAAAAACTACAAAAGGCTACAAGTATAGAGTCTAATACTCTATATAGAAACAATGGAGATGGCACATTTACAGATGTTTCAAAACCTTCTGGGCTACATCAATTTAGCTTGTCGTTATCTGTAGCTGTTGGAGATTATAATAATGATGGATGGCAAGATATGTATGTGTCTAACGACTTTGAAAGCTTAGATAATTTTTATTTAAACAATGGAGATGGCACATTTACAGATCAACTTATAAAAGCTACAAATCAAGTATCTTTTTATGGTATGGGTACTGATGTGGCCGATATAAATAATGATGGATTGCTAGATATGATACAGCTAGACATGACACCAAAAGATAACAGGCGCTCGAAAGCTAACATGCAAAGTATGAATATAGAAAAGTTTGAAAATATGACTGAAGATGTTTTTTTCTATCAATACATGCAAAATAGTTTACAGCTTAATAGAGGTATAGATGAAAATGGAATACCACACTTTAGTAACCTATCTCAATTAAGTGGTGTTGCATTTACAGATTGGAGTTGGGCTTCTCTATTAGCCGATTTTGATAATGATGGTTTTAAAGATTTGTTTGTAACAAATGGTTCCAGAAGAGAAATTAACAACAAAGATTTTTTTAACAAATTAAAAAAAGAGCACGGGCATAAAAAGAAAGAAGAAATGGATTTGTTAAAATATATTGAACAAATGCCTTCAGAAAAAATAGAAAACTATGTCTTTAAGAATAATGGAGATATCACATTCATTGATGTAAGTAAAGCATGGGGGTTAAATTATAAAGGATTTTCTAATGGTACTGCTTATGCCGATTTAGACAATGATGGTGATTTAGATTTAGTTGTTAATAATTTTGATGAGCCAAGTATAGTATATAAAAATACAACTTCAGATAATAAAGCACCAAACTATGTGCAATTCAAATTTAAAGGGAACTCTAAAAACCCTTTGGGCATAGGAACAAAAGTTACAATATTCCATAAAGAAAACAGACAATATCAAGAATTGATGTTAGCAAGGGGGTTTCAATCTTCTGTAACACCTAAGTTGCATTTTGGTTTAGGAAATGATACAAAAATTGATAGTGTATTAGTGGTTTGGCAGAATGGAAAACAACAAAAATTAAAGAATGTATCGGCAAATAGATTATTAAATATAGATTATAAAAAATCTACTATGCATGAATTAATAGAGCTAGAAAAGTCTACTATATTTAATGATATTACAGAAAAGGTAAATGTGGATTATTTACATCAAGAAAATCGTTTTGATGATTACTACTATCAAGTATTGCTACCTCACAAGATGTCACAGTTTGGACCAGCTTTGGCAACAGGAGATATTAATAATGATGGCTTAGATGATTTTTATATAGGAGGAGCTTCAGGTAAATTAGGAGCTATATATAAACAAGATATAAATGGAACGTTTTCTAAATTGAAAACTCATGATAGCTGGGAGGCAGATAAAATAAAAGAAGATACTAATGCTGCTTTTTTTGATGCAAATAATGATGGATACTTAGATTTATATGTAGTTAGTGGAGGTAATGAGTTTTATAAAAACTCAAAACCATACCAAGACCGTTTATACATAAATGATAGGCGTGGAGGTTTTATTAAAAACGAAAAAGCTTTACCTCAAATATTTTCGAGTGGATCAAAAGTAGTCCCTGCAGATTATGACGATGATGGTGATATGGATTTGCTCATTGCAGGGAGGCATTTACCTAGAAATTATCCCGAACCAGTTACTAGCTTTATTTTAAGAAATGATAGTAATCAATCTAATATTGTTTTTACAGATGTAACTCACCAAATAGCTCCAGGTTTAATAAATATAGGAATGGTTACTGATGCTGTTTGGACAGATTATAATAACGATAACGCATTAGATATAGTACTTGTTGGAGAGTGGATGCCATTAACTTTTTTTACCAATAAAAAAGGACAATTTATAAATGAAACCAAAACCTATGGCATCGACAAATCAACCGGATGGTGGTCTAGTATCATTGCAGATGATTTTGATAAAGATGGCGATATAGATTTTGTAGCAGGTAATTTAGGGTTAAACTATAAATATAAAGCCTCTACAGAAGCATCATTTGATATTTATGCAGATGATTTTGATAATAATAAAAGCTTAGATATAGTTCTAGGGTATTATAATGATGGTGAACAATTTCCTGTTCGTGGCAGACAATGTTCATCGCAGCAAATACCAGCCATAGAAGTTAAGTTTAAAGATTACAATTCATTTGCGGAAGCAAACCTTGCCGATGTTTATTCAACACAAAGTTTGAAGGAAGCCAAAATACATTATAAGGCTTATAATTTTGCTAGTAGTTATATTGAAAATAATGGAGATAACTCATTTAAAATTAAAAATCTACCTATTGAGGCTCAATACGCTTCAATAAATTCTATACTCTCTGAAGATGTAAATGATGATGGTCATTTAGATTTAATAGTTTCTGGAAATCTATATGCTTCTGAAGCTGAAACTCCTAGAAGTGACGCTAGTTATGGACTCTATTTAGAAGGAGATGGCAAAGGTGATTTTAAGCCAATAGCAACTTCCAAAAGTGGATTGCTTATAAAAGGTGATGTAAAGCAGGCTGCTTTTATTAAAACAAAAAAAGCTAAACCTATTATTGCTTTTGCAAAAAACAATAAAGCACTACAATTTGTTACAAGAGTTAGTAGTAAATGATTTTTATGATGAATAGACAAACCCATTTGATTAAAAATTAGACTTAAAAAAAAAGAATGCTAGTTAAATTTGATTTGTTGAAAACAATAGTTAAGCAATGAGAAAAACAGCAAAAACCCCCACTATACAGAAAATCATTATAAATAAGTTTTTACAAAAACTAAAAAGCTGGCTTATTGAAGAAGAGTCCAAAGAAGAAAATATAATTAAGTTTACTAAGATAAATAAGAATGAATAAGCTATACTCTATTTTAATATTTCTTATAGTTATTAATTTTTTTAACTGTGCAGGCAAAGAATCAAATTTATATGAAGAAATAACAAGCCCTATTAATAAATTAGCCTTAAGGCTAAACCCAGATATTGCAAATAAAATTAAGTTTAAAACTATAAATAGCTCAAAAGATATTTTTGAAATAGAAATGGATAAAAGCCTAGTTGTTATTTCTGGTAATAATTACAATTCAATGGCAGTAGGTTTAAACTATTATTTGAAAAATTATTGCCATACCTATGTGTCTTGGTTTGTAGATGATAAAATAGAACTGCCTAAAAACCTGCCAATAGTACCTAAAAAAATAACAAAGTCAGCAAGAGTAAAAAATCGTTTCTTTTTAAACTATTGCACATTTGGTTATACTATGCCATGGTGGCAATGGAAAGATTGGGAGCGTTTTATTGATTGGATGGCATTAAATGGTATCAATATGCCTTTAGCAATTACTGGTCAAGAAGCAATTTGGTATGATGTGTGGAAAGCCTACGGTCTGTCAGATGAACAAATAAGGAGTTATTTTACTGGGCCTGCTCACTTGCCTTGGCATCGTATGTCAAATTTAGACAAATGGGGAGGTACATTACCAAAATCGTGGTTAAATCACCAAAAAGAATTACAAAAACAAATAATAAAACGCGAACGCGAACTGGGAATGAAACCCGTTCTACCAGCTTTTGCTGGTCATGTGCCAGAAGCCTTGAAAACAACACACCCAAGTGCAAAAATTAATCAATTAAGCTCTTGGGGAGGTTTTGAGGATAAATATAGAAGTTTCTTTTTAGACCCCTTGGATTCATTATTTAAAAATATCCAACATAAATTTTTAACCAAACAAACAGAGATTTACGGGACAGATAATATTTATGGAGCAGACCCTTTTAATGAAGTACATCCTCCTAGTTGGGAACCAGAATATTTAGCATCTGTATCTAATACTATTTATTCATCTATAAAAGATGTTGATGCTGATGCTACTTGGTTGCAAATGTCATGGATTTTTTATTTTGAACGAGAGCACTGGACTAACGAGCGTATAGAAGCCATGGTTCGTGCAGTACCTCAAAATAAGATGCTACTGTTAGATTATTATTGTGAGAACAAAGAGGTTTGGAAAATGACCGATTCATTTTTTAAGCAACCATTCATTTGGTGTTATCTGGGTAATTTTGGAGGCAATACCATGATGGCTGGTAATTTAGATGAAGTTGAAATACGTATAGAAAATGCTTTGAAAAAGAATTCAAATATGTGGGGAATAGGCTCTACTTTAGAAGCTTTTGATGTAAATCCTATGATGTATGAATATGTATTTGAAAAAGCTTGGGAATCGTCGTCAACAAATACAGGGAAGTGGATTAAAAAATGGGCCGATTTGCGATACGGAAGTGTAAATGATGCTAATCAAAAAGCATGGGGTGTTCTGCATGATAGCATTTATAAATATCCTGCTCGATTAGGGCAGGGAACTTTAACAAATGCAAGACCTACTTTAACAGGAAGTGGAAATTGGACGACAGATCCAACCATAAACTATAACAATTCAGATTTATTTAAAGCCTGGAAAGTAATGTTACAAAATCCAAGCGAAAAAGAGAGTTATAAATATGATGTTGTCAATATAGGACGTCAAGTATTAGGAAATTATTTTAGTGTTTTAAGAGACAGATTTACACAAAGTTATAAATCTAAAAATTTAGTAAAGTTAAAGTCCGATGGTGTTAAAATGTTACAATTATTGGACGACTTAGAAATATTACTTACTACAAACAATTCCTTTTTATTGGGAAAATGGTTAAATAATGCGAAAGCTTTCGCCGCAAATGAAGAAGAAGAAACATATTACGAGCACAATGCCCGAAATATTGTTACTACTTGGGGTGCTGAAGCTCAAAGCTTGAACGATTATGCTAATAGAACATGGGCAGGTTTGGTAAAAGGATATTATAAACAGCGGTGGAAAATGTTTATAACCGATGTTATCGATGCTGTTGAAAATGGCCATAGGTTTGATGAAAAAGCATTTTATAAAAAAGTAACCCAGTTTGAGTGGGAGTGGACCCAAAACAAAGAAGTTTATCCAAAAGCAGCAAACGGTAGTTCTGTGGAAATTGCTGAAAGGATAGTAAATAGGTACGAAGCAGCTATTCTTAAATAAAACTAATCTTAATTTATACTATGAAAAAGAAGAGCGTATTAATACTATTTATTATCATTTTCTCTTTTTGGAATTGTTCTAAAAAAGATACGATGGCAGATGCCAAACTTCTACCTGCATTAGATACAGAAGTTAGTATTGAAGATTTTATATATCCTAATAAAGGCGATTTTGGAATAGGAGAAAATGTAACCTTAAATGCCTTTGCCATAAAAAACATATCTGCCACTAAGGTTAGTATAACAAGTGTTATTGTTAGGGTGATAAATTTTAAAGAACCAAATAAAAGTGTTCATACTTTTGAGCTAGCAAAAAATATAGAGATTCCTGTTAATAATAGTTATACTGTTGCAAGTCAAGATATAATTTCTATTCCCTCAGATTTTCAAAAAGATTCTTATGGTATATATATAGATGTTAAATTTATTGGCGGAGCAATTAAAAAATTCTATAAAACATTTTTTAGGGTTACAGACCCTCAAACGTTATTAACTTATAACATAGGCAAAGAAGATTACCAAGGCTTATCTGTTTTTAAGTTAAGGGGAGGTTTAAGTGCAGAGTATAGCATTCAAAAATCAGTAGCAACATTTGTATCTGGAATTTCGCATACTTGGACTACTCCTATAGAAACTGTGGCCTCTACACCAGACTTTTTAGAGCGATCTATTAATAGTACCATTGATTTCTATAATGAAGTTATTGGGGATACAGCACCAATCGAAAATATTATTATATCAACAGGAATTCCTGGAGTACAGTATCTGGCACGAAACATGAAAGCCATAGTACTGCCTGTACATTATTTAGTTGCATCTGGAACAGTAAAAGAAGCACAAACAATTCTTGAGCATGCAAACAATACAGGCTATTCTGCTTATGGTACAATTGGTCATGATTTTTCAATTACTAACACACAAAGTGTTGGATGGATAAAGCTTTTAGAATTACCCAGTCAATATAAAAAATTCATTAATGATCATCAGGTAAAGAATGTTATTTTATTGGGACATACAGGAACGAATGATGGTGAAACTGAGGCACAAAAAGTAACAGATAGTAGAGGTGAATATGAAAAGGGCTCACTGTATTTAATGCGGTTTTCTGGTGATGCGTCAGATGGGTATTTAAAACAAATACTAAGTGATTATAATACCACTCAGCTATCTAATGTTAGCAAAGTAGCAGATTGGGAAGCAGGTATTATTACCGAGCAAATAGATAATTTTAGTAATGTGCTTAAAGCCGAAACCAGTGTGTCTGTTGCCACAATAACGGCCAATGATGGAGTGCATTTATGGAATTTAGGAACCTATACTGCATTATCATTGATGCAGAAAAACAAAGCTGCTTTTGAAGTTGATGGACCTGTAGTAAGAGGAATTTCCACAAATCAATATCTACTAGGTAATCCGGGTTATGAAAGCTATATTAGATATGTGCCATTTCTATATTTTGCTGGGTTTTCAGCCGAGTTTCAGTATGATAATTGGTTGAGTACTAAAATAAAAACAGCTATAAACAACTACTTCCCGGATATTGTTTTTGAAGATTTAACGTTTTGGACAAATGATGCTTCAATGGATACCCTGCTAAAATCTAAAGGGCTAACAGTTAGGTCAAGTAATTATCAAGAAGGGCAACTTTGGGATACAAGTAATGGTTTAAATAGTTTAACTGAAGTTAGAGCGGTTGATATAATTAATAAAAACAACAGCTTCAGAATTTAAAAGCTGGAACGACAGTTTAAAGTATTTAGACTTAAATGATTTACAGGATATTTCTAATAAATTCCCAGACATTAAAGTTTCTATTAAATAAAAAATAAAGTTCAAATGAGAGTTAAAGCACTAATGTTTCTACTATTCGTTTTATTATTAGTTGGTTGTAAATGTGAAAGCAACACCAAAGTTATAAGACAAGCCTCTTCTTTAAAAGCTAATGTTGTTTTAAACCAGGGGTCATATAAAAAAGGTGATGTAATAAAGGCAGCCATTACTTTGGAAAATGGAAAAAACAAAACAATTGTTATTGAAAACTTAGGTTTGAGAATAGTGAATACTTCCGATAGCTTAAAATCTCTTACTAGAGAATTAAAAGGAAAGAATTTTAAATGGAAAGCTAGAAAGAAAGATTCAATTACGTTAGATATAGTAATTCCAGAACAATTTGCAGAAGGAGTGTATGAGGTTTATACCACCCAAAAAGAAAAAGGATTTAAGGAAGACAACACATATCAAACCTTTTTTAGAATAATTAATGATGATGAATTAACGGTTTTTGAAATTGAAACAGAAAAAATAAATAATGTGCCTATTTATAAGTTGGACGGTGGTATGAGCGCTGAATACGTTGTAGAAAAATCAGCTGAAAATCTTACATCTGGAATTTCTCACTCGTGGAATGTTAATGCTCCAGGCTCAGGCCCAAATCACGTATTAGGAACACCCAATTATTTAGAGAAGTCGATTAACAAAACAGTTGACTTTTATAATGATATTTTAGGAGAAGATACTGACGTGGAAACGGTGGTGATTTCGACAGGTTTTCCCTCAATACCATATATCTCTAATGCCTTAAAGGCTCCTGTATTACCATTACATTTTTTGGTAAGCGTTAACACTGTAAAAGAAATTCAAACTATTTTGAAAACGGCTAATAATAAAGGTATTGCTTCCTATGCCACATTAAGTCATGATCCATCTGTACCGTATGCCGTTTCTTGGATTAAATTGTTAAAGTTACCAAAAGCTTATACCGATTTTATTAAGAATCATAAAGTGAAAAATGTTGTAATCCTTGGAGCAACAGGAACAAGTGGAGGGGAAACCAAGGCAAAGCAATTATTATATGATGATAGTATAAAAGGGGATTATGCAGATAGAAGCATCTATATTATGTACCCAGGCACCTCTCCAGATGATGTTAAAACGTTGAATCATAAGATTAAAGACTTAAATGAGTTTAGGCAGCAAGACAAATTTATTCAGATTGCAGATTGGGAAAGCGGTATAAATCAGAAGCAATTGATAAATTTCTGGAAGAACACAAAAATAATAGATAGTGAAATTAAAGTTGTTACAATAACTGCAAAAGACCTAACTCATTTATATAATTTAGGATCTTATAGCGTGCTAGCATTAATGGATAAAAATGATGATAAGTTTGATGGTGTAAAAGGTGTGATTTTCAAACCCATATTTAATATCACATCCAGTTATTGAAGCAAAGAAAGGGTTTGTTCCATTATTGTACTGGCAATTAGTTGGTCCAAAATATACAGTATATAGATTAGAGAATGATGTGTTTAAGGCAATGATGCATTACTATCCTGAAACAAAATCAAAAAACCTAAAGCTTTGGTTAAACTCTACGCGAAATTTTGGAGCGTCATGGTCAGCCAAAAATTTAAAAAATGAGCTTAAAGAAAAAGGATATTCAAATTTTATTAACAATAATTATCAAGTTGATGAAGTTTGGGATTTATCTGATAACGTTGCGTCTCCTAGTGAGCTTTTATATAATGAAGTTAATGGAAGTTATGGCTTTGAAAACCTTAAGTTATGGAATGATTCACTTATTCCTTTAGATATTGATGATTTTAAAAGTATGTCAATTTTGTTTGGAGGGTTCGATGTGCAAGTAAAATAACATTATGAACTTCTAATTATTTAAAAGACCAATATTCATACCTTTTTAGATTAATAGTTAGACTGTTAATTTTCATGCTAATTATAATTTTATTCAGTAAAAATTATAAACGAATTTAAATTTAATCGCATGAAAAAATTATTACTATTATTTATAACAGCTTTGCTATATACGGGGGTATATTCGCAACAAGCTATTAAGCCAATAGCAATTACTCAAACTGCAGGTACTTCTGAGTCAGCTTTAGGCCTGTCGCTCGACGATTTAATAACAGGTTCTGGACTAAGCAGTGAACCAGCAACCGTAGCAGATTTTGCTACAACTACACATGCAGTGGCCTGGGCAGATAGTTGGGCGACTGCAGACGAAGGTACACCAAGTTATTTTGGAGATGCTGCCAATTATCCCGATGTGGTATTTGAAATTGAATTTAGGAGCTACCTTTGATGTTACGTCATTTGCATACTGGGGTTATCCGGTGTTTCCATTAAATAATCCTAAAAATATTACTTTAGAGTTTTCCACAAACGGAGGAACAACCTATGTTACTACCGAAAATATTTCATTAGCCTCCTCAGTAGATGGGGGTAGTGGTATTGTACATCAGGCTGCATCATGGGCAACAGCAAGACAAGCCAATTTTGTTAGACTAACCATTACAGATAATCATGGAGGAGGTAGAATAGGATTTGGAGAATTACGTTTTGGAGGAACACCGCAAGCAGGTTTGCCAGCAGACCCGTCTAATCTTACTGTAACTACAACATCATCTACTGAGGTTACTGTTAATTGGGATGATAACTCAAATGACGAAACCGGGTTTAAATTAGAACGGAAAGAAGGCTCAGGGACTTTTGTGCAAATTGCTACCCCAGCAGCAAACGCCACAAGTTATGATGATTCAGGACTTTCACCATATACCATATACAGTTATAGGATTATTGCAACAAACGGTGTTGGAGATTCAACAGGTAAAGCAGAAGGCAGTGGTGCAACCAATGCAGTAAATGGAAGACCTACTATTTTAATAACACCTACTGTTATAGTACAAGATCAAGGAAATAGTGAAGGGGTGCTGTGGTTTATCTGCAGGAGATATGATTGATGACTCTGGATTATCAGCAATACCAGACGTAACAAATATAAACAGTATAACGCATTCAGGTAATTTTGGTGAAGGGAATGCGTTTTGCGACGGCTACAGATCAAGCTGGGGGATATTTTAGTGAGCCAGCTAACCCAAACCCAAGATTTACTCTAGATTTAGGAGATAGTTATAATATGTCTGCTTTAATTATTTGGGGATACCCTTTAGATAGCAGCGCAGAAGTTAAAGATATTACTTTAGAGTTTTCTACTGATGGAGGGGCCAGTTATACTGGTGGTACAGAAAATGTAGTGAGTGTATCAGCTTTAGGAGGTAATAGTAATGCATCAATTTTGGTTTTCTCTAATGTAAAGACAGCTAATTTTGTAAGAATGACATTTACAGATAATCATGGAGGTGGACGTGTGGCTTTAGGAGAAGCTAAATTTGTTGGTGCGTTAAGTGCTGCTTTAAGTATAGATTCTGAGGGCTTAAATGTATTTAAACTATACCCTAACCCATCAACTGAACTTGTAAATGTTTCAAATGTAAAAGAGAAAGTTAGCGCAAGAATATTCGATTTTTTTAGGAAAAGAATTAAAAAGTGTTGAGCTTTTCAAGCAGTTCTAAGAAAATTGACGTTAGCGAATTGTCCTCTGGTATTTATTTCATTTCAATTAATAATACCAAAGCTTTAAAGTTTATTAAAAAGTAGTTGTGCATATTAATTTAGATAAACAGGAGAGGTGTTCATTTTGAAGACCTCTTTTGTTTATTAAGAATTTTAATTATGCGAAAAGTAATATACAAATATAGACTAGAGTTGTTTTTAACACTTTTATATCTATTTATATGCTCTTGCATATTTTGGATTTTAAGCTAAGTTTTTTTGATTTAAAATTTATCATTCTGAATCAAATTTATTTTATCCATATCTGAGATTAATAATTGTTTCGACATTTTTCTGTACACTCTACTAAACAAGACTCAAGTACATTTTTGTATTTGAGTCTTTTCTTTTTATAAAAACATAAGCATCTATGGCTTTACAGGCTAAATAATATAAGCCTTTATACTTTATAAAATAATGAATTGTTTTTAAGCTTTCAGAAGTTTAAGCAAAACACCCCCCTTATTATCCAAAAATGACACATATAGAATTGAGTTAAAAACTTTTCTTTTGAAAAGAATAATTTACAATAAGATTAATGAAAAACTTTTTTTACTGTATTAGACTAGCCTTAATGATTTTTAATGATCCTAAATTTTGGTTGTGTTGATAATGAATATGTACAAAGGAAACCAGAAACAATAAGTTTAGATACTATAGAAACAACTCCGGAATGGTTGAATTTAAATGTTGATGAGGTCTTTTTAACAGACAGCTTAAATATATGGGTGCCAACTGGTAGTTTTCAAACATCATCTTTAATAAGGGTTCCAAGGTTTCCACGAAAATTTTCTGAAGATGAATTAAAAGAAAATGAGGCACTAAAGGATTTTCAAATTACAAACCTCCCTAAAGCTAGTGTATTAGAACTTAGCTCCGTTAAAAACGAACAAATATCGGCGCAAATAGTATTAGGCTCAAAACAAGACATTTCAGAAGTTCAGGTAAATATTAGCAACTTAAAAGCTTCTAATGGAGAAGTAATTAGTAAAAAAAATTTTCAAATAAGATATGTTCAATATGTTCCAATACAACGAGCCAGAAGTGAGTATGATTGGTCTCCAAAATTAGAGGATATAATTGGAGAAGGTGTTTCGGGAAATATGGCTCCAGATATTGTTGGAGGACCCTTTGTTAGAATTAAAATCAATTAACATTCCTGCTTATAGAGCACAACCAGTCTGGATAACTTTTAAGGTTCCTAAAAATACTGCTTCTGGGGTTTATGAAGGTAATATTATAATTAGTTGTATGCCGTTTGGCAATGTTGAGTATAAGGTGAAATTAAACATTCAAAAAGAAGAATTACCAGATCCGAAAGATTTTAAGTTTCATTTAGATTTGTGGTTAAACCCTACTGCTATAGCAGATTATTATAATTTGAAGCATTGGTCTGAACCACATTGGCGATGATCTCTTAATATTTAATAGA
>CBDDAJ010000013.1:0-215047 GCA_965224845.1 Wocania sp.
AAAAAAGCAATTTCTTGGAGTAGAAGGAGCAGGAGGAAAGATAAGCAAAGGTAGTGTGGTATTTATAATACGCCAAAATGGAAAAGAGATTTTCAATAGTGGAATTATTAAACAGGGTGATCCGGCTAAAGCAATCCATCTAAAAATAGAGCGAGGCCTTTTAGAGTTAATTGTTGAAAATGCAGGTGATGATGCAAGTGGAGATCATGCGGTTTGGGCTGATGCTATGTTTGAATATTTTGAAATTGCTCCAGTAGTAGTTCCTGAAGAATTTCAAGGAAACCCAATGAAACAACCGCAAGAGTTAAAAACCAAATTATCTAAATTAATTCAGGATTTACCAGAAATACAATTCCCGCTTAAAGTACCAGATTATGATTGGTTGATAAATAATAATAAAGTAAAAGCCAAGGTATATAAAACAAAGAGTGGAAAAGACATTGTGCTTTCAAACGGTTTAATTGCAAGAGTTTTTAGAGTAACTCCTAATTTGGCAACTATAGATTATATGAACCAAATGACAGGAGAAAGTATGTTAAGAAGTGTTTCTAATGAAGGTGTTTTAACTATAGATGGTAAAGACTATCAAATTGGCGGTTTAAGTAAACAACCAGAATACGGATACACTTTAATGAAATGGGTAGATGCTCTATCTGCAGTTCAAAATTCTTTTATGGTTGAAAATTTTGAAGTAAAGGAAGTAACAGATAGGCTATTGTGGAAACGAGTGCGTTGGGCATCAAATACAAAAATGCCAACAGGAAAAGAATTGATATTCACGCTTTCAAAAGATGGGATTATTGTTAAAGTGCATTATGTATTATATGATGGTATTCCTACACTTAGTAAATGGATAGAAGTTATCAATACGTCAGAATTTATGATTCAGTTGAATACATTTAAACTAGAGCAACTCGCTATGGTTGAAGGGGAAAGTTTGGTGGATACACCAAAACATTGGGTAAAACCAAATATTCATATTGAAAGTGACTACGCGTTTGGAGCGATGCAACAAAAAACGTCTGATAAAACCACGTTTTGGGAAAAAGATAAACGTTATACTTCGCAAACTAACTATCCTTTAAACCTACCCTGTTTATTAGAAATAAAACCACCATTGGGTCCCGATATAGGTATTCCTGTAGGAGAATCATTAACAACTTTTAGAGTTTGGGAAACACCTTTAGACAGTAAAGATCAAGAACGTGTTGGTTTGTTCAAAAGAAAACTATATCGAACGATTTCTCCCTGGACTACTGAAAACCCAATGTTTTTGCATTTAACATCAACAGACCCTGAAATTATTAAAAGGGCAATAAATCAATGTGCAGAAACAGGTTATGAGATGATTATTCTAAGTTTTGGCAGTGGTCTGGATATGGAAAAAGAAGATGAGGCCTACTATAAAAAATTTAAAAAATTACGAGAATATGCCAACTCCAAAGGTATAGAATTAGGTGGCTATTCCTTATTGTCTAGTAGGTGGATTAGTGACGATGTAGATGTTATTAATCCAAAAACAGGAAAACGAGGCGGAATGATATTTGGGTCTTCACCATGTTTAAGTAGTGCATGGGGGTATAACTATTTTAGAAAAATAAAAAAGTTTTTCACTAAAACAGGAATGCAGGTTTTTGAAAATGATGGCTCTTATCCAGGTAATGTTTGTGCTTCTATTAAACATGCTCATCATAACGGGCTAGAAGACTCACAATGGAAACAATATGCTCAAATACAAGGGTTGTATAAATGGATGCGATCTGAAGGTATTTATATGAATGTGCCCGATTTTTATATCAATTCAGGATCAAATAAAACCGGAATCGGATATAGAGAAGTTAATTGGTCATTACCAAGAAACAGACAACTGGTTCTAGGCAGAATGAATATTTATGATGGATTATGGGACAGGATTCCCAGCATGAACTGGACTTTTGTACCCTTAACAGAATACCATGGCGGCGGAGCAGCAGCGACATTAGAACCTTTAAATGATCATTTGCTAGATTATGAAAATCAGATGATTCAAAATTATGGCTCTGGAGTTCAGGCTTGTTACAGAGGGCCACGATTGTTCGATACACCAAAAACAAAACAAGTAGTGATTAATGTAGTTCATTGGTATAAAAAATATCGAGAAATACTTAATAGTGACATTGTGCATTTAAAACGTCCATCTGGTAAAGATTGGGATGGGTTTTTACATGTAAACCCCAATCTAAAAGAAAAAGGATTGGCTCTATTTTTTAACCCAACTGATGCAGATATGGAACGAGAGATTAAATTACCACTTTATTATACAGGACTTACTAAAACGGCTTTAATAAGACAAAAAGAAGGTGAATCTAAAACGTATAAATTAACACGAGATTATAAGGTGAAAATTAATGTTGTAATACCGGCACATTCATACCAATGGATTGTAATTGAATAGTAAATAAATAATTAAAAAAAACATAGAATAAGTATGAAAATAGTTTTAAAAACAAGCTTGGTAATATTGTTGCTAGCAGGTATTTTCTTTTCCTGTAAGCCTAAATTAGAGGAACACCCTAAACAGCTTGTAAAGCATGTTATTTTGATTGGTTCAGATGGTTTTGGAGCCTATGCCTTTAAAAAAGCTAAAGTGCCTAACCTAAGGTATCTAATGGAACAAGGGGCTTATTCTTTAAAAGCCAGATCAGTGTTGCCTTCATCAAGTGCCGTAAATTGGGCATCTATGATTATGGGCTCCGGTCCGGAGTTGCATGGCTATACAGAGTGGGGAAGTAAAACCCCTGAGTTGCCATCAAGAATTATAGGCAAAGGAAAGATATATCCAACTATTTTTAGTTTAATTGATGAACAATTACCAGAGAGCAAAAAAGGAGTGTCTTATACTTGGGGAGGCATTGGGTATCTTTTCGAAAAGGATATGGTAGATTTAGATTTCAACGGAGAATCTGATGAAAAAACCAAGGCTAAAGCATTAGATTTTATTGTAAAAGAAAAACCAACGTTAACTTTTATTCATTTTGGAGAACCCGATGGAGTAGGGCACAATATTGGGCATGACACACCAGAATATTATGAGGCTGTAGAAAAAATAGACAGTTTAATAGGAGATATTGTTACAGTGTTAAAACAGAATGATTTATTAGATGATACAGCAATTATTTTTTCATCAGACCATGGAGGTATTGGTAAGGGGCATGGAGGCAAAACCTTAGAAGAAATAGAAATACCTTGGATTATTTATGGTAAAAACATACCCCAAAAAGGAAAGCTTAACTCTAGTGTTGTTACATACGATACAGCAGCTACAATTGCTTATCTCTTAGGTTTGGAAATCCCAGATTTTTGGAGAGGTAAAACAATAACCGAAGTTTTTAAGTAACCTTATGTCTGTTTTATAATAAACCATTAAAATAACATTTATAATACATAGCAAAAAAAGTATCACATAAGGTTGTTTAAGCAGTGGCTTTTGGGGTAAGCAAAAATTAGATTTGTTACCTTGCATTGTCTTTGTTTATTTTAGAATATAACACCAATACTAAAATGGATTTAAATTTAAAGAATAAAGTAGTCATTGTTACTGGAGGCTCTAAAGGTATAGGTTTAGGGATTACAGAAGCATTATTAAATGAAGGAGCAATTCCTGTAATTATCAGTAGAAATAGAACTAGTGTTGAAGGCGTTATTGATAAAATACATTCAGAAGGAAAAGAAGCGCATTATGCTATTGCCGAATTAACAGACCCAGTACAATGCAAAAGAGCGGTTGATATAGCAATTGAGAAGTACGGACGTATAGACGGCGTTGTAAATAATGCAGGAGTAAATGATGGGGTAAGTTTAGAGCATGGGAGTTATGAAGGATTTATTGAATCATTAAAGCGTAATTTAGTCCACTACTATCTTATTGTTCATCACGCTTTGCCGGAACTTAAAAAAAGTAAAGGTAGTATTGTAAATATTGGTTCTAAAACATCATTAACAGGACAAGGAGGAACTTCGGGGTATGCTGCAGCTAACGGAGGAAGAAATGCTTTAACCAGAGAATGGGCTGTTGAGTTACTACCCTATGGAATTAGAGTTAATGCTTTAATTGTTGCCGAATGTTATACACCACTATATGAGAAATGGATAAAGACTTTCGATAATCCAGAAGAGCGTTTAAAGGAAATAACAGATAAAATACCTTTAGAAAACAGAATGACTACAGCCGAAGAAATAGCAGATATGGTTGTGTTTTTACTTTCAGATAAATCAAGTCATACTACAGGGCAATTAATTTTTGTTGATGGCGGATATACACATTTAGATAGAGCTTTATAAGTTGTTCGGCGAAAAAAATATAAAAGATTAAAATAGTTCAGTAATTTTTAACCCATTATTAATACCAACTTAAAAATGAGTAATTCAAAACCACCTGTAGTATCAAAAAAGATACTAATTCCTTTTATTTTAGTAACCTCTTTATTTGCCCTTTGGGGGTTTGCTAATGCTGTAACAGACCCGATGGTACAAGCATTTAAAAAAGTGTTAGAGCTTTCAAACTCGCAAGCTGCATGGGTTCAAATGGCGTTTTATGGCGGTTATTTTTGTATGGCATTACCTGCGGCTATGTTTATGCGTAAATATTCTTATAAAGTAGGTATTTTAATAGGGTTAGCATTATATGCTACAGGCGCATTATTGTTTTATCCAGCAGCACAATCAGAGAACTTTATGTTTTTCTGTGTGGGGTTATATATTTTAACTTTTGGCTTAGCATTTTTAGAAACCGCTGCTAACCCTTATATATTGGCCATGGGTGCTAAAGAAACCGCTACACAACGTTTAAATTTAGCTCAAGCTTTTAACCCGGTTGGATTAATTGCAGGATTAATTGTTGCACAACAATTTGTTTTAAAGAATTTGCAATCAGACGATATTTCTGATTTTAGTGTTTTAGATGAAGCTTCTAAGGTTGCTATTAAGACCTCAGATTTAATGGTTATTCGTAACCCTTATGTAATTCTTGGGTTAGTACTCATTGGTATTTTTGTGTTATTTTTAGTTAGTAAAATGCCACAATCTAGAGAAGAAGGTGAGATGCCAAGCATTGGAGATACTTTTGCTGCTCTTGGAAAAAATGTAAAATATGTTTTGGGTGTTTTAGCTCAAATCTTATATGTGGGGGCCCAAATTATGTGCTGGACCTATATTTATCAATATGCAGAAGGTATAGGAATAGATAGTGTTACAGCAGGAAGTTATCAGCTAGCGGCTTTTGGTTTATTTATTGTTGGACGTGCAGTAGGAACTTACATGTTACGATTTGTAAGCTCTGGTAAGTTACTTATGTATTTTGCAATATTATCATTACTGTTTACTGCTGGAACAATATTTATACAAGGAATTGTTGGATTGTATTGTTTGGTAGTAATTTCATTTTTTATGTCTTTAATGTTCCCAACCATTTATGGTATAGCTTTAGGAGATTTAACAGAAGAACAATCAAAAGTAGGTTCTGCAGGATTAATAATGGCAATTGTAGGCGGTGCAACAATGCCTTTTTTACAAGGAATGATTATAGATATTGGAGGTAATGGAGTAGCAGATACTAAAATAATAGGAGTTACCGAAGTTAACTTCTCATTCATCTTACCACTAGTATGTTTTGTTTATATCGCTTGGTACGGTTTAAGAGTTTACAAAAGACATGAAGCAAATGATGATGCGTTGCATGTTACTCAATAAGTTTTAAATGAATAAACTAAGAAGATATTGTTTTGCTTTAGATTTGGTAGACGATCCAAAACTCATGGCAGAGTATAAAAAATATCACGAAAAAATATGGCCGGAAATTACGGCTAGTATAGTAGAGTCAGGTATTGAGGTTTTAGAGATCTATAATGTAGGCAACAGGATGTTTATGATTATGGAAGTAAACGACTCATTTTCTTTTGAAAAGAAATCTAAAATGGATGCTGAAAATGTTAAAGTGCAGGAGTGGGAAACTTTAATGTGGAAATATCAAAAAGCATTACCAACTGCAGGCCCAAACGAAAAATGGGTTTTAATGGATAAAATATATCAACTATAAATAATGATTAAATTAAATCAAATGAAGATTTCGGTTATTGCATGTATTTGCTTATTAAGTTTTTCTTGCAGCAACAAGTACAAAGACATTAAAAACACCGCGGAGGATTATCAAGTGATTCCTAAGCCATCTAAGATAGAAATGCTAACGGGTAAATTTTTAGTAAATACCAATACTAGAATTGTTGGCAGTGAAGCTTTAAAAAATGAAGGAGAACTATTAGCAAGTATGCTAAGCGGCGCTACAGGAGAATCAATAAGCTTTTCATCTGAAGGCAAAGGGAATATTGCACTGAAATTAGATGATACTATTAAAAATGAGGAAGGTTACGCATTACATGTGACCTTTGATAAGATTGAAATATCGGGTAAAAATGCGATAGGAGTATTTTATGGTATTCAAACATTAAGACAATTAATGCCGGCAAGTATTGAGGCCAAAGATGGTAATTTAAAAGAATTAACTATTCCTGCGGTAGAAATAAAAGATGCCCCAAGATTTAAATACAGGGGCATGCATTTAGATGTTGGTCGTCATCTTTTTCCAGCTGAGTTTATAAAAAAGTATATTGATTTGATTGCCATGCATAAAATGAATACGTTTCATTGGCATTTAACAGAAGATCAAGGGTGGCGCCTTGAAATAAAAAAATATCCAAAGTTAACAGAAATAGGTGCTTGGAGAAAAGAAACATTGGTTGGGCATGGTGCTACTAAAAAGCTAGACAGAAAATATGACGGTAAAAAATATGGTGGGTTTTACACTCAAGAAGAAGTTAAAGAAATTGTAGCGTATGCGGCTACAAAACATGTTACAGTAATTCCGGAAATAGAACTTCCTGGTCATTCATTAGCTGCAATTGCTGCTTATCCCGAATTAGGAAACACTGGAGAACAATATGAAGTTGGAACCAGATGGGGTGTTTATGACGAAATTTATGCACCAAGTGAAAAAACATTTCAATTTTTAGAAGATGTATTAACCGAAGTTATAGAATTATTTCCCAGTAAATTAATTCATATAGGAGGTGATGAAGCTCCTAAAACACAATGGGAAAATAGTAAACTTGCGCAAGAAGTTATAAAGCGAGAAGGTTTAAAAGATGAGCATGAATTGCAGAGCTATTTTATTAAAAGAATTGAAAAATTCTTAAACTCTAAAGGAAGACATATTATAGGATGGGATGAAATATTAGAAGGCGGATTAGCCCCAAATGCAGCAGTAATGTCATGGCGAGGCACAGAAGGAGGGATTGCAGCAGCAAAACAAAAGCATGATGTAGTAATGACACCTGGGCATTCTGTGTACTTTGATCATTATCAAACCGAAGATAAAGAAAATGAGCCTTTAGCTATTGGAGGTAAAACTACAGTAGCCGATGTATATGCTTATGAACCGATGCCTGAAGAGTTAACAGCTGAAGAAAAGCAATATATTTTAGGAGCACAAGCTAATGTTTGGACCGAATATATGAAAACTACAGATCATGTTGAGTATATGATTTTACCAAGAATGTCTGCATTGTCTGAAGTTGTTTGGTCATCAAAGGAAAATAGAAATTGGGAAGATTTTAGTGTTAGATTAAATACTTTTAAAGATCGGTTTGATGCTTTAGGGCTAAATTATGGAAAACATACTTTTAAAAAATAAAGACTATTAGTTTTGAGTTTTAATACCAAATATCCATCTGTAGAAGACTTAAGAAGTCGAGCTAAGCAAAGGATTCCAAAATTTGCTTTTGAGTATTTAGATGGCGGTTGTAATGAAGATGTTAATTTACATAAAAATACAGCCGAAATAAGAGAAGTAGAATTGCTGCCACAATATTTAAGTAAGCATTCTGCGTCAAGTATGAAAACGACTTTGTTTGGTCATGAATACGATGCGCCATTTGGTATAGCACCAGTAGGTTTACAAGGGCTTATGTGGCCTAATGCACCGGAGATATTAGCCAAAGCAGCCTTTGAACATAATATTCCGTTTGTTTTAAGTACAGTAACAACCAGCAGTATAGAACGTATTGGCGAATTAACAGAAGGGAAAGCTTGGTTTCAATTGTACCATCCTGCAAAAAACGAGCTACGAGACGATATCTTACAAAGATGCGAAAAAGCGGGGTACAATACATTAGTTATTTTATGTGATGTGCCTACTTTTGGTTTTCGTCCCAGAGATATTAGAAACGGTTTAGCTATGCCACCAAATATGTCTGTTAAAAATATTTTACAAATTTTAGGAAAACCTAATTGGGCGCTTCAAACCTTAAAGTATGGTCAACCAAATTTTGAAACTTTAAAGCCCTATATGCCAAAAAATCTGGATTTAAAGCAATTAGGTAAATTTATGGACGATACGTTTTCAGGAAGGTTAAATGAAGAGAAGATAAAACCTATACGAGACATGTGGAAAGGTAAATTAGTATTAAAAGGTGTAGCCAACGAATTAGATGCTGAGCGTGCCATAAAACTTGGATTAGATGGTATTATTGTTTCTAATCACGGAGGGCGTCAGCTGGATGCAGGAGAATCCACTATTAAGCCATTAGCTAGAATAGCCAAGAGCTATGGAGATCAAATAGAGGTGATGATGGATAGTGGTATTCGTTCAGGTCCAGATATTGCAAGAAGCTTAGCATCTGGTGCGAAGTTTACTTTTATGGGTAGGTCTTTTATGTACGGTGTAGCTGCTTTAGGAAATAAGGGGGGCAACCATACAATATCACTTTTAAAAACGCAATTACAACAAGTTATGGAACAGATTTGCTGTGAAAAAGTTGAAGATTTTAAAAACCATTTAATAGAGTAGTATATATTTAATTTATCTAGATATTTAAAAATTTTGATAAAAGTTAATTCAAAAAAATGAGTTAACTTTTTCATTTTGTGATATATAAGATATAAACAAAATTAACTTAAGTTAAATTTTCACCTTTGATTGATACTTTTTTTGCTTAAACATAAATGTTTTTTTATTTTTAAATCAAATTTATATATAATTTGCTAAATCAGATTTAGGATGAAGTTACATTTATTAGATAGAAGCACTAAGTTAAGCAACACTTCCTTTTTAATAAGAAATAACCGTTATCCTAATTTATTAAAAATTTGGCATTATCACCCTGAGCTAGAATTAGTAGTTATATTAAAAAGCTCCGGAACCAGATTTATTGGCGATAGTATAGAAAAGTTTAATGAAGGAGAAATTGTTTTGATAGGCAAAAATTTACCACATATGTGGCTAAATGATAAAGAATATTTTGAAAAAGGATCTAAGCTCGAAGCTCAGGCAATTAGTATACATTTTAACGAAAACTTTGCAGGAGATGCCTTTTTTAACTTGCCAGAAATGAGTTCTATTGAAAAATTATTAATAAGGTCGCAAAATGGTATTCGTTTTACCGGAGATGTAAAGTTGGCAATTAGCTGGATTAAAGAGTTAGAAACCTTAAAAAAGTTTGATAAGCTAATGAAGTTTTTTCAGATATTAAATTTTCTGGCAAACCATAAAGAGTATAAGTTATTATCTAGTATAGGTTTTGTTAATTCTTTTAAAAAAACTGGAAGAAATAATTTGGTGGATGTTTACGAGTATATCATTAAAAATTTTAAAGATAGAATAACTTTAAATGATGTTGCTAACATTGCATGTATGAATCCAACGGCATTTAGTAGAGTCTTTAAGCGTGTAAACAGGAAAACCTTTAGCGAATATTTAAACGAGGTTCGTATAGGCTATGCCTGCAAATTATTAATGGAAGAGAAATATAATATTTCAGAAATATGTTTTGAATCCGGATTTAATAATATTTCTAATTTTAATAGGCAATTTAAAAAAACAACAAAATATTCTCCCAGTCAATATATTAAAACACATTTAGGCGGAAGTTAAGCTTAAAGCAAAAAGCAGTTAAATAACCCAACTTATAAAATATAACATATTGAAAACTTATACGGTACATTCGATTGATCATGATAATAAATTAGTGATTACAGGGAAAGCAAATGATAAGGCATGGGAAAAGGCCATAATTCTAACCGATTTTGTTTCTCCCTGGAATGAAAAAGAAATAGATAAAATAGAGTTTAAAGCGTTATATAATTCTGAATACTTATTCTTTTGTTTTAAGGTTTACGATAATGAAATTTATATTGATACCACTGATGATACTAGTGATAGTATTAATAATTCTGACAGGGTAGAACTTTTCTTTAGATCTGACAAAAGCTTGAATCCATATTATTGCTTAGAAATAGACCCCACTCCAAGAATTATGGATTTTATAGCTAAGCCAATGAGGCAATTCAACTTTAACTGGAACTGGCCATCAAAAGATATTAACGTTAAGTCTTCAAAAACAGACGGATGTTTTATTGTTGAAGGTTCAATAAGTTTAACCTCATTAGTTGAATTTAATTTACTAAAAGAAGGAAAAATAGAAACAGGAATTTATCGTGCTAAATATAATAAGCAAATAAATGGAAACTATGTGCCTACCTGGATTACTTGGGTTGATCCTGAAACAGAACAGCCAAATTTTCATACACCATCATCTTTTGGAGTTTTAAAATTAATATAGTTTAATTGTTGGTATACCCATCAAAATTTTCAGAGTTAACAATATCTATGGGTAATAACTTTTGTTTCGGAATTTTTTTATCGAAAAGAAAATACTCGGCAAGTTGAGTAATACAAAGATACGATTGATGTTTTGGATTTTGATTAATTAAAAAATCGATGGCATTATTTTTTAAGTATTTTATATTCTCATCTAATAAATCGTAGCCAATAATTTTAATATCTAAATCTGGAAAATCATTAACAATTTTTGCAACGCTATAGCCTTTAGAAGTGGTGACAAAAATTCCTGAAATATGGTTAGGCTTCTTTAATAAATCATGTAGTTTTTCATCTAAATCTGTTTGTTGCAGGCTATAAGTTTTTAAATTATAATTGCTATTAGGTAAGTTTTTTAAATAATTTTTAAACCCTTTCTCTTTTAGTTGCATATGTATAGAGTTATTAAAAACTTCATCTAAATGAATAATCAAAATATCCTTGTTTTTTGGAACAATCATCTCCATAAGCCTCGCTGCAATACGACCACTTTGTATTAAATCTTGTCCTACATAGCTCGTAATACCATTTAGTTCTAAAGGATCATTAATAGTACTTACAATAATATTATTAGCATTATATTTTTTTATAACTTCAATAGACTCTTTATGAAAAACGGGAGTTATTAAAACAGCATCGGGCGATTGTTTTAATACGACTTCATTAACGTCTAAAAATGAATTGGTTTCTGCATGATTAAAATAATACGAATCAATAGTGATTCCAAAAGATTTATACTCATTAATAGCATCATTAACCCCTTTAGTACAAGGTTGCCAATAGGGATCAATCTTTGGATCCGGTTGAATAACACAAATGTGATAACTTTTACTATTTTTTAAGCTTCTGGCTATAAGGTTTGGTTGATAATCTATTTCTTCTAACAGTTTGGTTACCTTGTCTAATGCCGTTTGAGATACTTTACCGCGTTTATGGATTACTCTATCTACAGTTCCTTTTGATACACCAGCTAGCTTTGCAATATCTTTTATAGTATATTTCTTCATCTAGAGCAAATATATATATTATACATTAAATCATTTATGTGTTCGAGCACATTTTTTTGATGAATTCCTTTTTTTTTGACTAATTAATCTGTAAGTTTGCTTGCTTTTCGTTGATAAATAACAGTGATAAAGAGAGTTAAAATTAATAACTACAAAAGATTAAAATGGAAAAACCAACACTTGTAATTTTAGCTGCAGGCATGGGAAGCCGTTATGGAGGCTTAAAACAAATGGATACCTTTACCCCTGAAGGAGATACCATTATTGATTTTTCAATTTACGATGCACTACAGGCAGGGTTTGGAAAATTTGTGTTTATTATTCGCAAAAGTTTTGAAAAAGAATTCAAAAAAAGTATAGAAAACAAAATTCAAGGAAAGGCTAAGGTTGCATATGTTTACCAAGAGCTTGAAAACGTTCCTGATAAATATATAAACCCAGATAGAGTAAAACCTTGGGGAACAGGTCATGCACTTTTAATGGCAAAAGACGCTGTAAAAGAAAACTTCGCTATTATAAATGGAGATGATTTTTACGGAAAAGAAGCTTTTGAAGTAATGGCAAAGTCCTTAATGACTAAAGATAAAACATCTTATGAGTTTAATACCATGGCGTATTTATTAAAAAACACGGTTTCTGAACATGGTTATGTGTCCCGAGGGGAGTGTCAGGTAAATGATAAAGGTTTTTTAACAGATGTAACCGAGCGAACCCATATAGAAAAAATTGAGGGTAAGTTAATGCGAAAAAACGATGCAGGAGATTTTATTCCTATTGACGAAAATACCATAGTTTCAATGAATTTTTGGGGATTTACACCTAAATGTTTTAACTTCGGAAATCGTTTGTTTGAAGAATTTTTAGAAGCTAATAAAACAAACCTAAAAGCTGAATTTTATATTCCTTCTATTGTCAATGAAATATTAAAATCTGGAAAGGCTACGGTAGAAGTTTTAAAGTCTGATGCTAAATGGTTTGGAGTTACCTATAAAGAAGATAAGGCGATTGTTCAAAATGCGATTAGAACATTAAAAGCTAATAATGTTTATCCAAAAAACCTTTGGAATTAATGACACAGGAAGAATTAAAATATAAGTTTAACCAGTTTAATCATGCTTCAACTTATGTGCTGCATAAAGAATTGGCATCAGGACATATAAATGATACTTATTTAATAGAAACGGAAGAAAAACCATTTTATATTCTTCAGCGCATAAATCATCTGGTTTTTAAGGATGTACCGGGGTTAATTTCTAATAAAGTTAGTGTAAGCAAGCATATTCAAAAAAAGCTATCGCATTTATCTGAAGAAGCACTAAAAAGAAACGTACTTACTTTTGTTCAAGCAAAAAATGGAGCTTACTATTATAAAGATGAGGATGGTAATTATTGGAATGTTATGGTTTATATCAGTGATAGTAAAACCCATGAAATTGTAAATCATGTAGAAGTTGCCTATGAAGGCGGAAAACTGGCAGGAGATTTTTTAAACCTAACCAGCGATTTTGATGCTTCTGTTTTAATTGAAGTCATTCCAAAATTTCACGATATGTCATTTCGTTTTTGGCAATTTGATGAAGCTTTAAAAGTTGCTTCTAAAGAACGATTAGAACAAGCAAAGGTATATATCGATAGGGTTAATGCGCTTAAAGAAGAGATGCATATTATCCAGAACTTGAAGGAATCTGGTAAAATAAAATTAAGAGTAACCCATAACGATACTAAAATATCCAATGCCCTATTTGATGAAAATAATAAAGGGCTTTGTATGATAGATACAGATACCGTAATGCCTGGAGTAGTACATTACGATTTTGGAGATGCCATAAGAACCATTTGTAATACAGCTGCCGAAGATGAAACTAATTTAGAGCTGGTAAATTTTAATGTTGAGTATTATAAAGCTTATAAAAAAGGGTTTTTAGAAAAGGTAGAGTCAGCATTGTCTCCTTTAGAAATAAAAACACTGCCATTAGCTGCTAAAACCATGATTTTTATTATGGCTATACGTTTTTTAACCGATTTTTTAAGTGGAGATGTATATTATAAAACAAAATATCCAGAACATAATTTAGATAGGTCTAAAAATCAATTTAAGCTTATTGATAGTATGATGAGCCAAATGAAAATAGACAAATAGAGGGAAATGAATTAAAGATTAAACCATTAAGATTAATATTTAAACTTGTAAAAGTTTAGCTTTTATCATATTGCAATAGCTTTTATAGCACATAAAAAACACTAATTAATAACTAAAACAAAAGATTATGACACAAGTATCCAAAAGTAGTAATACAGTAGCCATCGCTATTATAGCTGGCTTGTTTTTTATATTCGGATTTGTAACCTGGATAAATGGTGCCTTAATTCCGTTTATGAAAACCATAAATGAGTTAACAGAAGCACAATCGTACTTAGTAGCTTCGGCATCTTACATATCTTTTGTAGTCATGGCATTACCTGCGTCTTATATTCTAAATAAGATTGGATATAGAAAAGGAATGTCTTTAGGGTTGGTTATTATGGCTATTGGAGCTTTAGTATTTATTCCAGCTGCCGAGGCACGCACTTATTGGGTGTTTTTAGTAGCTATATTTATTCAAGGCATGGGAATGACAATTTTGCAAACCGCCGCTAACCCATATATTACTATTTTAGGTCCTATAGAAAGCGGTGCAAAGCGAATTGCTATCATGGGTATCGCTAATAAAGTAGCTGGAGCTTTAGGATCTTTAATTTTTGGAGCCATACTATTATCCGGGATAGATGAAGTAAAAGAAAAATTAGGTACTGTTTCTGATGCAGAAAAAGGTCAATTATTAGATACTATGGCAGATAGCGTTTTTACACCCTATGTTGTAATGGCTATTGTGTTATTTATATTAGGAATATTGATTAGAAAAGCACCTCTTCCTCATGTAGAGGCGGCATCTGTAGAGGAAACAAAAGAAGGAGAAACAACTAAAACAAGTATTTTTCAGTTCCCGCATTTATGGTTAGGCGTGTTAACTTTATTTGTATATGTTGGTGCTGAGGTGATTGCTGGAGATACTATTATAGCTTATGGTATATCTCTCGGTTTTTCTGCAGCAGATGCCAAATTTTTCACTACTCTTACATTAATGGCAATGGTAGCTACTTATGCTTTAGGAGTAGTGTTAATTCCAAAGTATCTTAAGCAAGATATGGCATTAAAAATTAGTGCTGCTTTAGGTATAGTTTTTAGTATTTGTATTTTATTAACAACAGGATTTACTTCAGTACTATTTGTTGCGGCCTTAGGTATTGCAAATGCTTTGGTATGGCCAGCTGTATGGCCATTAACTCTTGAAGGCTTAGGGAAGTTTACTAAAACGGCTTCTGCATTACTAATTATGGCAATAGCTGGTGGAGCAATTATACCACCTTTATATGGAAGAATAGTAGATGCCAATAAACATGAGTTAATTGCTAGTGGGGTTGCAGAAACTGATGCGGCTGCTACTGCTGCAACTGGGAGCTATTGGATTTTAATTCCATGCTATGCCATCATACTATTCTTTGCTTTATGGGGGCATAAAATGAAAAGTTGGACAAAAAATTAGTAAATAAAAATATCAAAAAAATAGCTTATAAAGCATTAAAGTAGGACATTATTAGTATAATGAGTAAGGAATACAAGTGGGGAATTATAGGTTGCGGAAAAGTAACTGAGCTTAAAAGTGGTCCGGCCTATCAAAAAGTTGAAGGCTTTAAGTTGCATGCTGTTATGAGGCGTAATATTGAAAAGGCCAAAGATTATGCGCTTAGGCATAATGTGCCTAAGTTTTATGGTAATGCAGACGAATTAATTAATGATCCGGAAATTGATGCAGTATATATTGCCACTCCGCCAGATTCACATGGGTATTATGCTTTAAAAGTTGCTAATGCCGGTAAAGTATGTTGTATTGAGAAACCTATGGCACCTACTTATAGCGAGAGCTTATTGATTAGTAATGCATTTGAAGAAAAGAAGATTCCATTATTCGTTGCTTATTACAGACGGTCGCTTCCCAGGTTTAAACAAATTAAATCGTGGCTAGCTGATCATAGAATAGGAAAGGTTAGGCATATAAATTGGCATTTAAGTAAGCCCGCAAATGATATCGATTTATCTAAAGCGTATAATTGGCGTACAGATATCAAAATTGCTTATGGAGGTTATTTTGATGATTTAGCGTCGCACGGGATAGATTTATTTGTACAATTATTAGGCCGTATTAAAGAAGCGCGAGGCATTGCTGTAAACCAGCAAGACTTATATACATCTAAGGATGCAATAACAGGAAGTTGGATTCATGAATCCGGTGTAACTGGTACCGGTAGTTGGAACTTTGGAACAGAAAAAAGAGAAGATTATGTTCAAATTTATGGCGAAAAAGGAAAAATAAGTTTTTCAGTTTTTGGAGAGGTTCCAGTAGTATTAGAACACGGAACTCATAAAGAAAGTTTAGATATTAAAAACCCTGAAAATATCCAACTTTTTCATGTTCAAAATATGAGGGATCATTTATTTGAAGGTATAGAGCACCCTTCAACAGGTAAAACAGCATTACATACCACTTGGGTATTAGAAAACATTTTAAAAAACGATAATTAAAATTTAAAACCAGAATAATGTTAAAGAGTAGTATAGACAAGGCAACGGGTTTCGAAAAAAGATTTGAAAATATTGGTACCGTAGTTTATGAAAATTCAACCACAGCATCAAAAGCAGTTGCTAAAGAAATAGCAGACCTTATTAAAGTTAAGCAATCTCAAAAGCAACCCTGTATATTAGGTCTGGCAACAGGTTCTTCCCCAAAAGGCTTATATGCTGAATTAGTGCGTTTGCATAAAGAAGAAGGCTTGAGCTTTAAAAACGTGATAGCATTCAATTTAGATGAATATTACCCCATGGAACCAGATTCTGTAAATAGTTACGTTCGTTTTATGCAAGAACAATTATTTAACCATGTGGATATATTACCAGAAAACTATCATATTCCGGATGGGACATTAGCCAAAGAAGATATTAGATCTTATTGCGACCAATACGAGTCTAAAATTAAAGCATTAGGAGGCTTAGACTTACAAATATTAGGTATTGGAGGTAATGGACATATAGGGTTTAACGAATCGGGATCACTTCAAAACTCTAAAACGCGTTTAGTAGCTCTGGATCATATTACAAGAGTTGCAGCCAGTGGTGATTTTTCTGGATTGGATAATACACCAAGAACAGCCATAACCTTAGGTGTTAAAAAAATAATGGAAGCCAAAAGGGTGATACTCTTGGCTTGGGGAGAAAGAAAATCTAATATCATTAAGGCCTCTGTAGAAGAAGAGGTTACTAGCCGGGTGCCAGCCTCTTATTTGCAAGAACACAACAATGCTACCTTTGTTTTAGATCAAGCGGCAGCATCTAAATTAACAAGAATTAATACCCCTTGGATTGTTGAAAAAATTGTTTGGACAGATAAACTCATCAGAAAAGCTGTGTTAAGTTTAGCACTCCATTTAAAGAAACCTATTTTGATGCTGACTGATGCTGATTATATCGAAAATGGTATGAGTGATTTATTAGCAGATTCCGGGCCAGCTTACGATATTAACATTAAAATATTTAATAAATTACAAAATACTATTACGGGCTGGCCGGGTGGAAAACCAAATGCAGATGATAGCAAAAGACCAGAACGCGCAGAGCCTGCAAAAAAGCGAGTTATTATTTTTAGCCCGCATCCTGATGATGATATTATTAGCATGGGAGGGACTTTTAAAAGATTACATGAACAGGGACATGAAGTTCATGTAGGTTATCAAACTTCAGGAAATATTGCTGTTGCAGATGATGAAGCACTACGTTTTGCAAGTTTTGTATGTGATTACAATGACAAGTTTGGAATAGAAAGCACTGAAGCTGAAGATATTTATAAAAGAGCAGTAACATTTCTTAAAAATAAAAAATCTAGCGAGATAGATACTCCCGAGGTTAGGTATATAAAAGGATTGATTAGAAAAGGAGAAGCGAGAGCCACATGCCATTTTGTAGGAATTCCGGATGAACAAATACATTTTATGGAATTACCATTTTATGAG
Source organism: Wocania sp. (assembly GCA_965224845.1). GTDB lineage: Bacteria > Bacteroidota > Bacteroidia > Flavobacteriales > Flavobacteriaceae > Wocania_A. The sequence goes on from CBDDAJ010000013.1 coordinate 17,797, forward strand.
ACCGGTACCATTGAGAAAAACCCGGTAGGCGAAGAAGATATTAAGATAACGATGGATCTCATTGAAAAGATTAAGCCACACCAAATATATGCTGCAGGAGATCTAGCAGATCCCCACGGTACACATAAAGTGTGTTTAGATGCTATTTTTGCAGCGGTAAAAAACTTGAAACCTAAAAAATTCATGAAAGATTGTTGGGTTTGGTTATACAGAGGCGCATGGCAAGAATGGGGTATTGATGAGATAGAAATGGCCGTTCCTATGGGACCAGATCAAGTGCTGGAGAAGCGAAAAGGAATTTTTAAACACCAATCTCAAAAGGATGGTGTTGTATTCCAGGGAGCGGATAGTAGAGAGTTTTGGCAAAGAGCCGAAGATAGAAATAGTGAAACAGCCGATTTGTACGACAAGCTAGGCCTGTCACATTATGCAGCTATGGAAGCTTTTGTAAGATGGGAGTTTTAGTAGTTGTTAATTTTTTCTATATTATAATGCATAAAAAATTTTAAAAAACCATGAGTAATTACCATATAAAACATTTAGAAGAATACTATCAAGTTTATAGAAAATCTGTACGCGAACCTGAAAATTTTTGGGAAGAAGTAGCTGAAGAACATTTTATGTGGCAAAAAAAATGGGATAATATATTAAGCTGGGATTTTACAAAGCCAGAAGTAAAGTGGTTTGAAGGCGCAGAACTTAATATCACAGAAAATTGTATAGACAGACATTTGGCTACGCGAGGAGACAAAACGGCTATTTTGTTTGAACCTAATGACCCTTCAGAAAGCGCTGAGCATATTACCTATAATCAATTGCACGAGCGTGTTAATAAGTTTGCTAATGTGCTGAAACGTCAAGGTATTGCTAAAGGCGATCGTGTGTGTATCTATTTACCTATGATTCCTGAACTGGCTATTTCGGTTTTGGCATGTGCTAGAATTGGAGCGATACATTCTGTAGTATTTGCAGGGTTTTCAGCTACAGCATTATCCACAAGAATTAATGATAGCGATTGTAAAATGGTCATTACCAGTGATGGCTCTTACCGAGGCGCAAAAACAATTGATTTAAAAGGTATAGTCGATGAAGCTTTAGAAAGTTGTCCGGGTGTAAATACAGTATTAGTGGCAAAGCGAATCCATTCAGAAATTCAAATGAAGTCTGGTAGAGATAAATGGTTACAACCTTTATTAGATGAAGCTTCAAACGAATGCGAAATAGAAGTTATGAAAGCTGAAGACCCATTATTTATTCTATATACTTCAGGGTCTACTGGCCAACCTAAGGGTATGGTCCACACTACAGGAGGGTATATGGTATACACAGCTTATACATTTAAAAATGTTTTTCAATATAGAGAAAATGATGTGTATTGGTGTACAGCAGATATCGGATGGATAACGGGGCATAGTTATATTGTTTATGGACCTTTGGCAAACGGAGCTACAACAGTTATGTTTGAAGGCGTACCAAGTTATCCAGATTTTGGACGGTTTTGGGAGATTGTAGAGAAGCACAAAGTAAATCAATTTTACACTGCACCAACAGCTATTAGGGCTTTAGCTAAACAGGGTTTAGAACTGGTAGAAAAATATGATTTATCATCACTTAAAGTATTAGGCTCTGTTGGAGAGCCAATAAACGAAGAAGCATGGCACTGGTACAATGATAATGTTGGTAAAAAGAAAAGCCCCATAGTAGATACTTGGTGGCAAACTGAAACAGGTGGTATTATGATTACCCCAATTCCTTTTGTAACACCTACCAAGCCTACTTATGCAACACTACCATTTATTGGTATTCAACCTGCATTAATGGACGAAAACGGAGAAGAATTAAAAGGAAATCAAGTCGATGGAAGACTGTGTATTAAGTTTCCATGGCCAAGTATGGCAAGGACAATCTGGGGTAATCACCAAAGGTATAAGGATACGTATTTTTCAGCTTATAAAGATAAATACTTTACGGGAGATGGTGCTTTAAGAGATGAGGTTGGTTATTATAGAATTACTGGTAGAGTAGATGATGTTATTATAGTATCAGGACATAATTTGGGTACAGCCCCAATTGAAGATGCTATAAATGAGCACCCAGCGGTTGCAGAATCTGCTATTGTAGGCTTTCCTCATGATGTAAAAGGAAATGCATTGTATGGTTATGTGATTTTGAAGGACACTGGAGAAAGTAGAGATCAGAATAATTTAAGAAAAGAAATCAATCAAATCATTACCGAGCACATTGGCCCAATTGCTAAGCTTGACAAAATACAGTTTACAAGCGGTTTACCAAAAACACGTTCTGGAAAAATTATGAGAAGAATTTTACGAAAAATTGCTTGTAAAGACACCAGTAATTTAGGCGATACTTCAACATTGTTAAACCCTGAAGTAGTTCAGGATATTATGGATAATGCTTTGTAAGCTTACTTAATTGATAAAAAAATAAATAAAAAAACCCAAGATTTTATCTTGGGTTTTTCTTTGTAGCGAGAGGGGGGCACGATCCCCCGACCTCCGGGTTATGAATCCGACGCTCTAACCAACTGAGCTACCTCGCCATAATTTAAGGCTGCAAATATAAAAACAATATTATTGTCAACAAACTTTACTCGTGTAAAATATTATTAAAAAATATTGTAAAACTTATCAATTAATGTATATATTGAGCTTCATAAATTTTACAACACTTATGGACGATAAAGTTAAATTTGATATTGAGTTTCCAATACACGCCTCACCACAATTATTATATCAATATATTTCTACACCCTCAGGCTTGTCTGAATGGTTTTCAGATAATGTGAATTCTAGAGGCGAGTTATTTACTTTTATTTGGGATGACAGCGAAGAGCAGGCTAAGTTATTAAGTAAGAAGAGTGGAGAACGTGTAAAATTCAGATGGTTAGATGACGAAGAAGACGGTTTATCTTGCTATTTTGAAATTAGGATTCAAGTGGATGAAATTACCAAAGACGTATCGTTAATGGTAACCGATTTTGCTGATGATGATGAAGTTGAAGAGGCTAAAATGCTTTGGGAAAATCAAATCTCTAGTTTAAAGCAAGTATTAGGCTCTGCTTAATTAAATAATATATAAATCAATTATATTTGCCCCACTCTTAGCTTAAATAAGAGCGGGCTTTTTTTATGATAAATTTTAATGCACAAATTTTAGAATCAGATTCTAAACTCTCAATATATAGTCGAGGATTTAATTATGGCGATGCCCTTTTTGAAACTGTTAGAACCTCTTATGGGAAATTACTTTTTTGGGAAGATCATTATTTTAGGCTAATGGCTTCAATGCGTATTATGCGTATGGAGATCCCAATGCATTTTACCATGGAGTTTCTCGAAGATCAAATTAAAAAAACATTAACTGCTAATAAATTAGAGCAAGCCTCTGCTCGTGTTAAATTGATAGTACAGAGAACTGAAGGCGGTTTGTATTTGCCCCATACTAATACGGTGAATTTTATTATAACAGCGCAGGAGCTTCAAGAAGATTTTTATTTGCTTAACGATGAATTTTATAATGTTGATTTGTTTAAAGACTATTATGTTTCACCAACATTATTATCTACTTTAAAAACAAATAATAAAGCAATTAATGTTGTAGGAAGTATTTATGCAAAAGAAAATAACCTGAATAATTGCTTGGTTTTAAATACCAATAAACATGTGATTGAAGCCTTAAATGGAAATGTTTTTGTTGTAAAAGGTCATGATATAAAAACACCACCAATTATTGATGGTTGCTTAAAAGGAGTTATGAGAAAACAACTTATTGAAATTATAAAAACGATACCAGAATACGAAATCATTGAAACATCAATAGCGCCATTTGAACTTCAAAAAGCAGATGAAATTTTTATCACAAATGTTATAACCGGAATTCAGCCAATAACAAAATATAGAAAAAAGGCTTTTACCAATGAGGTTTCTAAAATGCTATTACAAAAACTAAATGTAAAAATAAGATTAAGCTAGTTGTAGTTTGGGTTTTCTGGGGCATTAGACCAAATACTATATTCTCCGCCAAATTCCAGCATTTTTTCTTTCCAAAACGATTCGTAATCTTTTTCAATAATATATTCTTTGTATACATTACTGGTAACTACCCAGGAATTTGCTTTTAATTCTTCATCTAATTGATTGATTTCCCAACCTGAATAGCCCAGAAAAAAGCGAATATCATTTTCTTTTATAGAACCATTAGTAATAAGTTCTGCTACTTTACTAAAATCACCACCCCAATAGATACCCAGAGAAATCTCAATACTTTCTGGAATTAATTGTGGTACTTTATGGATAAAATAAAGGTTATCCTGTTCTACAGGGCCACCGTTATATACTTTAAAATTTGCTTCAATTTCTGGAACCAAATCACTAATGGTATATTCTAAAGGTTTATTAAGTATAAAGCCTATAGAACCTTCATGCGAATGATCTGCTAGCAAAACTATAGAGCGGTTAAAAGAAACATCTCCGATTATAGCAGGTTCTGCGATTAACAAATTACCTTTTCTTGGTTTAGTTGTAATCATTTTTTTGAGGAATTAGTAACTAAATCTAATATTTATTTATTAAAAATGCAACTGTTTGCTTATAATCCACAAAAAATGCCTCCAATAATTGAAGGCATTTCAAGAATATATTTGAAGTAAATATTAGTTTACTGCATTTGATAAATCAGATCCAGCTTTAAACTTTACTACGTTTTTAGCTTTGATTTTGATAGTTGCTCCTGTTTGAGGGTTTCTTCCTTCTCTTGCAGCTCTTCTAGAAACTGACCAAGATCCAAATCCTACTAAAGAAACTCGGTTACCTTTTTGTAAAGCTCCTTCAATTTCAATGATTGCGCATTCTAAAGCTTTCTTTGCAGCAGCTTTAGTAATTCCTGCGTGTTCTGCCATTGCGTCGATTAAATCTGTTTTGTTCATAATATAAAATTTAATTATTAATAAATTGGTTAAACATTTTTGTTAAATCCTCTACAAATTTATACGGATTATGCAATCATGCAAGTAATAGCAAGGGAAATACATACTATTGTTGATAACTTAATACTTTTGTTAATAAAGAACATGCATTTTGTCGATGTTTTTATAATATCAGTGTTAATAAGGGTTTAGAGCATTTTAGCATTGGTGTGAAATGTGTATCCATTTAAAAGCGATTTTACATCCATAGTGCGTTTACCTGGAAGCTTAATTTCTTTTATAATAATGTAACCTTTTGGGGCTGCAACTTTTAATTCTTTTTTATTAGAAATAACACGCCCAATCTCTAAAAAATGATGTGCATTTTCTTTTTCTGCTTTATAAATTTTAATACTTAGTGTTTCTTCTCCATTAATTAAAGTACTCCAAGCTGCCGGATAGGGGCTTAAACCACGTATTTTATTATATATGTTTTTTAAGGCATCGTTCCAATCTATTTTACAATTGTCTTTGTTTAGTTTATAAGCTGTTTTGTTTTCATCAGAATCAATTTGCGGTATAGTTTTTACCTTAGCATGTTCAATTAGAGATACCGTTTTTAAAACCAGTTGGCTTCCAATATCCATTAATTTATCATGTAAACTTCCGGCATTTTCATCAGAATCAATTTGAATGCTTTCTTGAAGAATCATTTCGCCAGTATCAATTTTTTCATCTATAAAAAAAGTTGAAACACCAGTTCGGGTTTCACCATTAATAATAGCCCAATTAATGGGAGCTGCCCCACGGTAATTTGGCAATAACGAGGCATGTAAATTAAATGTGCCATATTTTGGCATTTGCCAAACCACTTTAGGTAACATTCTAAAAGCAACTACTATTTGGAGGTTTGCATTTAAAGCTTTTAATTCATCTGTAAAATCACCGCTTTTTAAATTGGTTGGTTGTAAAATGTTTAAGCCAACAGACTTTGCATATCGCTTTACTGCACTTTCGTTAAGTTTCCTGCCACGGCCAGCAGGCTTGTCTGGAGCAGTAATAACGCCAACGATATTATACTTGTTTTCTACTAATGTTTTTAAAGTAGCAACAGCAAAATCTGGCGTGCCCATAAAAACAATTCTTAAATCCCTCATAAATGACTTAATTTATATGTGTTTGTTTGTGTTATTGTAATAATGTTGTGCTCTAATAAGAGCTTTAAAACGGTTTTAACGTCTTCTTCTGGACAATTTAATGTGGTACTAATTATTCTGGAAGAAAGGGCACCATTTTCTAGTAATTCTATAATACGCTTTTTTATAGTATTAATATCCTTTGGCGTAGAGTTTTTTTTAGTTTCTATGCAAACTGAACAGATACCACAAGGTGTTATATCTTTCTCACCAAAATAAGCGAGTAGTTGCATGCTTTTGCAAGTGGTATTATTTTCTACATAATCAAGCATACAATTTACTTGCCGTTGTTTTAACTTATTTTGTTGTTCAATTATAGAAGCGATTCGGTTAATGGTTTTATCATCCTCACGTGGTTGAATAAAAGTAATTTGTGCATCGGTTTGCGCTAAGTTTAGAGTAATAATTTGATTCTTTTCTAACTCATATAAAGTATTAATAAGTTGAGATGCTGTAACCGAAGTCTTTTCTACAATACGATTTAGATCAATTTTAGTAATATGGTCAAAAATACCACCATACATTCTAAGTATCGATTTTACTATAATATTGAATTCTTGATGGGTTTCAAGATAATTAAATAAAGCAGCACTGGAAATGATAAATTGAACGGTGACTTTGTTTTTAAACTGCTTAGACAATGTTATGATACTATTTCTATCTAAAAGCAATAAAGCATTATAACTTAAAACCGGGCTAAAATGATAGGTTTTACAGAAGGTGTTAAAGTCGAAATCATGAGTGCTGTATACACCCTCACCATAAGAGATTTGAAAATAACTACACAGTTTTCGGTATACCTGTTTTACAAAAGCTACAGTTGGTAAAACGTTTAAAAACTGATTTTTAACTAAAACGGGATCGCTGTTGTTTTTTAAAATAACAGCAAAAGCTTTATTACCGTTTCTGCCGGCACGACCAGCTTCTTGAAAATAACTTTCTAAACTTTCCGGCAGGTTTAAATGAATAACCGTTTTTACATCTGGTTTGTCAATACCCATACCAAATGCGTTCGTAGCAACCATAACTTGTTTTTGATTGTTTAACCAAGCAGTCATATTTGCATTTTTTTCGTCATTTGAAAGTCCTCCATGATAATAGGTTGCCGCAATGGCTTTTGATTCTAAAAAAGACGATACCTCTAGTGTTAGTTTTCTGTTTCTTACATAAATAATTGACGGGGCTTTGTGCTTGTTTAAGATACGTTCAATACGGTAGTATTTATCGTTTTCATGGTATACCATGTAAGCTAGATTGGATCTGAAAAACGATTGTTTAAATATTTTGGGTTGAATAAGTTCAAGTTCTTTGGTAATATCTTTAATAACATCCGGTTTTGCGGAAGCTGTTAAAGCAATTACATTTACGCTAGGTTGCAATTGGCGTAAAAGTGTAATGTTTTTATAAGCGGGTCTAAAGTCACTTCCCCATTGTGAGATACAATGCGCTTCGTCGACAGCAATTAAATTAACGTGCATTTGTCTGATACGATCTTGTACTAATTCTTGCTGTAGGCGTTCAGGCGACAGGTATAAAAACTTATAGTTACCATAGATGCAATTATCTAAAAGCGTATCTAATTCGTTATACGAAATACCACTTGTAAGTGCCAAAGCTTTAATACCTTTATTATTTAACTGTTGTACCTGATCTTTCATTAACGCAATTAATGGCGAAATAACAATACAAATCCCTTTTCTTACTAATGCAGGAATTTGAAAGCAAATCGATTTACCACCACCAGTTGGTAGTAAAGCAAAAGTGTCTTCACCATCAAGTACAGCATTAATAATTGCTTCTTGATTGGGTTTAAACTCGGTGAATTTCCAATAACGCTCTAATATGTTTATAGGATGCGCCACAGGTTTACATATTATTTATAATATAGTTGGTACGCGCTTCAACGGTTCCAAATGGAACTTCAATAATATTATATCCAAATCTTTTATAAGTAATTACCAAATGTTCGTGAATTTTTACAGCTTCATCATAAGTTTCAAATCGCTCATTATCTGTCTTGTAAATGGCCTTCCAAGGAGGAAGCAAAAAAATGGTAGAATAGATATGTTCTTTACAGGCCGTTGTAAATAAATCGCCATAGTCCTGATTAAAATAATCCATATAGGCTAATACATCGGGTATTCCACGGTCAAAAAAACTTAAGGTCTTATTTAAAGTATTTGCCTGGTTAAATTGTTCAATACGGCCATTTAGCAACCTGGTATTAAAATCTAAAGGATCATTTGCAAATGCAATGGGGTTAGAAACATGAGAAGAGGCATCTACTTCGTTTTTAGTTTCTAAGGTCAATGCTCTTATTACTTCATCAAAGCAATAAAAGTTCTTTTGCTTCAAAGCATTTATTATTGAAGTTTTTCCTGTTCCTGGACCGCCGGTAATAACGTTTTTTTTAATATTCAAATTGGCAAGATTTATGCTGTAAAATTCGTGATTTAACTCTTATAAAAAAAATACAAATAAACAGTATCTTTGCAACTTATTAAATAATTTATGAGTACAACTCCAAATTCGGAAGAATTTTACGAAAAATTAAAAGGGCAATTGCACGAAACAGCTAATTGGCCGGCAGAATATTTATATAAGTTTATTGTAAAATCAGATTTAAAAAAAATAGCCAAGCTAGAAGTTATTTTTGATAATATGGGAGCAGTAATAAACACTACGGCATCTAAAAATGGTAAATACACAAGTGTATCTATTAATTTGCTTATGCGAAATCCAGATGCTGTAATTGAAAAGTATAAAGAAGTTGCAGAAAAAGTTGAAGGTGTTATAAGCCTTTAGATTTTTTTTGTATTTTGCGCTAGCATAACAACTACATGCAAAACAGTATAACTCTACACATTTATTTTGATAGACGATTTAGAATACAACACAGAGCGTGAGCATTTAATCATTCCGGAATACGGGCGCCACATGCAGAAAATGATTAATCATGCTAAGACCAGAGAAACAAAGGAAGAACGTAATAAATTAGCTAAGGCCATAATTTCTATAATGGGAAATATGCAACCTCATTTAAGGGACGTCCCAGATTTTCAGCATAAATTATGGGATCAACTTTTTATTATGTCTAATTTTGAATTGGATGCAGATTCTCCTTTTCCAAAACCATCAAAAGAGCTTCTTGAAGAAGGTCCAGAACCTTTAAAATATCCGCAGAATCATCCTAAATATCGTTTTTACGGGAACAATATTAAGATCATGATCGACGTTGCAAATACATGGGAGGAAGGAGCACTAAAAGATGCTTTATTATATACTATTGCCAATCATATGAAAAAGTGTTTTTTAAATTGGAATAAAGATACGGTAGAGGATGCTGTTATTTTTAATCATTTATATGAGCTATCAAATGGTAAAATAGATTTGAGAAACTCTAAAGAAGACTTATCAGACTCATCAAGCTTAATGCGTACTAAAACTAAGTATAGTGGCAATAAAAAAGGCGGGCATCAAAAAAAGAGCTCAAATCGTCAAAGGAAGCGCTATTAGGTTTATTTATGGATACATTTAAAATAGAAGGTGGCCATCAGCTAAAAGGAAGCATACAACCACAGGGTGCAAAAAATGAAGCATTACAAATTTTGTGTGCTGTTTTATTAACTCCAGAACTTGTAACAATACACAATATTCCTGATATAGTTGATGTTAATAAGCTAATAAGTTTATTAAAAAAACTTGGTGTTAAAATAGAAAAACTAGCTCAGGGCAGCTATACTTTTAAAGCCGATAACCTGAATTTAGAATATTTAGAGTCTCCGGAGTTTAAGGAAGATGGAAAGGGTTTAAGAGGGTCTATAATGATTGTTGGACCGTTGTTAGCACGTTTTGGAAAGGGATATATTCCAAAACCTGGTGGCGATAAAATAGGAAGACGCCGATTAGATACTCACTTTGAAGGTTTTATTAAGCTTGGAGCAAAATTTAGATATAGTAGAGAAGACCATTTTTATGGCGTTGAAGCCGATAAGTTAAAAGGGACTTATATGTTGCTTGAAGAAGCTTCAGTTACCGGAACGGCAAATATAGTTATGGCTGCTGTTTTGGCAGAAGGAAAAACTACTATATATAACGCAGCTTGCGAACCTTATTTGCAGCAATTATGTAAAATGCTTAATAGGATGGGAGCCAAAATTAGTGGTATTGGTTCTAACATGTTGATTATTGATGGTGTAAATAATTTAGGAGGCACAGCGCATAGCATGCTTCCAGATATGATTGAAATAGGAAGCTGGATTGGTTTGGCGGCTATGACAAAAAGTGAGTTAACTATTACTAATGTTAGTTGGAATGATTTAGGTGTTATTCCTAGTGTATTTAGAAAACTGGGAATTACTGTTGAAAAACAAGGTGACAATATCCATATTCCAGCACATACCGATGGTTACGAAATACAAAGCTATATTGATGGTTCTATTTTAACAATTTCTGATGCTCCATGGCCAGGATTTACACCAGACTTGCTTAGTATTATATTAGTGGTGGCTACTCAAGCCAGAGGCAGCGTATTAGTACATCAAAAAATGTTTGAAAGCCGTTTGTTTTTTGTTGATAAATTGATTGACATGGGAGCTAAAATAATCCTTTGTGATCCGCATCGTGCTACAGTTATAGGGCATGATTTTAAATCAACTTTGAAGGCCACAACCATGACTTCTCCTGATATTCGTGCTGGAGTTTCATTATTAATTGCAGCACTTTCGGCTAAAGGAACATCTACAATTATGAATATTGAACAGATTGATAGAGGTTACGAAAATATTGATGAGCGCTTACGTGCTATTGGTGCTCGTATAGAACGTGTTAAGGCTTAAGAAAATAAGTATTACTGTAAATTAAAAGCTTCAATGCATACATTGAAGCTTTTAGTTTTAGTATAGCGATTAATAACAAGCAAAATTACAATCGCTTTTTTAGGCTTATTTTAAATAGTTACATCGTATAGAAAAACTGTTCGCTAACAATTTTACCATCGTTTACTTCAAACACACAAACTTCTTCCATTTGTTGCCTGCCACGGTCTTTAAAAGTAACGTCAAAAGACATTTTACTGGTAAAATGATTACCAGCTATAACGGGGTCAGATATTTCTCCTCCGTGAAATTCTTCTACATTATCCAGCCATTGTTTGCTTTTATTCCATACATTTTGTTTGCCAGATACAACTTCTTCCGGGTATCCAGGCATTTCTTTACTAACAACATCATCTCCATATAGTTGTTCTATGCATTCCATATTTTTACCTGCTCTACACAGTTGTGCCCATTGATTTGCTACATCTTGAGTATTCATGATCTTTTTGTTTTAAAATTAAAACTAAAATTACATATTTATCTGATGACATTATATTAAAGAAATGTTATCATTTTCAGTTTAGAGCTTCTTTGTATGTTTTTAAGCAACGTTCGCGAGCAAATTTATGGTCAACAATTGGTGTAGGATAGGTGAGTTCCTGAAAATCGGAGACCCATTTTTTTATATATACCAAGTCTTTATCAAACTTTTGAATTTGAGTTGTTGGGTTAAATATTCTAAAGTATGGTGCCGCATCTACACCGCAACCAGCAACCCACTGCCAGTTACCAATATTGCTTGCCATATCATAATCATGTAGTTTTTCGGCAAAATAAGCTTCACCCCAACGCCAATCAATTAGTAGGTGTTTGCATAAAAAACTTCCAACCAGCATGCGCACACGGTTATGCATAAATCCCGTTTGATTTAGTTGGCGCATGCCAGCATCAACTAATGGATACCCTGTTTTTCCTTCACACCAAGTTTTAAATTCCTCTTCATTATTTCGCCATATAATACGATCATATTTTGGCTTAAAGCTTTGAGTTTGAGTTTGCGGAAAATGCCAAAGGATCTGCATAAAAAATTCACGCCAGATTAATTCCTGACAAAATACTTTATTGGTTTCAGCAAGGGCTCTTTTTATTATGCTCCGAATACTAATAGTCCCAAAACGTAAATGAGGCCCTAATCGAGATGTGCTATTCTTTGCTGGAAAGTTACGCGTTGCTTCATAGTCTTGTATTAATTCTGGAGAGACTTGATAGGGTGCTATCTGTTGTTGCGAACTTTCAAAGCCAATTTCTGATAAACTCAAGTTTGGAGAACATTTATTCTTAACTAAATGCGTTAATAAAGCCTCAGAATCAAACGGTTTTATATGCGCCTGATTAAACGCTTTTTTCCAGGATTTCATATATGGGGTGTAAACCAAATAAGGTTTGCCATCGGGCTTTATAATGTCGTTTTTTTCAAATACAACTTGATCTTTGAAACTTTTAAAGCCGATATTGTTTTTATTCAAAAAGATTTTGATTTCCCGATCGCGTTCTCTGGCATAGGGCTCGTAATCCTGATTAGTAAAAACCCCTTTTATATTGTAATCATTAATGAGCTGTTTATAAATGTCTATAGGTTTACCATAAAACATGGCAATACTACTTTCATATTTGTTTCTAAGGGTTGTATTTATTTTTTGAAGCGTTTTAAAAATAAAAGTAACCCGTGCATCAGTTATTGGCAGCTTTTTTAATATTTCAGAATCGAAAATGAATATAGGAAGTACTTTGTGTTTTTCTTTTAGAGCTTTAAATAACCCGTTATTATCCTCAAGTCTTAAATCTCTACGAAACCAAAATATATTTATGGGTTGAGCCATTTATAGTGCTATTGTTTTGGGTATATCCCAAAGCGTTCTTCTAATTTTTTTGCTCTATAATTAAAGAGCTCTTCGAGTTTTGGTTTTACTAAAATAGGGTGGATTAATTGTCCGAGTAAGCCATAAGGTAATTTATAGTCAATAATATCTTCCATTTCTACACCACCTTCAATAGTTTTAATGAAATGTTTGTGATGCCAAAGTGCATAAGGGCCAAAGCGTTGTTCATCTACAAAATAATTTTTATTAACCGTGTGTGTGATTTCTGTAACCCATTTTGTTTTTATGCCTAAAACTGGCTTAACAATGTATTGAATGATTTGTCCTGCATACATGGGTTTATCTGCTCCGGAAAGTATGTTAAAACCCATATAGTCTGGTGTAATTGCACTTAAATTTTTTGGATTTGACAGGAAATCCCAGGCTTCATCTATGGTTATGGGTAAGTTTTGTTTTTTATGGAGTCTATAAATCTTCATCTTTCGAATTATAAATATAGACAAAAAAAATGCGCTTATAAAGCGCATTTTTTGTTTAACTTTATTTAAGGTCTTCCTTTAAGTCTTTTTTCAATTTTTTGTTTAATCACAGTTAAACGTTTCATAAGATCCATAATTTCAGGATCTTTATTTTCTTTATAAATAGTGTTTAAACTTAAAATAAGATCTTTAACTTCTCTAGATGATTCAATACGTTCACTAGTTGTTTTAAAAGTATGCTTACGTTGTTCAAACTCTAAAGCTCTATCTAATAATTCCATAAATATTTTTTAATCTATAATCTGTTTTTGTTTCCTAGCTAAATATAATTTAGTTACAGAATTCGACAATATAATAAAATCTATGATATTTACTATTTATTTATCGAATTTCTTAGAATTAAATTAACATATTACTTGTTTTAATTCTAACAACATTTATCATCTTTAACCAGTTTACAACTAGAAACAGCAACAATCGCGCCTAAAATAGGGGCAGTGATATAAAGCCATAAATATTGAAAATTACCTGTAAAAATGGCAGGCGCAATAGAACGGATAGGATTCATTGATGCTTTAGTTATTGGGCCAGCAAACATAGCTTCTAAAAGAATTACGCCCCCGATGGCAATACCGGCCATCACCCCTATTTCTTTACTTCCGGTAGAAACATTGATAATAACCACCATTAAAAAGAAGGTGAGCAAAAACTCTAAAATGGCAGCTTTGTAGGGAGGAAACCCACTGGCAGGTGTTGTTTCTCCTAAAAACTGACTCTCCGGGAATAAGAACCATAAAATAAAACAGGCTAAAATGGCTCCAATGGCTTGAGCTATAATGTACTTGGGAACTAAACGCCATGAAAATTTTTTTGCAAAAGCAAAACCAATGGTTACTGCAGGGTTAAAATGTGCTCCTGAAATTTCTCCAAAAGCATATATCATTGCCATAACGATGAGTCCCCATGTAACGGCAACTCCAACATGTGAAATACTTCCATTTGTAACCTCATTAATTGTCATAGCACCACAGCCACAAAATACCATGGCGAACGTACCTAATGTTTCTGCGTAATATTTTTTCATTTGTATTTTTTTATTTCTAATTTTAAACTAGACCGGTATTATTTTTTTGTTCAAAATTATTTTCAACTTTCTACACTTCTAACTTCTAACCTCGCGTTAAGGATTGAGGCTTTGTTGGTACTTGTGGCAGAAAGCTCTTTAACTCTGCTTAGGATAAACTTTTACTGAAAGCCTAACCCTTTTGGGTAACGCTTAAATTACGAGTGTAAATATACAACCTCTTATTTTAAGCTTTTGTTAACAGTAAAAGATTTTTTGTTCCTTAATTTTATAGGATTATAAACAATTATTTGATTAACTAATAAAAACTTAAAATGAAAAAACTACTATTAATTTTAATGGCATTAACAATGGCTTACTCGGTAAATGCGCAAGTAGAAACACCGCAACCTAGCCCTTTTAGTAAGATTGAACAGAAAGTTGGATTAACCGATATAACTATTGAATATTCTAGACCTGGTGTTAAAGGAAGAAAAATATTTGGCGATTTAGAACCTTATGGAACCACATGGCGTACTGGCGCAAATGCTTGTACTAAGATTACGTTTAGTGACGATATAAAATTTGCAGGACAAGATGTTAAAGCGGGTACTTATGCTGTATATACAAAATTGAATTCTGCCAAGCAATGGGATGTTATACTTTATAGCGATTCTAGTAATTGGGGAACACCAAGAGAGTGGGACGACACTAAGGTTGTAGCTACTGCTAAGGTTGATGTGCATGAGGTGCCTTTTAGCGTAGAGACCTTTACTTTAGATATTAATAATATTACCAATACCGGAGGTACACTGGATATGATTTGGGAAAAATCTTATGTAGCTGTACCATTTACTGTACCTACAGATACTAAAGTTTCTGAAAGTATTACAAAAGTTATGAATGGGCCTTCTGCCGGAGATTACTTTAATGCAGCGGTTTATCATTTAGAATCTGGAAAAGATATTAATAAGGCCGTAAAATGGATTGATAAGGCTATTGAAATGACTAATGAAAAGCCTCGTTTTTGGTATATACATCAGCAAGCCTTAATTCATGCAAAAGCTGGACAAAAAAAATCTGCTATTGCTGCTGCTAAACGTTCTTTAGAATTGGCTAAAGAATCAAATTATGCGCCATATGTAAAAAAGAACGAAGAAGTATTAAAGGAATGGGGGGCGATGTAAGTTTAGAGTTCTTTGATACCCGGACTAGATAATAATTAGAGATTCTAGAACGTAATATTTTAAGCGCGACTTTTAAAGTTGCGCTTTTTTTTGATTTAATAATTGAGATTGATAATACGCCTAACGTTATCTAAAATTTGGATAAGTTGTTTACTAAATTGAAATGTCATGATATCACTTTCAATCTTTTGGTCTCTAAGGAGTTTATTAAAATGTTCGATTTCGTAATTATAACCTAAGGTTTTGTAATTAAAATTGATGGTTTCCTCTTTTCCTTCTAAAGTTATTAGGGTAACTGTGGTTGGCCGATGAAACTGTGTGTTAATTTTAATTGTGCCTTTTTCGCAATAAAAAACGGCTTCTGTAGGAGTGTTTTCTAAAAAAGAGCTTTTTAGAAATGCTGTAACCCCATGATGATAATTAAATGTTATAGTGCAGCTAGAGTCTACTTCTGTTTCTTCAAATGTGGCTTGAGCTGTAATGTTTTTAGGCTTACCCAAAGTAGATAAAGCCGCGAAAACAGGATAGATACCAATATCTAAAAGACTACCACCGCCTAACGATTTTTTCCAAACACGTGATGATTTACTATGATTAGATTTAAAACCAAAATCGGCTTCTAGCTTAATAATATTACCATATGTTTTACCAGCTAACTCTTTTAAAACAAACTGATAATGAGGCAAAAAATATGTCCAAAGTGCTTCCATTAAAAGTACATGCTTTTCTTTGGCCTTAGCAATCATTATATCAACTTCATTAGTATGCATTGCAAAAGGCTTTTCGCATAAAACAGCTATGCCTTGCTCTAAACATAAAAGTGTATGTGTTTTATGAAATGCATGCGGTGTTGCAATATAAACGGCATCAATATTGGGGTCTTTTGTTAAAGCTTCATAATTACTATAAGCTTTAACTGCATTATATTTTGATGCAAATGCACTGGCCTTTTCTTGATTTCTGGAAGCCACTGCATATAGCTTACAGTTTTTAACAGTTAATAAATCTTGAGCAAACTTGTTAGCTATGTTGCCTAAGCCAATAATGCCCCAACGAATAGTTTTATGATGCAGGCGTTTTGTCATTCTTTAAGAGTAATTGTAAAATACATGCCATTGCAATAACTAATACACAACCAACAAGGTTAAGCCATAAATAGGGGAGGTTTATAATATTGTTCTCGTCAAGAAAGTATAAAGAAATAATAATAATTTGAGTAATTATTGCTGCAATAAAAACGGCATTGCCTTTTATGAATTTAAAGAAAAATGCCAATAGAAAAACACCTAATACATTACCATAAAAAATGGATCCGATAATGTTAACCAGTTGTATTAAGTTTTCAGCAAGATTAGCAAAACAAGCAATGATTATTGCAACAATGCCCCAAACAAGTGTAAATACCTTTGTTGCTTTAACCATATGGGTTTCGTCTTTTTCTTCTTTAAGGTTTCTGCCATATAAATCTATAGATGTGATAGTGGCAAGAGCATTTATTTCTGATGCTGTTGACGACATAGCTGCCGAAAGTATTACAGCAAGTAATAAACCAATAAGTCCTTTAGGAAGATGTTTGAGGATAAATGTAATAAACATATAATCCCTATCATTGGTATTGGTATCTTTAGCAGATTCTTTATACCAATCATTTAATTCTTCTTTCTTTGCCTTATAAGCATTACCGTTTGTATTGCTTTTTAAAGCTAATAATTCTTTTTTTAGTTTATCGTATTTGTTGGCATAAGATGTATCAATGGCTCGCTTAATTAAATATTTTGATTCTAAACGATGTGTTTTTTCAATACTATCTAAAACAAATAGTTTTTGCCGTAAGTTGCTGTCATCAGTTTTTGAAAGCTGTATGCTTAATGCCTTTTTTTCTTTGAAAAGTAAGTTTTGCTTGTCTTGAAGATCCCGATATTGTTGCGAATATTGAGAAGCTAATACTTTTTCAGTTGAAGAGTCAATAAAGTTTAGTGGAGCCGGATTAAATTGATAAAAAACAAATACCATAACGCCAACCAATAAAATGAAGAATTGCATAGGTACTTTTAATAAGCCATTAAAGATTAGTCCCATTTGCATTTCCTTCATTGATTTTCCAGACAAGTAACGCTGTACTTGGCTTTGGTCTGTTCCAAAATAAGATAATGCTAAAAACGTTCCACCAATTAAACCAGTCCAAACCGTGTATCTGTTTTCCAGATCAAACGAAAAATCTAAAACCTCCATTTTTCCACTTGCTCCTGCAATATCTAATGCTTTTGGGAATGAAACATCATCTGGAATTAAATTTAAAATGATAAATAAAGCAGCAAGCATACCTGCAAAAATGACAAACATTTGTTGTTTCTGAGTTACGGTAACTGCTTTGGTGCCTCCAGAAACAGTATATATAATAACTAAAACCCCTATAGAAATATTAAGGTAGGTAATAGGCCATCCTAATACTACAGATAAAATTATGGCTGGTGCAAAAATGGTAATTCCTGCTGCCAAACCGCGCTGAATTAAAAATAGAATAGCAGTAAGACTTCTGGTTTTAAGATCGAAACGGTTTTCTAAAAACTCATAGGCGGTATAAACTTTTAAACGATGGTATAATGGAATAAAAACTAAGCATATAATTACCATGGCAATGGGTAACCCAAAGTAAAATTGTACAAAACCCATACCGTCTGAAAAGGCTTGACCTGTAGTAGATAAAAATGTTATGGCACTGGCTTGAGTTGCCATTACAGACAAACCAATAGTCCACCATTTTGTTGAGTTGCCTCCTTTTACATAGTCTTGTACGCTTTTACTTCCTCTGGTTTTCCATGTACCATAACCAACAATGGTTAGCAATGTAACAATTAAAACAACCCAATCTATCCAATTTAATGTTTGCATATTAAAAAATTTGCATGATTAGATAAAACACTAAAATGTAGATGGCATTGGCTATTAAAACTATAGAATACAGTTTTAACCAAGGTTGTTTTTTGGGTTTGTCTTCAGTCATATTTAATCATTTAGTTTGTCTTCCAGTTTTAAATCTTCTTTTCCAATAGATAGCATGTTTGCAAATAATCGATACGCTCCAGAGACGCCTTCAGGAAATTCTCTAAAGAAACTTAATCCGGTATATATATAATGGCCCTTTCCGTATTTAGCAACTAACAAACTTCCGTCCTTTTGTGTTTCCCCTTTATCATTCATAGATAGAATAGGAGTGAACTCGTCACCCCATGCATTAGGAAAATATAAACCACGTTCTTGCGTCCAGCCTTCAAAATCTTGCTGAGTAATCTTATTTGGGTAATGGAGTATGGGATGCTCAGGGTTTAAAAATCGAACTTCTGCATTCTCGTTTGTTACCCGATCTCGCGATAGTTTTAATTTGTATGGTGCCAGTGTGTTTGTTTTTAGCCTGTAGCTTGTGTTGTATTGTACAATAATGTTCCCTCCATTTTTAACAAAATCAAATAATTGTTGCTGTTTGAATTGTAATTCGTCAAGAACGTTATATGCTCTAATACCAACTACAACGGCATCAAATCTACTTAATGTTTCAGTGTCTATTTCGTCTGGTGTTATCACGCGAACGTTATATCCAATTTGTCGTAAGCTTTCCGGAACGGCATCACCAGCACCCTGTATATAACCAATATTCTCACCTTTCTTTTTAATGTCTAAACGCACAATCTTACTCTCACTAGGAAGCAAAACGGTTTGAAATGGTATATGACTGTAATCAATTTCGATAAGCTCCTTGGTGTATTTTTCCTCATTAATAGTAACAATTGGGCTTATGTAACCTTCACTCTTGTTTTTGGGTGGAATGATGGTAAAAACAAGGGTTTGTTCTTCGCCTTTATGTGCAATTGAAACCTTTTGATTTTTTGGGTATACACTCCAGTCGTTAGGATGACAAACTTCGGCAAAACCTTCGAGATTATCTCTTCCAGCCTTAACCGTTAGGGTTATATCTCGCTGTTTGTCATTTTCAAAAATGATGACTTTTTCAGTGATCTTTGCAGATGCTTCAGGAATAACCTCGAAAGGTTTGTAGAGCTCTCCTTTTTCTGGTTTTGAGTATCTGTGTACTATCGGTTTTGTTATGGTTAACGGTACATTGTTAATTAAAAGGTTGAAATCAACATGATAAAGTCTAGGGGTTTCAGCTAAACCTATTAATGCAGTATCATCAACTTTATACATCCCTAATGATCCCTTTTCACTCAACCAATACGGTGTAGTAGGGGTTGCATCAGCATTAATTTTTATTACTTCTTTAAAATTGTATTTGATATTATTTTTTAAGATTATGTTTTTTGAAATGTTTAAATGATTATCATGGTTTAAACTTACCAGGTTTATTAACACATCACTTCTATTAAGTGCTTCAATGTTAATGTTTATATTTTCGTTTGAAGTTGCCCAATTTGTATCTGCTGAAGCTTCTAAATATAAACCAGAACACATTTCAATAATGGTTTTTAACGCTTTGCTTTTTTGAGTTTTCCAATGTTTATCTTCTATATTTTGAAGTAATTGAAAGGCTTCCAGTAATTGTGGAATATGCTGTGAAGGGTTTTTAAAATTAAAGTTGTTTTCTACATCGTATAAAATGTCTCCTATCGCTTTTCCTCCTTTTATACGACTCCAGGATGTATCAATACCTGCAAAAATATTTTTGTTATCTGTTAAAGGAGTTCCTTTTAAAAACTCAATGTATTCTTCTTGCGATCCCCGTTGTGATAACCGACCAAAACCTTGACATAGATGTTGACTACTTGCTAAGGCAGCAATCTCATTATTTGATAAGCCTTTAAGCGGATAGTAGGTGCCAATATTAAAATGTATCATATTGCTTTTATCTGCTTTTTCAAAATTTTCTTGACTACCGTAAAACCACCAGCTAGTGTTAAAAAATAAACGTTTTGGTTGCCATAGGCCTATATCTTTTGTCAAATCAGGGAATGCAGATTTGTCGTTTGCCAGGTCAAAAGCCTCCATACTTAGCATAGCAGAAGTTGTATGATGTCCGTGAGTTCTGCCAGGTGTTCTGTGATCAAATCGATTAATAATAACATCAGGTTTAAATTTTCTAATGGCTAAAACCACATCACTTAAAACTTCAGTTTTGTTCCAAATTGTTAAGGTTTCATCTGGATGTTTAGAATAACCAAAATCGTTTGCTCTGGTAAAAAATTGTTCACCGCCATCTACACGTCTTGCAGCAAGCAACTCTTGAGTACGTATAACACCTAAAAGTTCTCTGAGTTCTGGTCCAATTAGGTTTTGACCACCATCTCCTCTTGTAAGGGATAAATAGCCCGTGCGTGCTTTTACATGATTAGACATATATGAAATAAGTCGTGTATTCTCATCATCGGGATGTGCCGCGACATATAAAACTGAACCTAAAAAATTTAGTTTTTGAATAGCCTCGTAAATCTTCGATGATGAAGGTGTTTTGGGCTTTTGAGCTTGTAAATTAAAAAAAAGAACTGTGGTCGTAAGTATAGAAAATAGATATTTCTGCATGATCATTTTAGTTAGCTAAAAACCAAATATAGGAAAGTAAAACAGCCAAGAGGTAGCTTTTAATGTTTCTTTAACTTATGATTAAAAAGTTTTAACTTTTTATTTATCGTAAGCATCTTTTTCTATTAATGTAACAGCTTTTTGTAGTAGTAAGCTATTGGGATACGTTACTAAGTCGCCGTTATCTTTCCTTAAGTGAATTTGAAATGAACGGATATCTTCAATAAGGGCTTCTATTTCATGGTCTTTATCATGAATTTTAATTTTGTCACCTATTTTATATGGAAAAGAAAAAAACATAACAATGCCAGAAGTTACGTTACTTAAAATGGACCAATTTGCAAATAGAGTAATGCCTAAAACAGCAAATACCGAAGAAAAAACAACAACTAAATCATCAACATTAACGCCAAAAATAAAGGCTATAATTAGTAATGCTATAAATAAAAGGGAGATTGTAAAATAACGACCAACTAGTCTTGCGCGACTGGTAAGTATTTTTTTTGATCTTCCTATGGTTCTAACAATAAGTCTAGCAATTAATTGAAGAACAAAAAAAACGCCAAAAACAATAGATGATCTTATAATCTCATCGCTGTAGGTATCAAAAATGTTTGCCATAAGTTTTGCATTAAAACCTATGGCAAAGATACAAGAACTATTGCAATTTCAACTCCTCACGTAAAACTTCATCTTTATTTTTATTCTTTCCCCAATACGCCGATTTAATAGTTTTTAATTTCGTTGCTTTTGTAGTTAAAGTTTTTGCATTTTTGCCAAACCCACTTTTAAAAGTCTCTTCCCATCCTAATATATCGTAAGGAAAATTACTATTAAATCTTATGATCAAACTTCTATTTAATTCTGGATAATTAATGGCGTATGTATTGTCTGATAAAGTTGCTTCAGCATGATAAGCTTTTAATTTTGTATGTCTTAATCGGCTATATTCAAAAGATGGGATAACTTGTAAACTTCCAGTTGGTAATGATTTTGGGTTGATTCGTAATTGTGTCCATATTTCATTTTCTAAAATAGCTTTGTCTAATTTAAAATTTTGATCCCCTTCATTTTCAAAATATGAATGGGCAGTAATTTCAAACTGCTTTTTGTTATTCAATTGGGTATAAACATGTCCGCACCATTCTTGCATAGAACTAGTTACTTTTATAGCATGCTGGTTATTTGAAACGGGGTAAAACGTACTTTGCATTATAGAATATGGATACAAGCCAGTATTAAATTTTTTAGTTGCATTTAGTTTTAAAACAGAAATATTGTTAGGGTTTCTATTATCGGCTTTGACTTGCTTTTTGGGCAGAAAATCTTCGGTAACATAAATTAAAACCGCTTTACCATTTCTAATTTCACCATAGCGTGCCTGTTCTAAGGTATACGAAGTGACTTCGGCTTGACCAGCATACCAATAGGCTTTAAATTTTTCTGAGGGTTCTTTAAATTCAAAAGTATTGTTTGCAATTACTTTTACTTCTGAATTTAGAGCTAATATGTCTTTTTTTGGATCACTTTTGCAAGAAGAAACTAGTGTAAAAACCCCAATAACCAGCCAAAAGGGTGTTTTGATATTTATTAAATGTTTCATTATGATAAAATTTATAGATAGATAAATTTACAAATTTATGAAGCATCAGCAATATCATTTAACGTTTTGTAAACAGCATGAACAGGTAAGCCCATAACGTTAAAATAAGAACCTTCAATTTTTGTTACTCCTATTTGGCCAATCCAATCTTGAATTCCATAAGCGCCAGCTTTATCAAATGGTTTGTAGTTTTTTATATAGAAATTAATTTCATCATCAGACAATTTCTTAAAAGTTACTTTGGTGATGTTATGTATTGTTTTTTCATAGGTGGTCGTGCTAAAGCACACCGATGTAATTACTTCATGGGTGGCATCGCTTAACGTTTTTAAAATAGCAAAGGCTTCGTTTTTGTCTCTGGGTTTACCTAAAGCTTTGTTGTTGTGCCAAACAATAGTATCGCTTGTAATAAGTATATCCTTAGGCTTTAATTCGGTTTTAAAAGGAAGTGCTTTTAATTGTGCTAAATAATTACTGATTTCAAAATGGGTTAATCGAGAGGGGTATTCTTCTTTTACCGGCTTTAATCTAATTTCGAAATCTAAGCCTAAATTTCTAAAAAAATCCTGACGCCTGGGAGATCCGGATGCTAAAATAATATGATGGCTTTTTAGTCTTTGGTTTAGCATTTCATTTTATTAATTTAAGTATAGGCTTCCCGTAATATAAGACTCCAACTGAAAGTATTAAACAAAAATACATGCCAGTCCGAATACCAATCTGTAAGCCTTCTTTTAACCCTTGAATTAGTATTAGCATAACAATATAAATTAAAAAACCAGATCCAAATTTTAGCACTCTTTTAAATGGATTCATCTTTTGTGTTAATAGTACAATAAAGAAAGGAATGAGAAAACTTAATAAGAACGCACCAATTCGGCTATTAGCATTAGCGTTAGAGTCTAAAGTTAGAAACCCAATGATTGACATCAGAAGTAAATTTAACAGAATGAGAAATACTCCATTAATTATAAATGCTCCAATAGATTCACTTGCCTTTTTTTTATTTTTATTTGTAAAATGAGTGCTATTTATTTGAAGGGCGTTACAGATTAAATCTAATGTTTTTCCTCTGGGTTCATTTTCATTATTTTCAATTCTTTGAATTGTCCTTAAGTTAACTTTTGAAAGCTCAGCCAATTCTTCTTGAGTTAACCCTTTTGATTTTCGGATTTCTAAAATTTTATTACCGATTGAATTCATAATAAATAATTTTTCTCAAAGCTATTCAGAAAACGAAAGATTGATAGCGGCTTTCTATGCACATTTTTACGACATTCTGCTTTGTCGTAAAAATACCTGGGATTTTCTGTTTTTACTAAAGTTAAATAAACCTATATAAAAGTAAGGAAAGCATCCCGAAAAACATCACTAATTTTAATATAGTGCTAATATGATGATACTCTTTTTTTGTTTTTGCACTAAACGCTTTGATGCTTATATAAAGCAATGGAGCGATAACGAAGACTAAAAAATAGATAACCGCTATTTGATTTTTGTATAAAGAATTTATAACGTAATACGACACTGCAACAAGCGGAATAAGAGACAAAACAAAAAGAATGTTTCCAGCACGTTCTCTGCCAATAACAATAGGAAGTGTTCGCATACCTGCTTTATAATCACCATCAATATCTTCAATATCTTTTGCAATTTCACGAATGAGGTTTATTATAAAAGCAAATAGAGCATAATCTAAAATTATTCTGAAAAAGCTATAAAGTGTTTGCCTGTTTTCTGCAGTAATTACAGGTAATAATT
This sequence comes from Wocania sp., assembly GCA_965224845.1. Taxonomy (GTDB): domain Bacteria; phylum Bacteroidota; class Bacteroidia; order Flavobacteriales; family Flavobacteriaceae; genus Wocania_A. The sequence continues at coordinate 42,239 of CBDDAJ010000013.1, forward strand.
CAAATATACCCACAACAACAATGCTTAGGGCCACTAATATGGAGATAATAATATTCCCAATTAAGAAAGATTGTTTTAAGTAGGAAGCGTACACATAAAGTAGAGCAGAAATGATAACAAAAATTGAGAAAAACCCGCTTCTTCCAACAGATTGTGATAGATAATATCCTAAGCCAACACCTATTAAATTAAATATAATAAAAAGATTGTATGCCGTTTTTTCGGAAATAGATGTTCCAATAATTAATTGTTCTGGTTTGTTTACAAAATCGGTTTCAACATCATAAATGTCATTAATTATATTTCCGGCGGCAGCAATACAAACTGTAGCCAAAATTAAAATTGAAATTTGTAATGTGGTTAATCCAAATGTTAATCCAAATGGTATTAAAAAAGCATATTTAACTAATAATTGTACAAGTACAATCATTATTAAATTTTTCCAGCGTATCAGGTTTAAAAAGTCCAAAAGCAATATTATAAATAAGGTTTAGTTCTATTATTAACGGCGTATATAATATATTCCCGGAAAGTTACAATAATGATAAAAAGCACCAAAAGTGTTATAACAAAAGCTTGAATAGATTTTCTTTTTTCATTTTTTCTAATGCTGTTTTTAATACGTTCTCTTTCTGCCTTTGTTAGCTTTTTATGCGAAAAATTAAGTTTAAAATGAAAATGAGTCTCTTCGTTAAGCTTATCTTTTAAAGTAGAAAAAGCTTTATTGGTTTTTTGATTAAATACACTGTGATTATTTCCAAAACCTATATAACCAAACCCTATGTTATGTCTTCTTTTGTTTCTAGCCAATATTTAATCGTATTTAGCACTAAAACTGCCATTCCATTTACCCTGTACTTTTAGTACTTGTTCAACAACATCACGCACGGCGCCTTTGCCTCCTTTTTTATGTGAGATGTATTTCGAAATATTTTTTATTTCCGGTGCAGCGTCTTGAGGGCAACACGGTAAACCAATTTGTTTCATTACAGGGAAATCTGGAATGTCATCTCCCATATATAATACATTTTCAGATTTAATACCTTTTTTATTAAGGTAATCTTTAAGCTGTTCAATTTTGTTGTGAGCACCTAAATAGATGTCTTTTATACCTAAACCTTCCAAGCGTATACGAACCCCTTTGTTCGTACCACCGGAAATTATACAAACATTAAAGTTTTTATCAACAGCCGTTTTTAATGCGTATCCGTCTTTCATATTCATTCTGCGCAGTAATTCACCAGTACCGGTAACAGTAACTGTGCAGTCTGTAAGTACGCCATCAACATCAAAAATAAATGTGGTAATGTGTTCTAAATATTCTTTATAACTTTTTTCTTCCATGTGTTTGCTGTATTGAATTGGTTAGCAATTCGTAAATCTCTTTATGGTGTTTGTTGCTTAACTGTTTTAGCTGTTTTTTTATGGTTTTTTTGTCGTGGCGTTTTGCTGGCCCGGTTTGTGCCATATAAGGTGATAATTCCTGGACTTTTTTTGCCGTTTCAAGAATTAATGGTTTCAATAAATCGAATTCAGCACCTTCGCTTTCGGTTATTTCATGCCCAATTCTATATAGTTGATTTGTGAAATTATTAACAAAAACTGCAGCTAAATGTAATACACGACGCTGATCGCTATTAACTTTTTTGGTCGGACTTCCTATAGATATTGCCATGTTTTTAAGAAGATTGTAGTGCTCGCCTCCACCAATAGTTTCTATGCAAATAGGGACACTGGCAAAATCCATTTCAGCATTTTTACTAAAAGTTTGTAACGGATAAAAAACACCACGCTTTTGTTTTTTATTGATATCATATATACTTACACTACCAGAGGTATGTACAACTAATCTGTTTTTAAAAGGAAGCTGTTCTGATAGTTCTGAAATGGCATCATCGCTAACGGCAATAATATATACATCGGCATCTTTTAATAGCGATAAGTCGTCAATAACTTCAACATCACTTTTATATGAATTAATAGCGCTTAAACTTCTGTTAAACCACTGATTTACTCTGATATTATTAGCTTTTTTGAAAGCTTTGTATAGGTGAGTGGCCACATTGCCAGCGCCAAGAATTACTACTGAAATCATACTGCTAAAATAAGTAAGTATTGTATCATATAAAAGACTTATGCCTTATCTTTGTTTACTATGAATAAAAAAGATATTAAAACCAGAGCTGATATTTTTTTATTGGTGTCATCATTCTATATAAAAGTTAGAAAGGATCCTGTTTTGGGACCTTTTTTTAATGATACAATTAAAGATTGGGATGCACATTTAGACAGATTAACTACATTTTGGGAATCGAGTTTGTTTTTAAAAACCAGATATGTAGGTGATCCATTAGAAGCCCATGTGAAAGTTGATGAAAATAACAACAATAGTATTACAGAATTACATTTTGGACTATGGTTAAATCTTTGGTTTGAAACTATTGATGAACTTTTTAAAGGCGATTATGCAGAAAATGCTAAACGACGTGCCAGAAAAATGGGCACTTTTCTATATTTAAAAATATTTGAAGCCAGACAATCTCAATAGCCGGTTTTTATTTGTGGTGAGCTGTAACTAATTATTAGTGTATTTGTATCAATACTTTCAAATTTTAACATAGCAAAATCAACTAAAATCCTTAAATTTGCACGACCTAAAAAAGGCTTATTATTATGCAAAATAAACTCGCCAAAATTCTTTTCTCTACCAGACTTACTGCTATTTTATTTATTGCCTTTGCTGCCGCTATGGCAGTGGGTACATTTTTAGACGCAGGACAAGACACATCTCCCACGCCATATACAAGGAATTTAATTTATAATACCTGGTGGTTCGAAACTATTATGGTGTTTTTTGTAATCAATTTTACAGGAAATATTTTTCGTTTCAGATTATACAAAAAAGAAAAATGGGCAACTTTAATACTTCACCTGGCTTTTATTTTTATTTTGCTGGGTGCTTTTATTACACGCTATGTGAGTTTTGAAGGTATGATGGCTATTAGGGAAGGAGCCACAGAAAATACTTTTCTTTCACAAGAAACATATATAATTACTTATATAGACGGGGACTATGAGATTGATGGCTTAAAACAACGATTGCCTATTGGAAAAAAGGTAGACTTTTCCGGTCGTCTAAAAAATGATTTTAAGATTGAAACGGCATACAATAAACAACCAGTTACTATTGAATTAGAAAAGTTTATTGTTGGAGCTGAAGAAGATATTATTCCAAATGAAACAGGAGAAGCGTATTTAAAACTGGTTGAAGCCGGAGGTAATGGTGCGCATAATCATTTTTTAAAAGTTGGTGAAGTTGCTAATGTTCATAATGTATTAATAGCACTCAATAAACCTACTAATGGTGCAATAAATATTACGCATTCTAAAGATGGTTTAACAATACAATCGCCTTTTGAGGGGAGTTACATGACCATGGCTACACAAGCTCGAGGTAAGCTGGTAAAAGATAGTTTACAACCGTTAGTATTACGATCGTTATATAAAATTGGTAACATGCAGTTAGTGTTTCCAAAACCGGTAATAAAAGGTGTTTTTGATGTTGTACAAAAGGCGCAAATCTTAAAAAATGATGTAGATGGCGTAGTACTTAAAGTGTCTGCCAATAACGAAACTAAACGTATTGGCTTATTAGGAGGTAAGGGATCTAGCGGTGGTTTTAAACAAATTAAGGTTGGTGGTTTGGATTTTACCTTTAAATACGGATCGAAAGTATTAGAGCTGCCATTTAAAATAAAGTTGAATGATTTTGAAGCGGAACGCTATCCTGGAACAGATAAAGGGTATTCTGCGTTCTCTAGTCAGGTTACAGTTTTAGATGAGCAAGAAGGAGATTTTGATTATAAAATATTTATGAATAATATTTTAGATCATCGCGGATATCGTTTTTTTCAGTCGAGTTTTGATGCTGATGAAAAGGGAACCATTTTATCTGTAAATCATGACTATTGGGGTACACTACTTACTTACATAGGGTATTTTATGCTTTACTTTGGTATGCTGGCTATTTTATTTGTTAGGGGCTCCCGTTTTGCAGATTTAAAACGTCAATTAGAAAAGGTAAAGGCCAAAAAGGCAAAAGTGTTATCCATATTGTTGTTATGTTTTGGTTTGAATGCCTTTTCGCAGCAACATTCTGAAAATGATGGACACAATCATTCCAGGCCGTCAAAGGCTCAAATCGATTCTATTATTAAAGCTAATATTACTCCAAAGGCGCATGCTGATGAATTTGGACATTTAGTTATTCAAGACCTTAGCGGGCGTATGATGCCTGTTAATACATATGCGTCAGAGATGCTCCGTAAGTTAAGCAAAAGCGACACTTATGAAGATTTTGATGCGAATCAGGTATACTTGTCCATACAAGAAAGTCCTTTGCTTTGGTATAATGTGCCTATCATTTACATAAAACTTAAAAAAGGAGATTCTATAAGAAAACTAATTGGCATAAATAAAGAAGAAAAATATGCTACGCTAGCTGATTTTTTTACAGTAAGAGGTGAGTATAAATTAGCACCTTACCTTGAAGATGCTTATAAAGCTCAGGTGCCAAATGGTTTCCAGAAAGAATTTAAAGAAGCCGATCAGCGTGTTAGTTTGTTATATAATGCAGTTGAAGGCATGTCTTTAAAACTATTCCCGATCCCTAATGATGAAAATAACAAATGGATTTCGGCTTACGATTATAAAATTGATCAATCAGTAAATCATAAAATTGAAGATTCGCTTTATGGTAATTTTATTAAAAATGGGTTTAGAGCTTATCTTTATACGCTTAATAACTCTAAACAGTCCGGTGATTTTTCTGAAGCCACAAAACTTTTAAAGGCATTTAAAAAAACACAACACCAGTACGGAGCTGAAGTTATGCTGAGTGATGATAAAGTAAAAACAGAAGTCTTATACAATAAATACGATATTTTTAAGAAGCTCTTTAGCTGGTATATGTATGCCGCCAGTTTATTGTTTGTTGTGCTGATTATTCAAATTTTTAATGATAAAAGAAAATTTGTTAATGTTTCTGTTTTAATTTTAAAGTTTATCATTTTTGGGTTGTTCTTATTGCATACGGCAGGGTTGATTGTGCGCTGGTATATTTCCGGACATGCGCCATGGAGTGATGCTTACGAGTCTATGATTTATGTGGCATGGTCTACCATGTTGTTTGGATTTATTGTGGGCATAAGTAAGAAAAAAGAACAGGTTGATAAAAAAGATATTTCTGGAATCGTATTAGCTATTTTAGGTAAGAGAAATACTTCGGATTTAACTATTGCTGCAGGGGCATTTGTAACCTCTATGATTTTAATGATTGCTCATTGGAATTGGATGGACCCGGCTATAGCAAATTTACAGCCGGTTTTAAATAGCTATTGGCTTATGATTCATGTTGCAGTAATTGTAGCAAGTTATGGGCCTTTTGCTTTGGGGATGATCTTAGGTGTTGTATCCCTATTCTTAATGATTTTTACCACAAAAGCGAATAAAGAAAAGATGTCACTTAATATTAAAGAGCTTACTATCATTAACGAAATGGCTTTAACGGTAGGCTTAGTAATGCTAACCATAGGAAACTTTTTAGGTGGTATGTGGGCGAATGAAAGTTGGGGCCGTTATTGGGGTTGGGACCCTAAAGAAACCTGGGCCCTTATTAGCATTATGATTTATGCTTTTGTAATACATATGCGATTGATTCCCGGATTGCGAGGGCGCTGGTTTTTTAACTTAATGTCTATCGTTGCTTTTTCCAGTATTTTAATGACGTATTTTGGTGTGAATTTCTATTTGGCAGGATTGCATTCCTATGCTAGCGGCGACCAAATAGTAAGTGTTAAGTTTATTGGAATAGCCTGTGCTATAGTTGCTGTTTTAGGCTTTTTTGCTTACCGCGGTTATGCAAAGTATTATAAGAAGTAAATGCTAGTAATGAACAAACTCTTAGTTAAGGCTTTAAAAAAGGTTAATGCTTTCAAGTACTTTAGTTTTAATAAGGTTGTTCGAATAGATGGTGAAAAGTTTATAATTCCATTTAATAATAATATTGGTTACTCCAATTTGTATACCACCGAACAATGGATGGTTGGTGTTTTAAAGATAATACTATCTATTGAAAATAAAAATTTTGTGGATGTTGGTGTAAATACAGGGCAAACATTACTCAAACTTAAAAGTGTATCCACAAAGACTAAATATATTGGCTTCGAGCCAAACCCTTTTTGTGTAAATTATGTGCATAGTTTGATTGAGTCTAATCGTTTAGAAAATGTTACTCTTATTCCCGTTGGTATTTCTGATAAAACCGAAATAAGGGTACTTAACTTTATTGAAGATTCTAAAGCAGATAGTTCTGCATCTATAATTGCTGATTATAGGAGCGATAGGGTTGTTAAAAGAAAAGAATACATCCCTCTTTTTGATTTTAAAGATTTAAAAGATAAAATAAATATTGATTCAATTTCTGTTTTAAAAATTGATGTAGAAGGAGCCGAATTAGAAGTTATTAGAAGCTTTAAAAAGAACATTATTAAAAGCGAAACGATATTACTTGTAGAGATTTTGCCAGCATATCATGATAATAATATTTTAAGAATCGAACGACAACATAAAATCCAACAGATACTTTTAGATTTGAATTACTCGATGTTTAGAGTTATTAAGAAAAATGATTTACTTGTGGGGTTTGAAGAAGTACCAAAAATTGAGATTCATTCAGATTTAGATTTATGCGATTATGTAATGCTACCAAAAACTAAAGTTGATAAATTTAAAACGTATTCCAATCAGTTATTAAATAAATATAAGAAGTAATTTTAACCAAAAAACAGGTTGTTTTAGTTTAATTCTGTAATATCATCAATAATCATTTTTTGATACTGCCTTGGCGTTTTTTGAGTTTCCTTTTTAAAAGCCGTGTAAAAAGCTGAAGGTGTTTTAAAACCAGAATCGAAAGCTAAATTTTCAATTTTATCATCTTTATAGCTGGGATCTATCAGTTTATCCTTTATTTCTTTTATTCTAAAACTATTAATGGTTTCTGGAAAGGACTTATTGTAAACGCTTTTAGTAACCTTTGAAATGATGTACGTAGGTAGCTTAATGGTTTCAGAAAATTTTACTAATGTAATGGCAGGCTCTGTATAAACTTTATCAATTTCCAAGGCTTTTATTACTAGATCTATTTGCTTTTGAGACACTATAATTCTATTTGTTCTTTTTACTAAAACAGGAGATTTTAAGGCATAAAAGAATAGTATGTACATAACAAGCGAAGCTACAGCTGTTCCTATGGTATAAGATTGCATAGAGCCCCCAAAATGCTGAAAAGCAAAAGCTCCTATTAGCCCAATTACAGCATAAAAAAGTGTTTTATGCCATAGTGTTACTAATTCGACATCGTCTTTGTTAAAAAGAAATGTAACACCAATATATAGGGTATATAAAATCATACTTGATAGTGCTGATAAATAAAACTTGCCGGCATACCCGTTTATTAGGTTTATAAGAACAAAACCTAAAACGGGATACATAAAATGTAGCAAATCCTTTATACTAAAACGACTTTTTCTTATGGCGCTTTTAAAGTATAATAAAAGTAAAGGGCCTATAGATGAAAAGCCAAGAAAACCTAATGCTACACCAATGGTATCTATACCCGAAAAAATATAATAAAGGATAGACTTTGAAATTCTTAAAGCAATAGCGAGAAAGAATAAGCTCAAAATTATATCATGAAATGAATTTTCTTTCCTGATAAACAGAACGTATAATATCAAAAAAAGACATGTTGCTACCGAAATACTAGAAAAAATTGTTAAGGCTATTTCCATTGATGTTTTAAGTATTGAGCAAAAGTATCAAAATATACCGGGTTCATTTTGTTAAAATCCCCTTAAAACATCTCCATATTTCTAGAATCAGAACAAAAAAAACTTTATTGACACCTAGTTTTGCTGTAATCAATTAAAAAACGAATCGTTATGACTAACTACTTTATGGCAAAAAAGAATTTTTGTTTATTAACTACATTACTTATTTCAATAACAGCACTTGGGCAGTTTCACACATTAAACGTTCCTAAAATTAGTCCAGAAGTAGAGGAAAGTCAAAAACTTGGTGTTACAAAAATCACAATTCGTTATAGTAGCCCTGGTTTGCGAGGGAGAGATGTGTGGAGCAGCCCAAATATTATACCCCAAAAGGGCAAACCATTTCCTTGGAGAGCTGGAGCAGATATGGCTACCACCATTAATTTTACTACTGATGTTAAAATTGAAGGACAGCCATTAAAAGCCGGAACATATGCTTTTTATGTTATTCCTGAGAATGACACTTATACATTATTATTTGCTCACCATTATAATCAATGGGGAAGTTATTATTTAAATATTGAAGATGATGTTTCGTTGCAGGTAAAGGTAAATTCTACCTCTTGTGAAAAATCAGAGCAATTAGATTTTGAGTTTTTGAATAGAACAGAGAATTCTTTAATAATTGGTTTGGAATGGGGCGAAAAACGTATACCGTTTAATGTTGAAGTTGATTTAAATAAAACTGTTGTAGAAAGCTTTAGAAGTGAATTACGAGGTATTAATACCTACCATTGGCAAGCATGGAATGATGCAGCACGCTGGTGTTTAAACCATAACACAAATCTTGAAGAAGCCCTTGATTGGGTTAACCATTCTATAAATGGAGGATATAATGGTTTTGCTGCTCATAAAGACATTAGAAATTTAGTTACTAAAATTAATTTATTAGTTAAATTGAATAAAGTTGAAGGTTTAGACAAAACAATTAATGATGCTTCAGAGATAATAAAGCAGGATTGGGAAGCTAATTATTTAGGGCAGATTTTGAATGTAAATAAACTGTATAGCCGAGCGTTAAACTTTTCCACTAAGCAATTAAAGAATTTTTCTAAATCATGGTCTATTCATTTAAACAAAGGGGTTTCTCAATATTTTTTGGGAGATCAAAAAGCAGCTGTAAAATCGGCTGAAAGCTCACTTTTGTTAGCTCCTGAAGTTAGAAAAGCTAGGATTAAACAAATTATTAGCGAATTTAAAAATAACACTTATAAGATTCCGGTTGGCTAAGTAATCATACTAAAATTTAATTTTCAATCAATTCTAAAACATAAGTATAACCAAGTCCGAATAAAATGGCCAAACCAAAACTTAATAAGCTCCCTATAAGAATATATTCTGTTAATTTTCGGTCTTTAGCTTTTGATAAATCACCAAAGCGAAACACCGATTTTGCAGCTAATAAAAAGCCAATGCCTTCCCAATGTTGTGTAATTATAAAAGCAAATACAAATAAACGTTCTAGCATACCAATATAAGCACCAGCGTTTTCCAAAGATTCTTCATTGCTGTCTTCTTTTAAATACCATTTGGATATGATAGTCCTCATAATTATGGACGATACTACTGTAACTCCCAATACACTGGTAACCAATAATAAAAAGGCAGGATTATAAAGCGTATCTATACTAAATTCGTAAGGCTCATAAATGCTAACAACTAAAGCAATTACTATTAAATGTGCTAATTGATCTATACCAAAAAGAAGCCTGTCATTAAGTAAAGATTTTAAGTTTAATTTTATGATATCAATAATATAATGCGAAACAATGATAATTAGTATCCCTAGCCAGTAACTAAAATTGATTTGTAGCACTAAAATTAAAGCGCACAAGTGCACTAACATATGCCAATATAAAAATTTGGACTTGTGCTTGTAGGTGGTTTTATGTATTACCCATTTTTGTGGTTGTAATAAAAAATCGCCAATAAAGTGGGCTAATATTAATTTGATGAATAAGGTTAGCATAAGGTTTGTATTTGGGTTTTGTAATGTTGTAGTAGTTTAGAGATTTCATCAAAACCAGCACGTTTAAGACCTTGACTAATATTGCCTTGAGTTTTGCCAAAAAAGTCTGCAAGTTGCAATTGGTTTAATTCTGGTTTTTCTAATGCTGTTTTAATTAATGTAGCGGTGATGGTTGTCCAGTTATTTATGGTTAGTAATGCTAAATCTAACATAATATTCATAGACTCATCAAAAGCTTCAAAAGGCGATTTTAAGGCTAGCGTTGTTTTTTTTAGCGATTCAAAACATTCGCCCGAGTTTACAAAGGCACTTCCATTAGATTCTGTAATTCTTTCAGATCGATATGTTTTATCACCTAGGCCAATGGCAAGCCTTACATCAATCTTTTCAAATTGTTTTACAGTAGCTTTAATTAGCAGGCAAGCTTCTAAAGCCTGTTCTGGCCTGACTTCTAATTGAAAACTGTCGCCCCTATATATTTCCCATGCTAAGGGCGATTTACCATAACTATTTAAAATAGTCTTAAGTGCCTCCAGCCACCTCTTTGGAGAGCTTTTTTTAGAATTTATTATGTCGCCTGTTATTATACTAGTCATAATTTGAAAAAAAAGATACATCAAATGTATTAATTTCTAATCAAGAAAACAAAATTATTAGTTAAAAAGCTAATAATTTAAAGTATTAGTTAAAAAGCTAATAATTAAAGATATTAGCTTTTCAGGCAATAATTAAGACGTTTTATAATGTGCAAGCAATGTTTTAGCTTTTTTTGAACTCAGTTTATAAACAAATACCTTTGCTTGGTAATTTAAAAGAAAGGATAAAAATGAAATTGTTTCAAGAGTTTAAAGAATTTGCTGTAAAAGGCAATATGATGGACATGGCTATAGGTATTATAGTAGGAGCTGCTTTTAATAAAGTGATAGACATACTGGTAAAAAAGGTGTTTTTGCCGCCATTATCATTATTAACAGGAGGTGTACATTTTAATGACAAGCGTATTATACTAAAAGACGCTTTGTTGGATTTAGATGGTACAATTATTACAGATGAGGTTGCTATTGGTTATGGCGCTTTGGGCGAAGCTTTTTTAGATTTTATTATAATAGGATTTACAGTATTTATAGTGGTTAAGTTTATGAATAGATTACGTAAAAAATCTCAAGATACGAAAGACCCTACGGTGGCTACACCAAAAGATATAGAATTGCTTTCTAAGTTAACCGATTTGATGGAAGAACAAAATGCGTTACTAAAATCTAAAAACAACATTTAAGCGATGTCAAAAACCGGGCGTGAAAAAAACACAAAAAATAAAGCGAAGCATTCTAAGTTAATGGCTCAAAAGAAGCATAAGAAAAAACGTGAGGAGGCATTAAGAAAAGAGCGGTTAAAAGCCATTATAAAAAAAACTAAAGCACAATAAAAACAGTTTTTTATAAGTAGGTTTTAATGGTGTTAAACCTAATTTCGTTAAAGTTTGTAATGACTTTATTTGCAGTTGAATAATCTTGATTTTTTGAATGTGCACTATCAAAAGCAATACAAAATATATGTGCTGCATTTGCTGCCTTTATACCATTTGTAGAATCTTCAATAACAATACATTCTTCTCTTTTAAAACCGGAGGCTTTAGCAGCGTTTATAAAAATTTCGGGATGCGGTTTTGAAGCTTTCAAATCTGCACCGCTAAGTTTGGAAACAAAATATGGATCGAGCTTAAAACGAGTAAAAATCCTATTTATATTTGACATCGAAGCCGAAGAGGCTAATACCAGTTTTAATCCGTTTTTATAATAATCCTGTATGAGCTCTAAAACGCCATCAATTAGTTTAAAGCTGGTATCGTTATCAAATAAATATTTAAAATGTTTACGCTTAATAGCTACTAGCGCTTCTGGCGATTCAATAAGATTGAATGTTTTTTGCAGATGCTGACAAATGGGTAAAGTAGCTTGCCCGGTATAGGACTGATAAAGTGCATCAGGCACATTAATATTTACATCTTTGAACATAAGCTGATAAGCCTTATGGTGTAAAGGTTCGCTATCAACAATAACACCGTCCATATCAAAAATAACAGCTTTTAGCATCTCAATTTTTTTTAGCGAAGATATGTATAAGTTATTAACCCTGTTACGTTAACCGAATAAAAAATAATCACGAATGATACGAATTGGTGCTCACCTTTTTTGTGCTGATTCGTGTTATTCGTGCAAAAAAATGATCCTTTTAATAGGTTCAATCTAACAAACACATTTTGTAGTTTTAAATTAATTTGTCATATTTGCGGTCTTATGATTGTATAATTCGACTTCCGTAATTGTATCGAGACCTCTCGAACTAAAAAAAAGCTAAATACGCCCTGTATTTGGTTAAGTCTATATTTTATATTTTTAAAAATGCAATCAAACAAAATTTCTTTAAAACAATTCATTCAATATTTTAAAATTGCTGTAACAGGCAAAGCGCAAGAGTTTACTACAGGCAGTATTAGAAAAGCTGTTTTTATGCTTTCTATTCCTATGATTTTAGAAATGCTCATGGAGTCTATTTTTGCAATAGTAGATATCATGTACGTATCACAAGTTAGTGTAAATGCTGTTGCTACTATTGGTTTAACCGAGTCTGTTATTACTTTAGTATATGCTGTAGCCATAGGGCTAAGTATGGCAGCTACGGCAGTAGTAGCAAGGCGTGTAGGGGAAACAGATATAAAAGGCGCATCAAACGCAGCGGTTCAAGTGATATTTCTAGGAATATTTGTAGCGGCAATTATTAGCGCTATTGGTATTATATACCCTAAAGAAATATTAAGTCTTATGGGTGCCGAACCTGATCTTATTGCAGAAGGCTATGGGTATACCAAAGTCCTTTTAGGAGGCAATGTAACCATAATGCTGCTGTTTTTAATTAACGCCATTTTTAGAGGTGCCGGTGATGCTTCGGTAGCCATGTGGACTTTAATTTTATCGAATGGCTTAAATATTATTTTAGACCCGATATTTATTTTTGGCTTTGGGCCTGTCCCTGCTTTTGGGGTAGAAGGCGCAGCAATTGCCACTACTATAGGTCGTGGAACCGCAGTAATATTTCAATTAATCATTTTGTTTTACGGATTCAGTAAAATAAAAATAGCGGTTAAGGATTTAATATTGCAGGTTGGTGTGATGATGAATTTGATAAAAGTATCCTTAGGAGGTATCGGCCAGTTTTTAATAGGAACATCGTCCTGGGTATTTTTAATGCGTATTATGAGTGAGTTTGGTAGCGAAGTTTTAGCGGGTTATACCATTGCTATCCGTGTAATGATGTTTACGCTTATGCCTGCATGGGGCATGAGCAATGCCGCTGCAACATTAGTCGGGCAAAACTTAGGGGCTAAAAAACCAGAGCGTGCAGAACAATCGGTATGGAAAACAGGCAAGTATTCTGCTATTTTTATGGGATTTGTATCTGTTATTTATTTAGTGTTTGCACCACAAATTATTGTATTATTTAATGCTACCCCAGATGTTGTAAAGTACGGCGGGTTATGTTTGCGTGTAATAGCTGCTGGATATATCTTTTACGGTTATGGTATGGTAGTTATTAATGCGTTTAATGGTGCAGGCGATACCAAAACACCAACCTATATTAACTTTGTGTGTTTCTGGCTGCTGCAATTGCCATTTGCTTATGTTATGGCCATTACATTAGGTTTTGGGCCATCAGGAGTATTTTGGGCCATTACTTTAGCCGAAGTTTTAATAGCGGTTATAGCAATTATTTGGTTTAAAAAAGGGCATTGGAAAAGAGTAGAGGTGTAATTTTTTTAAATTTATGGAATGACAATAAAGTTGAGAAAGATATTTTATCCTGCAATTTTTTTTATAGGATTGATACTAATAATATGGGAGATTACAATTTTTAGAAATACCTTGATTAGTAAATATGTTTTATTCGGAATTATTATCGTTGTAGGGCTAACCGCTTTTATTTTAGATTTTAATAATTATGTAAGAACTTATCCAAAATATACTAGATTAGCTCAGGTTATTTATTCTTTAATGCATTATATTGTTGGATATGGTTTTATAGTTTGTTCTATTTTTATGCTTATAAATTATTATTTTTCAGATAAGACATTTGAAAAAAGAAACTTTAAAATCTTAGAGCGATCATCTATGTCTGGAGGAAAATACCATAGAAATGAAAGGCAACCATTATTTAGAATTAATTATGATGGCAAAATGAAAGAATTAGTATTTCCACATAAATATTATGAAAAAATGGATTTTTATTCCGAAGTAGAGTTTAAAGTTAGAAATGGTTATTTTGGATTTGAAATTATTGTTGACAAAAAATTAAAGTAATCATTAAAACAAACTCAAAACTCCACCCAAAAAATAAGCACAGATCTGGATACGATTTGAATGCCCTATGTGAAATCTATCCAGATTTAACACCCTTGGTATTTGTAAACGCATATAAAACTAAAACTATTGATTTTGCAAGCCCAAAGGCTGTAAAGGCACTCAATAAAGCACTGTTGTTTAAGTACTATAAAATTAATTATTGGGAGTTTCCCGATACTAATCTATGTCCACCAATTCCGGGTAGAGCAGATTATATTCACTATGTATCAGATTTGCTCAAAGCGTCTGGTTTACATAAAAACATTACTGTTTTAGATATTGGAACCGGGGCGAGCTGTATTTATCCTATTTTAGGACAGGCCGAATACAATTGGAAGTTTGTAGCATCCGATATTGATAAAACATCTATAGAACATGCTCAAAACATTATTACTCAAAATAAATTAGAAACGGATATTTCTTTACGATTGCAAAATGATTCAACACAAATCTTTAAAGGTATTATAAGAACTGAAGATGTATTTTGTGCATCAATATGTAATCCTCCATTTTATAAATCTGAAGATGAGGCTTTAGAGGCTACTACAAAAAAATTAAAAGGTTTAAATAAAACTAAAGGGAGGGCTGTTAGAAACTTTTCTGGAACACATAACGAGCTATGGTATAAAGGAGGCGAAAAAGCATTTATTCATAATTATTTATATGAAAGTGCTTTGTTTAAAGAACAATGCATTTGGTTTACCACATTGGTATCTAAAAAAGATTTGATAAAAGGGATTTATAGTTCTTTAAAAAAGTTAGGAGCTATCCATATTAAAACAATCCCCATGGGACAGGGTAACAAAGCATCGCGTATTATAGCCTGGACATTTTTAGCTCACCCCATTTCTAATTAGAAATGGAATAAATAAAGTCCCCAATAAGCATGGCTATTCCTCTTTTTTCTTTTTTCTAAAATCTGTTTTAAAAAATAAGCCAATTTGCAATCGGTGCAAATTTGTTTTATTTGAAGTGTTTCTATTCATATACCCAAGTTGAATATTATTAGATTTTGAAATATTAATGCCCAGGCCGGTATAAAATCTGTTTTCTGGTGTGTTACTCGATTTAGGAGTTAATAAAAGCTCATTATGTAAGCGAATAAACAGTGTACTGTTTAAATTAAATTTAGTGCCCAGGCGATAGCGTAACCTCGCTACTTTTTGTTTAGAATCATGTTTTTTAAAAAAGCGATGCTCTATTCTCAATCTGTGGTCTAAGGGTATTTTGTTTAATTTATGTTTAAACACAATTTGCTCGGTGATACGCCGCTCATAAGTGTGTGGTGTACTCATATTTATATTATTATCAAAATCTGAATATCCCAAATAAACAGTTGCTTTTAATTTAGGATTAAAGTGATAATTATATCCTAATTTTAATAAAAAGAAGTTGAAGTTATCATGAAGCTCATATAGCCATATTTGCGTATAAGTATCGATACTTACTTTTTCTGAAATTCTATGATTACCTCCTACGTCGTACCAGGTTCCAAGTTTGTCTTCTGGCATTATCTGGGCATAGCTGGAGCAAAAAACGATCAACAAACTTAATTGTATTATTATTTTTCTTAAAGGTATACGTTTACTATCCATATTATTATGTTATAAATATAATGTATTTTGATAATGTAAAAGGAGCTCTTTTTGAGCTCCTTTTATGGTTAATAAGAACCTATTAAAAGTGTTCGTGTAAGTGATGGTGTTCATCAATTAGTGGTCCACCTTCAATGATTTGTGTAGATGCCTGGCGAGCAAATTTCTCAAAGTTTAAGTGGAATGAATGTGCTAATTGTATAGCTTTACCCACATAAGCACCTTTTTGTAACCATGTGTTCATTGGATCTAAAATCTCTGTTGGAACACCCGGGCAGTATTTAGGCATGTATAACCCGAAAATAAAGTTCTGATCGTAATCTACATCCTCTAAATCTCCATTTAATATGGCTGTGATCATGGCTCTTGTGTATTTTAGTTTAATACGGGATCCTATACCATAAGGGCCACCGCTCCATCCTGTATTAATTAGCCAAACATTAACACCGGCTTCAGTCATTTTTTTGCTTAGCATTTCACCGTATACTGTTGGATGTAATGGCATAAAGGGCTCGCCAAAACAAGCTGAGAATGATGGTACAGGTTCGGTAATACCAGCTTCTGTTCCTGCCACTTTAGCGGTATAACCAGAAATAAAGTGATATGCTGCTTGACCAGGAGTAAGTTTGGATACCGGAGGTAATACACCAAAAGCATCACATGTTAAAAAGAAAATGTTTTTAGGATTGTTTGCATATAGTGTCTCTTGGATATTGTCTATATGATAAATAGGGTAACTTACACGTGTGTTTTGTGTAATGCTACTATCTTCATAATCTGGCTCGCCGTTGTCCTTAAAAATAATATTCTCAAGTATTGCTCCAGGTTTAACCGCTTTGAAAATTTCTGGTTCTTTTTCTTCAGATAAATCAATAGCTTTTGCATAGCAGCCACCTTCAAAGTTAAAGATTGTATTGTCTGCAGTCCAGCCGTGCTCATCATCACCAATTAATTTTCTATCTGGGTCTGCCGATAAGGTCGTTTTTCCCGTACCTGATAATCCGAAGAAGATGGCAGTGTCTCCTTTTTTACCAACATTAGCAGAACAGTGCATTGGTAATACATTGTGTTCTGTTGGTAAAATCATATTTAGGGCAGAAAAAATACCTTTTTTCATTTCACCTGTATATGCAGAGCCTCCAACTAAGGCTATTTTTTGAGTGAAATTTAGTATTGAGAAATTGCCCTGACGAATACCATAAGCTTTAGGATCTGGACATTCGTATCCCGGTGCACAAAGAATTAACCAGTCTTCTTTAAAGTTTTCTAATTCTTTTTTGCTAGGCCTTAAAAACATGTTATAAATAAACATATTAGACCAAGGTAATTCAGTTACAGTTCTAATATTTGTTCTGTATTCAGGGTCTGCACAAACATAACCATCTCTGGCATAAATCTCTTTTCCAGATAGGTATTCAACAATTTCATTTTTAAGCTTGTCAAAATTCTCTGGAGAAACAGGTTTATTTGTTTTTCCCCACCAAACTTTATCGGTGGTATAATCATCTTTTACAAGAAAACGGTCTTGAGGGGAACGTCCGGTAAATTTACCAGTGTTTATAGCAAGTGTTCCGTTAGCTGTTTCTTTTCCTAATCCTTTATCAACTGTAATTTTTTGTAATTCTTCAGGTGATAAATTCCAATGTACATTTACATCCTTTAACCCATATTGTTTTAAATCGGGATTCTTTGTTGTTGTTTCCATTTTATTAAATTTTAAGGTTCCTATTAATGTTTAATTATTTATTTAAAAGGCCATATTATTGGCACGAGTATCATAGATATTATAAAAAAGATTAAAAGTAATGGGGCTCCAACTTTCATATAATTCATAAACTTGTATCCGCCTGCCGTCATTACCATTGCATTTGTTGTTGTTCCTATAGGTGTTAAGAATGCTGTTGAAGCACTTATTGCTACCACTATCATAAACGGAGCTGGTGATAGGTTTAACGAATTTGCAGCAAGTATAACTATTGGAGCCATTAGCACGGCTGTTGCAGAATTGTTTATTACCTGACTAAAGGTTGTTGTTAATAAAAATACGCCCCCTAGTAGTAAAATTGGATGAATAGCTCCAAGGTAATTTACTAACCCGTTAGCAATAACTTGAGCAGTTCCTGTTTTTTGTAATGCAATCCCCATGGGTATCATTGCAGCAATCATAACAACACTTGTCCAACTAATGCCTTTATATGCTTTTGAAATGGGGACACAGCCTGTTAGTAAAACAATACCGGCAGAAATTAAAGCGGCAATAGCACCAGGAACAATTTTAAAGACCATAAAAACGATCATGAGTATTAATGATGCTAAGGCTATATAAGATTTAGTACTTAAACTATCTACATTTTTAGCCATACCTTCCGGGCTACCAATAATTACTAAATTTTCGTGCTGTTGTTTTAAATCGTCTATATGCTCCCAGGTTCCTCTTATTAAAAAAGCATCTCCAGCTTTTACAATAATTTCTTTTTCTTTTATGGGCTTATTATTTCTTGAAGCTGCTAAAAGCTGAATTCCATAGCGTTTAAAATATTCACCTAATTTATAACGCCTTCCTACCAATATAGATTTTGGGTTTACAATAACTTCAGTCATACCAACCTCTTGATTGATTAGGTTGTTTTTTAATTCATCGGTAATAGGCTCTAGAGGTAATAAACCAAGTCTGAATTTTATCATTAACTTATTAATGGCTTCAGTATCACCCTTTACGGTAATAATATCATGATATCTTAACTCTGTAGAGGTGCCGGGAAATTCTTCAAAATCATGGATTCCTTTTAAAATATTGGGGTGTCTTCTTTTTAATCGAATGATTGAAACCTGATACTCTTTTTCAAAATTCCAATCTTCTAATTTGGTATTGATCAGGGGTGATAAATTTCGAATGCGTAGCCTGTAATACCCGCTATCAATTTTATAAGCTTCAATCCAATTGTGCAAAGTGGTTTCAATGTTAACAGGCTTGTTATTGGTCTTGTTCTTTGGTAAAAGCTTATGGCCTAAGTATCTAAAATATAAAATAGCTATTAAAAGTAGTGGCAGACCAATGAGTGCAAACTCAAAGAATGAGAACCCTTCAAAACCAGCATCTATTAAGGCGTTACTTGCTATAATATTGGGGGGTGTTCCTGTTAAAGTTAGTAAGCCGCCAGTATTTGATCCAAAAGCAACCGGCATTAACATTTTTGATGGTAGTGTGCCAATGCTCCAGGCAGATGATATGGTTAAAGGCATTAATGTAGCCACTGTACCTGTATTGCTTACAAAACCAGATAATAGGCCTGCACCTAATGTTACAATAACTAATAGTTTAGGAACACTTTTTCCTGCCCACTCAACAAATTTTTTCCCAGCCATAGCAGTCCAGCCTGTTTGAGCTATGCCTTCACCAATAATAAAAAGTGCTGCTATCATGATAACAGTAGGGTTGCTAAAACCGCTTAGCGTTTCGGTAGCATCTAAAATACCGGTTAAAAACAAAGTTATCATAGATATGAGTGCAACTATATCTGGAGTAAACTTGCCCCAGGCAAAGAGCCCAATGGTGATAATTAATATGAGGAGCATTAAATAGATCATATCTAGTAATTCTATTTTTAGAGACCTATAATTTAGTATAGAGGTCCTGTGTTTTTTATTATAGAATAAAGTTACTATGTATATGCTTTAATAATTATGACTAATGTCATGCTTTTGCAAGAGTGCCTATTTTTCAATTATTGTTATATTTATCAAACAAAATCGATAAATAGTTTTAACGAAGACGTTTTCGTAATAATGAGTTTTACGGATTTTCTGTTTTTTTTTGAATAATTAGATTTAACCGATTTAAAAAAATGAGAAAAAAACTAAAAACCAATAGCTTTTAAAAGCTAAATTTGGGTTTTGCGAATAATAAACAGTATATGAAATTAGATATTCTTGCTTTTGGAGCACATCCTGATGATGTTGAGCTAGGCTGTGGAGCAACCATAGCAAAAGAGATTGCTAACGGAAAAAAGGTTGGTATTATAGATTTAACCAGAGGAGAGCTGGGAACCCGCGGTACAGAAAAAACCAGAGATGACGAATCTAAAAGCGCAGCAAAGATTTTGAGAGTTTCTGTTAGAGAAAACCTTGGATTTGCAGATGGTTTTTTTGTTAATGATATGAAACACCAACTGGAAGTAATTAAGTTGATTCGTAAATACCAACCAAAGATTGTAATCTGTAATGCAGTTGATGATAGACATATTGATCATGGCAAAGGGAGTAAATTAGTAAGTGATGCTTGTTTTTTAAGCGGATTAATAAAAATAAAAACTACAGTTGATGGTGAGTTGCAGACCCAATGGCGACCAAAGCAGGTATATCACTATATACAGTGGAAGAATTTAGAGCCTGATTTAACTGTTGATGTTTCAGATTTTATGGATATAAAGATGAAAGCTGTTTTGGCATACAAAACACAGTTTTATGATAAAACAAGTACAGCGCCTGAAACTCCAATATCTAGTAAAAATTTTACGGATAGTATTAAATATAGAGCGCGGGATTTAGGACGATTAGTTGGTGTTGAATATGCCGAAGGGTTTACTGTAGAGCGTTATCCTGCGGTTGATAGTTTGTTTGATTTGAAATAAAAATTATTCTTAAAAAAATAAAGAATTACTTTGCGGTAAATAGTAAATAATTTACATTTGCACACGCATTACAAAATGCAAGTTACATGGTGGTTGTAGCTCAGTTGGTTAGAGCATTGGTTTGTGGTACCAAGGGTCGCCGGTTCGAATCCGGTCTTCCACCCAAAAGTAAAAGCCTTTCAATATCTTGAAAGGCTTTTTTTGTTTTGTATATGATTGTTATTCAGTTTTATCTACTTTTATTCTTTCTTCACGATTTGCTAGTTCCCAGGCGGTATGGAATATTAAACGGGAGCGTGTTTCTAAAAATGCGTAATTTATTTTATCGGGAGTATCCGATGGTTTGTGGTAATCGGCATGAGTACCATTAAAATAAAAGATAACAGGAATATTATTTTTTGCAAAATTGTAATGATCAGATCTGTAATAAAAGCGATTGGGGTCGTTTTCATCATTATAGGTATAATCAAATTCTAAATGGGTATATTTTTTATTGATTTCTTCAGAAACATCATGTAGCTCTTCACTCAATTTATCCGAACCAATAAGGTATAAGTAGTTGTCACTGTTTTCGTGCTTAGGGTCTACACGACCAATCATATCTATATTCAAATTAGCTACTGTATTTTCTAATGGAAAAATGGGATTAACATCGGTATAATAGCGCGAACCAAATAAGCCAATTTCTTCACCGGTTACATGTAAAAAAAGAATAGAGCGTTTAGGTCCGTTACCATCTTCTTCGGCTTTTTTAAAGGCCTCTGCAATTTCTAAAATAGCTATTGTCCCGGAACCGTCGTCATCTGCTCCATTATTGATATCTCCGTTTGCCGAGATTCCAATATGGTCTAAATGTGCCGATACCACAATAACCTCATCTGGTTTTTCTGAACCTTTAATATATGCTACAACATTTTCTGAAGCCCTGGCTCTTCCATTGAAAAAGCTTTCCGGGATTTCTTGAAAATAATCTCCATTAGCAATTGGCGAAGGGATTTTATGGTCTACATAATGCTTTTTAATAAACGCAATGGCCTTTTTTTGCCCAGGTTCGCCAGTTCTTCTGCCTTCAAATTCATCAGAAGCATAGGTGTAAAGCATCTCTTTTAATTCTGTTTCTGTAATTGTTTTTGCGTAGTCTGTAACATCTTTTTTTGCGTTTTTATTCTGCGAAGAACGGCAAGAGCTTATTAAAATGACTGCACATAAAAGAATGCTTAATTTTTTCATGGTATTAGAGAGTTATTTTTTATGCTGCTATATTACAAAAAAGCAGATACATATAATGGAGATTTATACTTATTTTAAGAACTCATTTTCACTATCTTTTGTAATGCGACGTTCTTGATTAGCTATTTGCCAAGCCGTAGCAAAAATGAGTTTTGCACGTGTTTCCAAGAGTTGGTAATCTATTTTATCAGGAGTGTCACTAACCTCATGATAATCATCATGCTCACCATTAAAGTAAAAAATAACTGGAATATTATGTTTGGCAAAATTATAATGATCAGATCTGGTGTAATAATGGTTTTTTTCCCCTTCAGCATTGTACCTATAATCTAGATTGATGTTAAAGTAAGACTTGTTAATTTTTTCAGAGGTATAATGCAATTCTTTGCTAATTCTATCTGACCCTATTAAATAGATATAGTTTTTATTATCTATATGGGCATCATCAACTCTGCCGATCATATCAATATTAAGATCGGTTACTGTATTTTTTAAAGGGAAAGCCGGATATTTGGTGTAATATTCAGAGCCTCGTTTTCCTATTTCTTCAGCAGTTAAATGAAGAAACAATAAGCTTCTTTTTGGAGCGTAACCATCTTTTTTTGCTAAATTAAAGGCTTGAGCTATTTCCATGATGGCCACTGTTCCAGATCCATCATCGTCTGCGCCATTATGTATTTCTCCATTTTCTGAAACTCCTAAATGATCGAGATGCGCAGAAATAATAACCACTTCTTCGGGTTTTTCTGAACCTTTAATATATGCTAAAACATTTTCTGAAGCCTTAATGCCTTTTGAAAAAAAGCTGCCAGGAATGGTTTGATAATAGTTAGACCCTCCATAAGGCGATGCTATTTGTTCGTTTTGATAATACTTTTTTAAAAATGCAGCGGCTTTTTTTTGACCAGCTTCACCAACTTTTCTTCCTAAAAATTCATCTGAAGAAAATGTATATAAATGTGTGCTTAATTCTTTTGCAGAAATCGTATTGGCGTATTTTAAAACACGCGTACTGTCTACCAGTTTGATACTATCTTTAAGGTTTTTAACTTTGATGGTGTATTTAGTTGTTGCACAGGTGCCAACAAGCGTAAATGCAAATAATATGTAAAAAGTCTTCATGTGTTAATAGCTGTTTTGAGAGTCACATGTAACTTACATTTAATCACATTCTCTTGAGGTGAGAATACTTTAGTATGTCCGTTTCATTTTTTAATTAGCTGCAAATATATAATAAATGAAGAAAAAGCTTACTGTTCTATATCAATATCTGCATCTTCAAGTTCTATATCTTCTAAATCTAGCTCATTTAATTCTTCAATAGCCTCTTCTTCAGACTTAGCTTCTTTTTCTTCTAAAGCTTCTGTATTGGCCACTTCTACGGTGTTAAATAGTGATTTGTAAGTGGTAATAGCCAAAGCTATAATGGTTAAAAAGAAAGTGAATTGAATAATTTTTTTTACTTCCCCGCTCTTTTTTGAAAGGTAAAAAGCCACCAGTCCGCATATCAGAGCTATAATTGCTGGTATTATTGCGAGATTAGAAACTGGTAGAACAGACAATATAATTGCTAAAACTGAAGCTACTATTGCTAAAATTGTAAATATTTTTTTCATCTTAAATAGGTGTTTTAATGTTTTAAACCTGTTGCAGATTTTATTTTTAATTCGCCATTACCTACAGGGATTTTAAATTTCCCATAAACAGGAATCTTATTCTCATCGGCAGTTAGCCACAAAAAATTACTGTTTTTCCCTTTTAAAACCTGTGTTTGGCTCGAACCTATGGCTAACTTATAGCATGTTTTTTCTCCAATAGCTGTTTGTATGGTTTCCTTACCTAAATATGTTATTTGTCCTTTAAATTCTTTTCTGTCAAAAATAATTGTAAACGATTTACTGGTGCCAACAGACATGTTCTTATAATCAAACAATCTTACTTTGTATAAAGTTGTAACAATATCTTTTGTTCCGGAGTTTATTACAATGTTTTTTTTCTCTTCGTAGTTGTTCTTCTTTTTTAGATGAGATTTAACTGTTTTGGTTTTGTGGCTAAAAGTGTATTTCATGTATTTATAATAACTCCCTTCATTAATATCGCGCTTGTATAAATACGGTGTTAATGTTTTAGGGTTTACATAGCTTTCATATAAATCTCTGATCTTAAAAAAATGGTCCCATTTACTGTAGGTAACAGCTTTACATTTTAACCTTAATAAGGTTGCTTTAGACGTTTTTACACTACTGGTTTCCATAGTAACCTCGGCTAGATCTGTTAATATTCCAGACATGTTATATGCCGCTGTATAAGTGAGTTTCTCACCTGAAGCAATGGCATTATTTTGAGCATTAATACTTAGTGATAGAAAGAAAAGAACGATAAAGAATCTGTAAAACATATAGAGTGTTTTTTAATACGAACTATAATTTAGTAAACATTTATTATGCCGAAAAATACAATGCTTTATACTATTATGCTAATTTTTTTTATTTGTTTACGCCTTTATATGCTGCAACTGATATTTGTCATAGTTTTTTTTTGTCCCTCATAATATATTTACGTTGTTAACCATTTTATATTGCTATAAAAGCCCATAATGGGTATTAAATTAAGCAATGAGTAGTACCCATCATAATAATTAAATTATTGAAAAATAAATTGTTACAAAAATTTAAATAGATGAAAACTATATTACTTCCTACAGATTTTTCTATAAACTCGATAAATGCTATTGATTATGCTGTAGAATTATTTAAGGATATTGAATGCCGTTTTTACTTGCTTAATGTACAAAAAGCTTCGGCTTTTATATCGGATGATATGATGACAGTATCGTCATCTGCAACTATTTATAATACTATTGTTGATGCTGCCAAAAAATCAATTTCTAATATTATTTCTAAGATCGAGAACAAGTATCATAATAAAAAACACCGTTTTGTGTCTGTTGTAGATTATGATAATTTTATTGATGCTATAAATCAAGTATCAAGTAAGTATCATGTAGATTTAATAGTTATGGGTACAAGAGGTGCTTCTGGTTTAGGCAAGGTAATTTTTGGAAGCAATACTGTTAGGGTTATTCAACGCTGTAATATGCCAGTGCTTGCTATACCTGATAACTGCAAGTTTAATGGCATCAATAAAATTGTTTTTGCAACCTCAAATTCTAAACAGTTTGATACTAATGAACTAGAAGCCCTGGAACAAATAATAGCGTTAGGGCATTCAGAACTTGATATTTTACATCTTGCCGACCAGCATCATCTGGCATATAATGCCTATGATAATATGGAATTTTTTAATACCCATTTTAATGAAGCAAAGCATGAGTTTATTGATACGATAAGTCATGAGATGTTTAGTGCTGTACATAAATATATTGAAGACCACAACATTAAATTACTGGCCATAATGAATAAAAAGCATTCGTTTTTAGAGCGTTTATTTATAAGGCATAATGTAGAAACATTTGCTTTTGATATTGATATTCCGTTTTTGGTGATGCAACATAAGTAACCCATTTTTCTCCATATGGTTTGTAATTAAAGTCCTTTAACTGCACTCAGGACCTGCTTTATCTTTTTAAAAAGACTCCTAAGTTATAGCATTGCATATAGCTGTAAAGCAAATGATGTTTTTAATGCCTTGACCAAGTGCGCATTAAAAAACAATTAATAATTTGTATATACTGTAACATTTTTTTTATTTGAGCGTCAAATAAGTGTCAATCAAAAAAATAATCATCATGCGTCAAGACAATCAACTTTTAGTTATCACCCATTTAAGTCAATTAATTACACTTATTACAGGTTTTGGTAGTTTAATATTACCATTAGTATTTTGGCTTACACAAAAAGAAAAAGTGTATCAAATGGATGCACATGGTAAAAATATTATAAACTTTCAATTGAGTTTAATCGTATATGCTATTATATGTATACCTTTAATTTTAATATTTGGCTTAGGGTTATTAGGCTTTATCCTTTTAGGTATCATATCAATAATTTTCCCTATTATTAATGCTATAAAAGCAAGTAATGGCGAAACACCAAAATATCCTTTATCTCTTAATTTTATTAGTTAGTTTAGTTAGTACGAGATAAGTAGAGCGCTCACTTTTTAGTGAGCGTTTTTTATTTGTAATTTGGGCTTTCCACTACAACCTTAACGTAGAAATCACATTTCATTTAAAGATTTAGTCATCATAATTAATACGCTCGCGTATACCACCGCCAGCACGATGGATAATCACATCGGCCTTCCGGCGTTTAGCAATGGTTTTAGCCTTTTTTATAGCCGTACTTTGCTTCCTGTGTTTAGATGTAATGTGCTTATTGCCCTCTCGTCGCACAGCCCAACCCGCTTCGTAAGGCACAACATGCTGATGCCATGTTCTGGTTTTCTTGTTTGCACTTTTAAAATAAGCCTCAATAAGTTCTTTTAAAACTTGAATCCAAGATGTTGGTTTGCTGCTTTTTGACATAGGATATTAATTGTAAATCTAAGATACTATTATTTAATAAAAGTGAAATAAAAAAACAAAGCATGGTTTGTTTTCAATGAATCAATAAAAAGTATTTTTTCGTAATCTTTTTTATTAGTGAGCTTTATATAATTCTTGTTCTTGTATATTATTGTTAGCGTGTCAAAAAAAATTCTTGATTCAGAGTCATTCTTTTTTTTCATTTTCATATCGTGATGATAAATCAATTCACCCTCAAATACTTTTTCTGTTGAGGACAGATTAATCAATGAAAAACAACCTATGAAGGTTGATATTCTCATTTTTAAAATGTTACCCAATATGTCGTGGATATGAAATCGTATCGCTGCTTTATGCCCGACGCTAAACGAAGTTATCCTTTTTTTTATACAAAGTCAAGCCTTTGTTCTTTACACAAAAAAGCAGTAACCTAACTAAAGATTACTGCTTTTATATTATAAGATTCCTGTTTTCACAGGAATAAATATTAACTATTTAACATCACAGGCATTACCAGCATGGTAATTTGCTCACCTTCATCCAGACCATCAATAGGTGTTAAAATACCAGCTCTGTTAGGCATGCTCATTTCTAACTGTACCTCATTAGAGCTAAGGTTATTTAGCATCTCTGTTAAAAAACGCGAGTTAAACCCGATTTGCATATCATCTCCCTGGTAATCGCATGTTAAGCGTTCTTCGGCTTTATTGCTGTAATCGATATCTTCAGCCG
This sequence comes from Wocania sp., assembly GCA_965224845.1. GTDB lineage: Bacteria > Bacteroidota > Bacteroidia > Flavobacteriales > Flavobacteriaceae > Wocania_A. The sequence continues at coordinate 69,168 of CBDDAJ010000013.1, forward strand.
AAATATTAAGCTCTGCACCAGCAATTTTTAAACGTATTTGGTGCGTGGTTTTGTTAGAGAAAATACTAACACGACGTACAGAATTTAAAAACTGTGTTCTGTCTATTGATAGCTTGTTAGGGTTTTCTTTAGGAATTACAGCTTCGTAATTTGGGTACTTACCATCTATTAAACGGCAAATAAGCTCAGAGTTTTCAAAAGTAAATTTCGCATTACTTTCATTATACTCAATGGTTACATCATCTTCACTGGCTGCCAAAATTCCTTTTAATAGATTTAAAGGTTTTTTAGGCATAATAAATTCTGCTACCTGATTGGCCTTAATGTCTTCTCGTGTGTATTTTACTAATTTATGCGCATCGGTAGCAACAAATGTTAGGCCTTCAGTTGAAAACTGAAAAAACACACCACTCATTACAGGACGTAAATCGTCATTTCCGGCGGCAAAGATGGTTTTACTTATTGCCGTAGCCAGTACATCACCAGTTATTACTGTTTTACTGGGGTCTTCTAATGCTACAGCTTTTGGAAATTCGTTTCCGTCTGCATATGCTAAAGCATATTTACCATGATTTGAGCTAATCTCAACAGTATTATTATCTTCAACCACAAAAGTTAAAGGTTGCTCAGGAAATGTTTTTAAAGTATCTAGTAACAAACGTGCAGGAATTGCAACACTACCTTTGCTATCGCTTTCCACATCTAAGGCAGATGCCATTGTAGTTTCTAAATCGCTAGCAGAAACAGTTAATTTAGAATGATCTAATTCAAATAAAAAATTGTCTAAAATAGGTAAAGTGTTCGAGCTATTAATAACACCTCCTAAAACCTGCAATTGTTTTAACAAATAGGTACTTGATACTATAAATTTCATATGTTAATCTATATTTTTTTTAAAGGTCATATGTTGCATTTATATTATAATTTCAACTAGTAAAGCATCATTTTTTTTAAATGGTGTATCTGCATACATGAGTTTAATTTTTGAATAAATGCTACTTACAAATATATTCTATACGAATTAATATTGGAAACAAACTTATTAACATTTAAGTCGTATATTTTTTCTTTCTAAAGTAATTAAAAGCAAAACCAAATAAAGCTAATAATGCTAATGGTAATGCTATATTTATGAGCTGCCATTTGGTTTTTTGAGCCGCTATTTTTTGTTGATCTAAAAATGCCACCGCAATTTCTTTCGATCGAATGTTTATAAGTCCACTATCGTCGAGCAAATAATTAACAGCATTCAGTAAAAATTCTTTGTTGCCATAAGTTTGTCCGGTCCATCGGTCAAATCCTAATTCTTGTGGTATATTTTTAATGACATCATTTTTAATCACATCACCATCAGCGATAACAATCATTTTTGTTGCGATGCTTTTGTTCTTTTCATCTGAAAGCTTAAAAGGTTTTATGCGGTTATGGTACACACTTGTAAATTCGCCTTCTAATAAGACGGCCAGAGGTTGATTTGACTTGTTAAATGATGCCGGATTTTGTTCTTGAGTTACCACATCCAAACGTATTTCTTTTGGTGTGCCTTCTAGTTTTGTAAGAGGAGCACTTTCTAAAAGAATGGTTTTACTGATATTGTTTTTTAATGTGTCAATTTGATTAGCGAAATCAAATTTTACAAGATTTAAATTATTAACAATAGGGTGCTTACTATTTGAAGAGGCAAGCGGGGAGTATGGCCATCTTAAATTTTGAAACTGCGAGTCGCTACCTTCGCCAATGGCCAAAGTAATAGGAGCAGAGTACAATGTACTTACCATAACAGGATTAATGCGTATCCCGTATTTAAAAAAGAAATCGTTTAAATTCAGGTTTCTGGAAGTTGCTAAATTAGACCCCGAAGCATTGTATAAACTGTCTTTCTCCATAGCCACATTATCAATAAGCCAAAGGCTTTTTCCGCCATTCATAGTAAACTGATCTAAAACCAGTTTTTCGTTTTCAGAAAATGCATCAGTTGGTTTAGCAGAAATAATCAAGTCAAATTTATTTAAATCGCTAAGTGTTTTTTGCGGATTGCTTGCAACGCTATCTAAGGTAAATGGTGCAATAAAATAATACTCATTAATTTTTTTTATAAAATCTGCAATGTATTGGTCTTCTAATTGATGATTGCCTTTTAAAACGGCAATTTTTTTCTGCTTGGGCGTTGTTAATTTACTAAGGCCATCGGCAAAAGCATACTCTAAATGTTGTACAGAATTAGTTACTAACTCCTGTTGTGTGGCCCCAATTTTATTTTTTACTAATGGGATGCTAATGGTAACATCGTTATAACTTGCTAAGGCCCAGGGGAAAATAAGGGCCTGAGACGATTTTCCGCTTTCCTGCACACTTAATTGCATGGGCGTAAGTCCGCGTTGTGTGAGCTGTTGGATGTTGCGCTCTCGGGTGGCTTCGTCTTCTAAAGGGTTTATAAAATTAAAATTAATATTGCTGTTTTCTTCTGAAAACTCTTCAAGTATTTGCCTGGTTTCTCTTTGCAGGCGTTTAAACTCTGAAGGGAAATTATCGCCACTTAAAAACACATCAACAATAACCGGAGAATCAGCGGTATTAATAATTTGTTTTGAAGCTTCACTTAGGGTGTAACGATTATCTTCAGTTAAATCGAAGCGTTTATGAACTGAAGCAGATAGTATATTAATGACTAATAATACTATAGGTAAGGCTAAAAGCGGGAGCAAGTCTTTTTTTGAAAGCGATGTTGTTTTTATCCCTCTAACGGTTAATGCGATAAAAAAAGCCGTAACACTTAAAAAGTATAGGATGTTACGTGTATCAAGCACACCGCGACTCATACTTTTAAAATGATAACGCATTCCTAATTGTTCTATAAAGAGGTTAGAGGTGAAATCTGAAAGGCCTTCAAAACCAATATAGAATAAGAAACAAAGAAAAACGGCGCTAATAAATGCCACAATTTGATTGTCTGAAAGTGTTGAGCTAAATACGCCAATAGCGGTATACGATGCCACTAAAAAGAGCAATCCAAAATAAGAGCCAAGGGTACTGCCCATGTCTAAATTTCCAACAGGGTTTCCCAGTTGATAAACGGTATACACATAAAGCAAAGTTGGCAGCAGGGCGATTAAAATTAAAATAAGAGCACCAAAATATTTACCTAAAACTATGTTTGTATGAGAGATTGGTTTGGTAAGCAGCAGCTCTAAAGTGCCTTGTTTTTTTTCATCAGAAAAACTGCGCATGGTCACAGCAGGAATTAAGAATATTAATATCCAGGGAGCCAATAAAAAGAAAGCCGATAAATCGGCAAAGCCATAATCCAGAATATTAAATTCGCCTTTAAACAGCCATAAAAATAAACCGTTTAAAAGTAAAAAAATGGCAATGACCAGATACCCAATTGGTGATGCAAAAAACGAGTTTATTTCTTTTCTTAAAAGTGCTAACATTTAGTTTATTTTGAATGTCATTACGAGGTACTTAACCACGAGCTGATCTTTTATGTTTATGAGTTGTTTATTTTGCCACGAATTCACGAATATATAATATTTTTTACTGCCTACTGCCACAACTGTTTACTGCAAACTTTCCAGCTTATCAACACTCCAGGCTTCCGGAAATGCATTAAAAAGCGGTTTGGTTTTACTCCAAACGTTTTTAAATAAATCTGATTGCCTGTAAGCCTCTAAATCAGCTTCAGAATCCCAGTAACTGTAAGTAAAAAAAATATTCGTATTATGTTTATCTCTATATAGCTCTAAAAAATTACAGCCTTTAAACCCTCTGATTTTATCTTTATTGGCATCAAAGTTTTTAAGGAACGTTTCAATGTTTGTTTCATTAAAACTCATTTTTACTATTCTTACAAACATAAATTTTTCTTTTACATTGCCTAAAAGGCAAAAATCTTATTCTTTAATAAAATTAATACTTACGGCATCCATAATGCCTAATCCCATTAAAGATGATGCACTACCAACCGTAGTGCTATTGCTTTTATAAAGTGCTATTTCTAAAAACCCACCAGAGTTAAAAACCACCAACCCTCTGCCTTCATCATGCCGCTTTTCTTCAGGAATTTCAAAATTTACAATATCGCTGTATTTAGAAAAAATGGTTTTAAATTTATAGTTTCTTGCAGAAACCTCAAAGCGCCTGCCTTTCTGTATGGTTTCAAAAAAGCCCCGTTTTATATTAGTAACTACATTTCCATAATTGTCTATATATATAACGCTGCCTATAATTTGACTTTTGTCCTCATTAACATAGGGAACAATATTTTTAATAGGTTTTATATTGCTAATGGCCTTACCTATAATATCAAGTGTGCCACCACGGGCAATATGGCATGCCACTTTTACAAACACATCCAAAACAGGAAAACTGGTTTGTATTTTATCATGGATATTGATTTCAACAATTTTTTCAGGAGCAATTTCAGAACAAATCATACTCATAATCCCATTGTTGGCACAAATAAAAAAGTGATCGTCTAATTTAATGGCGATATGTTTATTTTCAGGATTTATTTCAGAATCAATTCCAATAATATGTATGGTGCCTTTGGGGAAACTATTGTAGGCATTTTGAATAATATAGGCCGCTTCCGGAATGCTAAAAGGCGATACAGAATGCGAGATATCAACAATCTTTACTTCTGGTAATTCACTGTAAATAGCACCTTTTGTTGCGCCGGCAAAGTGATCTTTTTCACCAAAATCTGTTGTTAAAGTTATTATCGCCATTGGCAAAATTGTTGATATGTTTTTAATGTTAGGTCACTCAAATTTATGTATTTTTGAGCTTTATGAATGTGTTTTACAAACCTACATAAATTTTCGTTTTCGTTTTTATATTTTTAAAATGAAAATTATAACATTAAACATACGCTTTTGAACGAAATTGTAATTGAACTTGAAGAAATTACTCCAAAAGAATTTTTTGGAGCACAAAACTCAAATATTGTACTTTTAAAAAAGTATTTTCCAAAACTTAAAATTGTAGCAAGAGGCAATAAAATTAAAGCCTTTGGTGATGAAGAATTACTGGAAGAATTTGACAGAAGGATTACCATGCTTTTAAAGCATTTTGCCAAGTATAATAAACTTGACGAAAATGTTATTGAGCGTGTCTTAACAAGCCAGAGTAGCGACGATTATACCACTTCTAAACAAAGCGGAGAAGTTATTGTACATGGTGTTGGCGGAAAGCTTATAAAAGCACAAACAGCTAACCAGCGAAAGTTGGTAGAAAGTATGCGAAAAAACGATATGGTTTTTGCTATTGGTCCTGCGGGAACCGGTAAAACCTATACAGGAGTTGCACTGGCAGTTCAGGCTTTAAAGAATAAGGAGGTTAAGCGTATTATTTTAACAAGACCGGCAGTTGAAGCAGGTGAGAATTTAGGCTTTTTACCGGGCGATTTAAAAGAAAAACTAGACCCGTATATGCAACCGCTTTACGATGCGTTACGCGATATGATTGCACCCGAAAAACTGGCCAGTTATATTGAAAAAGGCACTATTCAAATAGCACCATTAGCTTTTATGCGTGGTCGTACCTTAGATAATGCCTTTGTGATTTTAGATGAAGGCCAGAACACCACTCATGCCCAAATGAAAATGTTTTTAACGCGTATGGGTAAAAACGCTAAGTTTTTATTAACCGGCGACCCCGGGCAAATTGATTTACCGCGTCGTACCATTTCGGGATTAAAAGAGGCCTTATTGATTTTAAAAAATGTAGATGGTGTGGGCATGATATTTTTAGACGATAAAGATGTTATTCGCCATAAGCTCGTTAAAAAAGTAATAGCAGCCTATAATAGCAATAGAGCATAGAGATTAAATATAAATAACATGTAGGTTACGTTGCGCCTTTTGGCTGCGCTAAAAACAGTCTAAGGTCGAAATGTATTAAAAAACGAAAATAATTTGAAGCTATTTCCCGCTTTCGGCAGTCGCTTTTTTGTGTTGCATAGGTGCAACAACACAAAAAGAGCTTCAACAAATGCCTCAATCGGGGCTAGGGGTTTTAGATAAAAACAATGCCGATAACAAATAAACAAATCAACTTATAAACGAATAAACCATAATGCGTAATACCATAATAGACACCAATTTTAATTTTCCTAACCAGAAAAGTGTGTATAAAGGAAAAGTAAGAGAAGTATATAATATTAATAATGAGCAATTGGTTATGATTGCTACCGATAGGCTATCGGCCTTCGATGTGGTAATGCCTAAAGGAATCCCGTATAAAGGGCAAATACTAAACCAGATAGCTACTAAAATGATGGGAGCTACTCAAGATTTAGTACCCAATTGGTTAACCGCAACACCAGACCCAAATGTGGCTGTTGGTCATTTATGCGATCCTTTTAAAGTAGAAATGGTTATTCGTGGTTATATGTCTGGTCATGCAGCACGCGAATACAAATTAGGCAAGCGTAGCTTATGCGGTGTGCCCATGCCCGAAGGGATGAAAGAAAATGATGCGTTTCCTGAGCCTATTATTACACCGGCTACCAAAGCAGAAAATGGGTGATCATGACGAAGATATTTCTCGTGAAGATATTTTAAAACGCGGTATCGTATCTGAAGCCGATTATATCGTTTTAGAAGATTATACCCGTAAACTGTTTCAGCGCGGAAGTGACATTGCGGCTTCAAGAGGCTTGATTTTAGTTGATACCAAATATGAGTTTGGAAAAACAAAGGACGGTAAAATTGTATTGATTGACGAAATACATACCCCGGACTCTTCGCGTTACTTTTATGCCGAGGGGTACCAGGAACGTCAGGATAAAGGCGAAGCCCAAAAGCAATTAAGTAAAGAGTTTGTACGCCAATGGTTAATAGCTAATAACTTTCAAGGCTTAGAAGGGCAAACCGTACCTGTTATGAGTGATGAATATATAGAATCGGTTAGCGAACGCTATATCGAACTTTACGAAAACATTACCGGCGAAACTTTTGTAAAAGCCGATGTATCTGATATTCAAAAACGTATTGAAACTAATGTTTTAGAATATTTAAAATAGTAATTTTTACAGATTTATAAACAAGGACTTTACAGGGATGTAAGGTCTTTTTTTATTGGGTTTTTGGAGTTGCGCTTATTGGTCTCGACTATGAGTAGTAGCGGATTTTTATGCACTAACTTTTCGGATTATAACTCATCTTTAATTTATTCCTTTAGGTTCGTTTAAGCGATTAAGCCGCTATTTTTTATATACGTTGTTGTACACTGGCTTTTTTCCGTTCAGATTGTCATTCAGCGTTGGCAAAGATATACTCTTTTGCAATTTTTGGTTTGTGTGGTGGCTGTGGCGAATTACAAATGTGTATGGCTTTATGCGTTGGCTTATTTCAATTCATATTCTTTAAATTCATTTAGCAGATTATTCAGAGTATCATCTTTAGAATGTTTTGCTAAAATTAGTTTGTTTTCTTTTGTTATAAAACACTTCCCGTTTAATACTCTAAAATTATCATTTACAAATCTTTCTAAATCAGTATTTTGATATTCGTATAATTGAAAATCAGATTTATCTTTATCAGAGAAGAATTCGACAAAATTATTTCTGAATTTGTTTTTAGTATTTTTTCTGAAATTTTCAATTGTTTGATTTCCAAATTGTGAATATGCTTTTAAAACATATAAAAAGTTAATTTTATATTGATGCACAAAAAGAGTGTCTCTATCAAATAATCTGTTTTCAAAATGAAAAGATTTAACAATATTTCCTTTGACATCTAATTCGGTTTTATCAAAATTTTTGTAATCGTTAACATATCCGTAGATAAAAAAGTTTGGTGTAATATTATAACCTTCTGTTAGCTTATCTCTGTATCTTAATTTGTTGGTATAATAAGATCCTGTATCATTTAAAAGATCAATATTATATTGTATAACATTTTTAGCATAGGTAAACTGCTTATATTTAGAAACCTTACCTGCTGTATTATCAGATTTGTAATATTTAGAATCACCAATGTAAAAAATATCACTAGTGTCTAATAATGATTGGTGATCAAAAATGTGATCTATTATCTTGCCATCATCATTGTATTTTAGGTGCTTTAATGTTGTGCCATCAGCAGTCTTTTTTTCAATAATTGGATTTGAAAATAATTTGTCAATCATATCTTCAAAAACTAAATTGTAGTTGTTTACAGATATGAATTCTTCCTTTTTTTTACTAATACTACTTGTGTCTGTTTGTGAAAAGTATATTTCACATAAATGATGCATTTTTTTCAGAGTATCATTGAAATAGCGATACTTAATCTTTCTTAATTTTGATAATCCATTATTTTGCAATAGCTTAAATTTAGAACCATTTACAAGTGAATAAGATTTATCAATTTTTAAATATAGATTATGCTCTTTATTAAGATGATTTAATATTGAAAAAAAATATGTTAATAGTTCTTCTTCGTTATTTATAGCTTTCTTTTTGTTTCTATATATGTTATAAACAGGTTGTTTCTTTTGAGTTAATAATGGTCTTGATTTTCTAATAGTCTTTTCCCAATTAGGATTTCTAATTTGTTGAGATTTGAACTCAATATGTTTAAATAAAATATGATTTTTATTCTTTTTATAAAAATTAACGAAGCTTAAAAGCAAGTCTAAATATGAGTATTCTTGTACATTAAGATTAGTGTTTAAATTTGCGGATAGTGAACTTTGAACAATTATTGACGACCTATTTCTACGTCTGAATTCTAGTAAACTGTTGTAAAAGTATACTGATATTTGCCTTATCCAATTATATTCATCTTTGTTTTTAAATGTATTTGAATGTTCTAAATCAAATAAAATATTTTTATCAATACCAAAAACTGTTTTTTTACTATCAGCCATAAAAACTTTAGGAAGCATATAAATTAGTTCTCCTTTTTCATATGAATGATAATATCCTACAGATAAAATAGTTCCTTCTTGACCTTCTTGATGATAAAATTTTGGATCATCAAAAATATCTTTAAGTAACTCTAATGAATATTTTTCTCCTTCAATTAGAATTTTCATTACTATTCAGTAATTAAATTAACTTTTAATACCTCTAGAATTTCTTTTACTTTTTTTACGCCATTAGATTTAATTGGAAAGAAGTCTTCATAAGTGGTTTTATCTTTAAAAATATTGTGTTCTTCAGCCTCATCTTTAAAAACATCATTCCATAAATAAAATATAACTTTATTAATAAAAGCTTCAATTTCAATATCTGTGCTTTCTGGTTTAATAAAGTAATTCCCTAAACATTTATCCATCCCAAGATTATCATTATTTCTGATTACGTTGTTTACTGCTAAAATAAATTCAAGCCAAGAAAAACTTTCTTCATTAGGAAGAATAACCTTAAATTTTGAGGATTGATTTTCATCTGAAAACTTGTCGTTTATTGGTATATATTCCCAATCCCATCGTCTCTTAAAAGCACTATCCATTGGGAATAAAGATTGGTCAGAAGTATTCATTGTTGCTAAAATGGTAAGATTAGGTGGCAATATCATTTTATTACTATCAATTTTGTCATTAGCACTGAATTGATTTTCTAAATATTCCTTTAGTTCTTTTGATGGTGTTATAGCATAACTATTACTTCTATCTAATAATTGAAATATGTCACCAAAAATTTCAGCACAGTTACCTCTGTTTATCTCTTCAATAACTAGGTAGTAATCTTTATCTAAATTATTCCAAGCTTTAACATAAATATTAGTGAAAGCTTGAGGTATAAATTCATATACAATATCATCATCTTTCATTGAAGGTTTATAACCACCTACAAAAGAAGCATAATCATATTCAGGATGAAATGTAACTCTTTCAGTTCTTTCTAATTTAGTTTGAATAATTTCATTTACCTTATGAGATTTACCTGTTCCAGGAGCACCATAAAATATTTGGTTTTTAGAATTACTTAATTTTGAAACATCAATCTTGTTTCCCCCATTTTAGAGTGTTAAGAGCTTCTATACATCCTTGTTCTAGTGAAGTCATAAGTTTTGAGTAATTAGAGTTATTTTTAAAAATACTTGATAGTTCAGAAAAAATATCAATCTGATTTGTTTTGTTAAATGTGTTTTTGAAAGGGTTGTTTATAAGATCATTTTTTTCGATTTGATAATGGTCAAATAAAAAGTCTGAAAATAATTCGTAAGCTTTGTAGAACAAACCTCTTGGTGAAGATTCTCTTGGGTTTCCAATAAAAAATACTGAACCTTTTTCATAAATAATACCAGTCAGTGAGGTCTTATTATTAATTGCATTAACAATGTCATTGGAATTATTAAAGGATATTCTAACGTTTTTAGTTTTAGGTTCTATTATTCTTAATGAAATTGTATTATTTGATAAAATGTTGTTTAAAAAGGTATTTGAGTCTTCATTTAATTCACAAAACATTCCTGCAGTTAAATATCTTAAGAAATTTTTGTTATCTATACCTGCAGGTATTGGGAATTTATCTAATAAATAATGAACTATAAAATTTAGTGATATTTCCGAATTTGAATATTCAACATATTGTTGAATTAATGAAATTGCACTTACAGCTTTAAATCCATCATTTAAAATTTGGTTATTATTATCGATTATAAGTGCTTTTCTAATCAAATAAGAAAAATAACCAAAGTCAGAATGAATTGGATTGTCATTTCTTAAAGAATCAAATGCATCATTAGAACCTGTTAATGGCAGTTTTAAAACTCCTATTTTATAAAATTCATTGGCACGAGTAGGATTGTCTGAACCAGTTGTGCCTAGAATAGTGTTTACATCACTAATATTTGATGTAAGTTTTTTTGATAAAAAATCCTCACTCCAATCAACCCATTTATCCAATAGAGTGTCGAGATAGCTATATATCATTTTTTAATATTATTACATATTCATATTTTATTTTTCCTCCACTTCCATTTCTCGGAATAGAAGTTCTATGATCTTTAATTGGATACTTATAGTAGCCAAACCAATTAAACCCAGTTTTTTCAGCAATTTCAGCAATAATTTTGTGAGTTGGAATCTCAATGCCATTAATCACATTATCACCAATAATCATATGGTACTCACCTTGTTTGATCAAAGATTTTTTTACTGAATTGAGGTTTTTATATATATCATTAAAATATGCTAAACAGTTTTTAGCTATATTAATGTTCGATGTTTTAGATGACTCTTTTGGGTTCTCGACCAATTTTTTAAAATAAGGATCAAAAGTCTCACTAACTATTTCAGTTATTTCTTGTTCACGTCTTTTTTGATGGCCAACTTGTTTAAGTCTTAATTGTTCTATATCTGAATTTACCAATGTGCCAACCCAAGAACTTTCAATCTTTATTATTTGTGTATAATCAAATGCATTTAAATATGGAGGAGAAGTAATTGCTAAATGAATTTTATTATCAATTGTATTGAAATTTGTTGCATCAAAACCTACCCAATTTATCTCCTGTAAATTATTTGAATTAGAATTTTTCTGTGATAAAGCTTTTAAATGTGCTTTAAAACTATATTCAAATGATTCATCAACTGGTTTTATTTTCTTTTCATACTTTGAAGATATATATGGTTTAGTAGATTGCCTTTCCATTTTTGATGCTGGTTTTATACAATCAGCAAAAGCGATCTTAAAAAACTTTAAATATTTCTCGTTTGTAATATTTTCATATATATAAGATTTCAACTTTAATAAATCATTGAAAGTTGAATCATCAAACCAATACTCTACATTTTTTAGATCAGGATAATACTTTTTAATTGGTCTTTGATTTTTCCAATTATTGACTATTTCATTATAATTTTCTAATATTTCTTCTTGTTCTTTACTTGAAAATTTTGCCACACTTACTTCTGCTATCAAGCGAGCAAAAGGATCCATTTCAGTTCCATAAATTCGACAATTCAAATTAGTAGCTTCAACAGCTGTTGTACCAGAACCCATAAATGGATCAAGAATGTTAAGTTCCTTATTATTTTTTTTATTCGATAAAATAGTTGCTCTAGGAACCAAGAAAATACTTCTGGCAGGATAACGATTATATACACGATTTCCATATTGCTTCAATTTTCTTGTACTAGGAAACAATATAGTGTCATCCCAACCTAAAGAATAAGGATCGTATAACCCTTCATTATCTGTTTTTTTTATTTCCATTTAAGTATTATTAAACTTTCTCTTAAAAATTTTTTATCCTCGTTTCTTATTATTTTTAGTTGTTGAGAAGAAGGTGTTAAGGTTCTGTAGGATTCTATTTCAATAAGTTCATAACCCAATTTTACAGCAATTTCCGAAACTAAAATATCTGTAGCAATTGGAAGACCTGCATAAACACTATTACCTACAACAATTCCAATTGTAGCACCTTTGTTTAAATTTGGGATTAGCTCAAATAGTACTTTGCCCATATCTGAAAAATAACCTACTAGCATTTGAGGTATTTTTTTATCCCATAATTTGCAATTAGTCAAATACTGTGTTATTTCATTCTCCACTAAATTATGACCATAATTAATATGTCTTGGATTCCATTTATAATGTACGTGACTGATAACAGAATTTTCTCTAAAGTCTTTCTGGTCTTTTTTTTCTTTAAAAAAATTACCAAACCATAGTTCAACCAAATATACTTTACTATAGTCAAAACAGTTAGCATAAGGAGGTGAGGTGATCACGATATCTGCTTTTTTTTCTATTTCATATTTGTTAAATGAACTTTGATAATATATTTTGGATTTAGATTTATTTTTGTTTTTACTTATATCATCAATAAATTCATTTATTTTTAATGAAATTTTTTCTTTTAATTCTTCAATTGTTTCAATAGATTCAAAATTCTTTTTTCTTTTAACTCCGTTTCCATCTTTCCTATGTGTAGAAATTTTTTCGAGATTGGTTAATAGTGCAAGATTGAAAAGATTTAAAGTTTTAGTTGACTTTAAGTTATCAATCCAATTTTGCGTTTTTAATATAAGTTCGAGTGTTTTGTTATCAAAGTAATTTACTACAGTTTCATTATTTGGAGGAATGGCCTTTTTTATAAGTTTACTATCATTAAATTCAACTAAACTATTTTTTAAATTTTCTAGGTCTTTTAAACTATATTTTGTGTTTTTAATAGTTGATATATAATTGCTTAAAGGATTTATATCATTTGAGTAAGCACTATATCCTTGTAAAGAGCTTTCTAAAACTGTTGTGCCAATACCACCAAAAGGATCAAAAATTACTGGATTTGAGGAGGTTTTAAATCTTTTAATAAAATCGCTAACAAAAACAGGAGAGAAACCCTCTTTATATGTGAACCAACGATGAATTGCCTTGGTTTTTGCTTGTTTAAAATTAACAGGAGTATCAAATTGTTTTTCATTAATGACAAGGATTGGATTGTTTAATTCAAAACGATTATAATAATCAGTTATAGTGTTTATATCAATTGTCTTTTCTAATATCATATTTTAGATTGATTCAACATTAACTAATAGTTCTTTAGCTTCAACATTTAAGATTTTCGCAATCTTGTACAAATCTTCTAAACTCGGTTGTCTTTTGTTTTGAGCGTATGAGTGTACCATATTGTAACTCTTTCCTAATTGTTCAGCCAACCAGACTTGTTTTATACCTTTTTGTTCTAAAACCTCTTTTATTCGGTTCATTTTGAATCTTTTTTAATTCAGTTTACTAAAGTAAATAACATTTTTAATATACTCACTAAATGAGTATAAAGATTATCATTTGGTTTCAGTATGAGGTAGGAAGAAGCAAGCTCTTTTTATTTTGTGAGGTACGAACAAAATGAAATGTGCTTGACTGTGCGGTTAGTTTTCAGAGCTTGTGTACAACTTTAATGATATACCCCATTTTAATGACTTATATCTACCGATACAGAAACAAGTTCAGCACAGGTAAGCGAAGTTAGAATGTTCTTAGCAAAGCACCAATACGTAGTTGTACGTATTTTTATCAAGAAGAATTCCTCGATGCGTTGTGTCGAGGTTTCCGTTGAAATTGTCATTCCCGTAAAAACGGGAATCTAAATAACAAAATTTCGATTTTTAACCCTAAGGTCAGAATGAAACGAGTGAAATACCCCTATGGCGCTGCCTCGGGGATGTTCGTAACAAGAAATTTTTTATTGCGTTTTCTTGCAATAAAATCAGAAACAAATTTTATTTTTTGGGTTTCCGTTTAGGTTTACTGGCTTTGGCCAATGGGTTAAAAGCTAAACACAAATCTATCCAATAGCTTAAATCATCATCGGTATCAAAACCCTCCGGGGTAACAAAAATATAACCACGCATGGGGCGCCCTGTAAAATCCATGGGTAAGCATTCGGGTTTTTCCAGTTCCTTTAAATACACGTCTTCACCAATACGAGCCATTAATAAACTATCGCCGTATGTTTTATCAATATGGATCCCGCAAAGCATTTTATGATCCACTTTAAAGCACAAACCGCCCATCATTTTTAGTTCATCAAAATGTATGTGTTTGCCTTTTAAATGCTGCCTGATTCTATCTGCTAAAAATTCGTCGTAAGCCATAAATTATCATTTTAAAACATATTACTAATAAATTTAACCCGTTGTATCTTTTGATTTATTAGGTTAAACTAAATGTCAGTTCGAGTGATTTTCATTCATAAAAATGAATAAATTCAATCGAATTGACAAATTTTCTTCAAAATGCTACAAGTAAATTTAATACATTTATAGCTTAAACCAACAACACTTTATGGAACAACTTAAACAACTTACTGCCGATTTTTCCAGTGCAGTATGGGGTTTGCCGTTACTTATACTACTTATTGGTGGCGGTTTGTACTTACTTATTCGCTCAAAATTTGCAGCCTTTCGTTTGCTTGGTCATGCGGTTCAAGTCCTACGTGGTAAATATGACGACCCTAACGATCCCGGGCAAATAAGTCATTTTCAAGCCTTAACAACAGCTTTGTCCTCTACCATTGGTATGGGAAATATTGCCGGCGTTGCAGTGGCCATTTCTATTGGTGGTCCGGGGGCCGTATTTTGGATGTGGGTAAGTGCCATAGTTGGGATGTCTACCAAGTTTTTTACTTCAACATTAGCCATCATGTATAGGGGCAAGGACAGTGCCGGCGAATTACAAGGTGGTCCCATGTATTTTATTATGGAAGGCCTGGGAAAAGTCTGGAAACCTCTTGCGCTTATGTTTAGTATTTGTGGTTTAGTGGGGGCATTACCCGTTTTTAATGTCAATCAACTCACTCAGGCTGTTAATGATATTTTGCTTAAACCTAATGGAATTGAGGTTGGATTTACATCAAATTTAATCGTTGGAATAGTATTAGTTAGTATTACCGGTATTGTTATTCTTGGTGGTTTGGGGCGTATAAGTAAAACAGCATCTAAACTGGTGCCGTCTATGGTACTGCTTTATTTTATATCTGTACTGATTATTTTAATTGTAAATATTGATGTGGTGCCTAAATATTTTGCAATGATCTTTACTGATGCTTTTGCAGCCAATAATTTTAAAGGCGATGCTTTTTTTGGAGGGCTTGTTGGCGGATTGATATTACTCGGAATTAAGCGCGGGGCTTTTTCAAACGAAGCCGGTATTGGTACAGCGCCATTAGCCCATGGTGCAGCTAAAACCGATGAGCCGGTTCGCGAAGGTTTAGTGGCGATGCTAGGACCTGCGATTGATACCTTAATAGTTTGTACGCTTACAGCATTAGCCATTTTAGTAACCGGTGTTTGGGAAACGACTTCAAATAACGGGGTGAGCCTAACAGCATCTGCTTTTAGTGAAGCTATGCCGGGATATGGGAAATACCTCTTATTAATTTGTATTGCGGTTTTTAGTGTATCTTCACTGTTTTCGTATTCATATTACGGATCAAAATGTATGTCGTTTTTAATTGGAGCAGATAAAAAACATTATTACAATTACTTTTATATAGCGAGTATTATTTTAGGCGCTACCACAACCTTAGATATGATGATAAACCTTATTGATGGAGTGTTTGCTTTAATGGCTATTCCAACCATGCTCGCAACTATTATACTTGCACCAAAAGTTGTAAAGGAATTATCGGCTTATAAAGAACGTTTAAAACAAAATAAATTATGACCAATCAAGGAAAGGCTAAAGCGTACTGGAAGAAAAATATAAAAATTGTACTTATACTTTTAAGCATCTGGTTTCTGGTATCATTTGGAGCAGGAATTATTTTTAAAGATGCCTTAAACGAAATTAAGGTAGGAGGATTTAAACTGGGATTCTGGTTTGCACAGCAGGGGTCTATGTATGTGTTTGTAATTCTCATTTTTGTATATGTTCGCTTAATGAATAAATTAGATAAAAAGTATGGTTATGATGCATAGTGTATTGATGGCAGAACAGGTAAGCGTTCAAAATTGGACCTATATTTTGGTTGGACTAACCTTTGCCTTATACATTGGTATAGCCATATGGTCCAGAGCAGGTTCCACAAAGGAGTTTTATGTTGCTGGTGGCGGGGTTTCTCCCTTAGCCAACGGGATGGCAACTGCTGCCGATTGGATGAGTGCAGCGTCGTTTATTTCAATGGCCGGAATCATCTCATTTGCCGGGTACGATGGAGCGGTATATTTAATGGGATGGACCGGGGGTTATGTGTTACTGGCTTTACTTTTAGCACCCTACTTAAGAAAGTTTGGAAAGTTTACAGTACCGGATTTTATTGGCGATCGCTATTATTCAAATACAGCACGATTGGTTGGTGTTATTTGTGCGCTTTTAGTATCGTTTACCTATGTTGCAGGACAAATGAGAGGCGTAGGATTGGTATTTTCCCGCTTTTTAGAGGTTGATATAAATACTGGAGTTATAATTGGGATGCTTATCGTATTATTCTATGCGGTTTTAGGTGGCATGAAAGGCATCACTTATACGCAGGTTGCTCAATATTGTATTTTAATATTTGCGTTTATGGTACCGGCCATTTTTATTTCTATACAAATGACAGGAAACCCCATTCCGCAATTAGGATTTGGTAGCGCATTAGCCGATGATTCCGGAACCTATTTATTAGATAAATTAGACGGATTAAGCACCGATTTAGGTTTTGCAGAATATACCGAAGGCTCAAAATCGTTGTTTGATGTATTTGCTATTACATTGGCATTAATGGTAGGTACAGCAGGCCTGCCACATGTTATAGTACGCTTTTTTACCGTTAAGCGCGTTAAAGATGCCCGTAAATCGGCCGGAATTGCCTTGCTTTTAATTGTTATTTTATATACCACAGCACCGGCAGTATCGGTTTTTGCAAGAACAAATATGATCGAAACGGTTTCTAATCAGCCATATGCCAATGTTCCGGAATGGTTTAAAAAATGGGAGACAACAAAATTAATAAGGTTTACAGATAAAAATAACGATGGATTAATTCAATATGTAGCAGACCAATCTAAAAATGAATTGGAGGTAGATAGAGATATTATGGTTTTGGCGAATCCCGAAATTGCTCAATTACCAAATTGGGTTATTGCTTTAGTAGCAGCAGGAGCTTTAGCAGCAGCATTATCTACTGCAGCAGGCTTATTACTGGTTATATCGGCTTCGGTGTCTCATGACTTAATTAAGAAAATGATAAACCCAAAGATCTCTGAAAAAGGCGAATTGGTAGCAGCACGATTATCGGCAGTAGTGGCGGTTTGTGTGGCCGGTTATTTTGGTATTAATCCACCGGGATTTGTTGCAGCAACTGTAGCATTGGCATTCGGGTTAGCAGCAGCGTCATTTTTTCCCGCTATTATTCTGGGGATCTTTTATAAACGCATGAATAAAGAAGGTGCCATTGCCGGTATGGTTGTAGGGATTACTGCCATGTTGTTATATATGATTAAGTATAAATTAGGTTGGTTTGATGATACGGTACCAGATAAAAGCGAATGGTGGTTTGGTATTTCTCCCGAAGGTTTTGGTACGGTAGCCATGCTGCTTAACTTTATAGTATCTATTACCATTATGAAGTTTACTAAAGCACCTCCAAAAGACGTTCAGGACATTGTTGAAAACATTAGAATCCCAAGCGGAGCAGGGGAAGCAGTAAATCACTAAACACCATAAGTTTTTTTAGCACTTTCAATTTGTTGCGCTTCGGTTGTTTCCGGGTATAAAATATATTTGGGGGCTAGTATAGGTTTAATTTGTTCTACTTTTATTTTTGTTATGCTAGAAAATGGAAATTTTCCTTTGGTCATCTTTAGCAAAATAGCCTCCATACCAGAAAAGGTTTTATCTTTTTTATCAATAATAAACCCTGCTCCCTTTATTTGATAGCCTTTTTGAACAAAAACATCAATAAAGCTGATGCATACATTCGGATTTTGCTTTATGTTTTTTATGGTTTGAGGCGAAGCAATATTGGCAATTATGATATGATTTTCATCGTAATAATTAAAGATCTCTTTTGGTGAAACATTAGGAATATTATTACTGGAAGCTGTTGCTAACCAGCATAGAACACTTTTATCTATACTTTTTTTTACTGCGGGGGTTATCATAGTATATCGGCTTAAAAATCTGAGTTATACACGCGTCTGTCAACAATGGCAGAAAGAATTAAAGAGGTTGTTAATTCACCAAAATGTGATAAGGCACTATTTAGTTCTTCTAAATGTTTAGTATTCCTAACATTGGCTTTCATCATTAGGCAATCATTTCCGGTGAGCTTGTAACATTCGGTTATTTCAGGTTTTGTTTTAATGAAGTCATGAAACTTTTCAACTTGCCCGAAACGGATTTTGGCAGATATAAAAACTCCCATTGGATAACCAATAGCTTCCATGCCTAATTTAACTTCATAGCGATTAATAATGCCGGCATCTTCCATTTTTTGGATCCGCTCTGCTACCGAAGGCGAGGAGAGCCCCACTTTTTTTGATAGTTCGGTTAAAGGCATTCTAGCGTTTAATTGTAATTGTTCTAATATTAGCCAGTTTATTTTATCAACATTCATAAATAAGGTAAATATTTATTTTAATGTTCAAAAATAAGGTAAATATTTAATTATTCAAAATATATTAATTTTTTAATCTCTTTGTGTTCCTTAATTTTGAATTAGAAAACATGTTCAATTTAAAACCTTGTATTATGATATTCGATTTAGAAACGAAGCAACGCAAAGAGATTTGGAACCATCTATCCCAAAAGCTCGAATCTTATTATGCTAATACAGAATCTATTCATGTTGTTAGTAATGCAGACAGACCTGGTGTATTAAAAAGTATCGATGCAGATTTTAACATGGCCAGAACCACAGAAGCGGCTATAGATAAAGTAATACAGGGACTTAAACAACATGCTGTACACACGCCGCACCCGGCATATTACGGGATGTTTAATCCGCGTCCTAGCTTTCCGTCTATTGTTGCAGATGCTATTACCGCTACATTTAATCCGCAATTAGCAGCTTGGGGACATGCGCCCTATGCAGTAGAAATAGAGCACATGCTTATTCAGGAAATAGGAAAAAAGTTTGGTTATAAGCAGCCACATATTGATGGTGTTTTTACAACAGGAGGTCAAGAAGCTAACCTAACGGCTTTGCTAACAGCTTTAAATAATAAATTCCCGGATTATGCTGAAGAAGGTTTGCATGCAGTATCAGGCGCGCCCATTATTTATTGTTCTGAGGCTAGCCATCATGCAACAATTAAAGCTGCTAAAATTTGTGGATTGGGGATAAACTCGGTAAAATATATTGCCGTAGATGATAAGCAGCAAATGATTCCGTTTATACTGGAAAATGAAATTTTAAATGATTTAAGCCATGGCAAAATACCTTTAATGGTTGTTGCTACTATGGGCACAACGGGGGCAGGAGCTATAGACCCTATTAATGAGATATCGGGTATTGCAAAAAAATATAATCTATGGTTACATGCTGATGCCGCTTATGGAGGTGCGGTAGTGCTAACAGAACAATACAAATTCCTTCAGAAAGGTATTGAAAAAGCAGATTCCATAACTTTTGATGCTCATAAGTGGTTATCTGTTCCTATGGCTACAAGTATGTTTATTACAAAGCACCGGAATATGTTAAGTAAAACCTTTAGTATTACGGCAAACTTTATGCCTCAGGAAGAAGAAGATTTAAGTAAACTAGGGTCGTATACGCATTCTATACAGTGGTCTCGTCGTTTTATTGGACTCAAGCTGTATATGCCGCTTTTGGTTTTTGGATGGAAAGGTTTTGATAAAACCATTACCCATCAAATGAAGATGGGGCAGCTCTTAAAACATAAGTTAGTCGCTAATAATTGGAAGCTTTATAACAATACCGAATTGCCTATAGCTTGCTTTACAGATGTTGAATTTGAAGATAAACCGGAATTTTCCAAGTATATTTATAATTCTTTTTTAGAAACAGGAGATGCATGGATAATAAATTACCCGGTTGGAAATACATTTACATTACGGGCTTGTATTACCAATTATAATACTACCGAAGCGCATTTAGATAGATTGATAAACGCGCTTAATAAAAAGCGAAGTCTTTATAAAAAAACACATCATTTAATAACGGTTTAAATAAAAAAATAATGACAACAAAAGATTTAAAACAAAACGAATTCGATAAGTACTACGAAAGATATATTAATAAACTACCAAATGATCTGCCATTAATAGAAGGCTTTAAAATTGGAACCGACAATGTGTTGCAGTTTTTTCAATCCATGCCATCTGAAAAATTAAACTATAAATATGCAGAAGGGAAATGGAGCATAAAAGAAATTTTTCAACATATTATAGATACCGAACGTGTATTTATGCACCGCTGTTTTAGAATAGCACGCCATGATAAAACTGCTCTAGCCGGTTTTGATCAAAACATATATATTGAACCTTCGCGAGCTGCCGATAAAAGTATAGCATGTCTTATTGACGAATTTAAAAGTGTTAGGCAAAGTTCGATAGTATTATTGCAAAGTTTAAAGCCAGACGATTTAGAGTGTATTGGAAATGCTAACGATAATGCGATGTCTGCCAGAGCCGCTGCTTTTATGGTTATAGGGCATGATATCTGGCATATGGAGGTAATAAAAGAGCGCTATTTGTAAAAATAATTAGGCATTGATAAGCGTTACTTTTCTTTTTACTATAATAAATACTAAAAGCGATAACATTCCAAAAACTGAAAACCCTATAAATAAAGGCAGTACCGATGTGGAAACAAAATTACCAATATAGTTTGCAATAGGTACTGCCATTACCGTTGATATAAAGCCATTTATAGCCGCTCCAATACCTGCGATATGCCCCAAAGGTTGCATGGCTAAAGCACGTAAATTCCCAAATAGAAAACCAACCGCAAAAAACTGTAAAGCAAAAAAGCCTAGTAAAACCTCTATACCCGGATTTTCACCCGACGAAAAGATAATAACATACAAAACCGATATAAAAGCATAGGCTATACAAGAAACATAAGCGATTTTCATCATACCGTATTTAACAACAAACCTGCTATTTAAAAAAGTAGCTAAACCCACAGATATGGCTAAACTCGCAAAAATATAAGGAAACATATCGGCTAGATTGTACTGCTGTTGAAAAATTTGCTGCGAAGTGCTTAAATAAACCATAAAGGAGCCCGTAATAAAACCCGATATAAATGTAAATGCAACGGCATCTTTATGTTTAAAAAACTCTTTTGTACCATCAATAAAAAGATGACTGCTAAACTTTATGCGCTTATCTTTTTCTAATGTTTCGGGTTGTCGTAACCAAAACCAAACCATTATTAAAACGCCAAAACCTAAATTGAAATAGAATACAGATTCCCAGTTGTACAGGTTAATTAAAAACTGACCTAAGGTAGGAGCTACTACAGGAACTAAAATAAAGAACATAACCACTATTGATAATATTTTAGCCATAAAATTACCGCTATAGGAATCTCTAATCATAGAAATACTTAAACTTCTGGGAGACGATAAGCCAATCCCTTGTAATATTCTGCCCAGAATCATCATTTCAAAACTTTTAGTACTAACACAAATAATACTCGCTATGATAAAAACGATAAAGCCGATATATACAATAGGTTTTCTTCCAAAGCTGTCGGATAGTGGTCCAAAAACTAGCTGCCCAAACCCCAATCCTAAAAATATCATGGTGATAAGCAGCTGATTATTAGCAGGGTTTGTAACCCCTAAGGCATCGCCAATTTCTGGTAATGCAGGGAGCAAAGCATCAATAGATAGCGCTACAATAGACATTAATGATGCCATTAAAGCGACAAACTCGAATTTAAATTGTTGTTGATTTTGCATTGAGCAAAAATAGAGTAAATTAGTAAAGCAAAATCATTTTTTAATTTTATTAAATAATAATATTATTGTATTATGTTATACTGAACTCATTTAAACTTTTTTAACTTGCTAAAAAAGTTTAAATGAGTTCAGTAATAAAAAAGTATGGGTACAGAAACTTTAATAAAAATTTTTAATAGAGATTTAGATAAGTTAATAGTTGAGATCGAATCTTATAAAGATGAAGCAACTTTATGGGTTTTAAGAGACGGCATTAGTAATTGTGCAGGGAATTTATGTTTGCATATTATAGGGAATCTTAATCACTATATAGGGGCAGAGCTTGGAGGTACAGGGTATATAAGGCAAAGAGATGAAGAGTTTTCACTTAAAAATGTTGCAAGAGAAGATTTGATAAGGCAGGTAAGCGAGGTGAAAGTTGTGGTTGAAGACACGCTAAAAGATCTAACGTTTAATGATTTACAAAAAGAATATGTTCGTCGGGCTTCTGAAGAAAAAATGACAACCGAATTTTTCTTGACTCATTTGGTTGCGCATTTGGCCTACCATTTAGGGCAAATCAATTACCACAGAAGATTATTAGGTTTATAAAGGCCTTTAAAGCAATCCAAATTATTACACTATGACGTTAAACCCGTCATAAAGTTTCGTTAGTTCTCAATTTGATGCTTATTTTTATCATGCAATTAAACCCATTCAACAATGAATTTTATGAAAATTGGTCTGCTGTGTTTTGTCTTGTGTTTCATTTATAAGAGTAATGCTCAAGACGTGTCTTTTGAAGCTTATAACCCTGTTTCAACCCTTGTTGTTCCCGGAAACACTATAAAAAAGGCAAAGTTTACATTTATTGATATACATGGGCATCAATACAGAATGCCAACTCAGGATTTGGCTCCGGTTGTTGCTGCTATGGATACCTTGAATATGGGAATTATGGTCAATTTAAGTGGGCGCTCAGGTAAAGATTTGCAGAAATCTGTAAAGAATATTGCAGACCATTACCCCAACCGGTTTGTTGTATTTGCCAATATTAATTTTAATGGCGCAGGAGCAGAAGGCTGGATAGAAGAAAAGGTAGCCCAGTTAAAAGCCGATGTAAAACATGGAGCCAGAGGGCTAAAAGTATATAAAAGCCTTGGGATGTATAATAAAGATGTTAATGGGAATAGACTGGCTATTGATGATAAACGATTAGAACCTATTTGGGATACCTGTGCAGATTTAGGGATTCCGGTGTTAATTCACTCGGCAGACCCGAAATCGTTTTGGGATGAATTTGATACAGATAACGAGCGGTGGTTAGAGCTTAAAACACACCCCAGAAGAAAGCGTGGTGCTAATAATCCGGCACCTTGGGCACAAATTATTGCTGAGCAACACAATATGTTTAAAAAGCACCCTAGAACTACATTTATAAATGCACATATGGGGTGGTATGCCAATAACCTGGGCAAATTAGGAGCATTGCTTGATGAGATACCAAATATGAATGTGGGCATTGGTGCTATTATAGCTGAATTAGGAAGGCAACCGCGATTTGCAAAAGCTTTTTTTGTAACCTATCAGGACAGAATCCTCTTTGGAAAAGATAGCTGGAAACCGGGAGAGTTTCCTACTTATTTTAGAGTTTTAGAAAGTAGTGACGAGTACTTCCCGTATCATAAAAAATATCACGCATTTTGGGCCATGTACGGATTAGATTTACCAGATGAAGTGCTTAAAAAAGTGTATTATAAAAATGCGCTGCGTATTGTTCCGGGTTTAGACAAAAGCTTGTTCCCTGATTAAAGGGATGCTAAAACATCTGTTATATCGTAATTAGAATCTTATTTATTGAATCTGTTAGGTTTTTATTTTTTATAAAGGAATATTCCCATGTTTTCGTTTGGGAGTATCTACAACTTTATCTTCTAACATAGAAAACGCTTTAATAAGTTTACGCCTTGTATTTTTAGGTAAAATAACTTCATCAATAAAACCTCGACGAGCTGCACGATATGGATTAGCAAATTTTTCAGCATACTCAGTTTCTTTTTCGGCTAATTTCTCTGCAGGATCATCGGCAGCAGCTATTTCTCTTCTAAATATAATCTCACTTGCACCTTTAGCCCCCATAACTGCTATTTCTGCTCCCGGCCATGCAAAGTTTAAATCGGCACCAATGTGCTTAGAATTCATAACATCGTAAGCCCCACCATAAGCTTTTCTGGTAATAACCGTAACTCGGGGTACGGTGGCTTCGCTTAGTGCATACAGTAATTTAGCACCATGAACGATAATGCCATTCCACTCCTGATCGGTTCCCGGTAAAAAACCTGGTACATCGACTAAAACCAATAATGGAATATTAAAACAATCACAGAAGCGTGTAAATCGCGCTGCTTTTTTTGAACTTTTAACACCTAAAACACCAGCTAAGAACTGTGGTTGGTTGGCAATTATACCAATACTTCTGCCTCCTAAACGCGCAAATCCAACAATAATGTTTTCGGCATAATCTTTATGAATTTCATAAAAAGAATCGTTATCAATAATACCAGAGATCACCTCATGCATGTCGTAAGGTTTGTTGGGATTATCTGGGACGATATTTGATAAAACATCTCTTATTTCATCATTGAGTTTAAAGTCTAATTTTTTTGTGGTCTCGGTATTGTTTTGTGGTAAATAGCTTAAAAGTGCTTTTAAGTCCTCTAAGCATTCAATATCATTAGCCGAGGTTTTATGTGCCACACCAGATTTTGATGCATGGGTATAAGCCCCTCCAAGCTCTTCACTGGTCACCTCTTCGTTGGTTACCGTTTTTACTACATTCGGACCAGTAACAAACATATAACTGGTATTTTCTACCATCATTGTAAAATCTGTCATGGCAGGGGAGTACACAGCACCGCCGGCACAAGGTCCCATAATAGCAGAAATTTGTGGTATTACACCTGACGCTTGAACATTTCTGTAAAAAATATCGGCATAGCCTCCAAGCGAGCGCACGCCTTCTTGAATACGCGCACCTCCGGAATCGTTTAAACCAATAATTGGGGCGCCAACTTTAACGGCCAGATCCATAATTTTACATATTTTTTCGGCATGCGTTTCAGATAATGCACCTCCAAAAACCGTAAAATCCTGAGCATAAACATAAACTAATCGGCCATTTACTGTACCATAACCTGTAATTACGCCATCACCAAAATAGATTTCTTTTTCCATTCCAAAATCGGTAGTTCTATGCGTTACCAGCATACCAATTTCCTCAAAAGACCCTTCATCCATTAAATAATTAATCCGCTCTCTAGCAGTTAATTTTTTCTTAGCATGCTGTCTGTCAATGCGTTTTTGTCCACCTCCTAAATGTGCTAAAGCAATACGTTCATTGAGTTTGTTTAGTTTGTTTTCTTTTGAGCTCATATCTTTTGTTGCTAAGTCGCAAAGCTGCGAAGTTTAATGCTTTAATTTTAATTTACAGTTTACTTAACTTATTTAGGGATTCGTAATAAGTTCTGATCTTTTATATATTGTTTTACAGCAATAATGGCTGCAATTTTAGCTTCGTTTTCAGTTTCCTTCTGTAAAGCTTCCGGCGAATAATAATTTTTCACAAAATGTGTGTCAAAATGACCAGATCGGAAAGCCTCATGATTGCACACATATTTCCCGAAAGGGAGTGTTGTTTGTGCGCCTTCCACATGATAGTTTTCAATAGCTTTTATCATGAGTTGAATGGCTTCGTCTCTAGTATTTCCATAAGTGATCAATTTTGAAAGCATGGGGTCGTAATAAATAGGGATATCCATACCTTCTTCAAAACCATTGTCTACACGAATATTTTTTCCAACAGGGAGTTTATATACCTCTAAACGTCCAACACTAGGCAAGAAATTATTTAAAGGGTCTTCAGCATAAACCCGCAATTCTAAAGCATGCCCATTAATTTTTAAATCGTCTTGTTTTATTTGAAGGGCTTCACCACGTGCTACCCGAATTTGTAGCTCAACTAAGTCAACACCCGAAATTAGTTCGGTAACAGGATGCTCTACCTGTAACCTGGTATTCATTTCCAGAAAGTAGAAATTATGATCGGCATCTAATAAAAATTCTACAGTTCCGGCACCTAAATAATCACAGGATTTAGCAACATTAATAGCTGCTTCTCCCATTTTTTTACGTAATTCGGGAGATAAAACACAGGAAGGAGCCTCTTCTATTACTTTTTGATGACGCCGTTGAATACTACATTCCCGTTCAAAGAAATGCAATACATTTCCATGACTATCGGCCATCACCTGAATTTCTACATGACGTGGCGACGTAACATATTTTTCAACAAAAACGGAGCCATCGCCAAAAGCAGAAGTAGCTTCGCTTATAGCACGTTTCATTTGCTCTTCAACGTCTTTTTCGTGCTCTACAATACGCATCCCTTTACCACCACCACCTGCAGCAGCTTTAATAAGAATAGGGAAACCTATTTGTTTTGCAATCTCAACCGCTTCAGCAGGATCGGTAACAGCTCTGTCTATACCAGGAACCATAGGAATATTGTAGTCTTTCACAGCATCTTTAGCAGCTAATTTATCGCCCATCATTTGTATGGCCTTGGACCGTGGACCAATAAAAATGATGTTGTTCTTTTCGGCAAGTTCTGCAAAATCTGCATTTTCACTTAAAAAACCATAGCCCGGGTGAATGGCATCTACCTGTAACTGCTTTGCAACGTCAATAATCTTATCGCCTCTTAAATACGATTGATTTGAAGGTGCTTCGCCAATACAAACAGCTTCATCTGCAAACTTGACATGCGGTGCATTTCTATCGGCAGTAGAGAATACAGCTACTGTTTTTATGCCCATTTTTTGAGCCGTTTTCATAACTCTAATAGCTATTTCGCCTCTGTTAGCAATTAATATTTTTTTCATGATCTATTGGAATTCAATTAACAACTGATTCTTTTCTACCGCATCACCTTTATTTGCTGAAATAGATTTAATAACACCATCTCTTGGAGAGGTAATAATGTTCTCCATTTTCATGGCCTCAAGAATTAATAAGGTATCGTTTTCTTTAACCTCCTGGTTAACTTCTATAGCAATATCTAAAATTAAACCAGGCATAGGCGCTTTTATAGAATTGATATGTTTGGTTGAACCAACTTCAAAGCCCATAGCTTTAATTAAAATATCTAAATCATTAAAAATGTTAACATTATACTTGTTATTGTTAACTTTTACTTGATATGTTTTTGTGTTTAAATCTGAATCAACTATTTCAGATTTATAAGATTTGTTTTGTTGTAAAACATGAAATTCAGTTTCTGAAACTTGAATAGCATCTAGATTTGATATTTCTTCTTGATTAATTTCAAAATGGAAAGTATTATTTACTTTGATATTAAAAACCTTATTCATAATTAGGAATCATTAGTTTAGGTAAATATAAGTAATCTATGTTGCTTTTATGGATTAAAAAGCTTGATAAATGTATTCATTTTTTCACCTCTAAAATATGAGTTAAATCATGTTTTTAAAGGCATTTATAATTTCCAGACACTAAGTTTTTATTTCCTAGACTTTTATGCTCTGGAGTTACTATTATTAATTGTTTAACTTTAACATATAATTAAATAAGCTATTTAATTTTAAACAATAAGGTATAAGATGTTAAGCAGAAGAGATTTTTTGAATACTGTGGGTACTTTCGCAGCAGGTATGGCTTTGGCTAATCCGTTACATGCCGCCATACTATCGAGTGGTAAAAAACTAAAATTAGTATTAATTGGTACCGGTGTACGGGGGAATAGTTTTTGGGGTAAACGCATTTTAGAGCAGTATGGAACTATTACTGAATTTGTGGCACTGGTAGATCATAACCCCGGACGTTTAAATTATGCTGCCAATTATATTGGAGTTGGTAAAACCTGTAATTTATATACGACCTTTGAAGCTATGATAGCAAAGGAAACTCCAGATTTAATACTGGTTACGACTACTGATGCTACACACGATGAGTATATTATAAAAGCTTTAAAGTCTGGAGTCGACGTATTAACTGAAAAGCCTATGACGACCGATGAAGTTAAATGCCAAGACATATTAGATGCCGAACTTAAGTATAAACGAAAAGTAATAGTAGCTTTTAATTACCGTTGGAGCCCTTACAATACTAAAATTAAAGAAATGCTTGATAGAGGAGCTATTGGTAATATTGTCTCTGTAGATTTTTCTTGGATGCTTAACACCTCACATGGTGCGTCATATTTCAGACGCTGGCATGGAGAAAGAGAGCAAAGTGGTACTTTGTTAGTGCATAAGTCTACACATCATTTTGATTTAATCAATTGGTGGTTAGATTCAGATCCTAAAGAGGTGTTCGCCTATGGTGATTTAGAATATTACGGTCGGAATCCTAAAAAGAAAGATGTTAATTGTCGTAATTGTGATGAAAAAGATACGTGTAAGTTTTATTGGGATATAACCAGGAGCGAAGATTATAACCGTTATGTTAAGCATGAAAAATATGATGGTTACATTAGAGACAATTGTCTATTTCGCCCTGAAATCAATATTTACGATAAAATGAACGTAAATATTAAGTATGCTAATAATGTTTATGTAAATTATATGCTTACTACATATTCGCCATGGGAAGGTTGGCGTGTTGCATTTAATGGGACAAAGGGAAGGTTGGAAGCTTTTTTAGATGTTCCATACTTAAATTCTGAAACGCTTTCGCAAGAAGAATTACATGATGCTGAAATGAAACAAGATAATACAGAAACAGTTAATACTAAGCCTATTATAATTCATAAGCTATGGGATAAGCAAGAGGTGGTAGAAGTTCCTTATAGTAGAGGCGGACATGGTGGTGGTGATGCAAAGTTACACGATCAGGTATTTCTGCACCCGGAAAAAGAAGATGAATTTAAGCATATAGCAGGAACCAGAGATGGGGCTATGTCTGTATTAATAGGTATTGCAGCACGCAATAGTATTGAATCTGGTGAACCTGTTAAAGTAGGCTCACTTACTCATTTACAGCCTAGGAAGAAAAGGTTATAGAAAGTATAATATTTACTTATCTTTAAATTGAGAATTATTTTGATGCCGTTTTATGGCTTTTCTAGACAGTACCAAACCTATAAAAAGAGATACAAAAGCACCAATCCAAATCCCGGGAATAAAATCTATAAATAAGAAAAAATCGTAAGCGCCATGAAAAACAATCGCTAATAACAAACCGGTTAAGTTTAGTGTTATTCTGGCATTGGAGAATTTTGCTTTTCCCATATAATACCCCATTAAAATCCCAAAGGTTGCATGCGCAGGAACAGCAGTAAAAGCCCTAAGTAAGGCTGTTTGGTAGCCGCCTTCTAACACGTAAAAAATATTCTCGGTTGCTGCAAAACCCATAGATACCATAACGGCATAAACAATACCATCAAAGGGTTCGTTAAAGGCTTTATGCTTTTGTGAAAAGTATCTAACAATAATATATTTGCTAAACTCTTCGGTTAATGCAACTACAAAGAAGGCTTTTATAAACTGCTGAAAAATGCTGGTATGATTTGTTAATGGTAAAACCACATCGAACATATAATATAGTATGGTAGTTATTACTATACTTACAATAGCGCCTAATAAAAAGTTATAAAAAAGTAAGCGTTTGGGTTCTTTTTCGTATTTATCCTTAAAATAAATATAAAGTATAATTATAAATACCGGAGCTATTGCTAAAAACAGCAAATTCATTGGTTAAGTGCTTTTTTTATGTTTTGTAAAACAGTTTTGTAATACGATTTGTTTGAAGGGATAAAATGATTCCCATTATTAGTTATATTATTAATGAGCTGATTAAAATCATTTATAGAAACCAGTTTTAAAGCTTCAACTTCTTCAAGCTGTGGTGTTAAATCAGAAAGCGACACTTTTAATTCTGATATAAAAGTATGGTGAAATTCATTGTCGATAATACCATTCTCATAGGTTTGAAAACATTCAAAAACACCAATTCTATACAAATCATCTTCAGCGATAGATAATCCAATTTCTTCTTTAGTTTCTCGTATGGAAGCTTGCGGTATGGTCTCGCCACTATCAACATGTCCGGCTACCGAAACATCCCAAAGCAGTGGGCAAATTATTTTTTTTGCAGAGCGTTGCGATAATAAAATGCCTCCATTATTGGTATAAAACCATACATGAGCAGTATTATGGTAATGCCCTTCTTTATGGATTATTGATTTTGGTACAGACTTACCAGTGGGGGCGCCTTGCTTGGTTACGATATCAATAAACTCATCCATATTAAATGTTTATAAATGTGATGCTATGCAGGATATTAGTGGTTTAAAATCTTTGGCTGTATTGAATAAATGACAAGAAACTCTAATATAATGACCCCTAAATGAAACAAAAATATTTTTATGTAATAAGTCGTTCTTTAGAGCTTCAACATCTAATTTATCAGGCAATCTAATTCCGAATAGGTGATGTGTTCTATATTCCGAATCTTCAATATAACAACCTAAGGCTTTTAAAGCTTTAACGGCTTCTTCAGAAATATTTTTACAATAATCCTGTATGGCTTTCGGGGTCCATTGTATAACCTGTTTTAAGGCTTCAATTTGTATCCTGACATAAATAAAATTTCCGCTTTCACCTACAGAATAACGATTTGCTAGAGGTTTATATTGGGATTCGTAATTTGTTAATCTTGTAAAATCTTCACTGTTTAATCGATTAGACCAATTTTCTTCAATAGGATTACCATCATCAAAATAAGCTCCATAATAGGCGTAAGCACATCCGTATGGTCCAAATAACCATTTATAGCCAGCACAAATTAAGGCATCAGGATTAATTTCTTTAACAGAAAAGGGGAGTGCACCAATTGATTGAGATCCATCAATAATTAAAAGCGCATGGTGTTGTTTTGCTTTTTTGCTAATAGCCTTTAGATGGAATAAACTGCCGTTAGACCAATGAATATTCCCCATGGCAATTACAGCTGTATTGCTGTTTATAGCATTTAAAATGGCTTTGTTCCAAAGTTTAACACGATTTGTATCAGATTTTGGTGCACGGATGGTTTTTATTTTAGCGTTATATTTTTTAGCTAATTTTTGCCATGTATAAACATTACTGGGAAATTGTTCGTCTATAATTAGAATTTCATCATGTTCTTTTAAAACAATATTATGGGCAACAGTAGCTATGCCGTATGAAGCCGATGGGATTGTTGCGATACGATTAAAATCATTGGCATCAATAAGCTGAGCGAATAGTTTTTTTAATTCTATAACAGGCTCAAAATAATCGGAAACCTTGATCTTATAGGGGCGATTTTTTTGTTTTAAGCCTTCTATTCCTGCATGGTACATGGCTTTAAAAGCAGGAGACTGACTTGCTGTATTTAAATAGGTGACATCTTCAGGAATATCAAATAGATGCTTTTGGTTTTGTAAAGGCATTCTGTTTTTTTGATAAAACTACTAAAGATTAGTGGAAAATGGTAAAAACTAATGCTAATTATAAAAAGAATAAATTATTTAATGCCTTTCATATATGGTTTCACCATTTAGAACCGTTAAATTAACCAAAGTTTTACCAATTTGTGAAACAGGTATTTCGAAAATATCCTGGTTAATAACTATAAAATCTGCCAACTTACCAACTTCAAGAGATCCCAGCTTATCTTCTTGCCGCATTACATAGGCACCATTTATAGTATAAGCTTTAATGGCTTCTTCAAGGCTAATGTTTTCTGGCGTTCTTGTTACAGCATGTTGCATGCCTATAAAAGGGTTTAAAGCGCTTACATCCCAGTCGCTACTAAGTGTTAAACGCGCATTGGCTTGTGTTAAACTTTTAATAGGAACAACTTTTTTTGTATTAGTATTACCAATTAACTCATCATTTTCGCTCCAGTGTTCCGGATTGGTGAAATCTCCTGCTACCTGACAATCGGCAGTAACATTAAGAAGTTCGAAACGGGCAAAGTCAGATTCATTTACAAATTCGACGTGTGTAATTCGATGCCTTCCATTATTAGTACCTGATTGTTCAATAGCATTTAAACTTTCGCGAACACCACGATTTCCAATTGCATGGATATGAAAATCAAAGCCTAAAGGCTCCAATTGGCTGATATAATTTGCTATGCGACTTTCTGTAAAATAATTGAGCCCGTTGTTAGTAGGTAATTCAAATAAGTCAATTAAAAAATCATGCTCCATTGCAGATGTAGTATTGTGAATAATACCATCACTGTATAGCTTAATTTGGTTTATTTTTAAAAAACTATTGTTGTCATTACTGTACAGCGATTGAAGCATTGCAATTTGCGAGGCATCCTTTTCACCTGGATATGCCCAAAGGCCTAAATTAGCTCTAACGGTTAAATTACCTTCATTTTCCAAACGCTTCCAGATTAGATGATGATTGCGTTTCCAGTACGTTCTGGCATCGCATACAGAAGTAATTCCATTCTTTTTTAGTGCCTCTAAACCATAATTTTTAAATCCTTGATAATCCCTTTCCAATGTTTCAGCAGTTGGCAACAAAATCATATCTAATAATTCGTTTCCTGCATTATCTATCAAAATACCATTAAGACTACCATCACTTTCTTTCATATATACCCCACCAACAGGATTTGGTGTATTCTGATCTATCTCTGCCAATTCTAAAGCTTTTGAGTTTACCCAAAAGGAATGCGATGTTTGCTCCATTATAACTATGGGGCGTGTTGTTGAAATATCATCCAAAATTTCAACAGGGGAGCGTTTAGCTTCTAATAGCGAATAAAGCGAATGCCCCCAGCCTAATAGCCAATCTGAATCTGGATTATCGTTTAAAGCTTTTTGAATTGTTGAGGTATAGTTTTCTGCATCTGTTTCATCTTCATTTAAAATAAACAGGAAGTTTTCGCTAGAAGCCTCCAGAGGATGCATATGCACATCGTGTATTCCCGGAAGTATAACAGCACCTTCTAGATCAATAAAATCTGCATTTTTATCTGCTTTTGCTTCCGCATCTGTATTACTGCCAATAAAAGTAATTGTACTGCCTTCAGTAATCATAGCTTCTGCCCAGGGTTGTGAAGAATTTACAGTGTAGATTTTGGCGTTATGATATACTTTTTGATTGCTCTGCATAACAGGGGGAGGGGTAGTATCATTATCACATGATGTATTTGACATGATTAGACTGAATATTAGCATTATTAATTTCATTAGTTTCATGGATTATGTTATAGTTTTAAAGGAATGTATATTTCGGTTTCATATTCCTCAGGAATGGCGGTATGCTTATCATGTTTTCTGTAAAATTCTAAAAACGGAGCATCAGATATTTCGTAATCTGTTTTAAAAAGCCATTGGCCAAAAATTTTATCGTAAGTATTACCAATAGTTTTATAACTGCCTATATGGCTAAATACAGCATACTTTTTTGAGTCAATAATTTTTGTTTTAAATTTATGATCTAAGACCTTTTTTGACTTAGGGATAACAATACAAGCATCATAATTACATTTAATGTTTTCGGTAATAATTGGTTCATCCCAAATGATACCAAAACATTCAGCATTGGCTGAGTCTATTTTTTGAGCTAAAGCTTCTTTTTCAAGAGCATTCCATATAGTGTCAATAGTATGACTATAATAATTTCCTTTAAAACTTTTAAAATATACATTTTTAGCTTCCAGTGTTTCAATTCGTAAATGATGAAATGACATATTTGTGGTTGTATTATTTGTTTCAATAGATAACAACGCCTCTTTTCGCTTCCTATATTGAAGTGGAGATATACCGTAATATTTTTTAAAACCCTTATTTAACGCTTGTACAGTTACATAGCCAACTTGATGCGAAATGTTTTTTACAGAATCACTTGAAAACAGTAGTAACTTAGCAGCACGCTCTAGCTTAATCCTTGTTAGGTATGCTCCAATAGATTCATGGTATTTAGATTTAAAAATGCGTTGCAGATTTCTATACGAAAAATTAGAAATATGCTCTAACTTTTCAACTGTTATATGTTCGGCAGTAGTATTCCTCAAGTAACTAATTACTTGTTGTAATCTGTTATTATAAAATTGTTCTTTACTCACACTACAAATATAAGTTGCCTTAAAACAAAAAAGTTATCCTGTGCGGACAACTTTTTTATAACCAAATATTTAGCCTTTGTTATTTAAAATATGAGAATGTTTCTCCTTCTTCAATTTTAAGCAGTGTTTCGTAAATTAATTTAATTACATTTTCTACATCATCTCTATGTACCATTTCTACGGTAGTATGCATATAACGAAGTGGTAAAGAAATTAAAGCAGAAGCAACTCCTCCATTACTATAAGCAAAAGCATCGGTATCGGTTCCGGTTGCTCTGGATAATGCAGAGCGCTGAAAAGGTATTTTTTTAGCCTCAGCAGTTTCAGTAATCAGGTCACGCAATTTTTGTTGTACGGCCTGGAGCATAAGCAACAACAGGGCCTTTACCGAGTTCTAAATGGCCTTCTTTTTTCTTTTCAATCATTGGCGTTGTCGTATCATGCGTAACATCCGTTACAATAGCCACGTTTGGTTTAATAGTATGTGTAATCATTTCTGCACCACGTAACCCAATTTCTTCTTGAACAGAATTTGTAATATAAAGCCCAAAAGGCAATTCTTTTTTATTTTCTTTAAGCAGACGTGCTACTTCAGCGATCATAAAACCACCCATTCTGTTGTCTAAAGCACGACAAACAAAATTATCTTTATTTAAAATATGAAACTCCATCCGGATAGGTAATCACACATCCTACATGTACCCCTAGTTTTTCAACATCTGCTTTTGTTTTGCAACCACAATCGATAAAAATATTATCTGGTTTTGGAGCTTCTTCCTTAGCTCTGTTTCGGGTATGAATTGCCGGCCAGCCAAAAACACCTTTTACAATGCCTTTTTTAGTATGAATATTTACAATTTTACTTGGTGCTATTTGATGATCGCTTCCCCCATTTCTAATCACATAAATTAACCCGTTATCCGAAAATATAATTTACATACCACGAAATCTCATCGGCATGCCCTTCAATAACCACCTTGTATTTCGCTTTTGGGTTAATAACTCCAACTGCTGTGCCGTAAGTATCAGTAATAAACTCATCAACATAAGGTTTTAGATAATCCATCCAAAGTTTTTGTCCGGTCCACTCATACCCTGTAGGGGCTGCATTGTTTAAAATATTGTTCTAAAAAGTCTATTGATTTTTTATTAAGAATGCTCTTTTTTGCCATGTTTTAAAATTTTCAACTAAAATAACAATATTCACCTTATTTTAAGGTTAAAGAGGATGTAAATTATTAATTTTGAATATTATTGTTCTAGTCATTTTTTAGATGAATTATTTCAAATACATATTTATTTTTTTTCCGCTTCTGGCAGCAGCTCAAATCAGTGATGAAGCGCAAGATTCCACTGCGGTTGAATATCTTATTATTGAAGGGGATTCTATACCGCGAACGTCTATCGATTTAGATGAAGTTATGTTGCTGCATAAACTTCAATTTAATAGTAAAAAAGATCGCGTTCGATATTTAATTTTACGCAGAAAAACGATAAAAGTATATCCTTATGCAAAAATGGCTGCCGAACGTTTAGATTCAATGAATAAGCGATTAGCCGGTATTAAAAAGAGACGCCATAAAAAAAAGTATGCCAAACGTGTACAAAAGTATATAGAAGGGGAGTTCTCTGATGAGTTAAAAAAACTAACGCGTACTGAAGGACAAATACTGGTTAAGTTAATACACAGGCAAACCGGTAAAACAGCTTTTAATCTGGTAAAAGAATTACGTAATGGCTGGCGTGCATTTTGGTATAATACCACAGCGAGTATGTTTGACATTTCTTTAAAACGCGAGTTCGACCCCTTTAATGAAAAGGAAGACTATTTAATTGAAGATATTTTGCAACGTAACTTTCAAAGTGGGCGTTTAGAAAGGCAAAAATCGAAGGTTAAGTTTGATTTTTACGATTTAACCGATAAATGGTTTAAGCCTACTTTAAATAGCAAGCAATAAGCTATGCGTATACAAACGGCATTTGAGGAAAAGCTGAATGCTGCTACCCATGCACTCGGAACCTTATTTGGTATTATCGCCTTAGTTTTACTGATTGTTTTTGATAGTCAAAAAACATCTTGGAGCTTATTTAGTGTTATTGTTTATGGTGTTTCAATTATTGTATTGTTTACAGCCTCAACATTTTACCATGCAGTAAAAAGTAAAACACAAAAACACTATTTTAGAATTGTAGATCATATTAGTATTTATCTCCTAATAGCAGGAACCTATACTCCGGTTTGCTTAATTGCTATAGAACAGAGCTTAGGCTGGACTTTATTTTTTGCAGTATGGGGTATTGCTGCTTTTGGCGTTATTTTAAAATTGTTTTTTACAGGACGTTTTGAAGTTTTTTCAACCCTTCTTTATTTAATAATGGGTTGGCTTATAGTATTCGATTTTACAAGCTTATCTGAAGCTATTGGGAGTTATGGTATTTTATGTCTTTTTGCAGGTGGATTAGCCTATACCGTTGGTATCATTTTTTATGCTATTGAAAAGATTCCGTATAACCATGTTATTTGGCATGTATTTGTTTTAGCGGGAGCTATTTTTCATTTTTTTATGATTTTCTTTTATGTGATTTAAAAGCCATTTCTTTTATTTGTTTTTCTTTATTTTGAATATCTAATTTTTATTTTTCTATGACAGAAATTAATTTGGCCCATACAACTGCAGATTATATATTAATTGAAAAATTAGCCGATGTTATTTGGCGTAAGCATTATATACCTATTACTGGTGTTGGTCAAGTAGAGCATATGCTAAAAAAATATCAAACAGCCCAAGCCATTTCTAAACAGGTAGAAGACGAAGGTTTTGAATATTTTATAGTAGCCTACAATAAAATACCAGTAGGCTATATAGCTATTAGAAAAGAGGAAGATAAGTTGTTTTTAAGTAAAATATATGTATTAAGTGCGTACAGAGGAAAAAAGATAGGTAAGGCTGCTATGCAGTTTGTTGAAGAAAAGGCAAGAATGTACGGTTTAAAAACAATCATGCTTACAGTAAACAAAAACAACACAAATTCAATTAAGGCTTATGAGAAGTTGGGCTTTGTTAATGTACGTGCTTTGGTTAAAGATATAGGAGCTGGTTATGTTATGGACGATTACCAAATGGAAAAAGCTTTGTAATTATAACTTAAAACGAAGAGGAAAGGGAAGCTGTTTGTTATTTCAATTAAGAAGCTTGTCTTTAAGTGGTGCTAGCCCTCAATGATATCCTTATATTCCTCAAAAAAAGCTTCGAACAAGCTCATTTTTTCATTGAAAAACTCCATCACATCACGCCATGTGTTTTTGTTATGTATAGATACTTTTTGTTCTAAAGGCACATAGATCCTTGAAATTTCTTTATAGTTTTCTAATACATATGTTTCATCAAAAATGGCTTCAGGTAAAAACTCATCTAATAAAATAGATTTTAAAGCTTGTAGTTTTTCCCAGTATGTAATCCGGTTTTCTAAATCACCTTCAATATCTAGAGCGACTAAAGCGTTTTTAGTATCAAAATGAAATTTAAAAGAAAGCCCTTTCATTTTAGTCTGATATAGCACCCACTTCCGTGGAAATGATTTACCAAAACTAATCCAGAACTCTTGTCGTAATAATCTTGACTCTTCTTTACTAAACACTGTTTTTGTTAAAAGTTAATAAACTAGGAGCTTATTTTCAATCGATAACACCCAACACCTAATACCCAACACCTAATACCCAAGACCTAATACCCAACACCCAAGATCTATATCAAATACGCAATACCAACCCCTAAAATGATGGCAATAAATTTTGATAGATTAAACTTATGACCTTCGCCACTTTCAAATAAGATCGTGGTAGAAATATGAAAAAATATTCCAATCACAATAGCATTAATAATGTGCGCATAATCAGCTATCGCTTCCCAGGTGTTAGAAATAAATGTTCCTAATGGTGTCATAGCAGCAAAGACCACCAAAAACATAGTAATTTGTACTTTACTATAATTAGATTGAAATAAAAACATACTAACTAAAGCTGCAATAGGTATTTTATGCACTAAAACACCATATATCATATCATTGTGTTCGTGTATTGGAAACCCTTCTAAAAAGCTATGAATACATAAGCTTATAAAAAGTAGCCACGGAAAACTTGTCTCGTTCTTATGTATATGTACATGCCCGTGCTCTGCACCTTTCGAAAATAATTCTAAAACAATTTGCAATACAATACCACACATAATATACAAACCGGTAAGTTTTGTATCTAAGTGATTGTAAACTTCTGGAAGTAATTCAAAAAGTGTTAAGGCCAATAAAAAAGCACCGCTAAACGAAAGTAAAAGCTTAGTGTTCCATGTTTTTTTATATTGGGTTGCCATGGCAATAATAATGCCTAAGACAACAGCTAATACAGGAAGTAAAAAATTATTCATTCTGAAAAACCTAATTAAATTTTAGTTTTTAAATCTGTTCTTATTATTCCTGTACATTGGAATACCAGAACCATACTTTGTTAAAACCATTTGCACAACAACGCGTATAACGAAATGGCAATTACCAATTTATTTAAAAATCATGACTAAGCGCTCTGATGTTTTTGCATTAAATTTATGCAATTTATAATCGCCAAAAACATCTAATAAATGTACATTGGCGGCGGCAAACATAGTTTCAAAATCTTTTAAAGTAAACGCTTTTACACGTTCCTGGAAATTATGATGCCTGCCTTCTGCAGTAAACGAAATATCTTTTACAATATAGCCATCTTCAACATAACGCTTTAAATAAAAGTTAATACCATCAACCGTTTTTAGCTCTTCAGGAACTAAATTATCAATAACAAACTCACTATTCATAAAATCGATCACTCCAAAACCAAAGGTGTTTAAATTTTCCTTAATGGCTTTGATGGTGTTAAGGTTGTCCTCGTCCTTGTCAAAATACCCAAAGCTGGTAAATAAATTAAAAACCGCATCAAATTGCTTATTGTAAGGTTTACACATGTTATGCACCTCAAAGCGCAAGCTGTTATTTTCAAACTGCTTCGCAAAATTAATACTATTTTCACTTAAATCAACACCTGTAACATCGTAACCAATTTTATTTAAATACCTGGCATGTCGCCCTTTACCACAGGCCAAATCTAAAATTGTACCGCGTTCCGGAACATTTAAATAATTGGTAAGTGTATCCATAAACGCATGCGCTTCGGTATCATCCCTATCTTTATATAAAATGTGATAAAATGGTGTATCAAACCAAGAAGAAAACCATTTTGTAGTTGTATTGTTCGTCATATGTTTTTAGGGGTTCCCACGTAAACGTGGTCAGGCTTTCCGCTATATCTTTCTTGTGCTGAACTTGTTTCAGTATCTCATTAAGCAGGTTGTAAACATTTTAATTTTTGTTTTCAGCCCAATACTTTTTAGAAAGCACAAAAAAGGATGTCGCATCAATCCTTAACCCATTATCTGCAATTGCTAGTTAATTAAAGCAAAATTACGTTATTTTTGCAATCTATTTGACGAAACGAATATTAATAAATTTCAAAAATAATTTCATTTTTGTGAATTTTAAATTTTTAATAAGAGGGCGAAGCGGTTGTACACGTTCTCAATTTTGTAATTATATTATAAAATTAATTATATGAATTTTAGCGTGTGAAAAAAATGGAAGAAAATTTCAAGATGGTTGCCAAAACCTTATTTGGCTTTGAAGAATTGTTATCTAAAGAGCTTACCCAGCTTGGTGCTCAAGATATAAAGGCAGGGGTTCGCAATGTGGCTTTTTCTGGAGATAAAGGTTTTATGTATAAAGCTAATTTAGGCTTGCGTACCGCTGTTAAAATTTTAAAACCCATCCATACCTTTACAGTAAGTAGCGAGCAAGATTTATACAATAAAATCTATAAAATGGAGTGGGAGCATTATTTAAAACCCACAGGAACTTTAGCAGTTGATGCTACGATACATTCCGATTTGTTTACACATTCACTTTACATAGCTCAAAAAACCAAAGATGCTATAGTCGATAAATTTAGAGATACTACAGGCCAACGCCCGAACGTCGATTTAAAATTTCCAGACTTAAAAATAAATGTGCATATCGATAGGCGGCAATGTACTATTTCGTTAGATACTTCAGGAGATTCATTGCATAAGCGTGGTTATAAAATGGCAACTAATATAGCGCCTATAAACGAGGTTTTAGCAGCTGGGTTAATTATGTTATCCGGTTGGGATGGGCAAACCGATTTTATGGATCCTATGTGTGGTTCCGGCACCATGCTTATTGAAGCAGCAATGATAGCTTGTAATATACCACCAAACTTAATGCGTAAAGAATTTGCATTTGAAAGGTGGCAGGATTGGGATGTAGATCTGTTTGAGAAAATAGAAGAATCGTTGCTTAATAAAACACGCGATTTTCATCATAAAATTATAGGTTATGATAAGGCTCCAAGTGCAGTAAATAAAGCAAAAAGCAATGTTAAAAATGCCCAATTGGAAGATTTTATTGAAGTAAAACACGAAGATTTTTTTAAAACTCAAAAAGGAGGAACCGAAAAGTTGCACATGGTATTTAACCCACCGTATGGCGAGCGTTTAAATATTGATATGCAAGAGTTTTATAAAAATATAGGCGATACCCTTAAGCAAAATTATCCGGGTACCGATGCCTGGTTTATTACTTCAAATCTGGATGCCCTTAAGCATGTTGGGTTACGTCCTTCCCGAAAAATACAATTGTTTAATGCCAAGCTGGAGTCGCGTTTGGTTAAGTATGTTATGTATGAAGGGAGTAAAAAAGGGAAGTATATGAAGTAGGGCTATGTTTCATTGCGGATTATTCTACTAAGAAATCAGACGCTGATTCATATTTATATTTTGTTTTGGTACAAAACGACAATGCATAGTAGTCATTATTGCATACAAGATCTATTTCATTAATTCTATTTGAAATTTTGTCGCATTAAATGCCATTTGCAAACCTCTAAGATTAGATTCTGATTTATTTTTTTCAAATAGTTCGGTTATGTATTCAGTTTGCTTAGACACTTTGTCGTTCTCTTTTTGAAAAATCTGGTATTTTAAGAGAATTAAATTTGCCATAATTTTATCTGATATACTCAAATCACTTTGATTAATAGCTTCGTCTAAGGTGCTTTTTATTTTGGAATCGTTATCTGATAGTTCATCGAATAGATAAGCATTAGCCAGATCAGATTTATTCATACTAGAATAGTCATTCTGATTGGACATATCTTTTCTGTAAGTCATTTTGTTTCCGTTTAGAAAATACCACCTCGTATATGAATTATTTTCCATTTTAATTTCTTTTTCAAATTCCTTTTTCTTGACACTCCAGTTAGTGAAAGCAATTAAAAGTTCTGTTCCGTCTTCTTTCTTTAAAATTACAAATCGGATTAAGTAATTTCTTTTTCCATGTTTTTCAATTTCAATATCCAATTTGTTATCTACTGAAACATATTTTTTAAGAGCTTTTAATATTGAAGAAACATCTTCTGGATTTACTTCTGGAAACAAATTTTCTCTTAAAAATAAGTCGATGTATAAATAATGAGTTAAATAAAATCATCCATTTTTAGATAATTAGACTCACTTAAATTGTCTGATTTAATATTGATTTTTTCAGATTGAGCAAATCCAAAACTTGTAAAGATCGCTAAAAGTAAAAGTGTGATTATTTTTTTTTGCATTCTATTGGTTTATATTGTGTACAACTTTAAGTGAAATACATCATTTAATTCTGCATTTTCATAATTATTTCACTGGTTTCATTGCCCTCTTGTGTGCCATCTGCTTTGTATAATATATAATCAAACATATCGCTTATATTTTTTGATACCTTAGCCCCGGATTTTAAGTTCTTTACAACTCTGGGTTCATTCTGTAAAAGCCC
The DNA here is from genome assembly GCA_965224845.1 of Wocania sp. Classification (GTDB taxonomy): domain Bacteria; phylum Bacteroidota; class Bacteroidia; order Flavobacteriales; family Flavobacteriaceae; genus Wocania_A. The sequence continues at coordinate 111,492 of CBDDAJ010000013.1, forward strand.
CTTTATAGTCTCGCCTTCCCACTTGGTTACTTCTACCCACATCCATTCTCTTTCACCTTCAGGGCTTTCAAACGGAAACTTTATAAGCAATGAGCTGTTTATGGGTAAACCAGCTAAAAAAAGTTTGCGCAATTCCGGTATTTTAGCTTTAGCTCTATCGCTAGCAGCCAGAAGTTCTTCGTTATGATTAAGGTAGGATACCTTGTCTTCTGATCCAAATAGTTTGGTAATAACCTCATTATGTTCTACTTGTGGATTGTCTTTAGAAAATCCGATCTCAATTAATCTGTTTTGCGGATCGCCTTCTTCCCAAGTTCCTCCAATTAAGTTTATCTCCGCTTTTTTTTCTGCATTATCATATAGCGAACTTAAAAGGATAGCCTTTAATGTTTCATCTTTAATAGCATCAATATTTAATTTGAGACGTCCGGTTTTTTCTATGTTTTGTTTTTCTAAAAGTGTTTGAGCAATTAAGTTAATAAAGCTTGTTAGCCCTAAACTACTATTGCATGATAAGTTTTCTATGCATAAATCTGGTAATCCAAATTTTAGCATTCCCAAAGTAATAGCCCTACAGTATTCATCTTTTTGGTAGAAATGAATGGTAATATGATTAGATATATTGATGCTGTTACTGCTAATTATGCGATTTGCATTCCAAAAAGTTTTACTATAAGTTTCTCGTGTTTCAGAATCATAAATAACCGCTTTCTTATTTTTGGTTAGGGTTTTAACAAAGTTATTGGCCGTTTTTAAAGTTGTAATTAATTCGTTTTGCTTACACATAAAATCCAACAGCAATACGTATTTAGATTGCTGCAGTTTATTTTTTTCATCTTCGCTTAACCCCTGACTTGTATATTGTAAATATTCTAGATCTGCAGGAGGAAACTGTGCCTTTACATTTGTTATTGGTGTAATAACAACACTACTTCCTTTTACCAATTCCGGACCAGGAACAGAGTCTAACACTTGAATTGATGGATAAGACCTTCTCATAATCTTTATAGCTTTTTCGGCTTCAATACTATCATCGTCTAAAAAATAGATGGCGTATTCAAACAAAACCTTGTCATCAGAAATGCTTCCTTTAGGAATTTTGTTTTGAGAGCAAGAAATGCTTGTTATAAATAGAGCTAAAAGTAATGTTATTGGTTTCATTTTTTTCTTGATTTTTTAAATTTTGATTTTTTCCAACTGTCTAACATTTCATTTTTATCTTTTGCATTGTTATAATTTATGTTTACTCCAAAAGAAAGTCCATTTATTAAGCGGTTGTACATGATTTGATTTAAAATAACATGTCCATTTGGCGCATAAATTGTGAATTCATAAGTTTTAAAATCTAATCCATTAATTTTTGTGGTACTGGTTTTAGAGGAATCTACTTTTATGCCTTGACTTAAGTAGGTATTATAAACAAGTTCTTTAATTAAAGCGTTGTTTTCTTCCCAGTCTCCATCATATTCATTATCAAAAGGCTCTGTATTTGATTGAAATAAATTGAATTGATTTTTTTGAAAGCCAATCAAATTCTTAACCTCACTGGCGTCAATTTTGCCGTCTACCATTTTTTCCATTGCTTCTAAACCTCTATTTTCAAATGCCTCGTTTTGTTCTTTAGTTATTATTTCCCAACCTTTAGGCACTTTTATAGTCCACCCTAATTCTTGGCTAGTGTATATGTCTTTTTCAAACTCACCTTCTTCCACCTGCTTATTAGGGTCAATTTGTTTGCAGGAAGCTACTAAAATTAAAGTAGCTAAAAAGAGCGTTAGTAGCTTCGTATTTATAAGCATATCGCAAGAGCTTTTGTGTCATTTATTTTTTCTACTACTGTGCCATCCGACTCAAGATGTTCTTGTCTGATCATAATTTTTTTGATTGATAAAAAATAAGTGAGTTGCTAAGTTATCTAAAAAGTATAAGAAAATGAGTATATTTTTATGAGATTTATAAGCAAGACTTAATATTATGTGTACTAAAAAAAGGCACTACTCTTTAACACTAACAATAAGCCTGTCAATAATGTGTTTTGCAGTGCTAATGTTTTCTAAATTAGTATAAAGCCTTCCGTTTTCTCCCGAATGGTGCCCATGGCCAATTAACTGCATAAAAGCATGTGTTTTTTTATTATGTGCATTTGTATTAAACGTTGCTGTATATATTAAAGAAGGCTGGCCTACTTGTCCGCTCCCGGAGTAGATAGTGTCATTCGGGAATTTATCTTTAGTATAGTATGCATTCCAATCGTACGACTGGTTAACCTCTAAAAAGATCTGGTAGTTGCTAAGGGTTTTAAAACTACTTTTAGAATGTAAGACAAAATTATTGGTTGGTGTAGCTCCGGAAGCTGCATCTAAATCGGGAGACTTTCCGTAGGGCATATACAAACCATCAGGAGCTTTTTTACCGCGTTTATGCGACCAATAGGGGAGTGCTTCCGGTCTTCTTACAACAGCAGCTTCCCATTGATCTCCTACTTTTGTACCATAATCAAAGGTGCTCGATGCAATAACTCTAGAAACATATAGGGTTTCAATATAATTACCGAGAGAGTCTTCTGCCCAAACCGCAAATAGAGGATAATTAAAAGCAGTTCCTTTTTTGAGTTCGATACTTATATTTTTATTTCCTTTAGCTTTATCTAAATTTATAATCTGATAATCGAAGGTCGTTTCTGTTTTTCCTATCTGCTCATTTCTAAAATCATTGCCAAAATTATAAAGCGCATTAAAAAAAGGATTTCCAAAATAGATGCTTATGGTTGTAAGTATAAGAATGGTAAAAACAAAAGGGCTTTGTAGTTTTTGTAATTGCTTTTGGCGTTTGCCTGTTATATAATTGATTAGTGGTAATTTGTTATTTACAATATGTAATATAACAGCCGTTATAAAAAGTAAAGCAAAAAAGGTATGTAAGGATGCTATACTTTTTTTAAACGGCATAAAATACATGATAATACCGGTTATTGAAAGCATTATAAAAGTGGTGATTAAGATATTACCTAAAAGTCGTCTGTCCATAAAATTAAAATTTAAAGAACAAAACTACTAGTGCTAATACAAAGAGGCAATAAGGGGTGAATTTGCCCCTATTATTTTAAGGAAATTTTATAATTTTTCACCAAACGCTCCCAACACATCTATAACAGGCATTATTTCTTTACCTAAACGCGTTAATGAATATTCTACTTTTTTAGGAAATACATTATAATCTTTTTTTTGAATAAGCCCATCTGCAATTAATTCTTTCAATTGCTGTGTAAGGGCTCTTTTTGATGCTTCGGGATTGTAAGCTTCTAAATCTTTAAGGCGACATGTATTTCTATTAAGCTCACACAGTATGGCAAGTTTCCATTTTCCTGAAATTACATTTACTGTTTTTTCCATAGGACAGTCGCTTTTTAAAGCTGTTTTTCTAATGTAATGTCCCATTTGAGTTACTTATCCTTTTTGTAAAGCGGTATACGATAAGAGATCGTGTAACTATACCCCACACCAATACGACTGCTATCGTAAGTTTTATTAAATCCAGGAATGTATAAATTTTGAAAGTTTTCTGGCTCAGTTTCGCTTACTAAACCTTTAAGCTGAACATTTAATCCCATGTATAAGTTATTAAAAAGTTCTGCTTTAATCCCTAAAATAATTTCTGCCCAAATTGCTGTTAAACCATCAAATTCTTGCGGGGTTGTTGATGAGAATTGTTCACCCCAGTATTGGTTGGTATGATATACATTGAAGCTGTTTAGAGTATGGCTAAACGTACTGGCTCCAACACGAAACCCAAAGTAAATCATGTTATCCATATCTAACCAATTTTGATAGGAATTATAATCAATACCACCTTTTAAGTAGCTTCCTTTTGTAGAAATGTTTAAATAATTGGTTACTTCATTCTTCTCTTCAGAACCAATTTCGCCAGCTATATATAATTTTTTCTTAAGTCGGTAATCGGCAGAAATCTCAAAACCGGAATATTCGTCGTCAATAGCTGTTCTAATAAGCTTTCCAATATCAGCACCAATTCGAAGTCCGTACTTTTGCTTAATCTTTAAGGAGTCGTTTACAGGACTGGCAATACTATCGTTTTGCGCATTTACAGACACACAAAAAAGCAGTAGTAATGTACTACTAATGAAATAAGTTAAAATGTGCTGTTGTTTCATCTTCTACAGATTGATTGTTATTTAAAGGTTGTATTAATTGTATCCAATTGTCGCCATCATCTTCAATTGAAATTGAAACATTTTTAAAAACGGTTTTATAGCCGCAAGCCCGCGACACGTAAACTTCTTCTCTGGCATAGCTTATAGTAATCTTGTCTTGATTACCATCATAAAAGTCATCCGTTGTATCATCTGGAGTACCATTATCATTTACTGTAGCCTCATTTATAAACACATATTGTGTGGAGCCTTCATGAGTTTTTAAAGGCAGCGTTATATTATCAGTTGTTACTATAGCAAATCCGGGTAAAACATTATCATTTCCTGTGCCGGCAACTACCAGTCCAAAGATATTTTTTTTATTGTCTTGATTATTAATATCAAAAGCATCAATAATTAAACTTGGTGTAGTTGGTGTACTGGCGGGACATAAATCGTCTCGTTCACAGCTTGCTGTAATCCCAATCATTAAGATAATAATTGGCAAAAAAAGGAATTTTAGATATTTCATTTTCATTTTTTACAAATAAACGAATTAACAACTAAACGCATACATATCTTTATCGTTTTTCAAGTAATACTACATTTTCTACATGAAATGTTTGTGGAAACATATCTACCGCTTGTGTTTTGGTAACCTTATACAAACTATCCATTAATGCTAAATCTCTAGCTTGAGTGGCACTATTACAACTAACGTAAACCACTTTTTTGGGTGCTATATTTAAAATTTGTTGCACAACAGCTGCATGCATACCATCACGTGGCGGATCGGTAATAATAATATCGGGTTGTCCATGCGTATTAATAAACTCGGTATTAAAAACGTGTTTCATATCTCCAACAAAGAATTCAACGTTTTTAATGTTATTTAATTGTGCATTCTCTTTGGCAGCTGTAATAGCATCAGGAACAGCTTCTACACCAACAACTTTACGCGCTTTTTTTGCAATAAACTGGGCAATGGTTCCTGTGCCAGTATATAAATCGTAAACAAGCTCGTTTCCTGTTAAACCAGCAAAATTGCGTGTTATTTTATATAATTCAAAGGCCTGATGAGAATTGGTTTGGTAAAACGATTTTGCATTTATTTTAAATTGCAAGCCTTCCATTTCTTCAAAAATATGGTCAGCACCTTTATAGCAAATAACCTCCTGATCGTATATGGTGTCGTTTGCTTTTCCGTTTATAACATATTGCAAAGAAGTTATCTCCGGAAATGATTTAGCAACAAAATCTAACAATAACTCACGTTTGGTTTTATTTTCTTTAAAGAACTGAATCATTACCATAATATCTCCGGTACTTGATGTACGAATCATCATGGTTCGCAATAACCCTGTTTGATTTCTTGTATTGAAAAATGCTAAATCATTTTCAATAGCAAATTGTTTTACGGCATTCCTTATGGCATTAGATGGATCTGCTTGTAAGTGGCACTTCTTCACATCTAAAATCTTGTCCCACATCCCTGGAATATGGAAACCCAAAGCATTTCTGTCTCCCAAATCTTCATCCGATTGTACTTCTTCAAAAGTTAACCAGCGCGAATCGCTAAAAGAAAACTCCATTTTATTTCTGTAGAAATACTGATTTGCTGAACCTAAAATTGGGGTTACTTCCGGGAGTTCAATATGCCCCAAGCGTGTTAAATTATTAGCAACCTCTTTTTGCTTGTAAAATAACTGATGTGCATAGTCCATATTTTGCCATTTGCAGCCACCACAGGTTCCAAAATGCTCGCAAGCTGGTGTTGTTCTTTTATCTGATAATTTATGAAATGCTGTAGCTTTTCCTTCGTAATAAGCTTTTCGCTTTTTAAAAGTTTGTACATCTACCACATCGCCAGGAACTGCATTTGATAAAAAGATGATTTTACCATCTGGAGCTTTAGCAACGGTTTTTCCTTTAGCTCCGGCATCAATAACTTCTACACGTTCAAAAATTTGTTTTCTTGATTTTTTTCTAGACATGCTGCAAAAATAATAATAGCATTAAATATATGTTGTTTTATTGCTACTAACTTTTAGAGATTTTAAAAAAATAAAAATAAAATGAACCTTTTATAAAATTTACGGTCTTTATAATATAAAACTTAAGCAAATGCATGTTGTAAACATACATAAACGGAAAATAGATCGATCTAAGGCAGAGGTGTATAAATTATTGGATACATTAGCAACTAAAGACGATAAAATTTGGCCTTATGAGAAATGGCCGGCCATTCGGTTTAAAAACGGATTAAAAGTAGGATCGGCTGGGGGCCATGGCCCAATAAGGTACACTGTAGCCAGTGTTGATGATACCCATGGTATTGTATTTAATTTTACAAACCCTGGCTTTCATGGTACACATAGGCTTAAAGTTAAAGCGTTAAACCATTCTGAAGTAGAAATATCGCATACCATAAAAATGAGAACTTCCGGTTTTGCTACATTTTATTGGCTATTTTTGGTTAAATGGTTTCATGATGCTTTAATTGAAGATGCCTTTGATAAATTAGAAAATCAGTTTTCATCAGAAAAAAAAGTAACAGAACACAATTTATGGGTTAAATTTTTAAGAATGCTTAAAAACAAAAAAAGAAAGAGGCACTATAAACCCTATCTAATTGAAAAGAGATAAAGCTATAGATGCCAGGTTAGTTACGCAATACCTTTCTGGAGATGCAAATGCACTTACAGAATTGGTAAAAAGGTGGCACAGACTGTTTTGCGAAAAAGCATATTGGTTGGTTAAAGATGCCGATGTTGCTAAAGATATTGCACAAGATAGTTGGAAAACAATTATTGTAAAAATTGATAGGCTACAGGACCCTAAACGGTTTGGATCATGGGCATTACGTATTGTTTACACAAAAGCTTTAGATAGTATTAATTTAAGTAAAAGAATACACAATAATTTAGAGCTTTATAAATACCAGCAGGATATACTGACTGATGAAAATGAAACTAACGAATCATTAAAAAAAGTGCTTTCAAAGGCTATTAAAAACTTAGTAGAGCATCAGCAAGTTGTAATTAAGTTGTTTTATGTTGAAGACTATTCGTTAAACGAAATTAGTGAGATATTAAATATATCAGTAGGAACAGCAAAATCAAGATTATTCCATGCCAGAGAAAAACTAAAAGACGTATTAAAAGAAAAACGAAACGATTACTAATAGGTTTTTGCTGAGATTTACATGAGGTGTAACCGAAATGCGGAAACTAAAAATAAATTTATTATGAAGAATAATATGGATGATATCGATAAATTGATAAAAGAAACATTAACTCAGGAAGAGGCTAAGTTTTATGATGATTTAGATGAGCAAAATGCGCTTCAGATGGTAGGTGGATTATTTCAAGGGAAAAACAAATGGTTATTGGTAATGATGAATATTATGACTTTAATTTTTTTCGGACTATTCATTTATTGCTTAGTGCAATTCTTTAATGTAGAAGCTACCAAAGATTTGTTAAAGTGGGGGTTAGGAAGTATTGTGTTTATGTTAGGTGTAAGTATATTAAAAGTATTTGCATGGATGCAAATGGATAAAAATGCCATTATGCGGGAGCTAAAACGTTTAGAACTACAAGTGTCTTCATTATACCATAAAATTAAATAGAATTTTAAAACGCCATAAATATTTATTAATATTGCACTTCTTAGGGATGATTTCTCTCCCACGCTGCTTTTTCGAACTCTTCGAAAGAATAAAGGTACAGAAGGAATGGTTATTTTACTCGCTAAGCGAGATTTAATTATTAATGTTTACACTATGCATTAGTGTTAAACGGTGCCTTTTATATAGGCATTAAACCTTAAATTATTTTAAAATGGCTGTTTTAGACCACATTACATCGCAAGAAGCGATGGCATTAGAAAACAAATATGGTGCTCAAAATTATCATCCGCTACCAGTAGTATTAAGTAGAGGAGAAGGCGTACATGTTTGGGACGTAGAAGGTAAGCAATATTATGATTTTTTATCGGCTTATTCATCTGTAAATCAGGGGCATTGTCACCCGAAAATTGTTAATGCTTTAACCAAGCAATCGCAAACACTTACATTAACTTCGCGTGCGTTTTATAACGATATGCTAGGGAAATATGAAAAGTATGTTACTGAATATTTTGGCTTTGATAAAGTATTACCAATAAATACAGGAGCTGAAGCTGTTGAAACTGCATTAAAGGTATGTAGAAAATGGGCTTACGAAGTTAAAGGTGTTGATACAAATAAGGCAAAAATTATTGTTTGTAAAAACAATTTCCATGGGCGAACAACTACTATCATTTCATTTTCTAACGATCCTGTAGCCCGAAAAAACTTTGGCCCTTATACCGATGGATTTATTAAAATTGAATACGACAACCTTCAAGCTTTGGAGGAAGCTCTAGAGAGTAGTTCGGAAATTGCTGGATTTTTAGTAGAGCCTATACAAGGTGAGGCTGGGGTTTATGTTCCAAGTGAAGGTTATTTGGCAAAAGCAAAAGCTTTATGCGAAAAATATAATGTACTATTTATAGCAGATGAAGTACAAACAGGTATTGCCAGAACCGGAAGAATGTTAGCAGTTGATCATGAAAATGTTAAACCAGACATTTTGGTTTTAGGGAAGGCATTAAGTGGAGGCATATATCCCGTATCTGCAGTATTGGCAAATAATGAGATCATGAATGTTATTAGGCCAGGAAACCACGGTAGTACTTATGGAGGTAATCCTATAGCTGCAGCTGTAGCCATTGCAGCTTTGGAAGTTGTAAAAGAAGAACAACTTACTGAAAATGCAGAGCGCTTAGGCATACTATTCCGATCTGAAATGAACAAATATATTGAGCAAAGTAATATTGTTAACTTGGTTAGAGGGAAAGGCCTTTTAAATGCTATTCTAATTAATGATGATGAAGATAGCGATACTGCCTGGAATATTTGTTTGGCATTACGCGATAATGGTTTACTTGCCAAACCAACTCATGGAAATATTATCCGTTTTGCGCCACCTTTAGTAATGACAGAAGACCAATTATTAGATTGTGTTGCTATTATTACTAAAACATTGAAACCATTTGAAAATTAGAATTTATGGAGCAAAAATCAGCTTTTGAAAGCTTTGAACTGGAGGTAAATGATGACATTAAAGTATTGTTAAAAGAAACAGCATCATGGACTTACTTTCTGTCTATCCTAGGTTTTATAGGAATAGGGCTTATGGTGATTTTTGGAATCTTTTTTGGTGCCATAACGAATTCTGGAGCATTGGGAGCTAATAATCCTTATGAGACTATGGGGTTTTCAATGGGGTATTTCGGGTTTGTTTATATAGTAATGGCATTAATTTATTTTTTTCCGGTGCTGTATTTATTTAATTTTTCAAAAAAGATGAAGCGTGCTTTAAGTCATACTAATAAAGCAGATTTTAAATCTGCTTTTACAAACTTAAAATCACATTACAAGTTTATGGGGGTTTTTGCTATTGTAATTATTAGTATTTATGTTTTGGCTTTTATAGTCGGGATGTTTGCAGCAGCTTCATTTTAAAAATATATTTTATCAAAAAAAAAGCGACCAGTTTAGGTCGCTTTTTTTATTATTGTAGCACTATTTTTATTGATTTTGTTTCATCTCTTCAATCATTTCCATATAGTCTTCCATCATCGAATCGTATTGCCCGGTAGCTTTCATATAAATAAATACACCAACAATAATTAAGCCTAGCACCAGCCCTATGATTGCAATTATTTTAGCCGTTTTTACTTGTCCATAATTACTATATAAATCAGGGTTTTCAATGTATTTTTTCTCGTCCTTCTTGGCAAGGAAAAATGCAATTCCAGATAAAATAACACCTCCAAAACCACTTGTGCAGCAGCATCCGATAAAAGAGACTATGCCCAAAATAATACTTATCGTAGCATTAGGTAATTTTTGTTGTTCCATGTTTTTGTTTTATTTGATTAGAAAAGTTTTAATTATAAAATTCCCAATGATTATTGTAACATTAAGAATAGCCAAAATAATAATAATTTTATTAGCGTACTTAAAATTTTTAAATGTATTTATAATAATTACCCCAAAAAGAAGAAAGAGTGTATATATTGCAGGATACATATAAAAGGCATCTATAAAATTCCCCTGGCATATTAAAGAAATAGATCGTTGTAAACCACAGCCCATACAATCAAAACCAAAGAGTTTTTTGTTTAAACAGGGTAGCATGTATTCTTCTAAAGATTGCATTAAAAAGATTAAGTTAGACCAAATTTAGACAAAAATGTGAGGAAATGATAGTTTTTTAAAACGAAATAACGTTTTAATTTTTATTAACAACCACAATTTTTTTAGTAAATCCCTGCATATTATCTAAACTAATTCTGGCAATGTATACCCCATCACTTAAAGCTTTGGTAGAGAAGCTGTAGTTTTTTTTACGCTCTAAAACATGCTGGTTAATAATTAGTTTTCCAGAGCTATCAAATAAGTTAAAAGTTTTTATAACTAAAGCATTAGGGTTTTTAATGTTCAGTGTAGCGGTAGCATTGTTTTGAAACATATCAAAGCCATCAAATGTATTATGATTAACATTTAAGGTTTTATTATTAAAGGTAACTTCAAAGCGATCGTTGTAATTTCCAGCCTCAAGATTCATATCAAAATCCTGAATTTTTAAATTCACATACAAATCAGTTGTTTTATCATGAATAAAAATAGGTTGATTATTGTCAAAGTTTCTAATGTCAGCTATTCTAATTCTAACAGGCATGTTTTGCGCTAATTTAATCGTTAAAGGTATTTTTAAAGCTTGATCAAAGGGTAAGGCTTCTGCTAAATAGGTGGCATTATCGTTAGAGAAATAGGCATCAGAGGCCAGAATATCAGCGGCATTTATTTTCGATTCTAAACCGCGGTCAAATCCCAAGGTAGCTCTATCATGAAAGTTTTCTAAGAGTTGCCTGGTATAGGTATTATTAAAATCAATATTTAATCTGAAGCGCTTGTAATCGGGATGATTTACAAAGAAATCGTCATGAGACGTTTTAGCCTTTACTTTAGTATTAGATGTTTTAAAAAACTCGCTATTAGCATGAGTTTCTTTAATATAAACACGATGAGCATTTTTAGCTTTCACCACCCCATCAGCACTACCTTCTACCATAAACCCTTGTGCTACAGGAATGTATCGTCTTGGTTGTTTTCCAGAGGGGCTACCACTACCAGCGCCATTAATATTGCCCCCTATATCATAGGTACTAAAGGTAGCCGGGGTGTAGGTTTCCATAAAAGGCGCAAACTCTTCAATCGTATAGGTAGCATATCCGCCAGAATAATCTACAATGCGATGCGAGTTAACATTAGGGTCTTGCTCCCAGTAATGTAGTGTTCCGGTTATGGTATTTCTATTGTCTGTGTCCCATATATAGGCATGGGCATCCATAGCAGAGGGGTATGGATTACCTACCAAAGTAAATTGGTTGGTTAATACAGCAACATCAATAGTTCCTGTATTAGGTTTGCCTCTAAAATCGTAGTTTTGATTATCACCAGGGTTATTAGCACTGGTTCCAGCAGTTCCCTTCATGGTAAAGCCTTCCCCGGGGTTTATAGTAGTATTGCCTAAAACATGTATCCATTCGGAGTATTCGTCTGAAGCAATAAACTTCCATATCCAATAAGGTTCAATGTTTAAGGGACTAGCCGATCCATTATAGTTGGCATGATTGAAGGTTACAGGTATTGAACTTGTAAGCCCCGTAATATCATTTAAAAAAGATATACCAAAAGGGTTATTAACCGTACTGCTAGTTTTACTAGCAATAGGAGAGCACCAATAGTTGTATTCATAAACGCCAACATTGCCGTTTTGGTAAACACTCAATTCGCCTATGCCAGAATTTTTTGTAGCTGCTGTTTCTGTGCCAGTACCTTGAATTAACTGTCCTTGGTTACGTAAATATATAGTACTAGCCGCTTCGTTAAGATTTACATCGTTTTCAACAAAAACAATTTCATCGTTTACAAAGATATAGGCACTATTTCTTACTGAAAGTTGAGCAAAAGACAGGTTATAAGTAAATATAAGAAAAAGGGCAATCCTATAAAACATAATTTGAGAAACTAGCAATTTACAACAACAAATATAAATGATTTTCATTTAATACTTAAAAATATTGTTTATAAACGCATTTTTGACTATGGTTTTTATGCTAATTAACAACGAATTATTTATGTAGAATCTATATTTTAATGTAATTTGGTTGAACTATTTTTAAGACAGTATTTATGAAATATTTTAATTATATATTGATAGTTTTAGGTGCTATTGTTGCTTTATACGCTAAGGCAGGAAGTGAGCAAAACCAATATATTTTAATAGCAGGTATTGTATTGTTAATGCTTGGGATTTATAGGATATCCAGAAATATTCCCAGTAAAAATCAGGAAGATGATGAGCAAGACATGACCAAAGAAGAATAATTATGGCTTTTAAATTGGGAGATGTAGTATTGGTTTTGGATGAAAATTTATCTGGTGTTGTTAAAAAAATAGCTGATGATTTTATTTCGATTGAAACTGATGATGGTTTTTTATTGGAATTTAGAGCTGAGGAACTAGTTAAAAATAATCCTGATAAAACACTTAAGAATGGATTATTTGTACATACGAGTATAAATACTGTTATTTCAGAAAAGGAACAGCCCAAAAAGAAAAAAACAAAAAGGGTAAGACCAAAAGAGCGGTACGAACCTGCTTTAGAAGTTGATTTGCACATCAATCAATTGGTGAAATCTTCTAAAGGGATGACCAATCATGATATGTTAACATTACAACTCGATACAGCTAGGAGGCAGTTAGATTTTGCAATAAAAAAGCGCATTCAAAAAATTGTATTTATCCATGGAGTTGGTGAAGGTGTTTTAAAAATGGAGCTAGATTACCTCTTTGGGCGCTATAATAATGTAAAATTCTATGATGCTAATTACCAAAAATACGGATTAGGGGCTACCGAGGTTTATATTTATCAAAACGTACTTCCTGCTAATTAAATGTAGGTGTTACAGTTCTGGATTTATTACTTGAAGGAATTTCACTATCGGCTAATTTACCAAAATCAAGTACATCTTGCGATAAAATTTCTATATCTATTCCTGTTAATTTTACAGTAACAAGGTAAGATCTACTTATAGTATGCACACGGTATGCCGTAGCAGCAACCGAAGTAGCTACATCTTTATTTAAGTAATCTGCGCCAACGTCGTTGTTTGTAATATCGTTTGTTGGATTTTTATCTTGTGAATCGTTTTCTTCATCTCGAGTTTTTATACCATCGCCATCGTCATCGTCATCTAAATAATCTGGAGTTCCATCGCCATCAGTATCTTGAGCATCACTTAGGTTACCATCGCCATTTGGGTCAGGGTTTTCATCTTTTGTAGGCACATTGTCCCCATCATCATCATCATCCAAATAATCAGGTAGCTCATCGCCGTCGGTATCTTGAGCATCATCATAATTTCCATCACCATTAGGATCCATATTTTCTAATGTAGCAGGAATACCATCATTATCATCTTCAGTTAAAACAGTGCTAATTTCTGCCTGACAGCTACTACTATAATCATTTGTTATGTTTATATCTGATGGAGGAATATCGTTGCAAAATAAATTTGAAGATAATTTTGAGTTACTATAAGTTCTATAGTTAAGTGTACCAGATTTTGTTACTGTAAACGTATTATCGTCTCCAACTGCTAAAAACTCATTAATTGTATAGTTGCTAATAATTATTGAAAGTGATTCAGAAGGGTCGTTTTTTGTGTTAAAAAGGACCAGATCATTAACACCTTCACAAGCATTAAATTCATTATCAAATCTAATTCAACATCAATAATATCACCATCACTACAAGAACTAAGAAAAGCAAAAGAAAAAAATATGAAATGAAAAACTAATTTACGCATGCGTTTGGGTTTTAAAGCAAAAATATAGAATTGTTATTTATAACGTATCATATTGATAATAATTTTATTTCAAGTATTTTTGACCCCTTAATGATTGCTTAAGTTTACTGGTTAATTAATTTTTTAGATTTATGAAGACTGTTTATTTCGATAATGCTGCAACTACACAAATACGCAGAGAAGTGATTGATAAAATGGCTGAAGTTATGGAGAATAACTATGGAAATGCATCATCTTCGCATAGTTTTGGAAGGTCTTCTAAAGCATTAATTGAAAAAGCAAGAAAAACAATTGCAAGTTATTTGAATGTATCGGCTGGAGAGATTGTATTTACATCTGGAGGAACAGAAGCTGATAATTTAGTACTGCGTAGTGCTGTAAGAGATTTAAAAGTTGAGCACATTATTACTTCTAAAATTGAGCATCATGCTATTTTGCATACTATAGAACAGCTTAGTCAGGAATACGAGTTAACAACTAGTTATGTAAATATTGATGATAATGGAACTGTTGATTATGCACATTTAGAGGCATTGCTTGATAACTCAAAAAAAACACTGGTAAGTTTAATGCATATTAACAATGAAATTGGAAACATTTTAGATATCAGGAAAGTTGCCGCATTGTGCAAAACCAAAAAGGCGTTGTTACATAGCGATACAGTGCAATCTGTAGGGCATTATGCATTGGATTTACAAGAGGTTCAATTAGACTTTTTGGCAGCTGCAGCACATAAGTTTCATGGACCAAAAGGGGTAGGTTTTGCCTTTATTAGAAAAAACTCAGGATTAAAACCTTTAATTTTTGGAGGGGAGCAGGAGCGTGGTTTCAGAGCAGGAACAGAAAGTGTACACAATATTGTAGGCCTAGAAACAGCCTTGAAAATGGCTTATGATAATTTAAATGATGAGTCGCTGTATGTAAAGTCTTTAAAGCAATATTTTATTGAGCAGTTAAAAACAAAAGTGCCATTAGTAAGTTTTAATGGTAACTCTGGCGATATGGAAAAAGGCAGTTATACTTTAGTAAATGTTTGTTTGCCAGTATCTCCAGAAAAAGCAGGGATGTTGCTATTTCAGTTAGATTTAAAAGGAATTGCCTGTTCTAAGGGTAGTGCCTGTCAAAGCGGAAGTATAAAAGGGTCTCATGTTTTAGCCGAAATTTTAAGTGATGAAGACATGACCAAACCTTCCATTCGTTTTTCTTTTAGTATCTATAATACTAAAGACGAAATAGATTATGTTGTTAATGTTTTACAAGAATTAATTAACTGCTAATAGTTTCTTAAACTTTAATCTACAGTAACTTTGCTTTGCCACCAGTTAGCATTTGGTTCAAAATCTTCAGATAAGTATTTTAGTCTGTCTTGTTCTAATTTAGGCATAAACTCATGCCGTAAATATTCTTTTCGTTTTTTTGCTAATGCTGCATTATACTCTAAATCTTTGGTTGGCATATTCGCACCAACTTTTAGTAGCCAAGAGTTAAGCTTGTTGTTTAGTTTTTCGGTTAATTTTAAATGCTTAGAGGCAACATTATTTTGTTCATTGATGTCTAGTGACAGATTATACAATTCATTTCTATCATTTTCCCAATAATGAATAAGCTTCCAACCGTCTTCTTGTATAATAGACGATGGTTCGCCACCTTGATTACCGTAATGAGGATAATGCCAATACAAAGGGCGTTTAGCTAAAGTTTTTCCTTCTAAAAGTGGTTTTAGGCTAACACCGTCAATATGCTGGTTAGGGAGCTTATCTGCACCAATTAAATCTAAAATAGTTGGATAAAAATCGGTGCCAACTACAGGAAAATCTGTGCTAGCTCCATTAGATTTATACCATGGTACATTAATAAAAAAAGGCTCTCTAATACCGCCTTCCCATTGATATCCTTTTCCTCCTCGTAATGGTAAATTGGATGTAGAGTAATTATCGCCTGAAGCAACACCGCCATTATCTGATGTAAATATTACAATCGTATTTTTATCTAAGCCTAATTCTTTTAATGTATTTAAAACATGTCCTACTGCATCGTCCATGGTTTCAACTAATCCACCATAAATAGGATTGTCTTGCACTTGCCTTATTGGTAAGACACGTTCCATTTTATAACCTTTGTCTTTAATGCCTTGTTTTTTAGCTTTGACTCTATATTTCTCCCATTTTTTTTGAGTGGTTTGAATTGGGCCATGAACGGCATAAAAAGACATGAATGCAAAAAAACTAGTATCCTTGTGTTTTTTTATAAACTTAGAGGTTTCTTTTGCAAGTCGCATGGATAAGTTTTCGCCTTGTGTTGTGTTTTCTAAATTCGGGTTTTTCCAAGGTGAAAAATACCCGCCAATCGGACTACCTTTATCCCAGCCTCCTTTGTTAATATCGAAACCATGATCTTCTGGATACGATCCTTCTTTTCCCAGATGCCATTTTCCGGCAAAAAAGGTTTTGTATCCTGATGCCTTCATTGCTTCAGCAATGGTAACATCATTTTTCGGTAAGCTATGCACATAATCCGCTGGTAGTAGCTTATCATGTCTATTTTGATCACGCCACGCTTTGCCATGTTTTGCACCAATCCAATCTGTAATACCATGTCTAGCTGTAAATTTACCAGTCATAATACTTGCTCGCGAAGGACTACAAACACGACTAGCAGCATAACCCTGATTAAAAACCATGCCCTCACTTGCTATTTTGTCAATATTTGGAGTTTCATAAAAAGTGCTTCCTGTACAGCTTAAATCTTTATAGCCTAAATCATCAACTAAAATAAATAGTACATTGGGTTTTTTATCTTTTTTTATGCTGAAATTTTCATTCTTACATGAATTTAAAGCTAGAAGGATTAATAATGAAATGGTCAATCTTTCCATAATTACTTGTTTTTAATTTCCACTAAGAGTTCTTTAATTTCTTCAAGGAGCATATTAGTTCTTTCATTTGAAGAAGTAGTTTGTGAGTTCTCTTTCGCATTAAATTGGATAACTTCACGCTGCTTTAAAACAAGCGCTTTAAATTCTGAAGCGTCTAAAATACCAACAAGTTTCATGTCGCTTCCTTTAGGATTGCTTTGTCCAGCAGTTTCAATTTTAAGAATGCGTAAATCAAGCGCTTTCAATAAAGGGTTTTCAATAAATGTTAAGTCTTGAATATTTTCTAGCGGAATTGTTTTTTCTACTTTAAATAGCACCCCTTTTTTAAATTCTAAGTGTCTGTTAGTTAATTGGCATTGTAAGTTCTCGTAAAACCTTTTACTAATATATTGGCCTATACCTAAAAACCAAACTATTAAAATGGGAATCCCAGCAATTGAAATGAATAAGAAAAAGGAAACTACTAAAAGAATGTACGTTTTAATTTTGGGATTAAACTCTGCCTTTTTAATAATGTTTGGTACTGAGGCCATTTTAATAGGATTAAAATTTCATAGTTGTTCTAACGTTGAATACCCGAGGTGTTAAATAGTTTGGAATGGCATATTGGCGTTTACTATACACATCTCTAACCCAAGTGTTTGTTATTGAGTTTTGAACATCAAACATATTGAAAATTTCAACTCCAAACGATAGTTCTTTGAATGGTTTTTTCCAACCACTGTTAAATTGTTTTTTTTCATCAACTAGCACAAATTGAAAACCAACATCGGCTCTTTTGTATGCTGGTAATCTGTTTTGATATTCATAAGGATCGGCATAACTTGGAGATCCCCCAGGTAACCCAGTGTTAAACACCAAATTTAAATACATTTTCATGCTAGGAATATTGGGTACATAATCTTGAAACAGTGCAGCAAATTTTAAACGCTGGTCTGTTGGACGTGCTATATAACCTCTATTATTTATATTTTCCTCGGTTTTTAGGTACCCAAAACTAAACCAGGATTCGGTTCCAGGAACAAACTCCCCATTTAATCGCATGTCTAAGCCGTAAGCATAGGCTTTTGCACTATTATTGGCACGATAACGAATACGAACGTTTTCTAATGTATAGGGATTCACATCACTTAAATTTTTGTAGTATGCTTCAGTTGTTAATTTAAAAGGTCTATTCCATATTTTAAAACTATAATCGTTTCCTAAAACAATATGAAATGATTTTTGTGCTTTTACATTGGGTTGAACAACTCCGTTGGCATCTCGTAACTCCCTATAAAAAGGTGGTTGATAATATAATCCTCCGGCAATTCTAAATAGCATATCTTTTTCCCAATAGGGTTTTATAGCGAATTGCGCTCTCGGACTAAACACGGTTTGATTTGATGACGAAACTCCTGTACCATTAACCGACCAATTATGGGCTCTAATACCTGCATTGTACCAAACGTCACTTGTTCCTATAGTGGAGCGCTTGCTCCATTGCGCATAGGCCTGAACCCGGCTTATTTGTGTATTATTTACAGCACGAACATTTTGAAAAGCTTCAATAGGCCCTTGAAACGGAGTATAGGGTTGTTCGTTAAAAGCATCAATATGTGGTGGCCTTATAGAAAACCCTGCAGAATCAATAACCTCCCATTCAACCAAACGGTCGCGAATGTCTTCTTTGGTATACTTTAAAGACCACTCTATACGGTTATCATCAATTTTTAAATCACCTTTGTGTTCTATATTCGTTATTAATGCATCTAAATCGTTTCGACCATGATTTAACTGACCTCCAATACCCTCACTAAATTCAACTTCCCCTAAATTTTCATCACCAATATTAGTATTTACTTCCCCTAATCGATATTGTGTCAAAATATCAAAATACTCTTCTTCTGTCGTGTGATAGGTGGATGCTATAGCATGAAGGGTTAAATTATCATTTGCAAAATATGTACCCTTAAAAGCACCAAATAAGGTTTGGTATTGATCTTTTTCCTGACCCTCATAAAACACGAGCAGCGCTAAAGGGTCGGCAAGTGTACCAAAATTGGTTTGTCGGGTTTGAGGCTCGTAATTGTATTTGTTTAATGATGCATTTCCTAAAAAGCTTAACTGAAATTTATCTGTAAATTTATAAGTTAAAAACGCTTGAGCATCGGTAAAGGCCGCATCATAATTGGTTTCTGTTTCTTTGGCGTTAACTAATAAGCCATTATCCCGATAACGCACACCCACAATACTAGAAAACTTTGAATCTTTACTAATGTTTTCAATAGAAAGGCTGCCTCCTAATAGACTTAAATCTGCATTAATTTCGAATTGATAGGGGGTTTTATAGGTAATATCTAAAACTGAAGATAGCTTATCGCCATATTTTGCTTGAAAACCGCCTGAAGAAAAATCTACATTCTGAACCAAATCGGTATTTACAAAGCTTAAACCTTCCTGCTGACCGGAACGAATTAAAAAAGGGCGGTACACTTCTATACCGTTAACATATACCAGGTTTTCATCATAATTTCCTCCGCGAACCGCATACTGTGTGCTTAATTCATTATTATTACTAACTCCGGGAAGCGTTAATAATAAGTTTTCAACACCAGCATTTGCCCCAGGTATTTTCCTAATAGTTTCAGGTTTTAAAGTGGTAATCCCTTCTATCTCTTTTCGCCGCTTTCCGGAAACAATTACAGTATTAATTTGTTCAACCGTAGTATTCATTACGGGATTAAATTCATGGGTTTCACCATTTTTAAGATTAAAAGTAAGGATGATCTTTTTATAAACAAGATGAGAAAACTCAATGGTAATGTCCTTATTGGCAGGAATTTTTAAAGTATAGAAGCCATTTTCATTAGTTTCAGTTCCAATTACATTTGCTTTTATGTTAACTTTAGAAATAGGAGTGTTTTCATTATTTAAAATAACCCCTTTAATTGTTGCTGTTTGCGAATACCCTAAAGCGATAAGGAATAAAAACAGGATTACTGTAAGTGAAAGTTTTAAATTCAAAAGCGAGAACATTTATTTCCTATAAAATACAGTTTCAAAAGTAGAATTATTTCCAACATTATCGGTAACAATTACCTTTAAATTATTTTTTGTTGCAGTAATGCACCCATCATTAAAATCGTGTACCAGTGTTTTTCTTTTATAATCGTACTCCATTAAAATCCATTTTCCATTTACAGTAGCCCTGTAATTTGATATTCCGGAACCTTCATCATCAATTTTAAGTTTTAAATACCTGTAATTGCTTAACCACTGCCCTTTTTTAAAATTAACAGGTGTTATAGAAGGCTGGATAGTATCTATAGCAAGAGCAAATTCTCCTAATGTTTTTGTACGTGTTGAAAGTATATTGCCTTTCCTTTTTGTTGATGAGTAGGCTGGAAATTTTTTGTAGCCCAGCAGTTTCGCTATATATAGTTTGCTCCTGTCTTTATTAGAATAAGTGCTAACATCATAACTAATTGTAAAACTCTTTTTAGCAGGAATAATATCCTTATGCAATTGTAAAGTGTCGTTTTTTACATCAAAATCCATATAAAAACTATCGTAAAAAGTATCCTTATATATATCAACTGATACTTTGCCCTTTTTTAAATTAGTTACCTCATTGGCATTAATGTAATATGGAGTTGTTGTGGTTTGAACTTTTTCTGTCTCCGCTTTATTTCCTTTTATAGTTATAGTAGCCCAGGTATTATTGTTTTTATAATCACCAACTTTTATTTTATAAACAGAATATGTGCTATCTTTTATATTTAAAACCCCATCGTTTATTAGCTCTTTATATAGGCTTAATGGGTTGTTTTGATTGAATAGTTTTTGAATGCGCTTTTTTTTGGTCTTATAATGTTCGTAATCAATCAATCTATTAATATGTTTTGTTTCACTAAATGAAAAGCGTCTAAAATCCAATTCAAAATTTTTATTGCCATTAACAAAGGTTTGTATGTTATAAACACCATTTTTATTGGCCGCTAGGTCTTGTCTGTCTATAGTTTCAATTCCAAAACCAATTTTGCCATAAGCTTCAATGTTTTCAACCGTATAATCACCGTTTTTTAAAGGAATTAAACGTAATTTCTTTTTTGCATTTACTTTATTTATGTATGAGTTTCCATCAATAGGATAGACGTAAATTGAAGAAATTAAAGGATTAACAGAGTCTTTTATATCAATACCAAACAGCATTGGGTTGATAGGGCGTTCTGCTTTATCACGTATTTCGAAATGTAAATGTGGTCCGCCAGAACCGCCAGTATTTCCACTTAAAGCAACAACAGCACCTTTATCGATTTTTAAATCTTCAGCATTCGGAAATAATTCAATTTCAAAAGATTCTTTTTCATATTGATGCTTTTTTACATAAGCTTCAATTTCTGGGGAAAATTTGTTTAAATGTGCATAAACTGTAGTATAACCGTTTGGATGGGTAATATATAAGGCTTTACCATAGCCGTAATGCGATACCTTAATTCTACTTACAAAACCACTGGCAGAAGCATAAACATTTAAACCAATACGTTGCTGTGTTTTTATATCTAATCCGGAATGAAAGTGGTTTGACCGTAATTCTGCAAATGTACCGGAGAGAATTAAAGTAACATCTAATGGGCTTCTAAAATAATCTTGTGGATAATTGTTTTGAGCTATTGAAAATGATGAGAGTAATAAAAAAAGAATGAGGATTAATCGCATATATAGGTGTTACCAATTAAATTTTAAAATTGTATGAATGGGTTATTCGTAATTTTGATTGGTGTTAGGCTAAAATATCAATTTGATGTGAATATGCAAAGCTAAAAACAAAAATCAAGCCAATTATTTCACTTATTAGCATTAAGATGGAATTTTAAATTTTATGAAAAAACAATTGTAATTTAGGCT
This sequence comes from Wocania sp., assembly GCA_965224845.1. GTDB lineage: Bacteria > Bacteroidota > Bacteroidia > Flavobacteriales > Flavobacteriaceae > Wocania_A. Next base: position 133,373 of record CBDDAJ010000013.1, read on the forward strand.
TAGGTATGTTAACTTTGTGTGGTAAGTATTGAAATTTGTAAATGAGTAATATTGAAGATATTGTAGATTCTTTAGAAAACAAAATTAGTAAGGTATTACACAAACTAGAGCTTTTAAAGCAATCTAATTTAAAATTAAATAAAGAATTAGAAGCTTCAAAACAAGAAATTAAAGCCCAAAAGTTAAAGATTACGACCTGGGAAGAAAAGTATGAAGCACTTAAAATGGCAAACTCAATACTTGGTAGTGACGATAATAAAAGAGAAACAAAGCTTAAAATAAACGCATTAATCAGAGATATTGATCATTGTATTGCTCAACTTTCAGATTAATGTAACATAGATTCAATGTCAGAAAAGCTTAAAATAAAGCTATCTATAGCTAATAGAGTATATCCTTTAACAATTGAAGCGAATCAGGAAGAAGGATTGCGAAAAGCAGCTAAAAACATTGAGGCTATGATAAAGCAATTTGAACAGAGTTATTCTGTTAGAGATAAGCAAGATGTATTGGCCATGTGTGCGCTACAGTTTGCCTCTCAAGTTGAACAGAAATCTATTGATAAAGCAAATGTAAACGAGCATGTAGAAGAAAAGCTTAAGGCTTTAAACGAGTTGTTACATTCGCATTTGATCTCTTAAACGTTCTTTAAAATAAACTAAAAGTTACTGCCTACATTAGTTATTTTTTTTGATAAACTCAACGTTAATTCTTTAAAAAGGGTGAGTTTAAGTTGTAAAAGCATGCTGCCTTTGTCGCAGACCCTTGATCAGCTTGTTAGCCCTAAACTTGTTTTTAAGGAGTTTATACAAAACTTTATACTGGTGTAGGCTTTTTTTATACATACTAACCAACAAACACAATGGATAATAATTCAATAATATTAACAGTAGGAGGTTTGCTATTAGGGCTTATAATAGGCTTTATTATAGCAAAAGTGCTTGAGAAGAATAAAGCATCCAAACTAATAAAGGATGCTAAAAGAAAAGCGTCTAGCATATTAAAAGAAGCAAATACAGAGGGAGAATCTATTAAAAAAGATAAGATCCTTCAAGCCAAAGAAAGGTTTATAGAACTTAAATCTGAACACGAAAAAGTTATTTTGTCGAGGGATAAAAAAATCGCAGAGGCAGAAAAGCGTACACGCGATAAAGAATCTCAAATCTCTAACGAGCTTTCAAAAAATAAAAAACTTAATGATAGTGTTGAGAGCAAAGTTAAAGATTACAATCATAGACTTGATGTTTTAGATAAGAAACAGGAGGAGTTAGATAGACTTCATAAAAGTCAGGTACAACAACTTGAAGTTATTTCTAGTTTATCTGCTGAGGAAGCGAAAGAACAACTTGTAGAGTCTTTGAAAGGAGAAGCTAAAAATGATGCCATGGCATTTATTCAAAGCGCTCTGGAAGAAGCAAAATTAACTGCTGAGCAAGATGCAAAAAAGATAATTATAAACACCATACAGCGTATTGGAACAGAAGAGGCTGTAGATAACTGTGTGTCTGTATTTAATATAGAATCAGATGATGTTAAGGGACGAATTATTGGTCGTGAAGGACGTAATATCCGTGCTATTGAAGCAGCAACTGGTGTAGAAATTATTGTAGACGATACTCCAGAAGCTATTATATTATCATGTTTTGATTCTGTACGTAGAGAGATTGCCAGATTATCATTACACAAGTTGGTTACTGATGGAAGAATTCATCCGGCAAGAATTGAAGAGGTTGTTAAGAAAACCAAAAAGCAAATAGAGCAGGAAATTATAGAAGTTGGTAAGCGAACGGTTATCGATTTAGGAATCCACAATTTACATCCAGAGCTTATAAAAATGGTTGGTAGAATGAAGTACCGTTCCTCTTATGGGCAAAATCTTTTACAGCACTCGCGCGAAGTTGCAAAACTTTGTGGTGTTATGGCTGCCGAATTAGGATTAAATCCAAAATTAGCAAAACGTGCTGGATTACTACATGATATAGGAAAGGTTCCTGATGCTGAAGCAGATATGGAAACACCACACGCAATACTAGGTATGCAATGGGCAGAAAAATATAACGAGAAGGGCGATGTATGTAACGCTATTGGAGCACATCATGATGAAATTGAAATGAAATCGTTATTAGCACCAATTATACAAGTATGTGATGCTATTTCTGGAGCACGACCTGGGGCACGTCGTCAGGTTTTAGATAGTTACATCCAACGTTTAAAAGATTTAGAAGATATTGCATTTGGTTTTAATGGCGTTAAAAAGGCCTATGCTATCCAAGCGGGGAGAGAGTTACGCGTTATTGTAGAAAGTGAAAAAGTAGACGATCAAAAAGCTGCCGATTTATCGTTTAATATTTCTCAAAAAGTACAAACCGATATGACGTACCCAGGCCAGGTTAAAGTAACCGTAATTCGTGAAACCAGAGCCGTTAATATTGCTAAGTAGTGGTTGTGTAGAAAGCTAAAAGTACTTTTTATTTTCTAACACCTAACACCTACTTTCTTGGGTGATATTTTTCTACTACTTTAGTTAAATGGCTTTTGTCTAAATGTACATAGATTTCTGTTGTTGTAATGCTTTCATGGCCCAGCATAAGTTGAATAGAACGTAAATCGGCATCATTTTGTAATAAATGAGTGGCAAATGAATGCCTAAAGGTATGAGGAGAAATGCTTTTTTTTAATCCGATTTTTTCAGCAAGTTGCTTAATAATCGTAAAAATCATAGCTCTAGTTAGTTGCCTGCCTCGTCTGTTTAAAAACAGAGTGTCCTCAAAGCCTGCTTGAATATGAATATGATTTCGCACTTCTTTTCTATAGATATTTATATATTTTTGGGTTATAGGAACAATAGGAACAAAACGTTGCTTATTACCTTTACCGGTTACTTTTATAAAGCCCTCATCAAAAAACAAATCTGATAATTTAAGACTAACTAATTCACTAACGCGTAAACCACACCCATATAGTGTTTCTAATATGGCTCTGTTACGCTCTCCTTGAGGCTTGCTTAAATCTATGGCAATGATGAGTTTATTGATCTCATCTTCAGTTAGCGTATCGGGTAATTTTCTTCCAATTTTTGGAGACTCGATGAGCTCCAGCGGGTTGGTTTCTCTATAATCTTCAAATACTAAAAAATTAAAAAAGCTGCGTAAACCAGATATGAGACGCGACTGAGAACGCGCATTTACAAGTTTTGCGGTTTCATAAATAAATTGCTGCACAATTTCAGAAGTAATGGAAATAGGCGTTGTATTGATCTTATTTTTTTCTAAAAAAAGAATTAGTTTTTGGATATCAAGGGAGTAACTGTCTATCGAGTTTTGTGATAAACCGCGCTCTATTTTTAAGTACAATTGATAATCTTTAAGTGCGTGTTGCCATTTCATTTATGTAAAAATAGGGTATTTTTCAGTATTTTTTTTATACCTTATTTTAGTATCTTTACTTTATGAAAAAGCTAATTATTGTCAACGGTCCTAATCTTAATCTATTAGGCAAGCGTGAGCCTAATATTTATGGTAGTTTAACATTTACTGAATTTTTGGATAAGGTAAGAGTTAAATATTCTGATGTGGATATTGATTATTACCAATCGAATATAGAAGGAGAGATAATTGATAAGCTGCATGATGTTGGTTTTGATTGTGATGGTATTATTTTAAATGCAGCTGCTTATACACATACTTCTGTTGGTATTGGCGATGCGGTAAAAGCTATAGAAACTCCTGTTGTAGAAGTTCATATTTCAAATACATTTAACAGAGAAGAGTTTAGGCATCAATCTTTTATATCACCTAATGCAAAAGGAGTTGTTCTAGGCTTTGGTTTGCAAAGTTATGAGCTGGCTATTCAGAGTTTTCTCTAGATTTCTTGGAGCTTTAAAACGTAAACTTTAAATATATAATAAATAAAAAAGTTCCGAGAAATCGGAACTTTTTATATCTAAAAATCTAAGTTGTCTAAACAAGTTTTATAAATGAATCACTTCATCGTAAGCATCAGCAACAGCTTCCATAACTGCTTCACTCATGGTTGGGTGCGGATGTACAGCTTTTAAGACTTCATGCCCTGTGGTTTCTAGTTTACGCCCTAAAACGGCTTCAGCTATCATATCGGTTACACCAGCACCAATCATATGGCACCCTAACCATTCCCCATATTTAGCATCAAAAATAACTTTTACAAAGCCATCTTTATTTCCTCCAGCACTAGCTTTACCAGATGCCGAAAATGGGAATTTTCCAACTTTTATATCTAAGCCTTTGTCTTTAGCTTGCTTTTCAGTTAAACCAACCGATGCGATTTCTGGAGTGCAATAGGTACAGCCAGGAATGTTCCCGTAATCTAAAGCTTCAACATGTTGTCCTGCAATTTTTTCTACACATAAAATGCCTTCAGCAGAAGCAACATGAGCTAGAGCTTGACCAGGAGTAACATCACCAATAGCGTAATACCCAGGGATATTGGTTTGGTAAAAATCATTTACAATAATTTTATCTCTGTCTACAACAATACCCACATCTTCTAAGCCAATATTTTCAATATTCGTTTTAATACCAACAGCACTTAGAATAACATCTGCCTCTAAAACCTCTTCCCCTTTTTTAGTTTTTACCGTTGCTTTTACGCCTTTACCAGAGGTGTCTACACTAGTAACCTCAGAAGAAGTCATTATTTTAATACCGCTCTTTTTAAATGAACGTTCTAATTGTTTAGACACATCTTCGTCTTCTACAGGAACAACATTTGGTAAATATTCTACAATAGTAACCTCTGTGCCCATAGCGTTATAAAAGTATGCAAACTCAACACCAATAGCACCAGAACCCACAACAATCATTTTTTTAGGTTGCTTGGTTAAGCTCATAGCTTCTCTGTATCCAATTACTTTTTTGCCGTCTTGAGGTAAACTTGGCAATTCACGAGAGCGAGCTCCAGTAGCTATAATAATATGATCTGCACTGTATTCTTTTCCATCTACATCAATCTTTTTTCCGGTCTTTAATTTGCCGAAACCTTCAATAACATCAATTTTATTCTTTTTCATTAAAAACTTGATACCATTGCTCATACCTTCTGCTACACCGCGACTTCGTTTTACAACAGCATTAAAATCTTTGTCATATTCTTTAACAGATAATCCATAATCTTCTGCGTGCTTAAGATATTCAAATACTTGAGCAGATTTAAGTAAAGCTTTTGTGGGAATACATCCCCAGTTTAAGCATACGCCACCGAGACTTTCTTTTTCAACAATAGCAGTTTTAAAACCTAATTGAGAGGCTCTAATTGCAGTTACATAACCACCAGGACCACTTCCAAGAACAATAATATCGTATTTCATCTGTAAATTTTAAGTCGTTTTTTGAAGGCACAAATTTACGAAATCGAAATTGAATAAAGAATTTAGAACCTTATAAATTTGCATCTTTAGTAGTACCTTTGTCACGTAAGTATTATTTTATGAATATACCCATTACAAGTTTTCCTAGAATTATTATTATTGGTGGTGGTTTTGCTGGTATTGCTTTGGCAAAAAAATTATCAAAGCAAGAAGTACAGGTGGTGTTGTTAGACAAAAATAACTACCACAATTTTCAACCTTTATTATATCAGGTTTCAACCGGAGGATTAGAACCAGATTCTATTGCTTATCCTATACGGAAGGTTCTGAAAGATTTTCCAAACTTTCATTTTAGATTAGCTAATGTTACAGAGATAGATACTAAATGCAATACCGTTATTACAGATATTGGTAACTTAAAATTTGATTATTTGGTAGTAGCGTCTGGTTCTAAAACGAATTATTTTGGCAATGCTGATGTTGAAAAATACAGTATGGCTATGAAAACCATACCACAATCTTTAAACTTAAGAAGCTTAATTCTTGAAAACTTTGAAGATGCATTATTAACCTCAGATCTTAATGAACGTAATGCTTTAATGAATTTTGTAATTGTTGGTGGTGGACCAACCGGTGTAGAGTTAGCTGGTGCTTTAGCAGAAATTAAAAAAGGCATTCTACCTAAAGATTACCCCGATTTAGATACACGTTCGGTACAAATAAATGTAATTCAATCTAGCGATTGTATTCTAAAAGGGATGAGTGCAAAAGCCTCACAAAGAGCTGAAGACTTTTTAGAAAAACTAGGAGTTCATGTTTGGAAAAATATAAGGGTTACTAATTATGATGGAAAAACGGTAACGACAAATACCGATTTAACTTTTCAAGCTGCAACAGTTATTTGGGCTGCTGGTGTAAAAGGCGCAATTATAAAAGGATTGGATGCAGAAGCATTTGTAACCAGAGGAAAACGACTTTTAGTAAATGAATATAACCAGGTAAAAGGGTATACTCATATTTTTGCCATTGGCGATATAGCATGCATAGAAAATGAAGATTTTCCTAAAGGATTGCCAATGATGGCACAACCCGCTATTCAACAAGGGAAACAGTTAGGCAACAATATGTTATTATTAATTGAAGGAAAACCTATGAAGCCGTTCGTTTACAAGGATAAGGGAGCCATGGCAACAATAGGAAGAAATAAAGCAGTGGTAGATTTGCCTAAATTTAAATTTCAAGGTGCTTTTGCATGGTATGTTTGGATGTTTGTGCATCTATTTTTTCTTATAGGATTTAGGAACAGAATGGTTGTTTTTATAAATTGGGTGTATAATTATGTACGCTTTGATAGAGAAGCCCGCTTAATTATCAGGCCTTTTAAGAAAAAACGCGAAATATAATTTATATTTAGCTAAAAGTTTAATTATAAAATGAAATACGGTGAGTAAGCTTATCAAATTAATAGTAGTTCTACTTGTAGTTGTCGTGTTTTCTTGTAGCTCGAAAAGTAATAATAAACCTAATATCATACTTATTATGGCAGATGATATGGGATATGAATGTTTAAGCACTTATGGAAGTACATCGTATGATACACCTGTTTTAGATCGTTTAGCTGCTACTGGAATAAAGTTTGATAACTGTGTTTCACAGCCGCTTTGCACACCTTCGAGAGTAAAAATAATGACAGGTTTATACAATTACAGAAATTATGATTATTTCGGGCATTTAAAAACAAGCGCATACACTTTTGGCAATTTAATGCAAGATGCTGGTTATGAAACATGTATTGCAGGGAAATGGCAATTGAATGGACTTGCTTATAAAGATGAAATTAAAGATTGGAATGATAACAAAAAACCTAACATATTGGGGTTTGATGAGTATTGTTTGTGGCAATTAACTCATGAACGTAAAGATGGCGGGCGTTTTGCAAATCCTTTAATCGAACAAAATGGTAAATTATTAGAAAGAAATGAAGATGCTTACGGACCAGATATTTTTTCAGACTATATAGTCGACTTTATGGAACGTAAAAAGAATAAGCCTTTTTTTGTTTACTATCCAATGGTACTGGTTCATGACCCATTTGTGCCTACTCCAGATTCTGAAGACTGGAAAAATAAAGAAAAAAGATATAAAAGTGATACTATTTATTTTAAGGATATGGTAGCCTATACAGATAAAATTGTAGGCAAGATTACTAATAAGTTAAAAGCGTTAAAAATAGAAGATAACACCATTGTTATTTTTGTTGCTGATAATGGTACACATTATAGTATTCACACAAAAACAAAGGAAAGAACTATTCAGGGGGCTAAAGGGAATACCACAGATGGGGGTACGCATGTTCCGTTAATTGTTTCATGGCCTAATACTATAAAGAAGGGAAGTGTGCATAATGAATTAATTGAATTCAGTGATTTTTTTTCTACCTTATCTGATATTACCAATCAAGATGTAAAACATGATGGTAAAAGCTTTTATTCATTATTAAAAGGAGACACTTTTAAGCCAAGAACATCGGCTTTTGTACATTATGATCCTAAGTGGGGCAAACGAGTAAATAGGTATAGAAACCAATTTGTACGAATATTAAATTACAAATTATACCAGGATGGTAAGTTTTATAATTTGGATGAAGACATCCTGGAAGTGCATCCTTTGTTTACCGATTCGCTCTCAAAAAAAGAAAAAGAGATTAAACGGTTTTTAGAAAATGAATTAAAGGAGCACCCTGAGTTTAAATAAAGAACAATATGTAACGCAAAAGTGATTGTTCTATTTTATAAGTCATCAGTAAAATGACGTACCCCTTTTTCTTTAGCAAATTTTTCCTGGTTATATTTTGAGGAATCGCCCTTAGGAATAGATAAAGATTGCCATTGGTCGCCTTTAATAAGTTTAGCTAAAAATACCATTTGCCCAATGTGATATGCGTAATGCGCTAACTGCCTATTAATAGCTTCGGTAACTGTATGGCCTTGATTTCTAATATATACAATATGCTCTAAATCGTCATTTTGTAAGGGTTTAATAGCATTGAATAAGCATAGCCAGCCATTTTCCCAGGCAGCCATTAATTCTTCATTGCTATTAAAATCGTCAATAAATTCACTATCACGATGCCTCCAGGCTTTTTCACCATCTTCAGCTAAGAAATTTGTCCACCTGCTAAGCATATTACCGGCAATATGTTTTACAATTATTGCAATACTGTTTGAATCCTTATGACTTTGCCATTGTGCCTCTTCAAACACAAGTTGGTTTAAAGTTTTATCGCCTAGGTTTTTATAGTATTCAAACTGTTTGATAATACTAGATAAATATGATTTTTTCATCTGTTTCAAGTTTTACAACCCATTGATAATCAATATCTAATTGTATCGGTTGGTGTGGGTCTCATTGGCTTAATGCCCATTACGGACTTTCATGTTGTAAAAGTAAATGAGTAGAAAGGAATTACCAAAAAGGGTAATGTCTTTCGATAAGCGGTATTACCAGACCAGTGATCTAAAATTTATTTTTTTTCAACAAACTTTAATGCTACACCGTTTATACAATGCCTTTTTCCGGTAGTGTTTTTGGGACCATCGTTAAAAACGTGCCCTAAATGACCGCCACAAGTGGCGCAGTGCTCTTCGGTTCTGGCATAGCCCAGATCGTAATCGGTAGAAAAAGCAACATGGCCTTTAATTTCTCTATCAAAACTTGGCCAACCTGTACCAGAATCAAACTTATGGTCACTTTTAAATAGAGGCGTATCGCAGGCGGCGCAATGATAGGTGCCCTTAGAGTAGTTTTTATTTAGCGGACTAGTAAATGGGCGTTCGGTGCCTGCTTTTCGTAAAACATAAAATTGCTTTTCAGATAATAAAGCCTTCCATTCACTTTCAGTCTTAGTAATTTTAAATGATTCTTTCTTTTGTTTTTGTTTCTTTTGCGCATTTCCATTGCAATTAAATAGTAGCATTGCAAAGCTAAAAAGTACTATCTTTTTTAATACATTCATTTTATAAGCAAATTTTATGTTATCAATTCCGGTGTGCTGCAAAGCATTTAAGGTTTGGTCGAGTTTTATTAAAAAACTTAACATTATACTTTAGTGAGGATTAATTCTGTCTTTTCTTTTTGCTGTTTACTATTAATTTAATGTTTAATAATTTTTCTGATCATTGAAGATCCCCCGTTTTGAATTTTAGCAATATATATTCCGGGTGGGCCATCTAATTGTAATACCATGGTTGTTCCCGAAATCAATTTTGTTTTCATTAATCTTCCCGTAATATCAAAAATTTGAATTTTTCCATTTTCAATGCTGGCATGATTAAATTTAAAGCTAAGTAATGATTTAGTAGGGTTAGGATATATTTCTATATCTGTTTTTTTAATTTGTTCATCTATAGAGAGTGTATTATATGTAACAATATTAGATTGAGAAGATTCATTAAAAGACCGATCTTTAGCAGTTACGTAATAATCATACGATGTTGCTGTTCCGGTTGCGATTGTATTATCTGTATAATTATTAATTCTTAGGCCGGTTTTTATAGCATTATATGGTCCGCCATTTTCTGAACGATAAATAACATAAGTATCAAAAGCAGCATCAGAAGATATATCCCATGTTAAAAATACGCCATCTTGTTCTTCTGTGGCAGAAAGATTGATTAATGCCGCGGGAGCAGTATTGTCAAGTGTTGTATAAAAATACTCATTAGCCAAGGTAGAAGTCCCTTCATATACTTCATATCCTGCTGCAATCGATTTGATCCATAACGTACCTATTGCAACTTTACTATTTGCTAAAGTTAGTTCGCTTGTAGTTAAGTCTAGGTATTGAATATAATCTTTCGTACAATCTATAAAAGATTTTAAAGAATGATCTAGATTAGGGATTGGCTTACTGTTGTTAATTGGTATAAATTTAATATGCACTTTATCATTTTTATCTTCTTTAGTATGCCCTGGAGGATAGTCGAAAAACTTATAGCGAACCGCCCAACTATAAGAAGTTCCATTAAGATATAAAGTAAATGGTTTAATAGTGTCATCATTATTCCTGGCAAAATACCAATAACGCCCTCCGGGGTTATTAAAATCTGTTAAATCGTCTTGTTTATAACTCACATTTTGAATCACCAAGTCGTAATCACGATTAGCTAGAACAGGCTCAGAGGTTTGTGTGCCATTATCAAATATAACATTTATGGTGGCCCACCATTTATCATCTGAGTCATTTGCATTGGTTTGTGATGTTTTCCAGTTAATACGAAGATTATGCTTTAAATCTTTGATTTGTATAGGCATTCCGCTAGTAGATTTATTTCCTGAATAATATGTTCCTCCTGTTTTAAAGCCACCAATATTTCCACTAGGATAGCCATCGAAATTTGTGCCTCCTTGATTGATATAATTAATACTAAATGCTGCCCCTTTTGTATTTACATCAGAAGGGTTGTAGGTCATAGGGGATTTTTTGTTAAATAAAGGGTTTGTCAATCCATAATTATGGTTTGATTTAATTAGGGACTTTTGTTTACTTACTGTAGTGGTTTGGCTATAAGTTAAGCTAATAATTAGTAGGGAAATAGGGATTAAAAATAAGTTTTTCATTACAAATATTTTATTTTGTAATAAAAATAGTGTAAAATACTGTAAAATAATGTAAAACAATATAAAACAATGAATTTTAATATAAAAAGGAGCATTAATGTTCTAAATGCCAATTTATTTGAATAAAAGAATTTTCATATATTTTTAGCATCCTTAATTAACAACTAAAAGATACTTTGTTTAGGTGTATATGCCCGATTATAATTCTAATAGATATTGTTTTTGTTTTAATGAATTGGTTTTTATTTGAAACCCCTGAGTTATTAATTCTATAAAAGATTTAGTTATTTTTATTAGGAAGCTTAGCATTATTTATTTTTGATACAGCATAAACTAAGATGTGACTATTAAATAAATATTGTGTCTAAAAATAAAGGTACAATTTTTGTATTTTTATAAAATATTAAAACCCTATTAAGATGAAACTAAAAAACACACTTATAATATTTGGAATAATATTACTGGTTTTTTCGTGTGCAGAAAATCCATTTACAGGAAAAAAGACGATGGCTTTAGTGCCAAATTCTCAATTGTTTCCAACAGCTTTTGCTCAATACGATCAATTTTTAACTGAGAATAAAGTTGTTACAGGAACAAAGGATGCCGCTATGATTACAAGAGTGGGGCAGCGTATAGCTGTTGCAGCAGAACGTTGGTTAAACGCAAATGGACATCAAGGCTATTTAAAGGATTATAAATGGGAATATAATTTAGTAGAAGATAAAACTGTTAATGCCTGGTGCATGCCAGGAGGAAAAATAGTGTTTTATACAGGAATACTACCAATTGCCAAAAATGAAACAGGTGTTGCTGCTATTATGGGGCACGAAGTGGCACACGCATTAGCAAATCATGGGCAACAACGTATGAGTGCCGCTTATTTACAACAAGGCGTAGCTCTGGCAGGAAATATTGCAATTAAAGATGAAAAGTCAAGAAATGCGTTTAATCAATATTACGGTATTGGATCCCAGGTGGGGGTTATGCTTCCTTTTAGTAGAAGTCATGAAACTGAAGCAGATAAAATAGGATTGTACTTAATGGCTGTTGCAGGTTATAATCCAGATGAAGCTTCTGAATTATGGAAACGTATGAAAGCCAATAGTGGCGGTAAAGCACCACCAGAAATTTTAAGTACGCACCCGTCAAACGATTCTCGTATAGCCAATTTAAAAGCATTGGCGCCTAAGGCTAAAGAAGAAGCTAAAAAGTTTGGTGTAACATCATTTAGAGAATAAATTTATCTTATTTAAAATATTTGATTACTTTAGAAGCTGCTCATAAAAGAGCAGCTTTTTTTTTATGACATGCAAACTTCCAGTTTTAAATCCAAATGGTCATATTGTTTTAGTAGGGCCTCTAACCAGATTATTAAAATTAAAATAGCAGATGAAGAAACTTAAAAAAGGAAGTAAAAAGCTTCTTAACGCTTGGGCTTTTTACGATTGGGCAAACTCTGTTTATACGCTTACTATAGCATCATCTATTTTTCCCATATTTTACTCATCATTATTTCTTTCAGAAATTAAAAACGTTCCAGCTTTTGGAATGGAGTTTAAAAGTACTGCACTCATTACATTTGTTACAGCATTTACATTTTTAGTAGTAGCCTTTACCTCTCCAATATTGTCTGGTATTGCAGATTATGTTGGTAATAAGAAAAGTTTTTTAAAATTCTTTTGCTATTTAGGGAGTGCGGGCTGTATAGGATTATATTGGTTTGATGTGTCTGCTGAAGGCATTCATTTAAGCCTGTTATTCTACTTTATGGGGCTTATTGGGTATTGGGGAAGCTTAGTATTTTACAATTCATATTTACCAGACATAGCTTTTGAAGAACAACAAGATGCTATTAGTGCCAAAGGGTTTTCTATGGGGTATATTGGTAGTGTACTTTTATTGGTTTTGAATTTGGCAATGGTTATGTATTCTGATGTTTTTTCTATAACTGATAATGTTGCTGATAATGGAGAGGTAATTGAAACTGCTGCTCAAGTGGCAATGCGCTATTCGTTTGTAACTGTTGGTATTTGGTGGGCTTTATTTAGTCAATACTCCTTTTATTATTTACCAAAAGGGACATCATCTGGGCATAAAGTAACCCGCGAAGTTGTTTTTAATGGATTGAAAGAATTGAGGTTAGTTTGGAAGCAACTTAAACTAGATTTAAGATTAAAACGCTATTTGTATGCTTTTTTTGTATTCAGCATGGCAGTACAAACCATCATGTTGGTTGCGGTATATTTTGGGGAAGAAGAGATCGCCTGGGGAAGTGATGATGCTAAAACTACAGGGTTGATATTTAGTATTTTAGTAATACAATTAGTCGCTATTATAGGAGCCATATTAACTTCTCGGGCATCTAATAAGTATGGAAATATTAAAACACTTATTGCTGTAAATGGTATTTGGATGTGTTTATGTTTTTATGCTTATTTTATGAAGACACCAATGCAGTTTTACATAGCGGCTTCGATAGTGGGTTTAGTAATGGGAGGGATTCAAGCATTAGCAAGATCTACCTATTCTAAATTTTTACCAGAAACAGATGATACAACGTCCTTTTTTAGCTTTTATGATGTTGCTGAAAAAATTGGAATAGTTATTGGGATGGTTATTTTTGCATTTATAGATCAGATAACGGGAAGTATGAGAAATGGAATTTTATTCTTGTTTATTTTCTTTTTAGCTGGAATTATTTTATTGTTTAGAGTGCCCAAAGACCATACTTTAAACCCTTAATAAATAAAAAAAGCCACTAATTTAGTGGCTTTTTTTATTTGTGAGTAAGGCCTGTTATTAGCCAGAAATACTTCCCGATCCTGCAACTTTTGTGTCTTCCTTTTCTGGGTTTCCTCTATAAATTATATCACCAGAGCCAGCAACTCTGGCTTTTATACTTTGATTGCTTACTACTTCGGCATCACCTGAACCAGCTACTGAAACTTCAGTATTATTAGCTTGTAAGCCAAATCCGTGAAAGTCTCCGGAGCCAGCAACCTTAGCTTCTAAGTTATTGGTACTCCCTTTTAGTGTTAAATCGCCAGAACCAGATATAGAACCTTCGATAGAAGTGGTTTTAACATCTAATACAATATCTCCAGATCCTGCTAGCGCAACATCTAAACTTGATGCGTTTATAACATCTTTATTCCATAAATCGCCAGAACCAGAAAGAGACACCCTATTAATATCTTCAAAAGGAATAGTGATTTTTATGGTCTTGTTTTTACTAGGCTTTAAGTTTTTACCCTTTTTTACTTTTACTTTTAAAACATTGTCTTTTACATCTGTTACAATGTATTGCAACAAGTTTTCTTCGCCTTCAATTTTAATAGTACCTTCTGTTCCTTTTACAAGAATAAAATCCATAGAGCCGGCACATTTTATGGCATCATAACTACTGGTAGTTCTCGTAACTGAGGTCATATTTCCATTGCCTTTGATTGTTTTCCATTGGCCGTAAGATGTGGCTACAAAAAGTAAGCTTACTAAAAGGAATACCGTTTGTTTTTTAATTAATGTTTTCATTTGTTCGTTTTTAATTATTGATTATTTAATTTTTAGATAATGACACACTGCCATAATCTGATTCTATCTTTATAGTATTGCCAGAGCTGGCATTTCCGTAATGACCTCTATAATATTTACCTGAACCATTTTCTTTTTTTGTTGAAAATTCTAATTCATCACTGCCTTTTAAAGAACCGTAATCTAAATCAATTTCAAAATTAAAGTTATAGGCAGAAGCAAATCCAATTTTAATACCTACATAATCAGATTTAATGGTTACGTTTCCTGCATTTTGAGTTATGTTATTTATTTTAATGGCTCCATAATCTGCTTTAAGGGCTATGTTTTTATAAACATCTCCAATTATAGTGGTTAAATAGTCGCTGTTTCCTGTTATATTATTGGCTTTATCTATTGTCATGTTTCCATAGTCGCAGTTATAAGCTACGTCTTCTGCTGTTTCTATTTTAGAGTTAGTATAATCTGCATTTATGCTTATTGTATTAGCTTTAGAAATTGTAAACTCGCTATAATCGGCATTTATTTTCCCACTCTTTATGTATTCAAAATAGCATCCTTTACTATAATCAAAGTTTATTGAATTATGCTCTGCAAGAAGCTCTTTAGTAGTTATTTTTCCATAATCGCAGTTTAAATTTGCCTGACCTTCAAGTTTATCTACGTTTATATTTCCGTAATCGTTATTTAGTGCTACGCTATTGGTAATAGGGATTTTTACAATGTAATTAACTTTCATATTTACTTTGTTTTTTCCTTTCCAGCTCCACCAGGATTTTGATTTATTATTAAATTTTGTTTTTGCAGAAACATTGCTGGAAGACGCTTCAAAATCAACCGTAATATTGTCAAGCCTTTCTTGTACTTTTTCTTCATTGTTACCTGTTGTGGTAATTGTTATTTCGAAAACTATTCTATTCTCATTCCAGGTTACCACATCAATGTTTCCATAGCTATTATCAACAGATAATACTGCATTTGACGAAACAGAGTATTCTTTATTGATCGTTTTTTTCTTGGTATATTTTCCTTTTCCTTCTTTATCTGCTGCTGTAATAAAAAGGGGTAGCATGAATAACACAATTAGTGTTTTAAATTGTAGTGCTAGTTTCATCATTTAAGTTTTTAAATTGTTTAATTGTATTTATTTGTTGTAATGCGTTTTTTAATAGATCTATTCTATTTTGAAAATTAGAAATCATGGCATAAATAACTCGATTATCATTACCACTTTCTGCTAAATCATTTTTTAATGATTCGTATTCAACTTCTAAAGCTTTCATTCTTTTCATGGTATCATCAATTAATACCTTGGTTTCTGGTGAAGACGCTTTTTCAATTTTACTTAATTCTTCTGCTATAGTTACAGCAAAAAAGTCTTGAGTCTCTGCCATTTTAGGCGATACACTCGCTAAGTCGTTTGTATCATTATTTTGTTGAGAGCCAATAAAGAATGTAATTAACAAAGCAAAAGAGGCGGCTACACCAATTAATGGTTTTAATAAACGACGCCTTTGTTTACCAACTTTAACTAGTTGTAGCGCGCCATTTTTATGCAATTTATTTAAAAACGTTTCATTGTGATTTGCTGATGGTTCTTCAACATCAAAATCGTTCTCCAGCCTTTTAAATAATTGATCTATAGTAGTTTTGCTCATGTTTTTAATTTTTAATACTAAATTGCTATAAACAATTTTTGTCTTAAACTTTCTTTAGCTCTCGATATGGTGGTTCGACAGTTAGCATTTGAGATATTCATAATTTCACTTATTTCCTCATAATCATAACCTTCAATTAGGTTTAGGGTTAAAGCAATTCTATAATTATCTTTTAATGTTTTCATGGTGTTTAGAACTTCCTGTGCTTTTATAGTAGTAAACTCATAATTACTGTCTATACCATCGTTACGGTCTTCAACTTTGTACAAAATATCATCTAAAGGAACCTCTGGATTTTTGTTATTCTTTTTATAATGATAAATGCTATTATTTATAACAATTCGTTTTAACCATGCTCCAAATATCTTCACATCTTTAAGACTCTTGAGCTTTGTAAACGCCAACAAAAAGGAGTCTTGCATAATATCTTCAGCCTCAAAACTGTTTTTTACAATTCTAAGTGAGGTGTTATACATAGCTTTGTAATAACGATTGTAAATTTCCAATTGCGCGGATTGGTTTCCAGATATACAAAGCTTAACAAGCTGTTCGATATTTAAATTAGTTGGCGTCAAAAAAACAAATTGTTATAGTAAAGATGACAGGAATTTTTGTTTGTTACAGTTTTTATAAAAAAAAATCCCACACTCACTATGAGGTAGGATTTAAAAGTATTAAATATTTTTATTGAAATTAAGACTCTGTTGGCTTTTCGGCTTTATCAATACTAATTTTGAGTTCGTTAGATTTTTTATCTAAATCTATGCTAATTTTATCACCTTCTTCAGCTTTTGAAGAAATAATTTCCTCGGCTAAAGCATCTTCAATATATTTTTGAATGGCTCGTTTAAGTGGTCTTGCACCATATTGTTTATCAAAGCCTTTATCTGCTATATAGTCTTTAGCACTTTTGCTTAGTTTTAAGGTATAGCCTAAATCTTTAATTCTAATTAAGAGCTTATCTAATTCAATATCAATAATTTTATTAATATCTTCTTTTTCTAAAGCATTAAAAACAATAACATCATCAATTCTATTTAAAAACTCAGGAGCAAACGATTT
Organism: Wocania sp.; assembly: GCA_965224845.1. GTDB lineage: Bacteria > Bacteroidota > Bacteroidia > Flavobacteriales > Flavobacteriaceae > Wocania_A. The sequence continues at coordinate 150,587 of CBDDAJ010000013.1, forward strand.
TTTAAGTGCATTTTCAATAATCTTAACGGCATTTGCATCTTCTTGAGCTTTTTGCGAAGCTGTTCCAAACCCAATACCGGTGCCAAAATCTTTCAATTTACGGGCACCAATGTTTGATGTCATTATAATTATAGTATTTCTAAAATCGATTTTTCTACCTAAGCTATCCGTTAAATAGCCATCATCAAGCACTTGCAACAACATATTAAACACATCAGGATGTGCTTTTTCAATTTCATCTAAAAGAATAACAGCATAAGGCTTACGTCTTACTTTTTCTGTTAGTTGTCCGCCTTCCTCGTAACCAACATATCCTGGAGGCGCACCAATTAACCTGGAAATTGCAAATTTTTCCATGTATTCACTCATATCGATCCTAACAAGAGATTCTTCGCTATCAAATAACTCTCTTGATAACACTTTTGCCAACTGGGTTTTACCCACACCAGTTTGACCTAAAAATATAAATGACCCAATAGGCTTGTTGGGGTCTTTTAGACCAGCACGGTTACGCTGAATGGCTTTTACAACCTTTGCAACGGCTTCGTCTTGACCAATTACTTTTCCTTTTATAAGGTTTGGTAATTCGGCCAGTTTATTAATTTCGGTTTGGGCAATTCGGTTTACAGGAATGCCGGTCATCATTGAAATCACATCGGCAACATTTTCTTCTGTAACTATTTCGCGGTGTTGTTTAGTGTCTTCTTCCCATTTTTCTTGGGCGACAGCTAATTCTTTTTCAATGCGTTTTTCGTCATCTCTTAGTTTTGCGGCCTCTTCATATTTCTGTTTTTTAACAACAGCGTTTTTTGTTTCTTTTATAACTTCCAGCTGTTTTTCCAGCTCTAAAATCTGTTTAGGAACATCAATATTGGTAATATGCACACGCGATCCGGCTTCATCTAAAGCATCTATGGCCTTGTCTGGTAAAAACCGTTCAGTCATATACCGATTGGTTAATTTTACACAAGCTTCAATAGCTTCAGGGGTATAATCAACATTATGATGTTCTTCATATTTACCCTTGATATTATTTAAGATTTCTATAGTTTCAACAACGGTAGTTGGCTCAACAATAACCTTTTGAAAGCGGCGTTCCAAAGCACCGTCTTTTTCAATATATTGTCTGTACTCGTCAAGTGTTGTGGCACCAATACATTGAATTTCACCTCTTGCTAGAGCAGGTTTAAACATATTTGAAGCATCTAAACTTCCGGTAGCTCCACCAGCACCAACAATGGTATGAATTTCGTCAATAAAAAGAATAACATCGTCATTCTTTTCAAGCTCGTTCATTACTGCTTTCATACGTTCTTCAAATTGGCCACGGTATTTTGTTCCGGCTACCAAACTTGCTAAGTCTAAAGTAACCACACGTTTATTGAAAAGAATACGAGATACTTTGCGTTTTACAATACGCAAGGCTAAGCCTTCGGCGATGGCAGATTTACCTACACCAGGTTCTCCAATTAACAGCGGATTATTTTTCTTTCTTCTACTTAATATTTGAGAGACCCGTTGAATTTCTTTTTCGCGACCAACAACAGGATCTAATTTACCTTCATCTGCTAAAGCGGTTAAGTCGCGCCCAAAATTATCTAAAACGGGGGTTTTAGATTTTTTATTTGCTTTTCCGGATGGCGCATTAAAGATGTTATCTTTTGATGCATCATCTTGCGAACCGGTGTCATCATCTTGAAAAGATTCAGCTTTAGGTTCTATATAATCGTTATCATTAGTAATCATAAGTTTAAATTGTTCTTTAACATTATCGTAATCGACTTTAAGCTTATTTAAAAGCTTGGTAGTTGGGTCGTTTTCATTTCTTAAAATACAAAGTAAAAGATGTGCTGTGTTTATCGAGGTACTTTGAAATAATTTGGCTTCTAAAAACGTTGTTTTTAAGGCACGCTCTGCTTGTCTTGTTAGATGTAAATTCTTTTTTTGGTTAGAAGATACTGTTATGTTGGGGTTTGCAGGACTTAATATCTCTACTTTTCGTCTTAAATGATTTAAATCAATCTCTAAGGCATTTAATATGTTGATGGCCTTGCCATCTCCATCGCGCAAAAGCCCAAGCATCAAATGTTCGGTGCCAATAAAATCATGGCCCAAACGCAAAGCTTCTTCTTTGCTATAAGCAATTACATCTTTTACTCTTGGTGAAAAATTATCATCCATAACTTCTTCCTTTCTGCATTAAAAATAATAATAATAGTTTATTAAAGACAAAAACCATTCCTTAAATTGCTAATTGACGAAAAAAACTTTATAAAATCAAAATTTTTAACAGCATACTTATTAACGAAAAAAGGGTGTTAAATTGTTAATAAAAAACATGAAAAAATACAACTCAAAAGCCTACTATGACTAATGAAATAATTATATTAGCATGTTTTGAAAAAATCATAAAACTTAATTAAATTTATTTATGGCAGAAGGAGAAAAATTGATTCCTATTAATATAGAAGATGAGATGAAATCGGCCTACATTGATTATTCAATGTCGGTCATTGTGTCACGTGCTTTACCAGATGTAAGAGATGGTTTAAAACCTGTACATAGACGTGTGCTTTACGGGATGCACGAATTAGGTGTTAGAGCAAATTCAGCACATAAAAAATCGGCAAGAATTGTAGGAGAGGTTTTAGGTAAGTATCATCCACATGGCGATACTTCGGTTTACGATGCTATGGTACGTATGGCTCAAGAATGGAGTTTGCGTTATATGCTTGTAGACGGGCAGGGGAATTTTGGTTCGATAGATGGTGATAGTCCTGCAGCAATGCGTTATACAGAAGCACGTATGCGAAAAATATCCGAGGATATGCTGGCCGATATTGAAAAAGAAACGGTCGATCACAAATTAAATTTTGACGATACCCTGCAAGAACCAACAGTTTTACCTACACGTATTCCCGGGCTTTTAGTAAACGGGGCCTCTGGTATTGCAGTAGGTATGGCAACTAATATGCCGCCACACAATTTAACAGAAGTTGTTAATGGTACCATTGCTTATATAGAAAATAATGATATAGAAATTGATGAGTTGATTACTCATATCAAAGCACCCGATTTTCCAACAGGAGGTACTATTTATGGGTATGATGGTGTAAAAGAGGCTTTTCATACAGGCAGAGGGCGTATTGTGATGCGTGGTAAAGCCAATATTGAAGAAGTTAATGGGCGGGAGTGTATCATTGTAGAAGAAATCCCTTATCAAGTTAATAAAGCAGACATGATTAAAAAGACTGCTGATTTGGTAAACGATAAAAAATTAGATGGTATTTCTACTATTCGTGATGAATCCGATAGAAACGGAATGCGCATTGTTTATGTTTTAAAGCGTGACGCTATTCCTAATATCGTTCTAAATAAATTGTTTAAGTATACAGCTTTACAATCCTCTTTTAGTGTTAATAATATAGCATTAGTAAATGGGCGTCCGCAGTTGTTAAACTTAAAAGAGCTCATTCATTATTTTGTTGAACACAGACATGAGGTTGTAGTAAGACGTACTACTTATGAATTGCGAAAAGCAGAAGAGCGTGCTCACATATTAGAAGGTTTAATTATTGCTTCAGATAATATTGATGAAGTTATTAAAATAATTAGAGCTTCATCTAACGCCGATGAAGCTAGAGCCAATTTAATTGAGCGATTTAAATTATCTGAAATACAAGCTAAGGCTATTGTTGAAATGCGTTTGCGTCAATTAACGGGCTTAGAGCAAGATAAATTACGTGCAGAGTATGAAGAAATAATGAAAACGATTATCGATCTTAAAGATATCTTAGATAAGAAAGAGCGTCGTATGGATATTATTAAAGGAGAGTTGGAAGTTGTTAGAGATAAGTATGGAGATGAACGACGTTCGCAAATTGAATACGCAGGAGGTGATTTAAGTATAGAAGATATGATTCCTAATGAAAAAGTAGTTATTACTATTTCTCATGCAGGGTATATTAAACGTACTTCGCTTACAGAGTATAAAACACAAAATAGAGGAGGTGTTGGTCAAAAGGCTTCAACAACTCGTAATGAAGATTTCTTAGAGCATTTATTTGTTGGTACGAATCACCAATACATGCTATTCTTCACTCAAAAAGGAAAATGTTTCTGGATGCGCGTATACGAAATCCCGGAAGGAAGCAAAACTTCTAAAGGTAGAGCTATTCAGAACTTAATAAATATTGAGCAGGATGATAAGGTGATGGCTTTTATTTGTACTCAAGATTTAAAAGACGAAGACTATATAAACAGCCATTATGTCATAATGGCAACAAAGAAAGGTCAAGTTAAAAAGACTTCATTAGAACAATATTCTCGTCCTAGAACAAATGGTATCAATGCCATTACAATAAAGGAAGATGATGTTCTATTAGAAGCAAAGTTAACTACTGGAGAAAGCCAGGTTATGTTAGCGTTAAAATCGGGGAAAGCCATTAGATTTGAAGAGGCAAAAACCAGACCAATGGGGCGTGGAGCTTCAGGTGTTCGTGGCATTCGTTTGCAAAATGAAAAAACAGATGAAGTTATTGGAATGATTGCTGTTGATGATATGGAAAGTAACATTCTTGTGGTTTCAGAAAATGGATACGGTAAACGTTCTAGTCTTGAGGACTATAGAATCACCAATAGAGGAGGAAAAGGTGTGAAAACTATTTCTATTACAGAAAAAACAGGTAATTTAGTATCTATTAAGAATGTCACTGACGATGATGATTTAATGATCATCAATAAGTCAGGAATAGCAATACGTATGGCTGTTCAAGATTTAAGAGTTATGGGAAGAGCTACTCAAGGTGTTAAATTAATTAACCTGAAAGGAAGTGATTCTATAGCAGCGGTGGCAAAAGTTATGCATGACGAAGATGAGGTTGAAGAAGCTGAAGGTGTTGAAACTACTGAAAACACTAGTGGTAATGAAGATGGCACAACTCTTGATAATAATCTCAACGAAAACAATATAGACAATTAACTAAATATTATTAAAATGAAAAAACGATTAATTATAGCTTTAGCCTTTTCAATAAGTGCATTTTCATTTGCGCAAAAAAAAGAGTTGAAATCTGCGGATAAAGCTATTAAAGGAAATAATTATGCAGAAGCTAAAGCAGCATTAAATCAAGCAAAAGCTTTAATGGCTTCTATGGATGAAAAAAGTAAAGCAAAATATTATTATCTATTGGGCAAAGCATTATATGCAGGAGGAGCAGGTTCAAGCCAAGATATTGATAAAGCCTTGGAAAGTTTAGCGCAGGTTAAAGGCGCTTATGCAGCTGAAATTACTGAGTTGAAACAAACGATGACTAACGGTATTTTAACTAAAGGGAATAAAGCCTACGAGGATAAAGATTACTCTTCAGCTTCTAAATACTTCGAACATGCCTATAGAACCTCAGTTAAAGATACTTTATTTCTTTATTATGCAGCGGCAACTGCAGTAAATGTGCAGGAATTCGATAGAGCTTTAAAGTTATATGAAGAACTAAAGGCTTTAGATTATACAGGTGTGCAGAAAGAATATTTTGCTACCAATAAGGAAACCGGAGAAGAAGAAGTTTTAGATAAGGTAAATCGTGATCTTTATGTAAAAGCAAAAAGTCATATTAAACCAGGGGAGCGATTAACAGAATCAAAAAAACCTGAAATAGTTAAAAATATTGCTCTTATATATGTTAGTAATGGTGATAACGAAAAAGCTATTGCTGCAATGAAAGAAGCTAGAGCAGAAAGTCCAGACGATATTAATTTATTACTTTCTGAGGCTAATGTTCATTTCAAAATGGGAAACAAAGATGAGTTTAGAAGGCTATTAGAGATAGCAACTCAAAAAGATCCTAAAAACCCAGAGTTACAGTATAACTTAGGAGTGATTGCTTCTGAGTCTGGAGATAACGAAGGTGCAAAAAAATACTATGATAAAGCTATAGAATTAGATCCAAATTATATAAACGCTTACATAAATACTGCAGCGTTAATACTGAATGGAGAACAAGCTCTTATTGAAGAAATGAATGGTTTAGGAAGCTCAGCTGCTGATGATAAACGCTATGATGAGTTAAGAGAAGAACGCCAAAATATTTACAGAAGTGCTATACCTTACTTAGATAAGGCACTTGGAATTAATTCGAAAAATATTAATGCTGCAAAAACATTGATGAACATTTACAGTGTTTTAGGAGAAACAGATAAGTTTAAGGCAATGAAAGAAAAAGTAGATGCTATTGAAACAGGAAACTAATTTGAATTAATTATTATAATAAAAAAAGCCGCAATTTGCGGCTTTTTTTATATTATTTTTTTAATAACCCTTAGCTTATGTGTATGTATGTTTTTATCTACATTATATATACCAGAATGGTCTAACCTATCAATTCTAACCTTGCCATGAGCATGAATAATGTAATTATCTTTCATGATTATACCAACGTGTGTTATTAAACCTTCGCTATTATCAAAAAAGGCTAAATCTCCAGGTTCGCTTTCTTCAATAAAACTTAAAGCCTCACCTTGAGTGGCTTGTTGCGATGCATCTCTTAATAACTTGTATCCATTTAGCTTATAAACCATTTGTGTAAAGCCAGAACAGTCTATGCCAAAAGGTGTTTTTCCTCCCCAAAGATAAGGCGTGTTTAAATATATAAAAGCTGTTTTTATAAGATTGCTTTTTGGTAAAACACCAGTAATAGAATTACCATCAAAATGTTGATTTAAAATGGGGAGCCCATTAAGAACTGCCCCCAAAGGAATTGAATATAATTGTTTGTTTTTATCTTGAACAAATTCAATTAAATCTGCTGAAAGTTTTGGAACTTCGTTATTTAAAGATTTGTATTGGTCTTCAGTAATTTCAAGATATTGCTTATTATCTATCCAACCTTCATATTTATCAAAAGCTAGTCGAATTTTGCTCCAAGATTTTCGTTGTTCTATAACCTTAAAATAATCGCCATATAAAACTTGAGAAACAAGTTCACTTTTATCTGATGGTTCAAATCTTAGGGGAACAATGCTTAAATTACAAATTCCGTATAGCATTCAAAATTAATTACGTTCAATAACAACTGCAGAAGCGCCACCACCACCATTACATATAGCGGCAGCACCAATTTTTGCATTATTTTGTTCTAAAACATTTAATAAAGTAATAAGTATTCTAACACCAGAACAGCCAAGTGGATGACCTAGAGAAACGGCTCCGCCATTAACATTTACGTTACTATCATTTAGCCCAAGAATCTTCATATTGGCCAAGCCTACAACTGAAAATGCTTCGTTAAACTCAAAATAATCTACATCATCAATACTAATACCAGCTTTATTTAAAGCCTTAGGTAAAGCTTTGGCAGGAGCTGTTGTAAACCACTCCGGTTCATGAGCGGCATCAGCATAACTCCGTATAGTAGCCAAGGGTTTTAAACCTAATGCTTGGGCCTTTTCTTTACTCATTAAAACCATGGCGCCTGCACCATCGTTTATGGTTGAAGCATTAGCAGCAGTTACAGTACCTTCTTTAGTGAAAGCAGGTCTTAACTGAGGTATTTTTTCTATTTTAACATTTGTGAATTCTTCATCTTTGCTAACTATTTTAGGTTCACCTCTTCGTTGCGGAACTTCAACAGGAACCACCTCCTTATCAAACTTTCCTGTATCCCATGCCGCAGCAGAACGCTTATACGACTGTATTGCAAATGCATCTTGCTCTTCTCTTGAAAACTTATATTCTGTAGCACAGGCATCTGCACAAACTCCCATAGCATTTTGGTCATAAGCATCTACTAATCCATCTTTTTGCATACCGTCAATTAAGGTTGCAGGGCCAAACTTTGTACCTGTTCTGGCATATAAGTAATGAGGAATTAAGCTCATGTTTTCCATGCCACCAGCAACAATAATATTAGCATCGCCAAGTGCAATAGATTGAGCAGCTTGCATAACTGTTTTCATACCCGATGCGCAAACTTTATTTATAGTTGTACATGGCACCGTATTAGGGATGCCCGCATAAATTGCAGCTTGTCTTGCCGGTGCCTGCCCGGTACCTGCTTGAACCACATTACCCATTAGAACCTCTTCAACCTGTTCCGGCTTTAAGTTGATTTTTTCTAATGCGCCTTTAATAGCTATAGCTCCTAATTTTGTAGCAGGAATTGTCGATAAAGCTCCTAAAAAACTTCCTATTGGTGTTCTAGCTGCCGATACAATAACAACTTCTTTACTCATTTTTTAATTCTTAAATTTTGATGCAACGAAAATAATCAATTTTTAGTAGAACTTTGCTATGATTAGTATATTATAAAAACTGAAAAAGGCTTAGAAATTTATTACATTTGAAAATACTAAACTGTAAAATGAAAGATTTTATAAATAAACTCTACCGAAACCATTCTTTAATTTATAAAGGCTTGTTATTTTTATGTACTACGTTTTTAATTGTGTATTTATTTCCAAAAAGCGGAAAGTTTAAGTATAATTTTGAAAAAGGAAAACCTTGGCAATCAGAAAATTTATATGCTCCTTTTAATTTTGCGATAAAGAAAACCGAGGATGAAATAAATAAAGAGAAACAAACACTTGAAGATAACAAAATACTTTATTTTAATGTCGATAAGGCTATTAGTGCTAAAGTAAAAAAGGCGTTTGAAGCTCAGTTTAAAAATGTGTTTCCAGACTCAATTTCAAATTTTAATTTAAATGAATTGTATCGAGCAGGAAATACAACCATTGATAAGCTGTATCAGTTTGGTATTTTGAATGAAGACTATAATTTTCCTGAAAATAAAGTTGTAACTATACTTGATAATCGCGTTGAAAAGGAAAAAGCATTGTTTTCAAATTTAATTAAGCAAGATGAAGTCATTTCGATTATTGAAAAAAACCTTTCAAATCAAAATTTATCTAAATTCAAAACCAATTTTGTCTCACTGTTTTTTGATTTGGTAGAACCTAACCTGTTTTTCGACGAATCTACAACAGGTAAAGCTTTGCAAGACGAGTTTGATAAAATGGCCTATGCGCGGGGAAGTGTAGAGAAAGGCACTTTAATTATTTCGAAAGGGGAGGTTATTGAAGGGGATAAATATCAAAAATTAAAGTCGTTGCAGTCTGAATATGAATCACAAGTTTGGAATAAATCAAATTATAACTGGATATTATTTGCCTATACATTGCTGGTAGCATTAGCCTTATTAATGTTGTTATTGTTTTTAAGGAAGTACAGACCCGATGTATTCGATAATAATACTAAAGTTACTTTTATATTCTTTAATATATTTTTAATGATATTAATTACAACATTGGTTGTAAACTATAATTCTAAATATATTTACGTAGTTCCAATTTGTATTTTGCCATTGGTCTTTAAAGCTTTTTTTGATGCACGATTAGGCTTGTTTGCTCATGTGATTACAGTTTTACTATTAGGGTTTATAGTCCCTAATAGTTATGAGTATATGTTTCTTCAAATTATTGCAGGTATAGTTACTATTTTAACGGTTTCAGAATTGTATAAAAGAGCTAATTTATTTATATCTGTTGGTCAAATTACATTAATCTATATTGTGGCCTACTTTGCCTTTTTTGTAATTCATGAAGGTACTGTAGAAACTATAAGATGGGAAACGTTTATATGGTTTATTCTCTGTGGGCTTGCTACTTTATTTGTGCAGCCATTGATATATATATATGAAAAACTTTTTGGACTGGTTTCTGATGTGTCGCTTTTGGAATTATCTGATACTAATTCAAAACTCTTAAAAGAACTTTCAAATATTGCACCAGGAACTTTTCATCATTCTTTAAATGTAGCGAATTTAGCTGAAGCTTCAGCAAATGAAATAGGAGCAAATGCCATGTTAATTAGAGTAGGTGCTTTGTACCATGATATTGGTAAAATGAAAAACCCTACATATTTTACCGAAAATCAATCTACAGGAATTAATCCACATGATGAATTATCATCAAAAGAAAGTGCAAAAATTATAACCGATCATGTTATTAATGGTATAGAAATAGCAAGAAAAAATAATTTACCAGACCGGGTTATAGATTTCATTAGAACGCACCACGGTACTAGTGTTGTTTATTATTTTTATATGAAAGAAAAAGATAAGGACCATGAAGTTGATAAATTAGATTTTAGTTATCCAGGACCAAAGCCTTTTAGTAAAGAAACTGCAATTTTAATGATGTGTGATAGTGTTGAGGCCGCATCGAAAAGTTTAAAAGAACCAACCTCAACAAAAATCGATGCTTTTGTGGAAAATATCATTAATAAGCAAATAGAGGCGGGGCAATTCTTAAATGCAAATATTACTTTTAAAGAAATTCAATCTATAAAAAAAGTGCTAAAGCGCAAGCTAGCAAATATTTACCATTTGCGTATTGAATATCCTGAATAAATTTTATAAAAAAGTAAATAAAATAGTTGCGTTCTTACAGATGATATATTACATTTGCATCCGCAATTTTATTGCAAAGTTCATTATAAAAGGAGAGGTGCCTGAGTGGCCGAAAGGAGCGGTTTGCTAAATCGTCGTACCCCAAAAGGGTACCCGGGGTTCGAATCCCCGTCTCTCCGCAATATTAGATAACCAAATCGGGGTGTAGCGTAGCCCGGTTATCGCGCCGCGTTTGGGACGCGGAGGTCGCAGGTTCGAATCCTGCCACCCCGACAAAATTATTATCAAATAAAATCAAAACCTTGCTAATCGTATGATTGACAAGGTTTTTTTGTTTTTATGCATTTTGTTTGATATTTAATAAAAGTTAAGTCGCTATGTTCAAAAAGGCAATCATATCATCTAAAGTTTCAGAATAACTGGGACTGGTTTTTTGGGAAAATGCTTAATTGTTAAAAATCAAATTATTAAATTTACCCCAATTAAAGTATCAAAACTGTTGTTGCACATTTGAATTTTTTTGTGTCCTTAAGTGTTTTTAACTTGAATAAAAAATCTCTTCGCTACTCTTTATTACTAATTTTTGCATGTATAACCCTATGCCATGCACAGCGAGAGCAAGCGGTAATAAAGAAGCCCTATATTGTACTGAATCTGGATAAAATATCCTTTTCGGAAATAGATTCGTTGCTGAAACACGACCAAAAACTGGCGGTTCATTGGGTTGATAACAAAACCTTGCTCGAGGATTTTTTGATGCATTATAGGATATATAGTGATAGTTTGGTTGTTATTTCTGAAAATGAACTGAACATGGAGGTTTCTAATAATGTTCATTTGATTCATAAAAAGCCAGACGATCTCGAAGTCATTAATCTGTCACCATCTAAATTGATGGATAGCATTCAATTTCGGTTTTATGATTCCAATAAACTCAAAGCGATAAATATTGAAGATGGGCTTATGCTCACCGATTCCCTCTTCTTTGCTATTTGGAACCAATCCGGTAGGCTTCCTGACTTTTTTGAACCGAACACGAGGTCTTTAAATAAGTTGGACAGTCTTATTAATGGCATATCTAAATTGAGAGTTATTTATGGCGTTGTACAAACCGAAGACGGACAGCTGATAGATGGTGTTAGATTTAAAGATTATAACGAAGCGATTGTAAACGGACATTTTAGCTTTCCTGTTGTACGAGGCTTTGGGCTAACTACTTTAGTTCCCTATAAGGCGGGATATCAATTCTCACCGGATATTATAAACACAACGCCCGAAAATTATAAAAACAGTAAAACTTTTATTGCCTTTCCTTTAGATATCACTTATAAATTGTCTGATCACTATGTATTCGATCCGAAATTCATAAATAAAATAAAAGAGAATGATAAAGAACTGCTCATCAATAATGTGGAAATAACCCCCGATGATGTTTACGGCAAGGTGGGTTTTTTTAATGATAGAAGTTATATAGACACTGGTATAGAAAGTAAAAATACGTTTAAAGAGAATTTTACGATTGCCGCCTGGGTAAAGCCCACGTCTTTAGGACTTAATAACAGCATTTTAGGAAAGGGTGATAATTTTGTGGTTAAGCTGCGTAATGGTTTTCTAACCTTTACCATGGCTGGTATTAAGGATTATATTTCTGAAGCATCGGTTGTACCATTAAACCAATGGACTCATGTCACCATATCCCATTCTAAAATTAATAACAAATTGTTCTTTTATGTGAATGGTAAACTAACGGAAGAAGTCCCTCTGGTTTCTGAATACGAACCCTCTGATTTTAATATTCTTATCGGGAGTAATCTATGGGAAGAATTCTTTAAAGGCTATCTGGCCGATATTAAGATATGGGAACGGGAGCTGAATAGCAATGAAATACTAACCCTTTTTGAAAACAGGAAATTGCAGGCTAAAGATGATATGATGTATTTTATCATCATTATTTTCTCGGTTTTATTTATGGTTGGTTTACTCATCCTGAGACATCATTTGCTAAAAAAGAAAAGAATGATTGCCAATACCCACCGGGAATCTTATAAGCGACCAACAGTATTTAGAGAAGGTGCTATAGAAAATGACAACTCCGAACGTATTTTGTGTTTCGGAAAGCTTAGAATAGTTAACAGGGATAGTGAAGATCTGGCTGAAAAATTATCACCACTGCTAAAGAAAATTTTTGTCATTGTTTTTTTATACAGTTATCGTGGAAGGCAACAAGGGATTTCCACCAACCAGCTCACCGAATTTTTATGGCCAGGTATGAGTGCTCAAAAAGCTAAAAATACCCGAGGTACTAACATCAATAATTTGAGGTCTGTTCTTAATTCTTGTCAGGGCATTAATTTAGTGTTTAAAGAACGCTCCTGGTTTATTGAATTGAATGAGGATTGTTATTGTGATTATTTAGTAGTTCAATATTATTTAAATACGTTTTCAAATAGGGAATACAGCATCAAAGAATTGGAACATGAACTTCCAAATTTCCTTCAAATATTAAAAGGAGGCCGATTGTTTTCAAGTTCCAGTGAACCCTGGCTGGATCCGTTTATTGAAAAATTCAGCAATCAAATCATTGAACAGTGTCTGGAGTTTACCGAAGTATTGGATATGAATAGGCACAGTGAACTATTACTTCAGTTAACCGAAGTGATTTCTATTTATGATGATTTAAATGAAAAAGCACATCAAATAAAGTTATTGGCTCTTATTAAACAGGGTAAATTAAGTCTGGCTTATAAGGCTCATGATAACTTCGAAAAGCTCTATTATAAAATTTATAGAGAAGCTTACCCAACTACTTTTGAAACCATCACTTCAGAACAAAATTCAGAAAAAAACTAAAATATTTTTTCATTACCCCATTCGTTACCCCTCATTTTACACAGCCTCCTATTTCTTTGTCTCTCAAATTACAAATCATTAGAGATATATATTTATGGGACAATCAGGATCAAATCGTAGAGATTTTGTTAAAAAGACACTGGCCGCTGCGGCAGGGATTACCATTATTCCGAGGCACGTTATGGGCGGTACTAATTTTATTGCACCCAGCGACCAGCTAACCAAAGCTGTTATAGGTGTTGGTGGTATGGGACAGGGCCACTTAGGGTATGAAGGAACGAAATTATTAGCCATTTGTGATGCCGATGGTAATCATTTAGCAAATACCCTTAAGAAAGTAGGGAATGATGTTAAAGGCTACCGGGATTTCCGTGAAGTATTACAACGCCCCGATATCGATATTGTTCATATAGCAACCCCACCGCATTGGCATGGTATCATGTCCATTATGGCTGCCGAAGCTGGTAAAGATGTCTGGTGTGAAAAACCTATGACCAGAACTATTGGAGAAGGAAAACGTGTTGTGGAAGCTATGAAGCAGCACGGGCGCATGTTCAGGCTTAACACCTGGTTCCGATTTAAAGATAACTTTTACGGGATGGGTACACCTGTTAAAAAACTTAAAAAAGTTGTAGATAGTGGTGCCCTAGGCTGGCCGTTAAAAGTAACCATAAGCGGGGTTACCGGATTCAACTGGAAATTCTATTGGGTAGGAAAGGAAAATTTAAAACCACAGCCTATTCCAGAGCATCTCGATTATAACATGTGGCTAGGTCCGGCACCGGAAAAACCCTATAACCGCCATAGAACACATGCCACTTTTAGAGGTTACTGGGATTATGATGGTGGTGGATTAGGCGATATGGGACAACACTATATCGATCCGGTACAGTATTTCCTTGGAAAGGATAACGAGAGTCCGGTAAAAGTAGAAGTGGATGCACCACAACAGCATTATGATGCGATTGGCACCTGGAGAAAGATCATTTATACTTATGCCGATGGTTGCCAGATCATTTTAGACGGTGAGAATGCCGATAAAAATGCAGCCTATATTGAAGGCCCTGACGGAAAGATATACAATGGTTTTAAATCGACCATTCCAAATATTGAAGGGATCATTAACAGTATTCCGGATCCGGAAGAGCAGATCACCTCCTTTTCAGAATCTGTGAGAACACGACAAAAATTTGCGCTTAATGAAGAAAACGGACACCGTTCGTGTACCGTGGTGAATATGGGGATTATAGCCTTGCGTTTGGGCAGGACCTTAGAGTTCGATCCCGTAAAACAGGAATTTATAAATGATGAAGAAGCCAATAGATTAATCAACCAACCAATGAGAACCTCATGGGCGCATTAAAAACAAACTTTGATATTTTAATAATGAAAAAAGCAATCATAACACTGAGTACGGTATTCTTTATATGCTGTATGCCTTTATATACTTATAGCCAAATAAACAGAACCTTAGAAACTAAGGTGGCTGATATTTTGGCTCAATTCCCGACCAAAGACCTTAAGCATTCCGATAAGTTAATGCGAGAGATCATCGCGTTGGATGAAGCAGGAATTCTTCAGTTTACAGATATGTTGGTACCACTGGGAACCGGTGACGATACCAATGCCAGATATGCCATTCAAAGTTTGGCCATCTATGCCGGTGGATTAAACGATAAGATCGGAAACAACGTGGCAGAGCAAGCCTTGTTAAAAGCCATTGCTAAAGCAAGTAACAACGAGGTAAAGACCTTTTTGATAGACCGCCTGATGTTCTGCGGAAGCAATAACAGCATCGATTTACTGAATGGTGAATTAAAAGGAAATTTATTTAAGCCGGCATTATCAGCGTTAACAGCTATTGGAACGCCTGAAGCGAGTCAGGTTATTTTTGAAGCAGCCAAAACTTCTAACGGCAAAAAGCAAATTGCTTTGGTAGACGCCTTAGGTGTGTTGAAATATGAGCCCGCAACCGATTTTATTCAGGGTTGGCTATTTCAAATGATAAAGATACACAGCAATATGCCTTGATGGCCTTATCTGAAATTGCTTCGCCAAAATCGAAAACGGTGCTTTTTAATGCCGCAGCACAGTCTCATTTTAAATTGGACAATTCCAAAGCTATTATTGCGTTGATTCAATACGCAATACACTTAAAAGAAAACGGAAATTCAGCCTTAAGTGCTGAAGTTTCCAGGCTTATTTTAAAGAACACTAAAGCGGAAGAGCAATTACATTTCAGATCGGCAGCACTTCATTTATTACGCGCCATTGAAGGTGCTGCATTTACAAAAACCTTAATAAAGGAGGCTAAAAACCCCAACAATAAATACAGTGCTTCGGTTGTTGATACGGCTTCAGAAAACCTGACACCGGCGGAAGTTGCCAAATGGGTAAAGGCTTATAAAAAATATCCGGTGGCAACGAAGCCATTGGTTATCAGAATGCTTAGTGCCAGACCGGAAGATGTAATTTTCGATAAGTGTATATTACCGGCTTTGGAAGATCGTAATGAATCGGTGAGAGTTGCAGGGATTAAGGCCTTATCTTCACAGAAGAAAAGCAAAGCCTTCCCGGTGTTACTTCAGACATTTGATAAAAGTTTATCATCATCGGAATACCAGGCCCTGGAAGAAACTCTTTTAAGAGTTGTAGGTGCAGAAGATTCAAAAGTGCTGTCGGCTAAACTTGCTCAGGTGAATGATGCCGGAAAGCAAGTTTTGGTGAAAGTGCTTTCAAAACGAAATGCCAACGATCAATTTGAAGCGATTTCAGGTTTATTAAATACCTCAAATGCTGAATTAAAAGCAACGGTGTATAAAGCTTTACCGTTTGTTTCAAGTGCCGGAAATCTATCAGAATTAACGAGTCTGCTTGCTGTTGAAACCAATTTAGAAAATATTGAAAGCCTGCAAAAAGCCATTGTAAACGTACTTGACGCCAAAGACGAAAGCGGAGCAAATACCATTTATGAAGCGTATGAGCAGTTTTCAAATACTTCGAAGTTAACGCCCATTTTAGCCGCTTTAAGTACCGACAAAGCCTTGGATTTGGTGTCGAAAGAATTAAAATCCGGCAATGCCGATGCCAAGGAAAATGCCTTAAAAGCTTTGGTGAATTGGAAAGAAAATAATGCCATTCCCTTGTTGTTTGAAACGGTGACTAAGGCTCAAAATAACGAATTAAAAGAACAGGCATTCACCTACTATCTGAATAAAACAATTGCATCCAATTATCCGGATGATCAAAAGTTATTACTGGTCGAAAAATTATTGCCTTACAGTTCGTCAGTTCAGGAAAAGAAGCAAATTATTAGAGCGGCTTCAAAAGTAAAAACCTTTTTGTCATTGGTATTTGTTTCTCAATTTTTAGAAGATAACAGTTTACAAGCTTCAGCATCTAATGCTGCGATAAGGATTGCCTTGCCAACCCCCGGAAAAAAAGATGCTTTAAGTGGTGATGTGGTTAGGGATATTGTGTCGAAGAGCGTGAATAACCTAACCGGACAGGATAGTCAATATATCAAGATAGATGTTAAAGAATTTTTAGAAAAGATGCCAGCTGAAAAAGGCTTCGTTTCTATCTTCAACGGCAAAGATCTAAGGGGATGGGAAGGTTTGGTTAAAAACCCGATCGCTCGTGCTAAAATGTCTAAAAAAGAACTGGCTAAAGCACAGGCCAAAGCCAACGAGCAAATGATGAAAGATTGGTTTGTTAAAGATGGAGTGATTGGTTTTAAAGGCGAAGGTTATAATAATATCTGCACGATTAAAGATTATGGTGATTTTGAAATGCTTGTAGATTGGAAGATCACTAATGGGGGAGATAGTGGTATCTATTTAAGAGGGACGCCACAGGTGCAAATCTGGGATATCGCCAGAACTAATGTAGGTGCCCAGGTGGGTAGTGGCGGATTGTACAACAACCAAAAGAATGAACGTATTCCTTTAACTGTAGCCGATAACCCGATTAACGAATGGAATACGTTCAGAATCAAAATGGTGGGTGAGCGTGTGACCGTATACTTAAATGGTGTGTTGGTAACCGATAATATTGCTCTTGAGAACTACTGGGATAGAAAGCTGCCAATCTTTACTAAAGAAGCCATTGAATTACAGGCTCATGGTGAAGACCTGGGATTCAGAAATATTTTTGTTCGTGAGATTGAATCCGGGGATGTGTTATTGAGTGAAGCCGAAAGAAAAGATGGCTTTAAATCCCTGTTCAATGGGAAAGATCTGGATCACTGGATTGGCAACAAAACCGATTATATTGTTGAAAACAATGAAATTTTCGTCAATCCAAAACAAGGAGGACACGGGAATTTATATACGGCTGAAGAATACTCGGATTTCGTATTCAGATTCGAATTCAAATTAACATCCGGAGCCAATAACGGTTTAGGAATCCATGCTCCTTTAAAAGGCGATGCAGCTTATGTTGGAAAAGAATTACAAATACTGGATAATACTGCTGCGATCTATAAAAATTTAAAACCTTACCAGTATCATGGTTCAGTTTATGGCGTAATCCCTGCAAAACGCGGGTACTTAAAACCGGTAGGGGAATGGAATACCCAGGAAGTTATCGTTAAAGGAGACGACATTAAAATCACATTAAACGGCAATGTAATAATTGACGGCAATATGGCAGAAGCTTCTAAGAACGGTGCGGCCGATAAAAGGAAGCACCCCGGATTAAAACGCCATAAAGGCCATATTGGCTTTTTGGGCCATGGCTCGGAATTATGGTTCCGTAATATCCGTATTAAAGATTTAGCTAATTAGTGATAAGATATATAATTAAGATATAGACTTATAGAAGTATTTAAAAATGGGTATGGAGCTTGCTGGGTGTAGGCCATAAAGATTCAACAGAGGAGTGTTGGGGGAAGAGGTACAACCCGACTATGGTATACTTAATCTATATGATGATGTCAATCTAAAAAGCATGTCCTGGCGACATGCTTTTTAATATTCGTTTTTGCTTATGCTTTTGTTTTTTTGGAAGGTGTTAAAAAAATACAGCACACACTTTTATGGTTATTTTTTCATTTTATAGTTCTTTTATTTGTTGAGATTTTCTCATCATTAAAGGGATGGTAAATAAGTACACAAAACACAATATCAATATTATGATGCTTCCGGATATTCCAATAGCTGAAGTTATAAACCCCATTATGGGTGGAATAATCGCACCACCAACTATGGCCATTACCAGTAATCCAGATATTTCGTTAGATCGTGACGGCATACCATTAATGGCAATTGAAAATATTAGTGGAAACAGATTTCCTGCACCCAGGCCAACAATAAAAATTGCAATTTGGGCCATAGCTCCTGAGGTAGAGAAAAGGATAAGCAAGACTCCTGTTAAAGCCAAAATAGTTGCAGAAATCAGAAAAATGATTGGTTTTAAAAATTGTAGTAGAATAGCCCCAACTAATCTGCTAAGCATAAGCGCAGTAAAGTAGATGCTTATTCCATATGATGCATGCTCCAATGAATACCCATGCAATTTCATTAAAAAGCCTTGTATGTTAGAATTCATACCAACATCTGCTCCTACAATAAAGGAAATAGCAATTACCATGGCCAACACAAACTTATTGGTTAACAATTGCATACACGACTTAAAAGAAGCTGGGATTTTGGATTTAATATGCTCTTCTATTTTTATGGTAGAAAGCCAGATTATGGAAAGTAGCGTAACAGCTGCATATACAATAAAAACCCATTTCCAATCTCCATATGCCAATGCCGCATAGGTGGCTACAATTGGTCCTAATAAAGAAGTAATGGCTTTTACAAATTGAGATAGACTAAGAAAACTGGAAAGCTTTTTTTTAGAAACGACTTCCTGTAATAGTGGATTAGCTGCTACCTGAATAATGGTATTCCCTATGCCTATGCCAATAAAAGCTGTTAAAACAGAAATAAAAGAATAGTATATAAAGGGAATGAACAAACCAATTAGTGTAACAAACAAACCAATTTTCATCATACGTTTTTTACCAATTTTGTCCTGAAATACACCAACTGGTATTGAAAACACAAAAAACCATATGAATACCATAAAAGGGAGAAATTGGGCTAAGGTGTCAGAAAGCTCAAAATCTTTTTGCACATAGCCTGTAGATACCCCAACAATGTCAACAAATCCCATAACTATAAAGGTTAGGAATACAGGTAAAACTTTATTGATATTAACTTTTTGTGATGGCATTGTGTATATATTTAAAGGTTAGGGAGGTCATCTTGTATATTATTCCAAAAATCAGGATTAAATAGCTTAGCACTACCTATAATAGCGGCATCTTCCATCAAGGTTGATACTTCAATATCTATATCTAAGCCCGCATTCACAATAGCTTGTTTTAAAACGGGAATAAAAAGATGACCAGCATTGGATATGTTACCACCCATAACAATTAATTCAGGCTGATATTTCTGAAGAAAAGGAAGCATAAATTGTCCCATATTAGCCCCGAATTCTTCAAAAACCTGTTTAGAATCAATGTTATTAGCTTCAGCTATTGCTTTTACACCTTGTACGCTTTTTGATGAAATTTCATAATAGCGTTTAATACACCAACGGGTAGAAAAGTAATCATCTCCAATGCCATCTTTAAAGGGCTTGTCCCATAAGCAACCATCTTTTGGGACTTCGGGATGACTTACCAATGGTATACCATCTTTAATAAAAGCAGAACCAAAGCCGGTACCTAAGGTAAGCGCTATAATTTTATTACAATGCTTTGCTTTTCCTTGCGCCGATGCCCCTACAGCAAAGGATGTGGCATCATTAAGAAATCTAAAATTTGTTTTTTCTGAGATAAGATACTTTGGTAATGCTTTAGGAACAGAGACACCAAACAGGTTTTCATATTTATCATTTTCTCCTTCAAATAAGGCAATGCCCTGCTTATAGTTAAAAGGGCCCGGAATAGCAAAGCCTATATTTACACTTTGTTTTAATGATGCACTAACAATAGTTTTATTAATGGCTTCGCTCCATTTTTTTAAAATGACATCCTTTTGAGCTTTGTTATCTAACTTTACAGAAAATGTTGTTTCCGGAATGATAACAAGGTTTTTTAGATCTACAGCAGCACTTGTTACATGACTGCCGCCAATATCTACTCCAATAGCAATTTGATTACTCATTATAATGTTGTTTTTAATTTAAGTCCCTCTTTTTATTTCGATATCATAGGTAAAATAATCTGTACGGTAATAAACGATGTTGTATTCCACAGGACGTTCTCCAAGATCACATACGAGTCGTTCTCTTTTTAGAATGGGGGTTTCTTCTTTTACACCTAATAGTTTTCCTATTTCTTTTGAAGCTGTAATAGCACTTATTTTTTCTTTAGAGGTGGAGACTATAATGTCGTGTTCTTTTTCCAACAATTCATATAGAGGTGTATTGAAATCTTCTTTCCCGGTGATGCCAACCCTTGGGTGAAAATAGGAGACAGAATATAAGTATTTGGCTTCTTTAGATCCCCGGATTTTTTCTAGTTTCCATATTTCTTTTGGAGGAGAAACGGCTAATGCATCAATGACCTTAACCGGAGCATTTACTAATGTATTTTGCACCATATAATTAACTACATCAATACCCTGGTTTCGCATTTCCTTGGTAAAGCTAATCCAGTTGTCTAATCGGGTAGTTATTTTTTTGTGTACTACCTTTGTACCTACTCCTTTTTTACGTTCTACAAGCCCTTCATTAACAAGTGTATTTACAGCTTGTCTTACCGTATTTCTGGAAACCCCTAATTTTTTTGACAGGGTTACTTCCTTAGGAAGCAGGTTATCTCCATTTTTATATTCTTTTGAAGTGATTAACCTTCTTAGATATACTTCTATTTGGGCATGAAGGGGAATAGCGCTTTTTTGATCTAATCTAAAATCCATATATTATATTGTTTTGTATACTTGCCGAATATACTGCATTTACTTTTGTGATTCGGCCCATGCTTCCAGCATAATAATGGCTTTGTATAATACACCTGCCGAACCTCTGAAGGTGCCTGAACCTTCGGGTTTATTGTTTACAGTGTACCATTCAAAAAAACCATGGTTTTTAACAACTCTATCTGTCATTGGGAGTAATTGTTCGTAAGCCTCTTTTTCAAAACCATTTTTAATCAATTCCTGGATCATACGCCCTCCAAACCAGGTCCAGTCGCCTCCATTTTGGTAACCATAAGGATACATGCCCTTGTTTTCAAAAGCCCAATCCGGATAGGGGGGATACATTGTTAACCCAATAGAGCCGGCACCAGATGCGTTTACATTGGCAATCATTTTATCTAAAGAAACTTTTATTTGCTCTTTTGTTAATAACCCTGCTTCTATGGCTATCGCCGTTCCTCCATGATAATAAATTTCATTTTCGTTAAAATCATCTGGATATGGCGATTTTTCCAAATACACATGAGGTATAAATTTTTGATTTTTTTTATCCCATAAAACATCCATAGTGTTTTTGGCAATACGATTTCGTGTTTTTTTCCATTTTGATCGGGTTTCAGGAATAAGCTCCATCATATTATCCAGAGCTATTATTAGCATGGCATTATCGTAAATATCAACACAGTAATGCGTATCTTCAGTAATATAAACACCCCAGGGATGTGAATGCTGTACATCTCCCCAATCTGCTGTTGTTGCTCCATAAATCAATCCAAATTTGTCTGACCACCTATGGTTCATTAGAAACCCCATAGCTTTCTCCATTCGTTCGGCAACGGTTAAGTTTCCCACTGGTGTATTTAAAAAATCAGTATGACCAGTTTTCTTAATATATTTATATACAGCTTGTACTAAGGAGGTTTCATGGTCGGTCTCTACGGTGTTCTTATGTCCGCAATAGTTAGGCTCCAAATCATTGCATATAAACTTGTAGCCTGCTTCTGTATCAATGGCTTTTTCCCTGGGTATAAAGCCATCGATAATGTTACCATCTTCGCCTTGTAATCTAAAAAAGACCAATAAATTTTCTTCAAGTTCTTTGGAATCAAAAACTTCAGCTGATAATTCTATAAAAGTATTATAATCCCGTATCCAAACCTCTCCATAACCATCACCAGCGTTAAAACCTGTTTTAACAACATCTAAAGCGCTTTTTTTTACTTCTTTAAAATTTTTATTACTTGTAATTTTATCAATAAGCGCTTTGCTATCTTTTTGTTGGTTGCAACTCACTAATAATATTGCTATAAATAGCCCAAAATATTTTTTCATAGTTTTATTTTTCTTCATTTGACATTGATGGCGGCATTTGTTCTATACCCCATTCTTTATTTGGTTCCGGCCCCATGGTAAAAGATAAGGTGCCTCCTTTAACAATTTCGTTTCTATACATCCAGTTGTTTATAATAGCAGCCCCATTAAAGCTTGCAGCTTGTACGTAGGGGTGATCGGGGTGTTGATTTCTAGTTTCGATCACTAAATCTTCGCCTGGATAATATTTGTTATCTAATTGAATGGTGATTTTATTGAATAGCGGGCTTCCAAATTGAAATGATGGGTTTGCAGAAGCATGACCTTGAACATCAAATAATCCTATGGAAGCCATCACGTACCATGCTCCTAACTGCCCTTGATCTTCGTCTTGCCCTATACCGTATCCGTGTAAAGGATCAGTACCATAAAATTCGTTACAGATGGTTCGTGTCCATTTTTGTGTTAACCAGGGTTTACCAGAATAATTAAACAACCAGGCATTGTGCAAGCAAGGTTGATTACCGTGATTATATAATTTTTCTACTCCGGAAAAACTGTGTATTTCTTCAGCCCCTCCGCCAAACATACTTTTTTGTGCATTGCTGAACATAGTTTCTAAACGTTCATTAAATAATGGTTTACCAATCAACTCTATTAAACCTGCGGGGTCATGAGGGACATACCAGGTAAACTGATATGCATTTCCTTCCTGAAAACCATCCCAAGCTCGCATGGGGTCAAAATCTTTTATGAATTTTCCATTTTCCAGCTTAGGTCTAATGAATTTTGTTTCCGGATCAAAAAGGTTTTTATAATAATGGGCTAGTTTTGTAAGTTTATTATAATTAGCATCATCTTTCATGGCTTTTGCCATTTGCGCCACAGCATAAGAGCTATAGCTGTATTCTAAGGTATGTGATGCTCCAAAATTAAAAACCCACCCATTGGATATGATGGTATCTTTATAGGGAACATATTTCTCTTTTATAAAATAGGCCAAATCGTATTTCCCATTTCCCAGATTACGCCCGTTATATTCAAGTTCATTCTTTAAAGCAGCCTTATATCCCGTTTTTATATCAAAATCGCGAATGCCCACATTGTATGCAGATGCTAATAATAAACCTTGAAAATTGGTTTGTACTCCATTGGTAAAAACACCATTGGCCACTCCATCATGTAACCATCCTCTATCTTTGTAAAAATCAATATTAGATTGGATATAAGAACTAAAATAATCAGGGTAGGCGAGGGCCCATACCTGACTTAAGTTCCAAAAGCCGCCCCAAATCCCATCGGTGTTAAAGTGCTCGTATTTGGGATGCCCTTTTGAGTCTAATGGCGTTTTGCCAATGTTCCCATCGGTAAGGGGGTAATCCCCATTTATATCACTGGATAAACCCCTTCCTAGTAAAGCGTGGTACAATCCGGTGTAAAATTTAATCCTATCTTCTTTCTTGCCTCCTTCTACAACAATTTTGTTTAGCTTTTCGTTCCAAATAGTTTTAGATGCGTTTTTAACGGTATCAAAGTTTTTTCCTTTGGATTCTTTTTTTAGGTTAAGACGTGCATTGGCAATAGATGTATAACTTAGGCCCGTTTGTATTTCCAGAACCTCATCTTGTGCCATTGAAAAAGAAAGGTATAACCCATTATTAGTTCCTTTTGTGCTTTTAGCACCCTGTTGTTGTAAGGTGTCAACAAAACGTCCTGTTTTAATAGGTGTTTTATTTACTTGGGCAACAAAATACATTTTTACGCTTTTACCTGGATCACAAAACTTAGCGTATTCCGGATTTGTTTCAATATAACCTTCTATTTCATTATTACTTAGCAGTTGAGCATAAGCATTGGTGACGTCACTGCTTTCTCCTTGTTTGTGCCCTATATCTATGATTAAATGAGCTTCCTCTGTTTCCGGAAATGTATAACGCTGATATCCCACTCTTTCTGTGGCCGTTAGTTCTGCTTTGATATTATAGTCTGTAAGATGAACGCTATAATATCCAGCTTCGGCCTGCTCTGTAGATTTATTAAACCTGGATCGATATCCTTTATCAGGATCATCTAAAGATCCAGGAATGGTTTTTAGAGCTCCAATGGTAGGCATGAAAACCAATCCACCGATTTGGAACTCATGGAAATGTCCAAAGCCTTCAATTGAAGTATGGCGGTTATCATAACCTGTGGGGCCCCATCCTCCCTGGCTGTTATAGGCATTAGTATGCGGTGCTAGTTTTGCCATTCCAAACGGGCGGGCTGCCGGGGTGTAAAAAAACCAGCGCCCGTGTACAGAGCCAATTTGAGGATCTACATATTGAGTAAGGTCATGCAATGGTTTTTCTTTTGGGTTTTTATTATCCTTGCAGCTTACAAAGCTCAAAAGAACTATAAATATGAGTATTGAATATTTCATTTTGTAATTTATTTTGGACTTTTAGGTAAAGCGTTTACACCCCATGCTTTATTGGGTTTAGAACCCATTATTAATTCTAATTTTCCACCCTTTAAAAGTTCTTTGGAGGAAAACCAGAAATTTTTTAGTTCTTTCCCGTTTAATGTTGCACTTTGTACATATTTATTATTGAATGATGTGTTTTTTGCTATTATGGTAAATGTTTTTCCACGGCCGTATCTATTCCCTAAGTCTATTACTGTTTTTTTATATAATGGACTTCCAATTTCATATATAGGTTTAGTTCTTGTACCGCCATCGGTTTGAAACAAACCTAATGAAGACATTAAAAACCACCCACTCATTTGCCCCTGATCTTCGTCTCCCAGATAAGCATTAGAAATACCATAACCATAAAACCTATCTAAAATATCCCGATTCCATTTTTGAGTTAACCACGGTTTTTTAACCCAGTTAAATAAGAATGAGAAATGCATGGACTGTTGGTTCCCTTGTATTACCGGGAAGTCCCAATACTTTTCGTTTGGGGCGTTATACCTCCAATTACGACTTATATTAAAGCCGTCGTCCAATCGTTTAGCAAATTCTTCATTTCCAATTATTTTGGCCAGGGCAGGAATATCTTGCGGCACAAAAAAAGTAAGTTGCCAAGCGTTTCCTTCTACATACTGGTGATTACCTCCACTGGTAATGGGATCAAAATTTTTGAACCAGGTATTGTCAGAATGTTTTAATCTGGCGAAACCAGTAGTATAATCAATAGCATTTTTCCACCAATATGCTCGATCTATAAAGGCATTATATGCCTTTTTTTTACCTAGTGATTTTGCGAATTGAGACACTGCAAAATCATCAAAGGCATATTCCATGGTATTAGAAAAGCGACCTTTATTATAAGGGACATACTTATGCTTTAAATACGTAGCCAGGTCTCTGTTTCCGGCATAACCATTTCCTATTTGTTCTCCTATTGTAGTTTGCATTTTGTAGGTGGCTTCAAAGGCTTTGCTGGCATCATAATCTCTTATGCCCATTTGGTAGGCACTTACAATTAAAGGGATTTCATGTTCGGCTACCATTACAGGAATATATTCCATACCTGCAGGCCCTTTAGCCAACCACCCATGAGCATCATACATAGCCAATTGAGATTTAACCCACTTTGAGGACCATTCTGGAGTCACTAAATTCCAAAATTGATTGAGATTCCAAAAGGTATTCCAAAAAGCATCACAACCTAAGGCAACATCTTTTGGGTTTTTTAGCTTTTGTTTCTTTTCTGTAGCATCTATCCAGCTTCCATCTACATCACTAAATATGTTTCTACTAACCAGTGCCCTGTACATATTGGAGTAAAATCTGGTTTTCTCCAATTTATTGTCACTGGTAATTAAAACTCGCTGCAGTAAATTTTCCCAGGTTTTTTCTTGGTTTTCTCTAACTTTTTCAAAGCTCCAATTAAAAGGCTTTACTATTTCTTCTTGTAGATTTAAATTGGCATTTTCTATACTTACATAAGAGATACCTGTTCTGGTTTGTACTGTTTGATTTTCAGAAGTATCAAATTCAATAAAAGCGACAATATCATCTGGGTTTTCCATTGTAAATTTAGAAGAATAACTAATATTGCTTGTGGGGTTTTTATCGTTATTTTTTATTTCTGACCAAACTCCAAAATCTTTTATTGGCTGATCAAATTCCATTACAAAATGAACAGTATATTCTTGTTTTATATCATCCCATGCTCTTTTTTCATTTCCATTTTCTACCATTTTACTTCTGTAATATTGCTCGCCCCAAATAGATTCGGATATGTGTTTGCTATAACCTACAACTTTATAATCGTTAATTTTTTCGAAATGCGCTTCCTGAATATGATACGTGTATTCAGAAGGTATTTTAAGATCTACTAATATCCGTGAATTAGGAATGTTTTTTGGGTAGGTATAACGTTGGAAGCTACATCTTGTGGTAGCAGTGAGTTCTGCTTTTATATTATAATCACTCAATAGCACAGAGTAATAACCCAATGGGGCTTTTTCTGTTGTTTTGTCTATACGGGAGCGGTATCCCATATCAGGTTCTCCCTGATTTCCAACTTTTGTAATGAGCGTACCATTTGTTGGGAATGTTCCCAGTCCGGCCATGGTCCATTCATGAATATGACTGAAGGTTCCAACACTTTCAAAGGAAGGTTGATAGCCAGCTTGCCAGCCTTTATTTTGATTATCAGGAGAAATTTTAACCATACCAAATGGCATCCAGGGTCCAGGTGCTATCATCCATCTGGAATGACCAGTTCCTATTTTGGTATCCACATAATCTACAAGTTGATTACGTTTTTGTGGAGCTCTTTGAATTTTTCCTTCCTGAATACTTTTTCCATCTACAAGAATCTTATAGCGACTTATTTTTGAAGTTCTTACTGCTGGCATGGGTACTTCTAAAATTTGTATTCCGTGTTCTATGATTTTTTCAAATACTTTTTTACCGTCTAATGCTACTTCTAACTTAGGCGTCTCTTTTAAATGTTGTATTTCCAAAAGTAGCGGCTGTATTCTTAATAGACCTGTTTCTAATTCATAATTAGCCGGTTTTATATCTTTTATAAATATATTTTTAGGAGCGATCAAATGGGTTTGATTTGGAGCTTCTAGTCTAATCTGGTCAAAAACTAACCAACTGCCTTCTAGAGAAGTTAATTGAATTTCATTACCGCCTTCATTTATTAGATCGGGATTGATGCTTATTTCTATTTTTTGTTCTTCACTGCCATTTGTTTTTCCTTTTAGGGCATCTGGATTTTTTCCTTTCTTTAGTTTAAATTTCCACGAGGTTCCATTAAGCGACACTTTAAATAAAGGAGGTTTTTCTAAACTACAATCTGCAATATCTATAAGAAGTTTCCAATTACCTTTCTTTGGTTTTTTAGTAATACCAAAAAGTATATTTAGCTGATGAGGGCGTATCCCTGCCAATCCTGATGTTCCGCCCCAATAATCCATAGCCCCAGGCAAAACATAGGGAAAATCTTTGTTGGTCTTGGAGTGGCCAATAACAAAACTGCGGTCTTCCCATCCAAAATCATTTTCAAGAAACTTATCATAACTTGAGGGAGCTAATGCAAATTCGTTACTACTATTATCAGACTCACCTATTTTCCATAGTATTTTTTGTGCACAAGCGTAGTTTGATATTATACCGAGTATCAGTAAGAGGATTATTTTTTTTCTCATAGTGCTAATGCGTTTAACATGCGTTATCTTTAATAAAAGCGACAATTACTTTTGCTAGCTTAGTCCCTGTATTAAGTATTGTGTAACTTTTTGCAGCGGCCGGTACTACAAAAGTTTCGGCATAATGGAAAGTCTGGCGCTCTTCATTAACATGAAGTTCTATGGTGTCTCCTTCAACTAACATAAGGACATGGCATTGCTGTTTCGTATCTATATGTATCGTATTTTCAAATTCATATCTATATATATCATAAAAATGATCGGGATGCGTAGGTAAGTGTACTTTTTTCCAACCCTTACCAAAGTCTTCAATATTAGGTTTAGATATTAAGGTGTCCTGTACGTTTTGGCCTTTACGATTAAAGTTTAAATTTTCAAAAGCTCGATCGATATTTAATGGTCTTGGATTGCCATCCAAATCCAAACGCTGCCAGTCATACATTTTAAAAGTAAAAATATAAGGGGTAGCACTAATTTCTAAAACCAGGTTATTAATCCCAGAGCAGTGTATCGTACCATGTGGAATTAAAAAAAGATCATGTTTTTTTGCCGGAAGTTTTTGAACAAATTCTTCTACATCTAAAGTTTCTTTGGTGATATAACTATGTTCAAGGGCTTTTTTAAAGGTCTTGGCATTGATGTTTTTTTGAAACCCTAAGTATACATTAGCATCTTTCTCAGCATCAAGGATATAGTAGGTTTCATCTTGAGTAAAACTTTCTCCAAATTGTTTTTTTATATAGTCGGGTTTTGGATGGCATTGTACAGATAAATTTCCACCGTTATAGGTGTCTAAAAAATCAAAACGAATAGGGAATTCATCTTTAAATTTGTTAGCTGCTTTCCCTAAGATGTTTTCTCGTTCCTGAAACATGAGCATATCAAAAGATACTTCTAGTAAGATACCATCACTTTCAAACACCAACCCATTTTCTGGAACAATCATCTCAAAGGACCAGGCATAATTAGGCACCTCTTGATTTAGCTGTTTAAATCGTTCTTTCATCCAATGCCCGCCCCAAACACCAGGTTCAAACCAAGGCCTTACCCTAAAATAACTTCCAGCCATTTTACAAAGCCCCAGTTTTAAGGCATCACCTGACATCCAAGTTGGATTATTGGGCCTTTGTTGGTCTACAATAATAGAAATGTGGGGCAGCACCTTTTTTTTCTCTCTATTTAGAACTTCCCAATCCACAAAATAAAAATGCTTATACATTTGTTTATGGTCTTTTGGAGCACTAAAACCAAGGTTTGTAATAGCATTTGCCCGCATTCTAAATTGAAGTTCATTTTTAGGCAAATCAAAGTAAACCAATACACCTTCAATATTTGATTGGCTAGCTCCCGTACCGTATATGATATTGATATCGGCACTTGGATCTACTACCAGATTATCAATTTTATCTTGATCAAAATAGGCCGATAAATTAATAGTAGCTTTGTAACCAAAAATAGGGTCGTCACCTCCTAAAAATGGTTCCACCATAGCATAGATCTCACCTTCAGGTTTTAAGCAATCTGATATATTGATTGTATTTACCTTACAACCTTCGTTTTGAAAAGCTGAGATAAGCTCATACTGTACCTCATTCCAATCTACACCAATATAGCCATCTAATAGTATAATTTTTTCGTGTATTAGCTTTTTTGCCAAAGCCTTATAACCAAAATGAACTTTTCCCTTACCGATATTAAAAGATGGATACAAATTATAAGTATCTGATTTTGTTGGGTCATTTTTAAGAGGAATGAGTTGCTGCGTTGTTTTTCTGTTCATTTATAGTATGCCTTATTATGCAAAGATATAAAATTTATATGTTTATATGTTTAAACATACTGATTTTTATTTAAAAAAAGAAAATGATGTTATGAATTAAGTAGTCTAAAAATTTATGCCTGAGTAAATGTTATGATTCTAATAATTATTCCGCTACAAATACCCGCATCATTTTAAAAATATTAACATTTTGTATTCGTTTTATTTTGTAGGTTAGCAGTAATGAAATCAGGTCATTTAAAAAATTGTATTACCTATGGCTTTGTTGTCATCTTTCTTTTATTGAAAGTGGCAGATTTGCATGTACTTACGCATAGTGATAATAATGACGTTGCCCATTGTGAAATTTGTAATTCCATAACCAATAATGATCTTAAGCCTATAATTAATAATCTTGGTCAAGATTATGTAGGGAATAATTATGAATTTTGTTTTCAGAGAAAAGTATTAAATTACTATAGGTTTCTTTATAGTACAACTACAAATATTACAAGTCTATTTTCTAGGCCCCCACCTTTTTCAGTATAATTTTCTTGCTCTATGTTGCCTTTAAAGGATTTAATAGTACACCTTTTTAGCTCTTACAAACTGAAATATTTGATCAAATAGTTTGTCGAATTTCTGTTTTAAGTCATATTAGAAACTTCTTAAATAGATTTAGTTAAAGGGATTATGAGTTCTGTTTATGTCTAATACTATCATCCAGAGCCAGAAAACATTTGCAAATTATCTTTCGTGGTATGAATTGAAAGTAATGTTGATTACAATCAATCACTTATCTGCATTTTGAAATAGAGAACAGTTAGGAACACCTCATTAAAAATATGGTATAAGACATACAAATTAAGAAAGATTTCATCATCATATTGTAAAAAATACTCCTTTTATTTTGACAGGCTTTGGGGATAAACCCAACATGCAAGAAGACTATTCTAAGCGTCCTGTTTTTTTAGTGAAAGCGTATGAGGAACGATGGAATATGGTGCGATATAGTTTTAAAGCTTATCCTTATTTCCTTACTCTTTGGAATAAAGGGCTTTATAAAGATGAAAAAATAACAAGCTAAACAATTATCAGTTCAATGAAAATTAAAAAGAACGACCTCTATATTGGAATATTTAACATCCTAATGTGCATATCCTATGCCAAAGGACAAGAAAACCATAATTTTCCGCCACCTGAAACCCCTCAGGAAATACAAGCAACTAAAGCAACGGGAACGATAACCATTGATGGAAAATTAGATGAAATGGATTGGAAACATGCCTCTGTTGTATCCGATTTTTTTAAAATGGAACCTGTACAAAGCAAAACCTATCGATACAAAACTGAAGTAAAAATCCTTTTCGATGATAAAAACCTCTATATAGGTGCTTTTTGTAAAGACTCATTGGGAACAAAAGGAATTAGAATCCAGGATTTGCGGCGGGACTTCTCTTATGGGGAAAACGATATTTTTGCCATTCAGATAGATGCACAGAATACAAAACAATATGCCGTTTCTTTCCAAACCACACCTTACGGTAACCAGCGTGATCTTCAAAGTTTTAATGATAGCTATAAGGATAATAATTGGAACGCCTTATGGTCGGTTAGAACGCAACGAACAGAACAAGGGTATTATGCTGAGTTTGCTATTCCGTTTAAATCACTCCGTTATGACAAGCCAAAAGATGGTATGCCGGTAAATTGGGGGATTACCTTTTTTAGACTGGCACGTAGAGATTATGAACAGACGGTATTTCCAAAAATACCACAAGCCTTTTCGCCTTACCGAATGACCTATGCCGCAAAGCTTACCGGGTTGCAAGTCCCACCACCAGCCGCAAACATACGTATAGAACCTTATACCTTATATCAGTTTGATGAATCTAAAAGCGGAAATACAGTAACCAATTCACACAATGATTTTAAAGTGGGTGGTGACGCCAAATGGGTGGTTTCGCCTAATGCTGTGGTAGATCTAACTTTTAATACCGATTTTGCACAAGCTGATGTAGATCGGGCGGTAAATAATCTGGAGCGCTTCAACATTTTTTTTCCAGAAAGGCGCCAGTTTTTTCTTGAAAATTCGGGTATTTGGGCAGGAGCCTCTGGCAATAATATCGTGCCCTTTTTTAGCCGACAAATAGGATTACAGGGCGGTTTTAATGCCTTGCCAGCTCCCATAGATGTTGGGGCACGTTTTACCAATAGAGATGAGAAAAAAACTCTTGCCGGACTATATGTACATCAAGGCGATACCGATGCTTCGGCTGCGGCCAACTTTGGAGTTTTCCGGTATTTACAAAATTATGCTAAGGAAAACAATATAGGAGTTATGCTTACCCATCGTTTAGATGAAAAAAACAATGCATTATCATTGGGTGAAAATAATAATACCACCCTTACTATTGATGGATTGATACGGCCTAAAAATGAATGGACCATTTCTTATCTGGCATCAGCATCCAAGGATCAGGCAACCAAAAAATGGGGATATGCAGGGACTGCTTTTGTGGGTTATAATACCAATAAAATGTATTGGGGATGGAACTCTAATTTTGTAAGTAGTGATTACAAACCTGCTATGGGCTTTGTTTATCAGAACAATGTTATACAACACAACCCCGGAGGCTATTTTATTTTACGTCCTAAAAAAATGCCCTGGATTCGTCGTTGGGATCCCGGTGTTTTTGCACGATATTACCACGATTTTAGTAATCCCGGAAACTTTCAACAAGCAAGTTTGTATATCTTTCCAATATATATCTTTTTTAAAGATAACAGCTTTGTAGAATATGCTATAACCCCTACCTGGCAAAACATTAATTTTGATTTTGCCCCATTAGGACTTTCCATTGCTCAAGATCGCTATTTTTATACCCGGCAATTTGTTCGGTATAATTCAGACCGTTCCAAAAAGTTTTCAGTATCAGGAAAATACGAGTGGGGTCATTTTTATAATGGTAATCGAGAAACTTTAACATCGGGTATACGCTTTGCTCCAATGCCTCATTTAGCCATATCGGCCGATTATGAATACAATCACCTAAAAAACATTGGCGCAGAAGAAAGAAAGTTGGAAACCAATCTATATTCAGGAGGTTTACGTTTGGCTTTAAACCCCAGAGTACAGCTCTCTACCTTTTACCAATACAATTCTTTTAATAAACTAGGCAGATGGAATGCGCGTTTTAGTTGGGAATACAAACCTAACTCCTTCGTTTACCTTGTATACAATGATACCCAAAACAATAGTTTTAACCCTGTACAAGACAACACACAGTTTATAGGGAAATTAACTTTTTTAAAGCAGTTTTAAGAGGGATCTAATTTACTAAAACGTTTGTGCGATTGGTCTTTTAAATCAGTATGCATTGCGCTAGGTTTTCTTCCAGGTTAATAGCGCTAATACTGTTGATGCTATGGCGGCTCCTATCCAAAAGATGCTAATGGTATCAAAATTATAGAGGGTTTCTCCGTTTACTGTGGTTTTATTGTTTTCTATAAGATAACCACTGGCTATATCCTGTATTCCCGCTGCGGCATAACTCATAACCCCAACCACACCTAAAGCTGCTCCTGATGCTTTTTTGGAGGCAATATCTACGGCCATAAGCCCTCCTAAATAACAGATTAAGGCTCCTATAGCTAAACCAAAAATAACCATGCTGAGTACATCCAGCCACCACATGTTTTTTGGTCCTAATAAAAAGAGGGATAAGGATGTGATATTCATCAATCCAAATATAAGGGCAGGCATGTTTCTTCTGCCTTTAAAAAAACTATCCGATATAAATCCTGAGCAAGCCGTTCCTAATATTCCGCAAACGGCACTTATTGCTACCAGCGTATTTGCTTCGGTTAAAGTATATCCTTTAGCAGCTTCAAAATAATAAGGCCCCCAGCTGTTTACAGCGTATCTGGATATATACATAAAGGCACTGGATAGTGCCAATATCCAGACATACGGATTTTTTAAAACGCCTTTTTGCTCACGCCATGTAGAGGTCTTTTCTTTTTTAAACTCTTCATTTACCGGAGCAAGCCCTTTATTTTCCGGCGTGTCGTGAAAAAAGATAGAAATAATCAGAACGCCTAATAGGCCTACCAGTGCAGCTGCTCTAAAGCCCCATTGCCATCCAAAGTACGATACAACTACGGCAGTTAAGATATAGGTTAAAGCTTCTCCTATATTATGGCTGGTGCTCCAAAA
Organism: Wocania sp.; assembly: GCA_965224845.1. Classification (GTDB taxonomy): domain Bacteria; phylum Bacteroidota; class Bacteroidia; order Flavobacteriales; family Flavobacteriaceae; genus Wocania_A. Next base: position 184,709 of record CBDDAJ010000013.1, read on the forward strand.
CCCATAAAAACTACCGCGTTCTTTTTCTTTATACCAGCGTGATAAGGATACTACACACGATGGTGCTCCCATCGATTGTACCCAACCGTTTACACCCCAGCATATGGCAAAAAAAATAAAGGCACTTGTAAAGCCCATAAGCAAATTGGCTATGGCCGATACTAATAAGCCTATAGCCATAAAGCGTTTTATATTACTATGGTCTGCTAAAAACCCATTGGTGAGTTTGCCCAGTGCATAGGTAAAGAATAGGGCAGAGCCTACCAAGCCTAATTCAGATTCGGTTAGTACACCGGCATCGACTATAGGCTTTTTTACTACATTTATGCTTAGCCTACAAACATAGTACAGTCCGTAGCCTAAGGTAGCAGAAATAAAAACTTGCCATTTTAGCGTTTTATATTGTTTTTGTTGTAATGCTTCTACCACTGTTATTGGCTTAGGAGCTGATTTTTTAAAAAATGATATCATATTTTTAGTTTTGAATTGATATAAAAAGGGCACAGCAATTACTTAACCATGCCCTTAAGCAACAACAAAATAGAAACTAACTCATGCTATTAATCTGTTCTTAGTTGTGAAGCTGCTTTGTTCTTAAATAGTTTAATAATAATTGAGGCCTGTCTGTTTGGATCATATTAACGCCTTTAGAGATCAACCATCCGTAAGCACTATCGGGTTCTTTTAAGGCTCTGTCGTCATGGTGTCCGGCATTATGCTCGGGCCATAGTGCATTAACCCATATACGAGTTCCATTTTTTTTAAATTCATGGAGTTTTGCCATCTCAGCTATAGTATCTGAAGCAAATGTAAATTCTACAGCTTCAAAAGGATATTCTAAAGCTTCATCAAACAATGTTTTGTATCCTTTTTTCCCTAATTTAATGATTGGCATATATTGTATGGAATCTATATACACCCCCAACTTTGCTTTTACCTCATCAAGGGGTTTGTTATAGCCCTTAATAATAATCTGATTCATAGTATTGGTTTCCTTAAGTACGGGTAAAACATAATCAAAGTACTCGAAGGATTGGTCTAAGTTTATAAGGACTTTCCCTTTGGCTGTTAATAAGGCTTCTTTTAAAGTAGGCACCTTAAATAGTGTTTTATGTCCTGCGCCATCTTTTAAATACAGTTTCTTTATCTCATCAAGGGTATAATCCTTTACATAACCTTTACCGGTAGTGGTTCTATCTAAAGTGTGATCGTGCATTAAAATCAACTCATTATCTGATGTTTCTTTTAAATCGATCTCAATCATATCCACGCCCATAGCTATGGCATTTTTAATGGCTAAAATTGAATTTTCACAGGCATTTCTCCAATCGGCTCGATGTGCTATTACCAACACATTGGTATTGTTTAGGTATTGGTCTAAAATTTTAGATGCCTTTTTGTGTTTCTTATGTAGGAATTTAGGGTTTTTTATAGAATTTCGAGCAGATTCCTGTTTACATCCAACAAAAACAAAGAGTAAAATTATTATGAGTGAAATGAGTTTTTGCATGATGTTTATATGGTTTTATATAGGGGCTGGTTGTTTTGTCTGGTAATGCGTAAGTATAATCTATTGTATAGGTTTCTGGATAGGGTGTTTCTATTAAAAAAGCCCAAGCGGTATAATATATTTTTATTTAAACCCATGCAAAGCATTGATAGTTAGTGTGTTAATTGTATTCGTTGATGTTAATTCTCATCTGCCTGATACCACTATGGACTTTCGTAATCTTAAAATCTTTTGAAAGCTAGTGGTAAGGACGGCTCTTTTTAAGAACCGTCCGGTTTATATAATTAAAAATGGTTATTATAAGTTAATTACTCGACTAAAATCTTTTTATTGGTTATTATTGAGTGGGCAGATTTTAGTTGTAAAATATAGACCCCTTTTTGTATGTTGTTTGGCAATTGCAACTGGTGCTTAGTACCTGGTCTCTTATTTACACTTATTGTTTTATCCAAAACGAGCCTGCCATTGATATCCATAAGATTAATTGATATACTTTGTCCTACCAGATCATCTGGAAAAGCAATGTTAACTCGTTTATTATCTATAGGGTTAGGAAATATTTTAATACTTTCTATTTCTAATGTATTGAGTGCTTCCAGTTCTGCTATTGTATCCTTAGTTTTTGTACTACGTCGTGCAATTCCTCCATCTGGAGGGTCATTTCTAGGAGGAGTAGCAGGGGCAGTGCAATTTTTTGAGTTAATAAAGCAATCATTGAGGTGCTTAATTAGATCCTCGGTTTTAAAGCCATATATAAATATATCATTCGCATTTCCCAATCTTGGCTTATAAAAATGAATTTTTTGAGTTGTTCCCCGGCTTAAGAAAGAACTGACGTCAATTCCCCAAAAAATAGGAGTTTGCCATGTATTACTACCATTATCATCCAGAGATTCAATCCATATAAAATCCTTACCAAAATAGAATTTAATCACAGGATTCCATACACCATGAAATATAGGAAATAGCCTGTCGAAAATTGTGTAATCAACAAATTTAGTACTACTCTTATACCTTCTCAATTTTAAAGTATTATTACCAACAAAATAAATCTTCAAAAGTGTAGAACCACTACTTTCAATTTCTAATAATGTAAAATCTGTCCAGTTATCTAATAATTGAGTGCAAGTGTATTGCACCATAAATCCATCTTGATTGGAAGTGTTAAATGCATTTAAATCTTTAAATTCTAACACTTTTTTGGAAGTAGAATTAGCTATAGAATTTGACAAATCTTTAGTTTTAGCTGTATCCACTGCAGTATAAACCGGTGCCCTGTAATTTGATTGTGAAAATACCAATGATGAAGTACAAAAGCACAGCACATGAAATATTGTATAAATTATTTTTTTATTGTACATAAGAGTCATTTTAAAATTTGGTTTTTATTTCTTTCCAAACATCTAATCTATCAGTTGTTACTAACATATATTTACCATAAGGAATAGTAATAAGTCTGAAAAAATCTCCACGTATATCCTGGCTAGGATTCTTAATTTTCCATTTGCCCCACCTGTTTACTGTCCCTTTGGGGCTTACAGGCTCTTCTGAAAATATCCCACTCCTCCTCCCCGTGGTAGCATGGATATAATGTAATAAATTCGAATAGGTTGTATTGTTTTTACTGAAAGATTGTAACATCACATCAGTAGGACTAAAAAAGTTTGTTTCATAACAGGCAATCGTATTTTTATACTTATCAGTATCCCATGCATCAACAAAGCTTGTCATGAGGTTTATGTCTGGATTACCTGATGAGTTTTTAAAGTTATTAGGTACAAGCATTGGAGTCCATAGCACAGAAAACATTTGATTACCAATAAGTTTATAAACCTCTTTTGGCGGATAGTATGTCTTAAAAATAAGGTTCTTTTTACCCTCTATAGATTCTGCCTGCCTAATGCATTGGCGTACAATTTTAGCCCAACTTGCTTTCTGTTTTTCTAAAGTCTGAAAATCACAGTTAGCCAAACAATTTGGTGCCTTACCGTTACTTTGCTGTTCTTTAACATCGACCATCAATATCATATTGTTATCTTTAACATACTCTAAAACTTCAAAAAAACGCGATAATGTTGTACCATTGCTTACCGTTCCGTCTCTCTTTCTAACGTTGTAATCATTCATAACAGACCAGATTAGATCAAAAGAAAACTTATCACCTGTATAATCTGTTAGTCTTTTCATCACATAGTCGTGCATAAACACAAGTTGATTATCTGCACTTACAGTTAAATCCATTTCAACAATTTTTGCATTTTGGGAATTGGCCTGCTGTACTGCAGCCAGTGTGTTTTCAGGGACACCAGTACCAAGGTTGTAACCCCACCACCCTCTGTGGGCTGCAATAAAAATATCTTCTGTATTAGCAGTATTGGGGGTTCTTATGTTATTAAACAATGTACACAAGGGTGAATTAGAATTGGTTGTACAATAGTTATAGAAATCACCTGGTGGAGATAGTACAACCTTCCCATTTTGAACAGTTACAACACCAATCCCAGGGATTTTGGCCTTAGTAAAGGTTGCTTCCCCTATTATTTTTACTTCAACTATAACAGGTTGTACAGGAACTGTTGTGTGATTGCAACCACTAGCATCCTGATTAACAACAATCTTGAAGAGGTCTGTCCAGCTTTGGTCGCATGAACCAGGGGAATATACTTGAGCGTCCTGGGCTCTTTTTTTTATATCATTGCTTTTTGTTCTAATATTCCATTCTCCATCGATTTGAACTATTACATCACTCGCAAGTACTTTTTTTTTATAAACTCCTGCACTTGTAGTTTCATCAAGAAAGACTTGGTAAACTTCTACTCCTTTTCCTCCGGTATTAGCAGCTACGTAATCAAAAACGCGTACAACAATACTATCTCCTGATTTGCTCATAGTCCCTTGTATCCCTTCTTCTTTATCGTAATTTAAATGATATAATACACCATAATCCATAGAAATCATGTCGTCTATGGTATATGAGTTTCCTGATAGCTTTACTTTTGAAGTATAGGTCGTTACTGTTGGCTTTTTCTCTTGTGCATTTGTGATAAATGTACAAATGCAGATTAACCAAACTCCAAAACACTTTATATATGAAGCTCTTATTAAATACTGTTTCATCATTTATAAAATTTAATTAGTCTTCATTATTTGCTCCCTGGTTACTAACATCAACTATTCTTTTTAAACGCTTCATTTCTTTTTTTAGAGTTTCAATTAGTTTTTGTTGTTCTATAGTATACAAGGTTAATTCTTCAATTTTTTCTAAAAATAAAACGTTCATATCGTGCATATTGTAGCCTTCTTTACGAATTGTTTCTTGAGATGGGATATTAGGTAAGTGTTTATTTTTATTTATAAAATCTTCTACTTCTGATAGTTTTTTTAGTTTATAATCGTTTCCAAACACATAATCAGACCAATTATTTTTTGCTGCAATGGCAATGTCTTCAGTTAAAATTCCATTGTCTACAAACAAATCGTAAGCCGTTTTTAAATTTGAACTTACTGTGTGATTACCTCCAATGTAAACATTGTCATCTGTATCTAAATATATATTACTTCCAGAGTTGTTTGTTCCCAGAAAAAGCCCATGATTGGATATTGTACCAATCCATCCTTCAGTAGCACTTAAATCTGCATCCATTCTTACTTTTATGCCATTTCTTTCAGCAGTAATTCCGCCGATTAAGCCTTTAACATGTAATCCACTCTCCGGACTTGTAGTATTTACCCCTATTTTTCCGTAAAAATGTGCCTCTGGATAAGATGAATTAACAATGGTGGGAGAAATAAATTTTACAGCAGGATACCAAGCATTTTCATTTTTAACTTCTATACTATATTTAGTATAATTATTTGTACCAGTAACTAATCCCAAACCATGTCTAACTCCAATGAAACCTTGAGTATTTTGATAATCATAGTTATAACTACCATTGTTTTGGACAGGTCCATTTATATGTAGTAATGAACTTGGAGAAGAAGTTCCTATTCCAAATTTTCCATCATCTGTCATACGCATAAGTTCTGTAAAATTCGAGCTTGAAAACAGACCACCATTCCCAAAACTAATAATGCCATCTCCAGAGTTGTCATGATCGGCAATTAATTTTAAACGCCCATAATCTGCCAAACCAGCATCTTGGCTTTTGTACCCGCCTTTTCTTATTAATAGATTTCTTTCTTTTTGGTCTAAAAACATTAATAAGTCTGCAAGTACAGGCATATTTACGTTGGTTCTTGTGTCTGATTTTAAACGTTGTGGAGACCAAAATCCATCTGCCCACCAGGCATACCCACCAGGACCTTCATTGTTATTAGAGTCGATTATCCACGCCATATAGGGTTCAGCTGAATAGTTAGCATTTTCGTTGTTTGCCATATCTGGGGCCAAATAAAAATCACTATTTGCTCCAGGCCGAGCTTCATAGCCATAAGTTGGTCTTTGCGATAATACCTGTAAAGCCATTAATAGTAGTAAAATACATAATGCTGCTTTTTGCTGCGATTGTTTAAAAAAATTGTTTTTCATTTTAAATTGTTTTTGGGGTTATTATTAATTGTATATTTTATGTGTCTTTAATGTCCCGTATGTTTTGCATTTTTAGAACGCATTGGCCAGCCACCTTTAGCTAATCCGGTTGCCTTAGTTTTTAAGGCAAAAAGTTTCCCTGTTCCATCAGATTGATCTGCGGCAACATATATGGTACCATCAGGGCCTATAGTTGGCGACGACCATATTTTAGAACCTAATTGGGTTGCTTTCCATTTTTTATTACCCATAGCATCTACTATATATAAAAAGCCTGATGTATCTGTTACGTATATATTTCCATCATTATCGATGGCTGGCACACCTTGTATTGCACCATTTGTTGGGTAAGTCCATTTTATGGTCCCATCATTAGCATTATATGCTACCAATTCTTTATCATGCCCACCTAGATAAATAGTCCCATCGGGAGCCACTGATGGTCCGCCATGGTTAACCTTAGATTTAAGGTTTGTCCGCCATCTTTCAGTCCCGTCCGTTGGGTTGTAAGCTATTAAAACACCACCAGATGTCGGGTTTAAATTGTTTCCTTCTCCTGCAAAGTAAACCGTGCCATCTTCTCCCAAAGCTGTTACTGTAGCCGCCCATTTTCCATATTCTTTGCGCCATTTAACAGTACCATCCGGATTAAATGCAAAAAAATCATCTCCAGTCGATCCTACATAAATAGTCCCGTCTGCTCCAATAGCAGGGGTACTATTTACATCTCCGTCTGTATCAAAACGCCATTTTTCTGTGCCGTTTGGATTTACTGCGATGAGTTCGTCGGTTTGAGAACCTATATAAATGGTGCCATCTGTAGCGAATATAGGGCCACTATATTTTGCATTGTTGCCCATGTCAAATTGCATCGCCAAGTTACCTGTAGGAGTAAATCCATAAAGATTATTATCGTAGGACCCAATAAAAATATTACCATTAGCAGCTATTGCAGGTGTAGAGCGTACAATATCTCCTGTAGCATAGCTCCAAACTTTTATACCGTTTTTTACGGCAAATACATTGGGAAGTCCATTTTTTGCGCTACAGCCAATATAAACCGTTCCGTCATCCCCCACTGCAGGAGAAGAAGCTTCGAGTTTTGCCGGGAGATTAAACACCCATACTTTGGTAGGTTCTATAGTGGCTGTTGAAGGCTCTACTACATTAATTGTTTTAGAAAATTCATTGGTGTTAGCATTTCCTGTATTATCAGTTACCGTTAAGACAACGGTATATGCTCCAGTATCATAAGTATGAACAGGAGATTGTTCTGTTGAACTATTGCCATCTCCAAAATCCCAATTCCATGAAGCAATACTGCCATTTTGGTCAAATGATAAATCGGTAAATACCGTAGCATTTCCTTCAATCACATCCGTTTCATTAACACTAAAAGCCGCTACTGGTTTTGTATCTATAATCGAATCATTGTCATTACAAGAAATGCTTCCTAAAAAAAAGAGAAACATCCCATACTTTAGTAGTTTTATATTGTTTTTCATTTTTTCTTAATTGTTTAATTTTTTAGATTTTAAATAATTTTTAATCAGTATGGGATAATCTGTTTGAATTATAGTTCCTTCCAGATTAATAAATTTGTCCACCTGATTGTATTCATCAGATTTAGGTGTGGTTGTTGTATTGATGTAAACATTGCCAAAAATTGAAATACCTGCATTTTTTGCAGTTTCTACTAGCGAAGCATTGTTTAGTGCTGCAGAATTAAATTGCATAACAGATAAATTTAAGTTAGCATTTATATATTTATTGTAATCTGATTGACTTCGTACAATTGGGAAAACTACACTCTCACTATTTAAACTTATTAATGTTTTTCCATCAGTTATATCATTAACAGTAAACATGACCTGCCCGAGCATTCCGTATTGATTGATTACTTTATATAGTTTTGCATAATTTTCAATTTTAACATCCAAATCAATAAACACCGTTCCTCTTGAGAGCAGTAACACTTCTTTTAAAGTTGGAATTTCCTCTTTAGTTAATGTGCCGTTACTTTTACGTAAATTGAATTGTTTTAAATCTTTTAATAACAAATCTTTTACTTTTCCTGAGCCATTTGTTGTTCTATCAATGGTATTGTCATGCATTAGCACAAGTTCACCATCTTTAGTTTGACGAACATCCAATTCTACCATACCAATATCACTGTTAATAGCATCGGATATAGACCTTAAAGAATTCTCGGGAGCATCAGAATGATTACCCCTGTGCGCACAAACCATAATTTTTCCATTGAGAGCATCTAACTTATTTTTTAAAGTAGTTCTCCCAGAAATATCATTAGAAAGCGAAACAATTAATTCTTTTGACACCTTGGATTCTGAGGAATCATTCCTGACAATGAGCTTTACAATATAATCACCCAATTCACTATAAGTATGAGTAGGACTTTTTAAAGTAGAGGATGTGTTATCCCCAAAATCCCATTCGAAAGAACTACCTGATTTCAAGCCTGTACTTTCGTTAGTAAACTGAATAACTTCACCAACAAAAGGGCTATCTTCTGAAATACTGAAAGCAGCAACAATATTTGGTGCTCCATCGGTATTAACAACAGCATCTTTTGCACATGATGTTATTAATACAAATGAAAAAAGAGTAATTAATTTTATTTTAAAGTATACAGTATTCATAATTATTTATTCCCAGTTGGGGTTTTGTTCTAAATTTGGATTTAATAAGATATCCCCTGAAGGAATAGGATATAAGTAATCTCTGGACTCATCAAATGTCTTTGTCCTATCTGCAAAAGGCACTAAATTTCCATCGGTACTATTTGATAAGGTAATTACTGCTCCTATTTCTAAGGTTTGTGGTGCACCGGAAGTTGGTGCGTCCTCAAACAATTCAATATCAACAGTACCGTTGTTATCAAGGTCAAATTGTCCCAAACCAGAGAAATACATACCGTTGAAATGTTCTTCTAACAGTTTACCATTTTTCCAACGCATTAAGTCGTCGTATCTAAACCCTTCTAAGACTAATTCTACGCGTCGCTCTCTTCGTATTTCTAAAACCACTCCAGTGTTAACTCCAGAAACATTTGTGTATCTTGATTGTAAAATAGGGTCTGGCGAAGCATTGGTATTAGTGAGATTTAAACCTGGCATTCCCACTCTTGCTCTTAATAAGTTGATAGAAGCTTCAATATCTACTTGGGTTAAATTTCCTAACTCTGCCTTAGCTTCTGCAAAATTTAACAATACTTCAGCAAACCTAAAGATTGGAATATCTTGATATCCTGTTTGGAATCCATCTTGACTTTCATCACTAACAAATTTGGCTATCTGATAACCACTTATTGATGCAGAAAAATCTGGAAGCACAGTAGAACTTCCTCCAATTCTAATATATCCTGGTGTTCGGATGGTTTGTGCCATTCTTGGATCTCGATTTTGAGATTCTTGTTTAAAATTGAAGGTTTCGTAGCCACTTTGAGATGTAAAAGGCAATCCACTATCTAACAAGTAAGTATCTACAATCGATTTAGTTAAACCTACATCACTTTGGGTAGGCGATGTAAAATAATAGTTGATATTATTAATAACATCTAAATCGGTGCTATACCTTCTGGTAAGCATAATTTCATCTTCTTTGGCATCATTTGAAGCAAATAAGTCTCTATAATCTGTATTTGGGTTTCCAGTAGCATATAGACTATAAGGTCCTTCATCCATGATTCGCTTAGCGGCTTGTTGTGCTAAATTTAGTAGTTCATTGGCACCCTGGCCTCCATGATACTTTCTAAAGGTTCCTTCAAATAAACAAACACGAGACTTTAAAGCCAAAGCCGTCCATCTATTTACTCTATCGGAAGATTGATTTGTGTTTAAATTTTCGATAGCCTTATCTAAATCTTCTATGATTTTTTGTGTAATAAACTCCCGAGAATCTCTTGGTTTTAAAAGTAACTCGGTATCATCACTTCCAATCACTTTATCATACCAGGGTACACCTCCAAACCGCTTTAACTTATTGTAATAAAACAAGGCTCTAAAGAAATAGGCTACGCCGCTATATTCTTTTTTAGCTACTTCATCAGACGAACGCTCAAAATTTTCAAAGAAAATATTTATTTTTCTTAGATCGCTCCAGCTCCAACCACCACTTCCGGCTTCAGCCGGAATTATCCGATTTCCTGTTTGTTCTAGCGGCACACCATTAAACAATACATTATCACTTCGGTTATCATTTCCTATAACACCACCAAATCCCGGTAAATCGTTATAAAAACTATTGGTATATAGTTCTAGATCTTGTGCGGTATTAAATGAGTTTTCTGGTGCAATCTCAGATAAAGGTGCCCTATCTAAAAAATCATCATTGCACCCTAAGTGCAGAACTGCAATTATTAAAAAAGGTATTATTTTTTTCATGGTCATTTTTTTAGAGTTTTATGTCAAGTCCGAATACGTAGGTTTTAGTAAATGGGTAGTCATTTCCATTTCCTAATTGTTCCGGGTCTATGGTACGATCTGGATTGTTTTTATATATTGGCGAAAACGTGAATAGGTTTGTGCCAGTAGCGTACAACCTTAGACTACTTAAATGCAATTTTTTAGAAATGTTTTCAGGTAACGTATAGCCAAGTGTTATATTCTTAATTCTAAGGTATGCCGCATTCTGCAGGTATTTATCTGAATTAACACCTAACTGTGCGCCTTCATAGGGCCCACCACGTTCTGCATATACCGCTAATCTTGGGAAATAAGCATTTGGATTATCAGGCGTCCAAGAATTATGCTCTATACTTTTTGGATAAAAGTTTTGATACTGTCTTGCAAATGGCCCCCAGAAGAACCCATTATCGGTTCCTGGATTCCAATCGCGTTGCATAATACCTTGTGCAAAAACACTAAGATCGAAACCTGCATAATCTGCACCCAAGGTCATACCGTAATTATATCTTGGATTACTATTACCTATTCTTTTTAAGTCTCCAGGGTTTGATAAGGTTCTATCTCCCGGTGTAATTTCATCGTCACCGTCTACATCAGCAAATTTAATATCACCAGCAACCGGATGATTTATTAAGTAATTATTTTGAATTCTTTGATTAACTCTAGTTTGATCTGCGTGTGATAAGTACTCGTCATCCGATTGAAAAAAACCTTCAACGGTGTATCCCCATATTTCTCCAACTTCCTGACCAACATAGAATTGTTCGATATCTCCATTTGGGTTATCAAACTTAGTAATATGTGTTCTACTGTCTCCAAGTATAATACCAATGTTGTATTGGAATGGTTTATTGCCTAAATTGAATTGGTCTTTCCACTTCACTGAAAGTTCAAACCCTTTGGTGCGTAAATCTGCCGCATTTTCATCTGGTTCATTAGCCCCGAATACGGAAGGCAATTGAGCGCCTTGGGTGAGCATGTTTTTGATATCTCTACGATACCAATCAAAAGTTGTTGTAAACCTGTTGTTGAAAGCTGCTATATCTATACCAAAATCTAAAGTTTCTGAGGTTTCCCATGTAAAATTTGAGGACACTGGGTCTGGAGTAGATAAATAATTTATTCTGCTTCCATCAACAATATAATTACTTTGCCTAACATCCAAGGTTGAGATATAATCATAAGCTCCAATGTTTTGATTTCCTAAGGATCCGAATGAACCTCTCAATTTAATGGTACCTATTATGGGTTTTATTCCTTTCCAAAAATTTTCTTCACTTAATTTCCAAGCCAATGAAGTTGAAGGGAATAATCCTAATCTGTTATCAACTGGAAAACGTGAAGACAAATCAAAACGTCCATTAAATTCAACTAAATATTTATTTAGTAAGTTGTACTTCACTCTAAAAAAACCAGCTCTAATGGCCCATTCTTCTTCTGTAGAGGTTAGGAAGATATTACCTCCCGTAGCCAAATTGAATGAATTAAGACTCTCTGAAAGGTTACCGTTTCTACTGGCAATATTTCTTTTAAACGTATTCCATTCCTGATTGTATCCCACCAAAGCAGAAAAGGTATGGTCTTTTAATGGGTTAAAAGTATAGTCTATATATGCATTTATCGCCTGGTATAAGCTTTTACGTTCTAGCTCTTTATAAATTTGAGTATTTTCTTTGTACAAGGAAATTCCCTCACCATTCGGTTGGTTGGTAAACGGGGTTGAAATTATTCTAACCCATTCACTCTGATTTCTGTTTCTAAAACTATAATCTCCTTTTACCTTTAAACCCTTGGTTAATTCTATTGCTACTGATGTAGTATTAAAAATTTCAATATCGTCTTCTTCAGCTCTACTTTTTCCATTCAAAATATCTGCAAATGTACCATCTGCTATATCTCTATTGTTTGTATAAGCTCCTCGTATAATGAAAGACCCATCAGGATTTCTGGGTAAATACAAAGGAGCTGCGTGAAACGTATACTTTCTCCAGTTTTCACTATTTCTTGAGCCACTAACTCTTCTTGTATTAGTGGCCGGTTCAGAATAGTCTTTATTAAATACATTAATAGAGTTACCAACCGTTAACCAATCATAAGGTTTCGTTTCAATTTTGGCACGAATGGTATACATATTAAGTATATCCTTATTCACTTTATAGATTCCATCTCTTTTGTAATACCTTCCTGATAGATAAAAATTCATTTTTTCACTACCTCCGGAAAGGTTCAAGTTATGTTCTGAAGACATTTGTTGATCACTAAACAATGTATTCCACCAATCTGTATTACCATAATGTATATAACGTTCAGCGCCATTTACATCTTTAATGAGTACCGATGGCAATGTGGGATCTTGTCTTCTAGCCTCTAGATAAGTATAATCTTCATCAGAGTACCCTAAATAGGTACTCGTATTTTCTAATAGGCTTAGCTTGTCGCTTAAACGCGCCCAATCTAAACCATCTGTAATAAAGTTATCTGTTCTAATTGTAGGGGAACTCCAACCGTAATTGGTATTGTAGTTTATTTTTATATCACCAGCTCTGGCATTTTTGGTAGTAATTAAAACAACTCCAAATGCCGCTCTGGCACCATATATTGCTGCAGAAGCAGCATCCTTTAAAACTGAAATTGATGCTATGTCCCGGGGATTAATTCTATTTAAATTTCCCTGAACACCATCAATTAATATTAATGGACTGCCTCCGTTGATAGAACCTATGCCTCTAATAGCAATATTGGCCTCTTCATTTATACTGCCATTATCTAATGAAATATTAAGGTTTGGTGCTACACCTTGTAACATTTGGCTTGTGTTTGGTCCAATATTATTTTCTATTTGCTTAGAGCTTATTGATTCTACTGCTCCTGTTAGATTTTCCTTTTTTACCGAACCATAACCTACCACAATGATCTCATTAAGAGCTGCTGTATCTTCCAGCAATATTACAGATAGGTCCGTTTTTCCATTTAAAGGCACTTCTTGAGTTGCAAATCCAATATATGAGATGACTAAAGAGGCATTAGGGCTAGACACTTTTAATAAAAATTTCCCATCAAAATCTGTAGTTGTGCCATTAAGGGTACCTTTCTCCAGAATGCTTGTTCCTGGTAAGGGTTGATTATTTTGGTCTATAACTGTACCAGATATTTGTATGTGCTGTTTTTTAATACGTTTTTTAAGTGTATTTTCATTTTTCTCAATGATTATGGTTTTGTTTTTTGAAAGTTTAAATTTAACATGGCAACCCGAAAGGCTGTGCTTTAACAATTTTGTTAATTTAATGGTTCCTTTTTTTAATGGCACTTTTGGAGCCTCATCAAATAAACTTTCAGGATATAAAAACTTATACTTTGTTTGTTTTTTAATAATCCTAAAGACTTGATGAACCGATACCTCGTCATCAGTATGAATCACAACTTTTTCTTGAGAAAACCCGTCAATGGCATTAAACCCAAAAAGCGTAGTGCAGAGTAAAAAGATAAATGTTCTCATGATAAGAATTAGTAAACGCTTTCGGATGAGGGAACAGACATCAATAAATTTAATTTCCATAAATTTGCATAGTGTTAGTTAGTTATACATTAATTAATACATGATTAAAGGGTCGAAGTTTGTGACACCGCCAAATGCTCAACTTCGGTCCCTTTTTATTTTAATAATATTGTTTTTCCTGTTATTTCATATTCTTCAATTATTTTAAAGTTCTTAATGGTTTCTAATATGTCTTCTATATTCTGGTCTTTTCCCAGTACACCAAAAAACTTGACTTCCTCTAATGATTTGTTTTCAAAAATCACATCAATATCATACCACCTGGACAGCACCTTCATAATATCCTTTAATGGCTTTCTTTCAAAACTAAAGAAGCCTTCTTTCCATGAAATTTCATTATAAACGTCTACAGCTTTTATGGAAGCGTTTTTGGTTTGAGCATTAAAACTCAATTGTTGATTGGGTACCAGGTTTTGCTTTTTGTTTTCGTAGGTTACGGCTACTTTTCCTTCAACTAATGTGGTATAGACTATAGCCTCATCTTTATAGGCTTTAATGTTGAATTCTGTTCCTAATACTTCAACTTCTTGTGATTTATTAAGTACTGTAAATTTTGCGCCTTGGTGTTCTGAGCTTGGAGATACATCAAAATAGGCTTCACCATAAACGAGTTCTACCTGTCTGGTTTTACCTGCTTCAAAGCTTACCGGATATTTTAATTGGGACTCTGAGTTTAACCAAACCTGTGTTCCGTCTGATAACTTGATAAGAAATTGCCCACCTCTTGGAATGCTTAAATAATTATAAGGGGTGTTTTTAGCCTTATTTTGGCTAGCTTTATAAATAATCGCTTCACCATTACTCTCAGCATATTGTGTTTGGAGCTCTTCTCCTTTTTCTAATGCCACTTGAGAGCCATCGCCTAAAATTAGAGTGGCCTTGTCTGTACCTGGTTGAATGGTATTAGTATTAACTATTACCGGAGTTGTTTTAGTATCTAAATGAAGTAATCCTTCTTTTAAAAAATAGCTTGTTGCTAATAATGCAATAAAAGCAGCTGCAGCGGCATACTTATACCAGGGCTTTTTGAATAAGGTAAAAGCCGGTTGGTCTTTTCTTTTCTGAGATTTCATTACTATAGACTCCCAGGCCTGTGCTTTATTAATGCTGGAATAAGATTCAATATTATCTACGAGCGCTTCAATTTTAATAGCTTTAGTAAAAGGGTATTGCTTGTTAAAGGTTTTTAAATGTAATTCGTCTGCATCTGTTAAGACCTTTAATTTCTTTTTGATAATTAATTTTGATATATGAAAGATATCTGGCATTCTATTTTTATGGTATTTATATATAGAACAACCCAATTTAAAAAGGGTACTATTTAAAACTGGCTTTTTTTATGATATTATTAAAATAACCGACTGGAATTACCAAAATTGTAATTCCGGTATATTCATAAATTACTTAAAATGTAAACAAAACGATATTGGTTCCAAGAAATTCTTTATTGGGCTTTTTAAGATACTATACCAATAAAAAATAGATTACGGTACTTAATTCCTGGAACTGCTCTCTTAATATTTTATACGATTGAGACTTTAAAGTTTTAACCGTTTGAAGTTTGATCTCCAACTCCTCTGCAATCTCAATATTCTTAAGCCCTTTTAAGCTCAATGTTATAATTTGCTTTTTTCTTTTTGGAAGCACTTCTATAGCTTTATATAGTTGATAGACAATTTCTTCTTCGAGAATTTGCCTTAAAAACAGGTTGTCGTCTTCTAAGGATTGCACAATACTTTTGGCGTATTTATCTTTTACCTTATTGTGCTTTATAACATTATAACACTTATTGCGCACAGATTTATACAAGAATACTTTTAATGCAATCTCATCAGGAAAGGTATTTTCTTTTTCCCAAAGCCCTACAAAAACATCTTGAACCAGATCTTCACACTCGTTTTTCGATAGTAAGAACCGATTGGCATATATTACAAGAGTCTTGTAATATTTATCAAAGATGTCTTTTAAATCACCTTTAGTTAATATATGGTTTTCTTCTACCAACTGGAATTAAGAATTAGAAATTACTTACAAAGTAATAAAATATTAAGAACTATTATATTATGTAATCGTCATTTTTGTGTAAATAACTATATATCTATCCCTTAGTGCATTTTGATTATTAATACTAATTAATTGACAGTTCCATCGATATATAGATTCTACTTGTTTGAGTTAGTTTAGTTTGATTAGTGCAGTGTTTATCTCCTTATACCTGTATGCTAATAAATTATAGCTTATAAAATTTAGAATACGTTAATTTAAGAATTACTTTTTATTTTTTCATTCTCAAAAACAAACGGATTTCTTTCATTATAATCTACATTTTCTTTTGTTAAAATATCTATAGGCAGATATATTTTATTATTCTGTATGCTCTTTTTTAGTGTTAAATAGTCCGACATAATACGTACAGATTCGTAGCCCTGATCAAATGGTTTTTGAGATATTAAAAAAGAAACAGAATCGTTTTTTAAGCACTTAATGTTTTGAGGCGTATTATCAAAACCAATAAGTTCGAGGTTTTTTAAATAGCTAGCATCAATATAATCAACTATAAAATAAATTCTGCTGGAAGGAACAAATACACCTTTAATTTCTGGATGCTGTTTTAAGTATGTGTTTATTTTTTCTTTGGATTCAAAAGAATCATTTAAGTTTTCAATTTTCAATACCCGGGTTCTTGAATTTATCTTATGCTTCAGTAAATAGTCATTAAACCCTTTAATTCTATTAGCTATAGAGTTATTTTTAATTATGCTATGCCTTGTTTTGATTATTAAAAAAGCAGATGACTTTGGTGTACTTAAACACATAAGTTTACCTGCCATATAACCTGCCATATAAGAATCCTGACCAACAAATGCTTTGTTGTTAAAGCCTTCAATATCTACATTTAAAAACAAATAAGGTATCTTGAGAGCATCTAACTTACTAACAATTTGCTTGGTTTCTTTTAAAAAATTGGGAGCCATTATAACGGCTGTTGGTTTGGTTTTTAGCAAAGCATGGAATGTACTTAAATAGGAATGCGGATTGTATTGGTTAAAAGTAAAATTATTGACTTGAACCCCAAAGCGTTTAACATCATTGGCCCCTTTTAAAATACCTAAATATGGATATTTCCAAAATAAATCGGAGTCATTATGCTCTGGTATAAGTGTTGCAATAACATGCTTATTCTTTTTTGCTAGGGCACTGGCAACAGGGTTTACACTAAAATTATATAATTCAAGAATCTTTTTAACGTTTGCTTCAGTCTTTTTTGATACGCCGCCACGGTTATGAATTACTCTATCTACTGTACCCTCAGACACATTGGCCTTTTTTGCGATATCCTTTATCGTAATCATATCGTTTTTTTTCTCACTGAATTCATTTGCAACTTAAGAATATAAAAGTATTTAAAATAACATCATGCAATTTAATAATAAATTTTATTTTGCATGCCTGTGCTATTTTTATATATTTGCGTGTACGCACACGAAAAACATACATAGTGTTTATTGGCACTAAATAATTAATTAGTTTAAAATGAGTAAAGTAATAGTATTAACCGGAGCCGGCGGCGTTTTATGTGGCGTATTAGCAAAAGCACTTGCAAAAGAAGGACACAAAATAGCTGTATTAGATTTAAGAAAAGACGCTGCAGATGATGTTGCAAATGAAATTAAGGCAGCCGGAGGTATAGCCATTGGTGTTGCCGCAAATGTTTTAGAGAAAGCATCTTTGGTGTTGGCTAAAAAAGAAATTACTAAAACGTTAGGACCCTGCGATATTTTAATTAATGGGGCAGGAGGTAATCATCCTTTAGGAACAACTTCCAGTACCCATTTGTTGCCTGATGATCTAAAGCATACAACAGAAGGTTTTAAAACGTTTTTTGACTTAGATTCTGAAGGGATTAAGTTTGTATTCGATTTAAATTTTACTGGAACATTACTTCCAACTCAGGTTTTTGCTAAAGATATGGTTGGTAAAACTGGGTGTAGTATTTTAAATATCTCTTCTATGAATGCTTTTACTCCATTAACAAAGATACCTGCATATAGTGGCGCTAAAGCAGCAGTTTCTAATTTTACAAAATGGTTAGCGGTTCATTTTTCAAAAGTTGGAATTCGTGTGAATGCATTAGCACCAGGTTTTTTTTTAACAGACCAAAACAGAAGTTTACTTACTAAAAGTGATGGTAGTCTAACCCCAAGAGGGATTCAAATTATTGAACAAACACCAATGGGAAAATTTGGCGACCCTGAAGATTTAATAGGAACAACATTATGGCTATGTAGCGAAGGGGCATCATTTGTTACCGGTGTAGTTATTCCTATAGATGGAGGATTTAGTGCTTATAGCGGGGTTTAAATAAAAGCCCAGGCCAACCGATATAATTAAAAATGGATTATCAATGGGTTATAAAATTTTAAATAGATGAAACAAGCATGGCGGTGGTATGGGCCAAACGATCCCGTAACTCTATCAGACATAAAACAAGCAGGTGCAACTGAGATAGTTTCTGCTTTGCACCATATTCCTAATGGCGAGGTGTGGACCGTTGAAGCCATACAAAAAAGAGCAAATACTATTAAAGACTCAGGATTAACCTGGAGTGTGGTAGAAAGTATTCCTGTTCATGAAAGCATAAAAACCCGTTCAGGGCATTTTAAAACCTATATAGCGCATTATAAACAAAGCATTGAAAATTTAGCAAAATGCGGTATTCATATCGTATGCTATAATTTTATGCCTGTTCTTGATTGGACGCGTACCGATCTGGGCTTTCAAGTTGAAGATGGCTCTAAAGCGCTTCGCTTTGATGCTACAGCTTTTGCTGCTTTTGAATTATTTTTATTAAAAAGACCGAATGCTAAAAACAACTATACTGAAGCACAGCAAAATGCAGCAAAGGTTTACGTCAATAATCTTACAGAAGCTGGTAAAAGTCAATTAATCAATACAATTATTGCCGGTTTACCCGGAGCTGAAGCAGGGTATACGTTAGAGCAGTTTCAAGCTATTTTAGATACTTATAAAGAAATTGATGCTGTAGTTTTAAGAAAAAATTTGGTGGGCTTCTTAACTGAAATTATTCCAGTGGCTTCTAAAAATGAGGTGCTTATGTGTATTCATCCCGATGACCCGCCATATCCAATTTTGGGCTTGCCAAGAGTAGTGAGTACCGAAGAAGATTTTGCTTATTTATTTGACAAAGTGCCCGATAATGCAAACGGAATTACTTTTTGTACCGGGTCATTAGGAGTAAGAGACGATAATAATTTAGTGCAAATTTTTAAACGCTTTGCAGACCGCACACATTTTCTGCATTTACGAAGCACTAAAAGAGACGAACAGGGTAACTTCTATGAAGCTAATCACCTTGAAGGTGATGTAGATATGTACAGCATTGTTAAAGCGGTTTTAAAAGAAGAGAAAAAACGAAAAGCCGAAGGAAGAACCGATTATGCTATTCCTGTAAGACCAGATCATGGGCACCAAATGCTTGACGATTTACATAAAAAAACAAACCCTGGATATTCAGCGATTGGTCGATTACGAGGCTTAGCAGAGTTACGAGGCTTAGAATTTGGCATATCAAGAAGTTTAATTAAATAGCATTAATATAATTTAAAATGTTTATCACTGATCATTTTTTATTGCAATCTGAAGTTGCTGAAACGTTATACCATAAGTATGCTAAAAATTTACCTATAATTGATTATCATAACCATTTGTCACCTAAAGCAATAGCAGAAGATTTACCTATAAAAAACATAACTCAGGCTTGGTTAAATGACGACCATTACAAATGGCGATCAATGCGTACCAATGGAATTGATGAAATTTATATTACTGGTTCTGAAACTTCAGATAAAGAAAAATTTTTAAAATGGGCAGAAACGGTACCTTACACACTGCGTAACCCTTTGTTTCATTGGACGCATTTAGAATTGAAACGCTATTTTGAAATAAATGAATTACTCAGTAAAGAAACGGCAGAAAGTATTTATGATAAAGCAAATGAGGTATTGGCAAATAAAACACCCGCACAATTACTAGAAGATTTAAAAGTTGAGGTAATTTGTACAACTGATGATCCTGTTGACGATTTAAAACATCATAAAGAAATTGCTAAAAAAAACTATTACACAAAAGTTTTTCCTACATTTAGACCCGATGCCTTACTATTAATTGAAAAAGAATCTTTTCCGAACTACATAAAAAAACTAGAAAAATGTGTTGATTTTTCCATTGAAAATTTGGATGATTTAGTAAAGAGTATTAAAAGTAGAATTGAATATTTTAATAGTTTGGGATGCCGTTTATCAGACTATGGATTAGAACAAATTTATGCTCAGGATTTTACCGAAAATGAAACGAATAGAATATTTAAAAAGCGGTTATCCGGTAAAAGCATATCAAAAAATGAGGCTGAGGTATATGCGTCTTATATTTTAAATAAATTGTGCAAAATGTATCACGATAAAGGGTGGGTACAACAATTTCATATTGGTGCTATCAGAAATAATAATAGTAAATTATTGAATCGAGTTGGTTTAGATGCCGGAGTAGATTCAATTGGAGATTTTCCGGTGGCTAAAAGCATGTCTAAATTGTTTAATAATCTTGATCGTAATAATCAATTAGCAAAAACAATTACTTATAATCTTAATCCATCGCAAAATGAAGTGTTTGCAACCATGATGGGTAATTATAGCGAAAGCGGTATTCCGGGAAAAATGCAATGGGGCTCAGGTTGGTGGTTTTTAGATCAAAAAGATGGGATTGAAAAACAACTTAATACCCTCTCAAATATGGGCTTATTAAGTCGTTTTATAGGCATGTTAACCGATAGTAGAAGTTTTTTATCGTTCCCCAGGCATGAATATTTTCGACGTATCTTGTGTAATTTAATAGCAGAAGATGTTAAAAACGGACTTATTCCTAAGGATATAGCGTTTTTAGGAAAAATGATATCAGATATTTGTTATAATAATGCTAAAGCGTATTTTAAATTTTAATTAAAAAAGTAATGAGTAAGGTAGTAACATTTGGAGAGATTATGTTAAGGTTAGCCCCACAAGGATTTTTAAGGTTTTCACAGGCCACTAATTTTGATGCCATATATGGAGGCGGTGAATCTAATGTAGCAGTCTCTTTAGCAAATTATGGGATTCCCGTAGATTTTGTAACGCGCTTACCAAAAAATGATATTGGAACATGTGCTATGATGGAAATGCGCAAGCGTGGCGTTGGGGTAGATAAAATTGTATATGGTGGAAACCGTTTAGGGATCTATTTTTTAGAAACCGGAGCAGTTTCAAGAGGCAGTAAAGTGGTTTACGACAGAGCGCATTCAGCAATGGCAGAAATAAAAGCCGGAATGATTGATTGGGATGCTGTTTTTAATGGTGTTGAATGGTTTCATTGGACAGGTATTACACCAGCTATTTCGCAAGGTGCAGCAGATGTTTGCTTGGAGGCTTTAAAAAAAGCAAGCGCTAAAGGCATGACTATTTCTACCGATTTAAATTACCGGGCTAAGCTTTGGCAATATTGTAATGATGCTCACAGAGAAGCTGTTATGACAGAATTGACCTCTTACTGCGATATCGTTTTAGGAAATGAAGAAGATGCCGAAATGCATTTTGGAATAAAACCAGAAGGCATTACAGTGCAAACACAAGGGCACGATGTAAAAGCTGAAGCTTTCTTGTCGGTATGTCAACAAATGATGAAAAAATTTCCAAAAGCTAAAAAGGTCATCACAACATTAAGAGGGTCTATTTCTGCATCTCACAATACATGGGCAGGCGTATTGTATGATGGTACGACCATGTATCAAACACGCCAATACCAGATTACGGATATTGTAGATCGAGTTGGTGGCGGGGATAGTTTTATGGGCGGACTAATCTATGGCTTATTAAAATACCCGGAAGATGATCAAAACGCACTGGATTTTGCGGTGGCAGCTTCTTGTTTAAAGCATACTATTAAAGGCGATGCAAACCTGGTAACAGTTGCTGAAGTAGAAAAACTAATGGGTGGCGATGCCTCAGGTAGAGTAGCACGATAGTATTAACAGTTAGGTGTTTTAATTGTTAAGTCATAATAAAGCAAATACACAGATAAACATTTTATAAAAATGGCACAGTTTACAAGATTAGAAGTTGCACAAGCAATGAAAGATACGGGAATGATTCCCTTATTTTTTAATAGTGATATAGAAATAAGTAAAAAAATATTGAAAGCATGTTACGATGGAGGTGCGCGATTAATGGAGTTTACTGCCCGAGGTGACTTTGCCCATGAAGTTTTTGGTGCATTAACCAAGTATGCCATCAAAGAATTGCCAGGAATGATTATGGGCGTAGGCTCGGTAACGGATGGTGCATCAGCTTCATTATATATGGCATTGGGTGCAAATTTTATTGTAACACCCGTGTTAAGAGAAGATATTGCAACGGTTTGTAATAGAAAAAAAGTATTGTGGTCTCCAGGTTGTGGGAGTTTAACCGAAATTGCAAACGCAGAAGCCTTAGGCTGTGAGATTGTAAAGTTGTTTCCTGGTGATATTTACGGTCCGCAATTTGTAAAAGCTGTAAAAGGGCCGCAACCCTGGACGAGTATAATGCCTACAGGAGGTGTAGCACCTACCAAAGAGAACTTAAAAAGTTGGTTTGATGCCGGTGTTACCTGTGTGGGTATGGGATCTAAATTAATTTCAAAAGACATTATAGTAAACCAAGATTATAACAAATTAGTGAAGGCTGTAAAAAATGCTTTGGCTATTATAAAAGCCGTTAGGAATATAACCTAGCTGGAAACCTAAATTTTGGTTAAGTATAAATAAATTTGAACACGCACAAAAATGAACTATAAACTAGTTTTCTTATTTATTCTTTTTGTAAGTATGATATCTTGTGAAAAAGGAGGTCGTAGTAAGGTTTTATATTTAGCTCATACGCTGCCTCAAACTCACCCGGTACATAAAGGAATAATAGAGTTTCAGAAAGCATTAGAGCAAAAATCAGGAAAAACTTTAAAAGTTAAAATTTTTCCTGATGGCCAATTAGGCTCCGAGCGAGAGGTTTTAGAATTACTTCAAATAGGTAGCGTTGCTATAACCAAAGTTAGTGCTGCTACATTATCCAACTTTGTGCCAGAATATCATGTTTTAGGTATTCCGTATTTGTTTAAAAATAAGCAGCATAAGTTTAATATTTTAGAAGGAGAGGTGGGGAAATCAATTTTACAAAAAGGAGAAAAGTTTTGGTTAAGAGGTCTGTGTTATTATGATGCTGGTAGTCGAAGTTTTTATACATCTAATAAAGCCATAAGAACTCCTGATGATTTAAAAGGCCTCAAAATTCGTGTCATGAATAACCAAATGGCAATTAACATGGTTAACGCATTAGGAGGGTCTGCTACACCTATGGCTTATGGAGAATTATATACCGCTTTACAGCAAGGCGTTGTAGATGGTGCTGAAAATAACCCGCCCTCATTTGTGTCTTCCAACCATTATGAGGTTAGCAAGTATTATACACTCGACGAACATTCATCAGTTCCTGATGTGCTGCTTATTGGAACAAAGTACTGGAATAAGTTAACAAGTGAAGAAAAAAAATGGGTACAAGAAGCCGCCAATGAATCAGCCCAAGCCCAAAAACAATTTTGGAATGAATCTGTAGAAGCCTCTATGGCTAAAGCCAAAAAAGCAGGTGTGGAAATTATAATTCCTCAAAAATCATTATTTCAGGAACAATCCAAATCTGTTTTAAAAACGTTCCAAAAAGAACACCCCGAAATGCGTGATGTTATCGATAAAATAATAAATGATTAAGGATGAAAATTACAGATATTATTTTTAACAAGTTATGCAGAATTATGGAAATACTATTAATTTCTATTTTTGGATTACTTGTTGTTGATGTATTAAGCCAAGTGTTTTCACGTTATATTTTAAATACATCATTTGCATTTACAGAAGAGCTGGCGCGATTCTCATTAATTTGGTTATCTGTTCTAGGAGCAGCTTACCTTAACGGGAAAAGAGAGCATTTATCAATGGATTTCTTGTATAAAAAGATATCAAAAAAGTATCAAAAAAAGACATTGCTGTTTATAGAAGTCTGCATCTTTCTATTTGCTTTTATCGTTATGGTAATTGGCGGATTTAATCTTGTTTATACAACGCTGCATTTAGAGCAATTATCAGGAACTTTACGTATTCCCTTAGGTTATATTTATGCTATTTTGCCTTTAAGTGGTTTACTAATCATGTTCTTCTCTATATACCATACAGGTAAGATTATCACAAACAAAATAAAGGATTAGGTATGAGTATAGAAGTAATAAGTATTATCGTTTTATTTTTAAGTTTTTTTATACTACTCATGCTAAAAGTACCAGTAGCTTATAGTATTGGTATTTCTACAACTATAAGTTTATTATTTAATATTGATAAGCTCCCCGGAATTACTACTATAGCTCAGCGTATGACAACCGGTATTGATAGTTTTGCTTTATTGGCCATACCCTTTTTTGTCCTGGCAGGAGAAATTATGAAGCGAGGAGGCATAGCTAACCGACTTATTAATTTTGCAAAATCATTGGTCGCTAGTTTACCAGGTGGTTTAGCCTATGTTAATGTTCTGGCTTCTATGCTATTTGGTGCTATTTCCGGTTCGGCAATTGCAGCAACTTCTGCTATTGGAAGTATTATGACAGACAGAATGGAAGAAGAAGGCTACCCCAGAGCGTTTAGCGCATCGGTAAACATCACATCCTCTACCACAGGGTTATTAATTCCGCCTAGTAATATTTTAATTGTATATGCTTTGGCTAGTGGTGGTACGGCATCGGTGGCAGCATTATTTATAGCAGGTTACCTGCCTGGTATTTTGCTGGGAATTGCTATTATGGGATACATTGCTTTTGTAGCCATATCGCGAAAGTTTGCAAAAGGAAGTCGGGCTCCTTTATCTTTAATTTGGTCTTTTTTTAGAAAAGCATTTTTTAGCTTACTATTATTAGTAATCGTTGTAGGTGGTATTGTAGCCGGAATTTTTACAGCCACAGAAGCTTCAGTTATAGCTGTTTTGTATGCCGCCGTTTTAGCTTTAATTTATGGAAATATAAGTATTAAAGATTTTCCATCAATTTTGTTAACCAGTGCCAAAACTACAGCTGTTGTAATGTTTTTAATATCTACTTCAATGGCCATGTCATGGTTGTTTTCTTTTGAAGGCATCCCAGAACTTATTAGCAGCTTTTTATTAGAGCAGTTCAGTAATAAAATTATTATTTTTCTTGTTATTAATCTCGTTCTGTTAATAGTTGGTACGTTTATGGACATAACACCAGCTGTACTAATATTTACACCCATTTTTTTACCTGTAGTTGTTGCTTTAGGTATGGATCCTGTTCATTTTGGAATTGTATTGGTACTTAATTTGTGTATTGGACTTTGTACACCACCAGTAGGAACTATACTTTTTGTTGGTAGTGGTGTTGCTAAAATATCTGTTTCTCAGGTTGTTAAGCCGCTAATCCCTTTTTTATTGATAATGATAATAGTGCTGCTTTTAATTACTTATATCCCAGACATATCTATGTGCCTTCCTAAGTTGTTTAACTTATAAAACAAAAAATTAAACCGCTAATAAGTACTCTTTCAAATCGGTATTTTCATTTAAGTTCATTTTCTTTTTTAATCGATACCTGGAAGCTTGCACAGACCTCGGGTCTATATGTAATAAGTTTGCAATTTCTTTTGTTTGCATGTGTAATTTTATAAAAATGCAATGTCTTAATTCGACTTCAGACAGAGCAGGGTGTATTTTTATAAGCCTATCAAAAAAACCAGAGTGTATTGCGTTAAAATGCTTTTTTAAATTTTCCCAATCTTCATCGTGCCCCAAATTATATTCTATTTGATTAAGAATCCTTTTTATTCCTTTTTGATCGATAGATGTCTTGTTTTTAGCATTAAATTCCAGTTCTCTTTTTAATTCTTTTAAGTATTGCTTGTTGTTAAGAGAGCTTAAAGAAAAATTCATCATTTCCCGATCTTTATTTTTATTGAGTTCCTTAAGGTCTAATACCTGTTCTGTATACCTCCTCTCTTTTTTAATAAAATTTCGAAATACATAGAGAAAACCAAAAATGCATAATAAAAGAAGACCACAAATAATAAAAAGTGAAATTTTGTAATTATTTTTTGAATGCTCTATAAATTCTATTCTTAATTCTTTTTTTTCAAGTTCCTGCTGATGATTAACCTCTTTTAGTTTCATATCTAAACTTAGGTTTTTTATTGCTTGTTCTTTAAGTAATAAAGGAATGGATTCGGCACTATTATCTCCTATAATTTCTAAATTAAAAATACAATCTGAAGAGATTTTTCTTGCTTGGTGTACAGAAGCACAAATGGTATTAAGTCCTTGGTTAAAAAGGTCTGGAGATAACAGCTTGGTATGAGTAATCTTTTCTGTTGCTTTAGTGAATATCAAATTAAGAGCAGTTGTTTCGTTTGTTATTACCCCGTCTGGCATATTATCTCTCATCACTTCATGGCCATTGAGGTATATTACTATCCCATCATCTCTTTGAACATTTAATTTATAAATTAAAAAGCCATAAGGATCATCAATAGTAAATGTTTTTTTAAAATATTTGGTAATATGTTTGTTTTCAGAGTCTTCGCCATAGCTAATTGTAGTTTCTATTAAGCTAGAACCATAACCTAAAGGCGATACTCCTGTTTTCCAATTGTCAATTTTATTTTTTTGTTTTAACCAGTCTTCCGGAGGTGCCATGCCATCATCATTATACTCCCATTCATCACCTGTTTTAATAATTTTTACTTGTCCCAAAGCATGATATGGCGCTATAAAAAAAACGAGCAGGACAATCATCATTTTAAAAAAAGAGAAGGTTTTCATAAAAATAAATTTTATTGAAAGTAAAAATAATGATTTGTTAATCAATTATGTAAATAAAGAAAGGGTTTAAGGCGATGTAGTAGGTTTATCTATAAAAAATAACAAACCATAGTAGGTTAATAGTAGCTTGAAAGAGTGCCTGATTATAACGCTAAGCTAAATTTGTGATACTAACTTTAAAACACGCTTTATGAAAAAACAATTACATTTAATTACAGTACTGTTATTAATGTTTGTGGTGCAATTTAATTTCGCTCAAGAGGTGAAAATTACCGGGGTTGTATCTGATGATTCTGGACCATTGCCAGGAGTAAACATTATTATTAAAGACACAAGTAAAGGGACACAAACAGACTTTGACGGAAATTATTCTATTCAGGCCAATTCGGGAGATATCCTAGTATTTAGCTTTATTGGAATGGCTACTAAAGAAATAACTGTTGGAGCATCTAAAACAGTTAATGTTATTTTAAAAGAAGACAACTCTGCATTAGAAGAAGTTGTAGTTGTTGGATATAGTAAGAAAGAAAAGAAAAAGTTAACATCTGCTATTGCTACTGTTGGAGGAGAACAAATAGAAAGTGTACCAGTTGCAAGTTTTGATAATATATTACAGGGGGCGGCACCAGGATTAAGTGTGCAATCTGGTACAGGCCAACCGGGTAGAGCATCTAATTTAAATATACGAGGAATAAAGTCTTTTACCCTTTCTACTCAGCCCCTTTTTATAATGGATGGGCAAGCCATTTCGCAATCTGACTTTGCCGGGATTAATCCAAATGACATTGAAACAGTAAGTGTTTTAAAAGATGCTGCTGCTACGCAAATATATGGCTCCAGAGGATCAAATGGGGTAATTGTTATTACAACAAAATCTGGTAAGCTAGGTAAAGCAAAATTCGAGTATAGAACTTATACAGGCGTCTCTGTGGCTCCTAATTATAACGATGCACTTCAACCACTTAGCTCAAGTCAACTTATCGATTTATCACAGGAAATTGGAATTGGAGGCGTTGTAAATGTTGGATCGACACCTGAAGAGATAGAAGCATTAAGGCTTATTAATGAAGATTGGTTAGATGTATTAACCCGAAATGGATCAACTAACTCTCATGAAATTACAATATCCGGAGGAAATGATACTTCCAGGTATTATATTTCTGGAAGCTATTTTAGTCAAGAAGGTATTGCATTAAGATCTAAATTAGATAGATATGCTTTACGAACAAAAATAGATTATGGCAAAAACAGGTTTAGAGTTGGTGCTAATGTGTATTTAAGTTATGCAGATATTGAGGATAGTGAATCAGAAGGACGCTTTGGCAGAAGTAATCCTTTTTATGCCAGTATAAGAACACCTTCTTATGATAGAGCAATTGATCCTGTTACCGGTGGCTATGCATGGCCTTTAGATCCATCAGCATCCTCCACTTTAAACAATTTAGAACGAACAAATACCAACGATGAGGACAGGAGCATTAAGAAGGTTATTGTTGGACTAAATGCGCGTTACGATTTTGCATTTTTAGAAGGACTAAGTTTCGAAACTAAGTTTAATATGGATTTTAGTCAGCGAAACAATAGAACTTATACAGATCCAACATCAGTAGCAGGCGGACGTTCTCAAGGCGGACAAGGGTCGTTAGATCACTCTTTTACTGATAGATCGGCATTCACCATAACTAATGCTTTACAATATGATTTTAATATTCATGATGATCACCAATTTAATGTTAGGCTTTATCAGGAATATGTAGCGACAGAAGATAATAACGTTGGACTCACAGTTTATGGTTTAAATCAATTAACCACAATTGATGGGGCTACGGCTGGGTCATCAGATAATGGATTTATACCAAACTTTAGAGGCGAGAAATCCACACAAATACTGTCTTCATATTTTGCCACTTTAGATTATTCCTATTTAAATAAATACAATGTTACAGCCGGAGTTAGACGAGATGGCTCCTCAAAGTTCGGTGCTAATTTTGCATTTGGTAATTTTTATTCTGTGGGTCTAGGTTGGGTTGTTTCAGAAGAAGCTTTCCTATCTTCTATAGAATCTATTAATTATTTAAAGCTTAGAGCGAGTTACGGTACTGTTGGTAATGAAAGAATTAATCCCATTGCCGCTCGAGCTGTTTTTGGATCTAATTCTTATAACGGGATTTCTGGGATTTCTGCAGGGCTTTCTAATCCCGATTTAAAATGGGAAGAAACAGCAAAAGCTAATATCGGAATTGATTTAACCATGTTTAATAACCGCTTAAGTTTAAATATTGATGCCTACCATGAGAAGACCACAGATCTTTTTCAAAATGTGCCACTTTCGCGAACCACAGGTTTTAGCTCGCAATTACGTAATGTAGGAAGCTTAAAAAATGAAGGGGTAGAGCTGGCTATTAATACTGTAAATATTGACAGAGATCGTTTTAAATGGGAATCGTCTTTTAATATAGCAACTAATGAAACAACGATACTGGAGCTAAATAATGATGAAGATTTTCGCTCAGGTAGATTTTTAATTGAAGAGGGAGGTGCCTTTCCTGTGTTTAATTTGGTAAAACGTGCCGGGGTAAATCCGGCAAACGGGAGAACCTTATGGTATGATTTGAATGGAAACCTTACGGAGACTTATGATTTAAATAATCGGGTAAATGTTGGAAGAGCAACACCAAAATATACAGGCGGGTTTTTAAATACATTTACTTCTGGCGGGTTTGAGCTAAGAGCCCTTTTTAGTTTTTCAGAAGGTAAAAAGATGTTTAATGTTGCCCGTACATCTTTAGATAACCCTACCAAGATATCCAGAGGTAGTGTATCTACAAATGCTTTGCGTTTCTGGAGACAACCAGGTGATATAACAGATATCCCGGACCCCAGACAAATAAGTAACTATTTTTCAGATTCAGGGTGGCTGGAAGATGCCTCATTTATAAAACTTAGAAATGTAACCTTCTCTTATAATTTACCAAAAAGTGTCTTAGAGAAAATTAACCTTTCTGGAATGAGACTCTATTTACAAGGACAAAATTTATATACATGGACTAGTTTTTCTGGTCTAGATCCGGAAAATTCCAGCTCAGATTATGTAGCTGACTACCCATCATTATCAACATATACCTTTGGATTAGACGTAAAATTTTAAAATAAAAAATTATGAAAATATATAAATACATCATACTTGGCTTATCGTTTCTGTTAATGAAATCTTGCGATAGCAAATTAGATGTTATACCACAAGATGTTATTAGTGCTGAGACGGCGCTGACTACCTTAGACGATTTAGAAGCAGCATTGTTTGGTGCTTATACTACTTTAAGGAGTGATGGACTGTATGGAGAGTCTATGCTTTGGTTACCGGATTT
>CBDDAJ010000014.1:0-187824 GCA_965224845.1 Wocania sp.
TAAATGCAACACATTTATACAAACCACCAACGGAGTTACGAAAAAAGAATCGTATTAAAACCATACAATCCTCTTTAGAGATTGAGGGTAATACGCTTACAGAAGAGCAGATCACGGCACTTTTAGATGATAAACGAGTAATTGCACCACAAAAGGATATTTTGGAGGTTCAAAACGCTATAAAAGTATATGGGCAGTTACGAACGTTTAATCCAAATAAATTAACAGACTTAGAGAAAGCTCATTCCATTTTAATGCAAGGTTTAATTGAAGACGTGGGAAAGCTAAGAACTAAAAATGTTGGTATTGTTAAGGGGGCAAAAGTAGAACACCTTGCACCAGGCGGCGATATGGTTAAGGGGCTAATGAATGATTTGTTTAACTATCTTAAAACAGATAAGGATATTTTACTAATCAAAAGTTGTGTATTTCATTATGAATTTGAATTTATACATCCGTTTATAGATGGTAATGGGCGTATGGGGAGATTGTGGCAAACTTTAATTTTAATGCAAAAATATCCTGTTTTTGAATTTTTGCCAGTTGAAAGCCTGATTAAAGAAAATCAGGAGGAGTATTATAAGGTATTGAGCATGTCTGATAAATCGGGGCATTCTACACCATTTATCGAGTTTATGCTAAACATTATATTTCAAGCTTTAGGAAACCTATTAAAAACGCAAAACAGAACACTTACAACACAAGATAGGATTGAACTATACAAGGATATCATTAAAGAAAACCAATTTAGCCGTAAGGACTATTTGCAAAACTTTAAAGATATAAGTCAAGCTACTGCAAGCAGGGATTTAAAATGGGCTGTAGAACAACAAATGTTGTCTAAAACCGGAGATAAAAGGTTGACTAAATATCAATTTAAACTTTAAGAAACTATATGCTCATTGTTAGGGAATACTATTTTATTTATTAACAATGAAAATGAAGAACATATTGTATCGGAAAGTAACTAGCATAAACTACTGTATCCAAATTTAATGATTGATGTAAAACAAAATTGATAGTAAATAGCATATAATATCGTTTATATTAATGTCTTCCTTATTTACCTACTATTCAATTAGACTTTCAATATAAAGAAACAGAAAATGAATTGACTGAATTAAAGAAAAAATTAGATGAGTTTAATTGTTATAATTATAAATATCTTTTAAGGTTATTTTATTTCCGTTTTCATCAATAACATTTAAATTGTATCTAATTTTAATTCTAGTATTAATAGGAGCATAGTAATAAATCACCCAAGCATCGGCTTCTTTGGTTCCTATGCAACCATTTGAATAAGCCTTGCCCAAAGTAATTGGATTTGTGGTTGGATGAATTAATTGTCCATAGCGTAAACCATTTATTTCAGTTTTCTATAAATGGTATTTGTGGCAGTTTTGTTACTTCATCATCATCTCTTTTAGTAACAAAGTATTCATGGTTATTTACAGGATTAATATATCTTGGATTTCTAACATGATTAATTATATGACCTTCTCCTGTTTTAGTTCTTAAATCTTGAATTCTGCCAGACATTTTAAGATATTTTTTTTCATGCCGCCCAACCCTTATTGGAAACTCATAAAGCTTTGTCGAATCCTTAAAAATCCGAAGTTTAAATTCTGGAATGTTTATATCTATGATTGTTTTTTTTAATCTCCTAAGAATTCTTGAAGCGACAATAGAATCGGGAATAACTATAAAAGCCCCTTTAGGGATAACAATCATTTTCTTTTGATTGTATACAAACAAATCTCGGGCTTTCAATCTGTAATAGTCAGTATTTTGAAGAGTGTCAATAATCCAGGAGTTATGTCTTACTAAAAGATGTTCAGTTAAAAGATAAGGCGTTAACGAATCATATTTTTTAACGATAGAATCTAAATACTGAAAATACTTTTCAATAGTAATATTGTTATTTACTTCAATCCTAATTGGTAAAGAACTGCTGATTAAGTTTTTGCTATTAGGATAATTAGAGGACACAACGAAATTATCTTCTTTTGGACAGCAAAATTTTAATGCCATTAAGAAGACAATTACCAGAAAAACTTTATATAAAAGTTTGATCCGCATATATTTTAATTTTCACTTTAAACTATTTAAGCGATTCTATGCTGTTAATTATTCAAAATAAGTATTGAACTCATTTAATTTTTTCTTTAATTCAGAAAACTGATTTCTTGCTTCATTCATTGATTGTATTGACATTAAAAGATGCATGTTGTCCTCAATTCTATAGAAGAAAAGATGTATTTGGTCAAATTTTTCTCCTGTATAGGCATCATCTAACATTATCTTTTTTACGTCACTAAAAACATCTTTACCTAATTGATTATAATCTGCAATATCATCTGAATTAAAATGATTCACTTTATTTATAACGGCTTCCATCAGTGTAATAGATTCCGGTTTTAGTTTCCATTTTTTTCCATTATTTAATTGAATTCCGTTACTATTCAATATTTGCATTCTCATTTTTGGTGCAGAACCAAAATCATAATCATATAAGGTTTCTGATATTAAAAGCAATTCCTTATCATCATAGATTAATTTAGGCATTAGTTTAAATTTCTTTATTGCTCCAGGCATTAATGTAGTTTCTTTTGAAGGGTTATTAATAAAGCTTATTGTAGCATTAATAAATTCTTGTTTATTAGGATAGGTTGACTTATAATGTTCTTGAACACGCAGCATTGGAGGAGCTATCATTTTGTCTCTTTTTGTGGGGTCTGGCTTTTCAAAATGACAGATATAACACTTTTGTACCATAAGTTTATAGCCAACGGAATCAGCAATATTCTCGTTACCAATAGAATCCATTTTAGCTATACGAGCTAATTCAGAGTTTTCTTTTTTTTGATTTGTATTGCAACTTATTAATATAAAGAATAGTGCAAAAATTATGAGTTCTGGTTTCATTTGTTACTTTTTAATTGAATTTTAAAATTTAGGCTTGTTTATGAGTTTTTCCAATAGCACAACTGATGTAAGATTTGGCTTTTTTAAATGAATTGTTTTTTTCTCCAAATGGAGGGTACCCTAATTTTGAAAGTTCTTTTTTCACTGTTTTTATTTCTTGAGGGATTTTGTGTTCAAAAGTTACTGTTGCGTATTCCTGATTTATAGATACATTCTCAATATTCTTTAAGCAGGAAAGCTTATTAATGATAGTTTTTTCACAACCACCACATTTTAAATTTTGTATATATAATGTAGTTTTCACAGGCTCTTATATTTTATTAAATAAAGATATACCTAGTAATAAAGATTAGAAATGATAATTATCAAGTTAGAGATGTTTTTAATGGAAGGTTTAATTTTCAAGTGTATTATTTGCTAATGCATCTTGAGTGGCTTCATAACCTATTTTAAATATATCATTTATGTGTTTTTTATCAAAAGTTGCATATTTATTCAATGCTTTTGGGGAAATAACAAGGTCGCAATCCTTAAATTTCGCATGATCCTCTTTAACAGATTTTAGTCTAAAAGCGCGTTCTACTACGTTAAAAGAATGCTTTAGATCTTCTATAGTTATAACATCTATTCCATTAGTATAACTACCAATTAGTATATCACATTTAGACTTTAAAGATTCTACTGGAAAATTGTTAAGTGTTCCTCCATCTACATAATACGAGTCTTTAATTTTTACAGGAGCAAATACTCCAGGGATTGCTGCAGAAGCTAATATTGGTTTTATAAGTTCGCCATTGGTAAATGTTTCGAGTTCACCACTTAATATATTTGTAGCGGTAATTGTTAATGACTTATTTAGCGCCTTAAAATGATTTACTTTTAAAAGGCTTTTAAATTCTGGATAAAACTTCTCAGCATCAATAAATCCTGGTTTTCCAAGTGCATATTTTTTTATGTTTAATATCTGAATACTTTTAAAAAAGTTCAAAATAGCTTTCCAATTATAGCCATAAGCATATAGTGAGCCTACTATAGCACCGGCACTAGATCCTGCAATATGTGTTGGAAAAACACCGTGCTCTTCTAATGCTTTTATAACGCCAATATGAGCAACGCCTCTACTTCCTCCTCCCGATAATACTAAACCAATATTCATAATTTTCTCCCTTTGTAGAAACACCTAAAATTAATTTAAACACCTCATTTTTAAAATGATATCCCTCAGTGTTTTGATATGATTATTATCATTTTAATCATCATAGTATTGATTTATATTTGAGATGAGTAGGACTCATTATATGTTAGGGATAAACAAAATAAAAACGCGTGTCAATGCATTCTTAATAGAAATTGGAGAGTTATCTTATTTCGCAGGGCGCTTTTTTAAGGAAGTGTTTAAACACCCTTTTGAATTTAAGGAGTTACTACGACAATGTTTTAATATGGGAAATCGTTCTCTATTATTAGTTGGCATTACCGGATTTATTATAGGTTTAGTATTAACATTGCAAACTAGACCAACTTTGCAAGAGTTTGGAGCAGTCTCGTGGATGCCTTCTATGGTGGGTATTTCTATAGTTAGAGAAATTGGACCCATGATTACAGCATTGGTTTGTGCAGGTAGAATAGGTTCTGGTATAGGAGCAGAGTTAGGATCTATGCGTGTTACAGAGCAAATTGATGCTATGGAAGTATCTGGGACTAATCCATTTAAATATTTGGTGGTCACTCGTGTTTTAGCAATAACTTTAATGCTCCCACTGTTAGTTGTTGTTGGTGACGCTGTTGCTTTATATGGCTCTTACCTGGTAGAACATTTGAAAGGGGATGTATCTTTTAATTTATATTTTAATCAGGTTTTTGATTCTTTAGAGTTTGGCGATATTATTCCTGCAACTGTTAAATCGTTTTTCTTCGGATTTGCCATTGGAATTGTAGGATGTTTTAAGGGATATTATTGTAATAAAGGAACTGAAGGTGTTGGTAAAGCAGCAAATTCAGCTGTCGTATTTACATCATTGTTACTCTTCGTTATCGATTTTATTGCCGTTTTTGTAGCCGATATTTTTTATGAATTATGATAGTACAAAATAGCATATCAGTTAAAAAAGAAGCTATAGAAGCAAAAGCCATTGTTCTTGAAATAAAGGACTTGTACAAAAGCTTTGGTGATAATCATGTGCTTAATGGTTTTAATATGAAACTTCATCAAGGTGAAAACCTGGTGATTATGGGAAAATCGGGTTCAGGAAAATCGGTAATGATTAAATGTCTTGTTGGGTTAATGGAAGCTGATAGCGGCTCCATTTCTGTTATGAATAACGATATTACAACCTTAAATCAAGACGCTTTAGATATATTGCGTGCAGATATTGGTTTTTTGTTTCAAGGCAGTGCATTGTACGATTCTATGACGGTGCGGGAAAACTTAGAATTCCCTTTACGTCGTCACACCAAAAAGTTTGATAAAGAGGTTAATACTGAAGCATTAGTTGTAGAGGCTTTAGAGAATGTTGGCTTAGTAGATGCTATTGATTTAATGCCTTCAGAATTATCCGGTGGTATGAAACGCCGTGTAGCATTGGCAAGAACGCTAATTCTACAGCCAAAGATTATTTTATACGATGAACCCACAAGTGGCTTAGATCCCATTACAGCTAAAGAAATTATTATCTTAATGCAAGACATTCAAAAAAAATACAATACGTCATCACTTATTATCACACATGATGTGGATTGTGCTCGTGTCATTTCAGATCGCATGATATTGCTTATAGATGGAGTTAATTATGCTGTTGGAACTTTTAAGGAATTATCCGCTTTAAAAGATCCAAAAGTAAAAGCGTTTTTTAAACAATAAATATATTAAGATGAAGAACACAAAGTCGCAAAAATTAAGATTAGGATTGTTTGTTATTATTGGCACCATGTTATTTGTTGCTGGGGTTTACTTTATAGGGCAACGGCAAAATATGTTTAAAAAAACCTTTAAAATAAATGCTTATTTCCAAAACGTAAATGGCTTGCAAAAAGGCAATAATGTGCGCTATTCTGGAATTAACATTGGTACAGTTAATGGTATTGAAATGATAAACGATTCAACCATAAAAGTAACCATGAATGTTGAAGAAAAAATTATTACACATATAAAAAAAAATGCTATTGCAACTATTGGTTCTGATGGTTTGGTTGGAAACATGATTGTTAACATTGTTCCAGGACAGGGTATTGATTCTATGATTAGCGATGGAGATACCATTGCATCTTATAGTAAAATAGGAGCAGACGATATTTTAAGTACTTTAAATGCAAGCTCTGAAAATGCTGCTATATTAATGTCCGATCTTTTAAAAATAACAACAGCGATGATTGAGGGTAAAGGCACTTTGGGTGTGTTACTTAATGATACCATTATGGCTAAAGATTTAAGACAATCGGTAACGAATTTTAAAATAGCAAGTCGAAGCACTATAACAACAATAGACGAATTAAATAAAATGGTTACTTCATTAAAAACTAATGATGATACTGTTTTAGGAGTGCTGTTAAATGATTCTATTTCAGGTAAAAAAATAAAAACGATTGTTGAAAACCTTGAAGTATCAAGTCTAGAAATTGAAACCGTTATGGCAAACATTAATACGGTCATTAATGATTTTAACTCAAGCGATGGCGCCTTTAAATATATAGTAAGGGATACGGCATTGGTTAATAATTTAAAATCTACACTCAATAATATTAATGAAGGGACAGATAAGTTCAACCAGAATATGGAAGCGTTAAAACACAATTTTTTAACGCGAGGCTATTTTAGGAAATTAGAGCGACAAGAGAGGAAGGAAGCCAAAAGCCAAAAGCGTAATACAAATTAACGACGCCTCATTCTTCCAGTAATTTCTTCTATTTTAATAATAAAGACTACTGGAACTTCACCTTTAGATATTTTACTTGAAAACTCACTAATAAAATTTAGATTACGCTTTTTCTTTCTAGTAATGAGATGCTTAATGCCCAATGAAAACTCATGAAGGTAAGCTTTTGCTACGCTACCAAATAATTGTTTAAAAATACCATGAACTTGGGCAGATTCCCAATTGTCTATAGATTCTATTTCTGCTACTTCTAAGCATACACTATTATGTTTGCGCATGGCGTTTATTTTATGGCCTTCGTCAGAATATCCAATAATAATGTTTTTATCTGGATTATAGAAATAGGTAATTGGAGCTATAAAAGGGGCATTTTTATAAATGTAGCCTAAATAGCCAATGTAATTGTTGGCAAGAACTAGTTTACTCTCTTTTTCCTTTAAAACCCTAATCATAATAAGTAACTCTTAATTTGTACCAAAATATTCAAATGGATTTATAAGAACTATGATTTTAATCAGTTGTAATCTATAATCGAGGTTTGAAGTAGGCTAGATAATTTAATAATTAGTACAATTCCAGCCGGAATAGCTTAAAATTATACTAAAATTATTAATGTGTAAGTTTTGTCGATGATTTCATTAAAGGACATTAAATAATGCTAAAAGGAATGGAATTATTATATTGAAACTAAAGCCTGCAGGAGTATTAATCTTGCAGGCTATTCTAAGATTTAAGCAACAGGTTGAGCTTCTCTTTTGTTTTTTGCAATAGTTTCAATAAGATCTGGTACTTTTTCAAATACAGCGGCTAACCCTTTGTTTTTTCCTGCAGAAAGGAATGATATTTCATCTTCTCGACTCACTAAAAACCCAATAGGTTCAATGCCAACACCAGCTCCAGCGCCCATGCCTTCACCTTTTTTTCCTTTTGCTTCGGTACCTTCACCTCCGCCTGAGCCAAAGCCCATGCCTACTTTAATAACAGGCACGCATTTAAATGCTCCAAGTTCAAACTGATTACCAACAACGGTTTCAGTTTTTGCTTCAGCTTTTATAAAATCTGTTATTTGTCCTAATAATTCTTCAAGATGTAATTCCATAATATGATGTTTTAAAAGTTAATAAATGATTTAATGATATGAATTGGTCTGATTTCTATGTGCAGCACCAATTGATTTCTATCTTCAAAATTGATATTAAAATCACCAATTTTATAGTTTAAAAAAGCGAAGACAGGGTATAATTTTGCATTTGCTATACAATCTCCAGTATCAATATCTATCCTAAACTTTTTAACTTTAAATGATTTTAATAATCGTAATCCTGTACTAAAAGAAAAAGGCATATTTCTTTTTCTTTTAGATTTTGAATTGTCATTTTTGCTTCTTAAAGGGTAGACGTTAAAATTCAAGAAAAGTATATTTAACTTTATTTTGAATACTTCTTTTTTGTCACCCAAAACAGATGCTTTTATAATGCCTTGTTGTTGAATAAAATATTTATCATTTTGAGTATCTATATACAATATAATTGGCGCTAAAAAAAGATATGTTAGTACCGTAAATAGGAATAGTAAAATGACTAAAGCAATCATTGTGTAATATTTACCTAAAGGAACTACAATTGTTATGTGTAGGCAATGATATTGATCAGTTAAGAGGTAGAAAATAACTCGATAAATGCAATCTCTGGTCTCACTCCAATTCTTGCAGGAAACCCTAACCACCCTAATCCTCTATTTACATATAAATACTGAGCTTCGTTTTTATATAAGCCTGCCCAATGCTTGTATTTATATTTTATAGGACTCCATTGTAAGTTTTTATATTGAAAGGCGGCTTGCATACCATGTGTGTGTCCCGAAAGCGTTAATGAAATATCTGTTTTGTCAAGGACTTCTTCAGCCCAATGGGTTGGGTCATGAGATAATAAGATTTTAAAAGGAATCTCTTCTGCTTTTTCTAAAGCTTTATGTAAATCGCCATACTGTTTAAAAGGTGGTTTTCCCCAATTTTCTACCCCAATAATGGCAATTTGGTGATTGTTGTTTGAGATAACTTCTGAGTCATTAAGTAGAAGCTTAAAATCTATTTCGTTATAGAACTGTTTTATAGTTTTAAAATTTTTTAGCTTTGCTTCCTTAGAGCTCCATTTACTATAATCTCCATAATCATGATTGCCTAATACGGCATATTTTCCTTTTTTAGCTTCTAGTTTGTTAAACACGCGTCTCCATCCTTTCAATTCCCAGGCATAATTGTTTACTAAATCACCGGTAATAAAAATATAATCTGGATGTAAATGGTTTACTTTTTCGATAGCGCGTTCTATGATATGGTATCGGTAATTAAAGCTACCCAAATGAATATCGGATAGCTGTATAATACGTAACCCTTCAAAGGGCTGTGGTAAGTTTTTGAAATCTATAGTGTGATGGTGAATTTTGAATCTATAAACCGCTTTGAAAATGCCATAAAGAATAATTAAAAAGGGAAGTAGCCCTGATAATAACCCTATTAAGGGAACCATTATTAATGATTCATTTTGAGAAAACATATAATTAGTAAAGTAGAGTATCGATATTACGATTACGAAGATTAGTTTGGGTATGAATGAGGAAATAGTGAGCCCGTAAAATGAAGCGATTAGTAGTTGTTTTCTAACTGGATTTATATGGTCTAAAGTTGTTTTTAAAACAATTATTGAGGTAATCAAACCAACTGTAAACACCCAAAACAGAATATGAATACTTTTTTTTAATAATGAAGAATCTATGAACTGGGTAATAGATGTTAACCAATAAAAGGCTAAGATGTCTACAAGCAAAACAGTTATGCATAATAAAATAATAGTAAAAAGAGAAAATGATCTCATGGCTTCTTTTTTAGACGTCTTTTATCCTTATATGCCCAATAGATTCCTTTTACATCTGAAGCCCAATTATCGTACATAAATATAAGTGTAATTTCTTCAAAGGTTTCTAAAAGCCCAATAACAATCATGGTGTAAAATAGGCTATACTCTGGCGAAAAGAATAATGAGTATAAAATAAAAACACATTGCATAATTGCAGATAGTTTTGCTAAATAGGTATGAAAGGCAGTCGCTTTGCCATATTTTAAATAAGCGATGATCATTTGAATGATGTAGGGGGTAAGGGCTACAATTATTAGGATAAGATTGGTTTTAATAAAGTTGGCTTCGAAATAAAATAAACCAATAAGCCCTATTATTAAAGTGACTTGGTCTCCAAAGGAATCTAACTGGGAACCTCTAGGACTTGTAATTTTTAATTTTCGGGCTAAATAACCATCAATAGCATCTGTTGAGTAACTTATGAGAAGTAACCATGCAAAAACTAACCGTTGGTCAAACCAAATTATAGCTAACAAAAAAGGAGCTGCTAAAATACGATAGAATGAAAACCAATCTGCAATATTGTAGTTTTTGAATGTGAGCATGGTTAAATATCTTTAAAACGGTTTAGTTTATTGTTTAGTAAAACAATATCTTGTTGTAAGGACTTTACTTGTTTTAATAAATTATAAATGGCGTCAACACCTTCTAAATTAATATCAAGATCGTAATGTAATCGTATCATTTTTTCAATCTCACCAATTTGTGTTTTATGAATACAGTAAATTTCTTGAATGGACGTAATTTCAATGAGGTCAAATTCATGTAAAGCATTAATAAAAGACATTGGTACGTTGTAATGTGAACAGAATAGCTGTATTGATATAAACTCTGGAGTTTCCATAATTAACGCAATTGTTGTAATTTTTTAACTAATTCTTTTTCTTTAACAGAAAGTTTAGTTGGTATTTTTAAGTTATAGGTTATATACAAATCACCAAACTGACCTTCTCTTTTATATTTCGGGAATCCTTTTCCTTTTAATTTTACCATGGTGCCGTTTTGAGTTTCTGGCTTCACAGTTAGCTTTACTTTCCCATTAAAAGTGTTTATTGTAATCTCTCCGCCTAATAATGACTTGTACAAGTCTAAATCGACCGATAGGTAAAGATTATCTCCATCTCTTTTAAATTTAGAATGGTTTATAATAGAAAATTGAATGTATAAATCACCATTAGGACCTCCGTTTATCCCTTTCCCTCCATGGCCTTTAATTTTAATGATTTGTCCGTTTTCTAGGCCTGCAGGAATAGTGACGCGTATGTTTTTATTGTTTACCGTTAGCGTACGTTTGTGCGTGGTGTATACCTCTTTTAAATCGAGCTGTAATTCGGCATTAAAATCCTGACCTCTAAATTTAACGGATCTACCTTGAGTATTTGAATACCTTCCACCAAACATGGAACCAAAGAAATCTGAAAAATCTTCACCCGTAAAACCTCCTGAATAACTTTGTCCGCTATTTTGATAATGTTGCTGTTTCGCTTTTTCATAATCTTCGGCATGTTGCCAATGTTCGCCATAGGCATCGTATTTTTTCCTGTTTTCAGGATTGCTTAATACTTCATTAGCCTCGTTGACTTCTTTGAATTTCTTTTCGGCAGTTTTGTTATTTGGATTTAAATCCGGATGATATTTACGAGCCAGTTTCCTGTAGGCTTTTTTTATATCCTTTTCGGAAGCATTTTTTGATAACCCTAATATTTTATAATAATCGATAAATGCCATTTACTTATTTTAATGGGTTTATTTAAAACATATTATAGATTAAAAATAATTGTAAAAAGTTGCGTTTCAAATGACGAATATCATTTACTATTTCAATCAATTAATAGTTCCCTAAGTGATGATTTTACCATCTCCCATTTGAATAATTCTATCTGTTTTATTGGCAAAATCTTCGTCATGGGTTACCACGAGTAAAGACAATCCTTGTTGATCACTTAATTCTT
Organism: Wocania sp.; assembly: GCA_965224845.1. GTDB lineage: Bacteria > Bacteroidota > Bacteroidia > Flavobacteriales > Flavobacteriaceae > Wocania_A. The sequence goes on from CBDDAJ010000014.1 coordinate 11,665, forward strand.
TGAAAATATTAAAAACATTTTCTGAATTATAGCTGTCTAAATTACCTGTGGGCTCATCGCCCATAATAATAGAAGGGTTGTTTATAAGTGCTCTAGCTATGGCTACACGTTGTTTTTCGCCTCCTGAAATTCGGGAGGCACGTTTTTTTTGCTAAACCATCTATATTAAGCATCTTTAGTTTTTGCATAGCATCATGTTCAATTTCTTGATATGATTTTTCTGCTAGTTTTTTTGCTGGTAGCATGACGTTTTCTAATACCGAAAATTCAGAAAGCAAGTAGTGAAATTGAAACACAAAACCAATGTGTTTATTCCGAATATATGAAAGATGCTGTCTGCTCTTATTTGTTACGAGTTGATTGTTTAAAAATAATTCGCCTTCATAGTCGGTATCCATTGTAGAAAGAATATAAAGTAAAGTGGATTTCCCACAACCTGATTTTCCCATGATAGAAGCAAATTCACTTTTTTTAACCTGAAAATTGATATCCTTTAGAACATGAAATAGCACAGGCTTTTTAAAGTATTTGTTAATATGTTTTGCTTCTAATACACTGTTCATTTATTGTCCTCTTATAATTCTTACTGGATCGATTTTTTTTGCCTTTTTTGAGGGTAAGTACCCCGCTAAAAAAGTAGATAGCATTGCAAATGAAAATCCTATTATAAAAAATATGGGATTCATGTTTATGGGATAAGTTTCAACGGTAGGTAAAGCTTCTGTTTGAAAAGGAATAGTTCCAATTAATCGTGCTAGTCCAAATCCAATGAGTAACCCCAAAACACCGCCTATAAGGCCAATAATAATGGCTTGGCTCATAAAAATGAGTTGTACATCTTTACCAGAAAACCCAGTAGCTTTTAGTATGGCGATATCATTCATTTTTTCATATATAAGCATATTTAAGATGTTGTAAATACCAAAGCCAGCTACAATTAAGAGGGTTATGGAAACTGCATATGTGATTAGGTTTCTTATTGTAGTTCCAGTTTCAAATTGCGCATTGGCTGTTTTTATATCAATAGCTTTTATATGGAATTGTTTTTCAATTTTTTTTGATAATGGAACTGCCTGTTCAATGTCATATAATTTTATATTAATATCTGTAATATAATTTTGTGCCTCACCTAAAATACGTTGCACAGTCTTAATATTTGCAAAGCTTTGAATCGCATCTAAATCTGCAATACCACTTTGGTAGAAACCAACAATTTTTAATGGAAATACACCACCGTTAAGAGGACTTACTTGTACACGATCACCAACTTTTAAAGACATTTTTTTTGCAATGCCAATACCCAATAAAATGCCATTACTTGTATTGTGTAATGCATTTGCAGAGCCTTCTACAATATAGTCTTGTATATTGAAGAATTTCGCTTCATCAATAGGATTAACACCAATGAGATTACCACCAAGCTCTATGGAACCAGCCATATAAAAAATTTGTGTTTTTACTTGTGGAAGTGCTCCGCGAACTTGCTGATTTTCTTCTAAATACTTAATAATGGGTAATGCATTATGAATTTTTTTTTGACTTAATTTTGGCTTGATGGAATGCACAACATTAAAGCTGTTTTCAAATTCATCATATAAAGCAACAGGTTGTTTTTTTGAAGGTTCAATTTCATTATACACATGAATATGTGGTGTTTGGTTGAGTATCAAATCATCTAACATACCATTTAAACCTGTCATAAAACATACCAATGTAATGTATGCACCAATTCCAAAGGTAACACCTAGCGCCGCCGTTGAGGTTTGCTTTATTTTAGTTAGCAAATGGGTTTTGGCAATGTTTAGTATAACGTTCCAATTGGCCATTATTCAGGTTTATAGATGTAAGTGTCTTTATCGATTCCTGAGCGTACTTCAATATATTCCATATTTTGTAACCCCGTCGTAATTGTAACCAAACCAGCATCAGTTTTTACCTTATCGTTATCAATGATATAGGCTTTAGGGATGGTTAGTACAGCATCCCTTTTTGCAATAATAATATTGGCTTCACCAGAAAACCCAGGATATAATACTTTTGGCGGTTCTGTAAATAAAGCTTCTACTTTAAAAGTTTGATTGCGTTCATCTTTTTTAGGATAAATTTTAGAAACTTTACCAGCAAATACATTGTCTTGGTAGGCATCTAAATTGATAAGCACTTTTTGATTTTTAGAAATTCTAACAATATCAACTTCATCCACCAAAATATCAATGATAAAATTTGTTGCACTACCAATAGACGCTAGAGGTTCCATTGTATTTACAATTTCACCGGGTTCTTTATATAAGGCATATACTTTGCCCTGTATTTTGCTTTTAACTGTGAAATCTTTGGTGTTTATAAGGGATGCTTGATAATTATTTTGCGCTTGTTTTATGGCAGCTTGTAGTTCGCTTTTTGTTTGATAGTATTTACTATTTAATAGCCGTAGATTATTTGAAGCCAATTCATAGTTCAATTTTTTTGTATCATATTGCACTTTTGAGCCTATGTGTTGTTCCCAAAGGTTCTTTTGTCTGAAATAGTTTATAGAATCATTTTGAAGCTTAAGCGTTGCCGCAGCGATTTCGTCTGTAATACTGTTTAAAATAGCAGCACGTCCATTATAATTTTCATTTGCGAGATCTAATGCGAATTTTGCGTTTTGGGTATTAAGTTTAGGAGCGCTGTTAATAATTTGTAATATAGCTTCATGTTTAGAAACTTCTTGACCTTCTTTTACAAGGTTATTATCTAAAATACCTGCCACACTAGCATAAGCTTGATACAAACTATCTGGTTGAATGGTAACAGAAGCGTATACCGATTCGATTAGTTCTTGTTCTATAGGAAGTATTTTATTCTCCTTTTTTGAGCAAGATAGTATGCTAAATAGAATGAAAAGACAACTAACTAACTTCATGCTTAATAGGCTAATTTGGCTTGTAATAATATATATTCGTTCAAATTTATAGAATCTATAGCTCCCAATAATTTACCATCTTCTACGACAGGGAAAAATGATTTTTTCCCGCTATAAATTAAGCGATATGCATTTTTAAGATCATCTGTAGCCTTTAAGGTTTTGTAATTGGTAGCCATAATATCTTTAACTAAAACATTTTTATTTGAGTGGTCTATAATATCTTGGTGGTATATGAGCCCTACAACCAAATGATTTTCTACTACGACAAAGTTATTTTCGGTACCTGAGATTATTTTATTTACAACAATATCAATGGAGTCATTGGGATTAAAGGTGGTTATGTTTATCATCATAGCTTCTTCAACAGTATGCCCTTTTAGTAAAGCTAAATGTTGTACCATTTTATTTTCGCCATAAGCACCTAAAAAAATAAATAGAGCAATGAATATCAAGATTGGATTATATAACAATCCAATCAACAAAAAAGCAGCAGCAATAAATTGCCCTATACTTGAAGCTATTTGGGTTGCCTTTACACGATTCATTTTCATGGCTAATAAGGCTCTTAGTATTCTGCCTCCATCCATAGGGAATGCGGGAATCATATTGAATACTACTAGGGCAATATTGACAACAAACAAATAGAAAAGAAAATTTTGTAAAGTAAAACCCATTAAAGCTTCAAATGTTTCTGTAAAGTTGAGATACATATATTCTTGAACCGGAACAATAAAATAGAGTAAAAGCGCAATGATACCATTTACCAGTGGGCCTGCAATAACGACTAAAAGCTCTTGCTTAGGTGATTCTGGAAGGCTATCTAAACTTGCCATACCACCAATTGGGAGTAGTGTTATTTTTTTGGTGTTGATTCCAAAACGCTTAGCTGTTAATGCATGACCCAGTTCATGTAGCACGACACATAAAAATACAGCTAAAACAAAGCCCATGTTAAACAAAATACTTTTGGTGGTTCCACCACGTTTAAGTTCTACAAAAACAATCCAAGCTATTAAAAAGAAAAACGTCCAATGTACTTTGATCTTTATCCCAGATATATTGCCTAAATTTAGATTAGTTCTCATTTTTAAAGATTAAAGGGGGGTCACTCATTAATTTTTTTAACAACCCATTTTTTGTTTTTATCGATAGTTGCTACTAAGTTTTCTGAAATAAGCTTAGATTTAATTTTTGGAGGTTTTCTAAGGAATTCTTTATCCAAAATAACATTAGTGCCTTTAGGATTTAGATAGTTTATTACGCTCCCTTTATCATTAATTGTAGCCTCATAATATCTATAGTAAACGACATTTTTTCCTAGCAAATCATTTTTCCCTATATCTTCTTTTAATAGCTTCAGTACCAATGCTGAATTCTTATTAAAATTGGTAGCATTTAAAAACTGAGGTTCTATTATAGTTTTTCCAGATTTATCTATATAGCCAAAGTATACGATCCCGTTTTTTTCTTTTATAATCAGGCATCTGTTGTTAATAAAAATAGGATAGCTACCATCATCATTTTTAGTTATGAATAAATCATTTCTAAACGGTATTGTAATAGTCCCTTCTTTATTTATAAAAGCCCATTGTCCGTTTTTTTTTATTGCAGATACACCCTCGTTAAATGATGAGATGTATTCTAGATTTTCAATAGATTGTGAGTATCCAAAAATTGGAATTAATAAAACCGTTATAAATAGAATAATTGCATTTTTCATAAGGCTATCATTTTTAGTAGTTAACCCTATAAATGTATTGTAGTTTCTGCTGCTATAAAATGATATTCATCATTTAAACATATTGTTTTATAATATCAATAATCTCACCTTTTTGTAATACTCCTGATTGCCGCCACAGTTGTTTCCCATTTTTAAAAAGCATCATAGTAGGCACCCCTCTTACCTGGTATTTAGATGCTAATAATTCGTTTTTATCAACATCAATTTTTACTATCTTCAGAGTATTTCCAAGTGTGTCTTTTACTTGTTTTAAAATAGGTGCTAACATTTTACATGGCCCACACCAATCTGCATAAAAGTCAATTAAAACAGGCGTTTCAGAATTTATAATGGCGTTAAAATTACTTTTCATTTGTTTGTTTTTTAAGTTCAATACTAAGCTTAGCAAGCATAATTAATTCAGATTTATTTTGACTAGAAAATGCAGCAGCAATAGCTCCAGACGTTTTCAGGATTAAGCGGTTTAGTTCAGGTGTAAATAAGTAGCTATACTCTTTTTTAAAGGCTATAAACTCGTTGTAACAGGAGTTAGCTTCTCGCTTTTCTATAACTAATCTTTTAAAAACAGTTTCTATTTGGTCTGTAGCATCAATTTTATAATTATTTTCTGAATCGAATACTGATAACCATTTACGTTTTATAAGAGCTTTTAGCACATTAAACTCTTCTTCTCTAACGGTTTTATCAGAAGCGGCGATAGCATAGAAAAGCTTTCCAAGATTTTGGTGGAAAGGAATAAGTATTTCTTTAGGGTAGGTCATAACAGTTTGATTTTAGTAAAGTTATGATTTGATTAAGAATTAAAATATGACATATGTCAGATGAAATATGCCATTTTAGTTCGTATCTTTATATTAGATAAATCAAAAGTATAGCCATGTTTCAACAAGATATTTTTAACGTATTATTTGAAGCTATAATTGAAGGTGTTATCATAGTTGATGATAATCATAAAATTGTTGAAGCCAATACTATGGGAGCGACTATGTTTGGCTATACTAAAGATGAACTTATTGGCAAACCTATAAACATATTAGTTCCAAAAGAAAGTCGACCAATTCATGATAGAGAGTCCAAGAAGTTTATTAAAAATAAGGAAAGCCGCCAAATGGGGAAAGGCAAAGACTTATTTGGAGTACGAAAAGATGGTTCTGTTTTTCCTATTGAAATTGGCTTAAATTTTTTTAAAATTTATGATAAAAGCTACGTTATGTCTATGATTATAGATATCACAGAACGTAAGGCTAAAGAACAAAAAATACATGAGTTAAATGCCTCGTTAGAAAAGAAAGTGATAGAGCGAACAAAAGCTTTAGAGTTAACTACAGAAGATTTAAAGCATGCCAATTTTGAGCTTGCTAAAGAAATTGAAAAAAGAACCCGTGTAGAAAACGAACTTAAAATAGCCTTGGAGAACGAACGAGAACACAATACGCTAAAAACAAGATTTTTATCTTTAGTGTCGCACGAGTTTAAAACGCCCTTAAGTGGTATTTTAACATCTACCATGTTACTAAGTAAATATAAGCTTTCTGAACAGCAAGAAAAGCGAGATAAGCATATAAAAACTATAACAGATAAGGTACGTTATTTAACCAACATTTTAAACGATTTTTTGTCTTTAGAAAAATTGGAAACGGGAAGAATTAGATATAAACCCAGCACTTTTAAGCTTAGTAAAGTGGTTAATGAGGTCGTTTATAATGCGAACATGTTACTAAAAGAGGGACAACAAATTAACTACCCTGAAAATATAGATGCGTACTCATTATATCAAGATGAAAAAATTGTAGAGTTGATATTATCTAACTTGGTACATAATGCCGTGAAATATTCTCCAAAAAACACTACCATAGATATAAATATTACACAAGATAAGGAGACCACTATTTTTGTTGTTAAAGACAATGGTATAGGGATTCCCGAGGGAGAACAGAAAAATATTTTTAATCGATATTTTAGAGCAGAAAATGTATTATCAACTCAGGGCACAGGAATTGGGTTAAACATTGCGAAACATCATATAGAGAATTTAGGCGGCAAGATTTCATTTAAAAGTGTAGTAAACAAGGGAACTACATTTACATTTAGTATACCTAACGTTTTAGCATAATGAAACATATATTACTCATAGAAGATGATTTGGTTTTAAGAGAAAACACTGCTGAACTTTTAGAACTTTCAGGCTATAGAGTAACAGTAGCTTCTGATGGTTTAGAAGGCGTTAAAATTACCAAAAGCAAGAAACCCGATATAATAGTGTGCGATATTATGATGCCTGAGTTAGATGGATATGGCGTTTTAAATGCATTAGCCAAAAACCACAATACCAAGTATATTCCTTTTATTTTTTTATCAGCAAAAACAGAGCATCGAGATGTTAGAAAAGGAATGGTTATGGGAGCAGATGATTATATTACGAAGCCTTTTAGTGAAGAAGAACTTATTAGTGCTATAGAAAGTAGATTAGCTAAAAGAGCTATTTTAGCTGACCTAAGAGAGAAAAAAAATAGTTCTAATAGGAATAGTTTATATGAAGGCGATACAAATTCAAGACAAGGTTTAAAAGCTTTCTTTGATGATAATGGAGAAGCTTTTAATTATCTAACAGATGAAATCATTTATAAAGAAGGGAACAATTCTAACTATATTTATTTATTAAATAAAGGGGTTGTAAGATGTTACAAATTAGATGAACAAGGTAAAGAACTCACAACAGCCTTATGTAAAAAGGGAGATTTATTTGGTTATTCATCTTTTATACAAAATAGTCCTTACCAAGAAACAGCCACAGTTATTAAAGATGCAGAAATAATTGGAGTTACCAAGAGTATGTTTAAAAAAGGGTTAAATAAAAATCATAAAGTAGCCTTAGATCTTATACAATGTTTAACAGATGGTCTTACTGGGGTAAAAGATCAACTCCTCCAAATGGCCTACAGTACAGTAAACAAAAAAACAGCAGCAACCATTATTAAATTTGCTGAAAAGATGAACAACACACCAGAAGACCCTATTAAAATCTCTCGTAGTGATCTTGCAAGTGTAGCTGGCATAGCTACTGAAACTTTAATTAGAGCTATTGCAGATTTTAAACGACAGGGAATTATTAAGATGGAAGGTAGAAATATTAAAATAGTAGATATTCAAAAATTGAAGCAGATGTGCTGATTTTTAATATGACTTTCTTAAATCTGATGAATATCATTCTATTTATAATATTTTCCTTTTAGATTTACTTATTAAACAAAATGAGGGATCTTCATGAAAAATATATTATTACCCACAGATTTTTCAGAAAACTCATGGAATGCTATTGACTATGCACTTCATTTTTTTCAAAAATCAACTTGTAATTTTTACTTGTTACATGTCAATATATTTGACAACTTTATGGATGGTAATACACCATATATACCAACTCAAGAACTTATAGAGCGTACCTATACAACACCATCGAAAGTTAAATTAAGGCAAATATTAAAACGCATTTTAAAGCAAGCTCCAAATAATAAAAATCATAAGTTTTATACGATAACAGATTATAATTTCTTTATAGAGTCTATTAGAAAGCATGTAGTTGATAGGAGTATAGATATAATAGTTATGGGCACTAAAGGTGCTTCTGGTTTGCAAAAAATTATCATAGGTAGTAACGCAGGTAATGTTATTACAAAAGTGCAATGCACAACACTAGTGGTTCCAGAGAATGCAAAGTTTTCTAGTTTAAATGAAGTAGCCTTCCCAACAGACTTTGCTTTAAACTATAGTATAAAAACATTACTACCCATTTCTGAGGTTTTAGAAACGTATAATTCTATTTTAAGAGTAATGCATGTAAGCAAAAAGGGAACAAGTTTAAACACAGATCAGAAGAAAAACAAAGAATTGATTGAAGATTATTTTAGTGATTATAATCATACGTTTCATTTTTTAACAAATAAAAAAGTAGAGCAAGCAATTCAATGTTTTGTAGAAAGCAGAGATATAGATATGATTACTATGGTAGCAAAAAACCTAAATTATTTTCAAAGGGTTTTATTTTTACCTACTGTAGAGGAGATAACTTATCATACAGATGTACCATTTTTGGTGTTACATGAATAAAAATAGAATACAATGGACAATTCACTTTTTTTAGCAAAATTTTGGGGTTGGTATCTTATCATTTTCTTTTTAATATTAAGCTTAAACCCTAAGCGAATCAAACAAATATTTAATGATCTTAAAGACGAAAAGTTTTTAATTGTTTCTGCTTTTGTAGCTATCATTGTTGGGTTACTTAATATTCTATTTCATAATGTTTGGGAACCCAGCTGGAAGCTTATTATTACCTTAATAGGGTGGATGTCATTATTTATGGGACTATTACTTTTTATATTCCCTAAGCAAACTGTTGCTTGGCTAACATATGCTAATATTAAGCTTGTGCAATTGATGTATACTCTGCTATTCTTTATAGGTATATTTTTGCTAAATATGGGATATGAAATAATATTACTCTAAACTTTTTAGCAGAGCTGATATATGTCATTTTATATGGAAGATATGTAACTTAATTTAGTGCTGTTAATTATAAAAGCTAAGCCTGCAAATGGCTTGACTTTGTAGGATATATAGAGCGCTTAAGATCATTGTTTAGTATGTTATTTTTTAGTTCGCCTGTAGCATGGTGTTATATTTGAATATTGATGTGTTAACTGATGATATTAAACGCTTAATAAGAGACGGGAAGTTTTAACTTCCCGTTTCTGTTTATATGCAAGGATAACAGTGAATTGTATAGATATACTAGTGTAGAGGCCTATAATTCAACATCAATCCATTTCAATCTGATATATATCATTGTTTGCATCTTCTATGTAATGTAATTTTAAGAGTAATCTTAAATATTGCTATGAGAAAAATATTAATTCCTACAGATTTTTCAGAAAATGCCATGAATGCGTTGCAATACGCATGTGAGCTTTTTAAGTATGATAAATGCCAGTTTTTTATCATGCACGCTTATCAAGATGATGTTTATGCAGATAAATCTTTAATGTCGCAACAAACTTTAGAAGAGGTTACTAATATTATAAAGTCCAAATCTGAAAAGCAGTTAGAAGAGGTTCTAAAACGCCTCAGAAGAATATCACCAAATCCAAGGCATACCTATAATACAATAGCATCTAACAGTATGCTAATGGATGAAGCCGATAATATTGTAGACAATGAAAACATAGATATTATTGTTATGGGAACACGCGGTAAAACCAACGATAGAAAACTAACCTTTGGTAGCCATACGCTTCAAGTTTTAAAATACGTACAATGCCCAGTTTTAGCAATCCCAGAAAATTATAAATATAGCCAACCCAAAGGCATACTGTTTCCAACAGATTATATGATTCCTTATAAGAGACGAGAATTGAAGTTACTATGCGAAATGGCGTCACCTTATAGAGCACAAATAGATGTATTATACATTTCTAGAAGTAAAACACTCTCTATGCGACAATTAGACAATCAGAATTTTATTAAAGACGAATTATGTAAAAATAACATCAATTTTAAAACAGTAAAAGATAAACATATCACTAATGCTATCTACAAATATATTAAAGAGAATAGTATAGACATGTTAGTTATGGTAAACACAAGACATTCCTTTTTAGAAAATATTTTGTTCCAATCAACTATAGATAAGTTAAGCCTATATATAGACATCCCTTTTTTGGCATTGCAAAATATGAGGCGCTATTGAATAATTAAAATTTAAGAAAATGAAAAAGATACTTTTGCCCACAGATTTTTCCGATAATTCATGGAATGCTATAAAATATGCACTTCAACTATTTAAAGACCAAGAGTGCAATTTCACATTATTAAATACATATACTCCAATTATTTATCAGGTTGAATACATGCAATTAGGTTCTACTCAATTGGGGCTTCTCGAAACTCTACAAGGCGTATCTGAAAAGGGGTTAGATGAGATGGAACAAAAAATCATAAATGAATTTAAAAACCCAAAACACACCTATTCTAAAATTTCTTCATTTAATACCCTTCCTACAGAAATCAATGAACTTTATAATGGTAATATAATGGATTTTATTGTTATGGGAACTAAAGGTGCAACAGGAGCAAAAGAAATACTATTTGGTACTAATACGGTTCATATTATTAAAAAATCTAAATGCCCGGTATTGGCTATTCCTGATAATTTTTCGTTTGAAGCACCGCATGAAATCCTATTTCCATCTGATTATGAGGTCGATTTTCAGGAAAAGCATATACAACCAATAAAAGACATCGTTGCGCTTTACAATGCAAGAGTAAATGTTTTAAACGCATCTTATGGATATGATCTGTCTGAAGCACAAGAAAAAAACAGAGAAAAACTGGAAGAATATTTTAAGGAAATGGCCTGCATATTTCACAGTGTGAGTAACCAAAATGTTCAGGAAGCTATTAATAAATTTCAAATAAAACACCACATTAATTTACTTGTTATGATTAATAACAAGCATTCGTTTTTTGAAAACTTATTTTTTAAATCTACCATTAAGCAAATTGGGTTTCATTTGAATATCCCATTTTTAGTAATCCCGTCAAAAACTTAATAACATGCAAACTAATAAAACACATATTTTATTGCCCACTGATTTTTCAGATAATGCATGGAGTGCCGCAGTATATGCCTTAAAGCTCTATGCCGAACATGAATGTACTTTTTATTTTTTGCACTCTACAAAAATGAAGGTGTCTACCATGTCTAACTTTTCTAATAAGCTTTTAGATATTATGAGCGAAGAGGCTAAGAAAGAACTATTAGAATTAAAGGAAATGGCAGAAAATGCTAATGCTAATGCCAATCATGGTTTTGAGATTATTTTAAGCTCAGAAGGTTTAAAGGATGCTATTGAATATTCAATAAAGAAGTATCATATAGATTTTGTTGTTATGGGAACTAAAGGAGTAACAGGCGCTAAAGAATTTTTCTTTGGAAGTAATACGGTAAAGATTGCAAAAAAAATGAGACTTTGTCCTATTTTGATTGTCCCAGAAGAGTTTGATTTTGAAATACCTAAACAAATTGCTTTTTCAACAGATTTTAATCGTTTTTATGGAGATAAAGAGTTAAAGCCACTAAAGCAACTAGCAAGCTTGCATCATTCTATAATCAGGGTTGTTCATATTAATGAGAAGGAATATCTAGACAGTATACAAGACTATAATATAAATGTACTCAAGGATAATTTTAGAGATTATGAGCATAGTTTTCATTGGATGCCAGATTACTCAAAAAAAGTAACAGAAATTAATGACTTTATTGAAGAGCTAAAAATAAATATACTCGCTATGGTTAACTATAAGCATAGCTTTATAGAGAGTATCGTTAAAGAACCCGTAATAAAAAAGATAGGATTTCGTCCTATAATACCTTTTTTAGTAATTCCAGATTAAGTGAATGAATACTTTTATTATGGCTTTTTATCAGAACCGTATTAATTACTAATTTATAGTAATAACAATAATGAAAAAATATATTTTATTACCTACAGATTTTTCTAAAAATGCATGGCTAGCCATACGTTATGCATTGAAACTATATAAGGGTGAACACTGTGTTTTTTATATTCTAAATGTATTTTCTGCTACTTCAAATATTGTTGATAGCCTTATTAACCTGGAACCAGGTAGTGCATTGTATGAAAAAGCAAAGGCTAATTCAGAAGATGGGTTGGCAAAAGTATTAGTTACTATAACCATGATGGAAAATAAAGGTGCCAAACATAATTTTATACCTATTACTGTATTTAATAACCCTGTAGAAGCTATAAAAAATGTGGTAGAAGAAAAAGATATAGAAATGATAGTTATGGGAACCAGAGGCGAAACAAACTCTAGAAGGGCTGTTTACGGAAGTACAGCCTTAAACGTTATGGAAAAAGTAAGAAATTGCCCTGTAATTGTAGTTCCGGAACAAGCAGAACAGCAACTTCCTAAAGAAATAGTATTTCCTACGAGTTATAAAACGCATTTTAAAAGAAAAGAACTGAAGTACTTGGTTGATGTTGCTAAAACTTGTAATGCCTCAGTTAGAATATTACATATTCTGCAAGAAACCAAGTTAGATAAAAAACAACTTGAGAACAAAGTATTATTAGAGCGCGCTCTTGAGGAGGTGAATTACACATTCCATGCTTTAAATCATATGCAAATACCAACAGCAATTAATTGTTTTGTAGAAAGTAGAAATAGTGATATGATAGCTTTTATTAATAAAAAACATGCTTTTTTCGGAAGCATTTTATCACAACCCTTAGTAAAAGATTTAGCGTATCATTCTAAAGTTCCGGTACTAGTAATGCATGATTTGAGAAATTAAAAAAAAACAAGATATATGAAAAATTTAGGAATTTGGTTAGATAAAGAAAAGGCTCATATTATTACTATTGAAAATGAAAATGAAGCGTTTGAAACTATCTATTCTGAGATTGAGAACTATCATGTCTCAGGTGGTTCAGGCACTAGGTTTAAAGGAGGGCCGCAAGATGTTGTTCAAGATAGTAAATACTTAAACCGCGAGAAGCAGCAGCTTAAAGCATATTTTAAAACGATTGTACCTCATTTAAAAGAATCAAATAAAATTGTCATTTTCGGACCTGCCGAAACGTTTCAAAAGTTTAAAAAGGAGTTAGAAGAAAGTTATACCGGAATCAACGCTAAGGTGATTAATGTAGAAAGAGTGGATAGTATGACTAACAATCAAATAAAGGCATTAATAAGAGATTATTTCAAAAAGCATTAATACCCTATAAAAAGTTTTAGTGACTAAAATGAAGATAGATAGTATCCATATTATTAAATCTTCAGGAGAAAAAGCAAAGTTCTCTTTAGGAAAACTACGTAATTCTCTAAAGCGAACTGGTGCAGATAGTACTATTATTGAATCCATAATAGAAAAAGTGGTAGAGGAGCTGTACCAAGGGATTTCTACAAAAGAAATTTATAATAGAGCATTTGCCTTACTAAGAAAGAAAAAAAGCTATCTGGCATCAAAATACAAGCTTAAAAAGGCTATTTATGAATTAGGTCCTACGGGGTTTCCTTTTGAGCGTTTTGTTAGTGCCATTTTAAAATATTCAGGTTATAAAACTGAGGTTGGTAAAATAATACAAGGTCTGTGCGTTACCCATGAAGTTGATGTGATAGCACATAAAAATAAAAAAACCACTATAGTAGAATGTAAGTTTCATAATGAGCAAGGATTAAATTGCAATGTAAAGATTCCGTTATATATAAATTCACGTTATCTAGATGTAAAAACGTTTTGGAATACGAGCTCAAAAAACAAAACGGCATTAACAAAAGGGTGGGTAGTAACCAACACAAGATTTACAGAGGATGCTCTGCAATATGGCAATTGTTGTGGTTTATATTTATTGAGTTGGGACTATCCTAAAAATGATGGCTTAAAAGATAGAATTGACAGATTGGGGTTATATCCAATAACGGTATCTACATTACTTACCAATAGAGAAAAACAGTTTTTGCTGAGTAGAGATGTTGTGCTGTGTAGAGAATTAATTGGAGACGCATTTTATTTAGATCACTTAGGGATTTCAGACTTGAGAAAGGAAAAAATATTAAATGAAATAAACCAATTATGTATCACTCAAAGGCATTAATATGGAAAATCTTGTTAGAATCAGTTTTTTGGGAGCTTCAGGTGTCGTTACAGGGTCTAAATTTCTAATTGAAACTTCAGAGCAAAATATTCTAATTGATTGCGGGATGTTTCAAGGTTTAAAAGAACTTAGGGAGCTTAATTGGAATGACCTTACTGTTAGTGTAAAAACCATAGACGTAGTTTTGCTTACTCATGGCCATTTAGACCATATAGGCTATTTACCACGATTATTAAAGCAAGGGTTTACAGGAAGAATTATTGGAACAGCCCCTACTTTAGCTATTGCAGAAATAATACTTCTGGATAGCGCTAAAATTCATGAAGAAACGACCAAAAAAGCTAATAAAGAAAAATATACTAAACATAATCCTGCTTTACCTTTTTATACTATTGAAGAAGCAGAGAAGGCCATAAAATTATTTCAAGTAGAAATTGAAGGTAAATGGATAACCTTATCAGAACATATATCTTATCGCTTTCAATATAATGGGCATATTATTGGTGCAACCTTTATTGAGTTAGATATTAACGGAAAACGATTTGTGTTTTCAGGAGATATAGGCAGGCGTAATGATTATTTATTAAATGATCCCAAAAAACCAGAATGGGCAGATTTTTTGTTCATTGAAAGTACTTATGGCAATAAACTACATCCAGATGAAGCTATTGAAGATGTTTTAACCAGTATAATTAAAGATACGCTTCATAAAAAAGGAACACTTATCATTCCAAGTTTTGCTGTAGAACGCTTACAAACCCTTATGTATATACTTTGGAAGCTCTATCAAAAAAATAAAATCCCCAACATTCCAGTTTTTGTTGATAGCCCAATGGGAAATAATGTTTTAGAAGTGTTTGAGCGTTTTTCTAAATGGCACAAATTATCTCAAAAAGAGTATAATATGATGTGTGATCATGTCAATATTATACAATCTTATAGAGAAACATGGGAAACCATAGATAATAAACGCCCAAAAATTGTAATAGCGGGAAGCGGTATGGTAACTGGAGGTCGAGTGTTAACATATCTACAGCAACTTATTGATGAACCTACAACAACAGTATTGCTGGTTGGTTATCAGGCAGAAGGTACACGAGGAAGACAACTACAAGATGGTGCGCATGAAATTAGATTTTTCGGGAAGTATTATCCAGTAAAAGCAACTATAAAAAGTGTTGAAAGTTTATCTGCTCATGCAGATCAACAAGATTTGTTAAACTGGATGTGTGTTATTAAAAACATACCAGAAAAAGTGTATTTAATTCATGGAGAACCTACAGCACTAGATGCGTTTAGAGTAAAAATACAAGATACTTATAATTGGAATGTTAGCATTCCTAAATTAATAGATGTAGAAAAAATTATAATTTAATTTCAGAACGATGGAAACTCATATAGAATACAAAAGCTTTAATAATAAAAGTATTGATGAACTATTATATAATATACGACAGTACAGATTTAAATTAATAAAATTAGATGAAGAATTAAGGTTTTATAAATTCTTAATTGAGGCAAATATTTTTAAACCTAAAGTGATGAATCTATTTGAGAATCTCACAATTTTTGATAAAAAAATTGATTTGTATATTATTGATATACAGATTTTTTTGAATGAATTAACGACCCATATTAACGAAATCTCAAATAAAATAGAATGTGACAATTTAGAGTGTGATGCTTTTTTTGTAGAAGAGCAAAATAAATTAGAAATCAAATTGTACAATTTTAATATGGATGTAGATAGTTTTAAATCACAAATATTACAATACTTACATAGTACAATTAAAAACATATAGCAGGTGTTTAAGACGCTACATAACTGATATATATCATTTTGTAAAATACAATTCAATAGTACTTTAGGGGAAGTAAAAGTTTAATTATAAAAGCATAATATCATGACAACACTTGCAAAAAAACGTAGAAGACGATTTAGACCCTGGGAAAGTTCATTAATGACACCTTGGAGTAATAACTTTTTAAGACCAGACTTTGGCAATTTTAATAGACTACTAGATTTTGATAGTATTTTCAAAGATGATTTTTTTGAAGATGGCCTTATGCCAGCTATGAATGTAAAAGAGCATAAAGATAATTTTGAAATTGAATTAGCAGCACCAGGATTCAATAAAAAAGATTTTGAAGTATCTATAGAAGATAATGTGCTTCATGTTTGTGGTGAGAAGGAAGAAGAAGTTAAAAAAGAGGAGGAGGATTACTCTCGTCAAGAGTTTAGTTACAAATCCTTTAAAAGATCATCATCGCTACCAGATTCTGTCGATTTAGATCAAGATGTAAAAGCTACCTATAAAAATGGTATTCTTAAAGTTAAGTTGATTAAAACTAAAGAAGCAATTACCGAAGAGTCTCCAAAAAAAGTTATTGAAGTAGAATAGACTTCTTGCTAAGCAGAAAGTAGTTAAGGGATTACTTTCTGCTTTTTATTAAAAAAACACTAGACATGAAAACAAAACGTAAAATACCTAAATATGTAGAATGGCTTAATGCCGATGTGGTACATGATACATCTCGAAATTGGCTGTCAGAATTGCGTTTTATTAAAGACGAACAGCGGTTTTTTGAAAATCTTATAAAAGCGTATACTTTACAATTGATAGACGCTGAGCATTTTCCAAATAGCAAAAAACTTGTAGATCAACTAGATACCTTGAAGAAGAAAAATAAGAGCTTTATTGAAATTGTTAAATCTCATGAAAATGAACTTTTAATTATGGTAGATGGTGTTGACCAGTTAAAAAAAGAAAATTTATATAAGGCTAAACATAGAGAACTAATAGTTGATATTAATAAATATTTTAAGACTTATAGAAGCCTTAAAAAGTATTTGTTTAAAACTATTGAAGCTATCATGAAGCACGAAAAGCAAAAGCGTTTACTACAATAATAATCTTAAAACTTATCAAAATGAAACATTTAGTCTGGTTACTCTTGTCTTTTTTAATAAGTTCTTGCTCTTCTGTTGAATTGGTAGAAAATTGGAAGAATCCTGATATAGATTTCTATGAGCCTAATAAGGTTTTAGTAGTTGGCATGACACTAAATATTGAAGCTAGACAAAAATTTGAACAGCATTTAAAAAACGAATATGATATAAGAGGTATTGAAGCCGTGACGAGTTTGGATTTTTTTAATTCAGTTTTTGGAACCAAAAAAATGACTGAAGCCGACTTGAAGTCATTAGAAAATGATCTTATCAATGATGGGTTTGATACCATTTTGTTTACAAAGATTATAGGAGTTGAAGATAAAATAGCCTATAAGGCTAATTATGATGGTTACGATGAAACATATAGAAGGTTTAAAGAAGACTATTTAAAGTATCAAGATATTTATTTTAATCCAGATTATTATGACGAATATACTGTGTATCATACAGAGACATCTATGTATTGTATTTGTCCAGCTAAAGAGAGAGAACTAATTTGGAAAGGCTATATTGATATTACAGATCCACAATCTATTGTCGACACTGTAAATGACTATGTAAGGTTAGTTATAATTGTTTTAGAAGAACAACAACTTGTTATTCCAAAAAACTTAGAAAAGGAAGACGAAACTGAAGATGCTATTTAAAAAATATTGTAGAGAGGAGATAGATGAACAAGATTGTAATTTTATTTATAACTTTAATAATTACTAGCTGTTCATCAGTAAGGTTGACAGCAAACTGGAGAAATCCAGAATATGATACGTTTAATCCTAAAAATATACTGGTTATTGGTGTTACACCAGATTTTGAAGCACGTAAAGCTTTCGAATTTCAATTAATGAAGGCGCTAAATGCCCGAAAAATTAGTGCTTTACAAAGCACTGTCGTTTTTGAAACCTCATTCCATGATTCTAAACAAACTGAAGCAGAAATGGAGAAGCAAGTAAAGCTATTGCTTTCAAAAGGTTATGATACTATTTTGGTTTCTTTAGTTAAAGGTATAGAAGACAATCAGTCTTATAGTAGCGAATCTCCAAAAACCGATTATCATTTGCGCCGTTTTATTCCCTATTATTTATTATATCAAGAGGCATATTTTAAGCAAGATTATTATAATAAATACAAAATATTTTATATAGAAACTTTAATGTATAATTTTAAAAATGATTTAAAAAAAACACTAGTATGGTCAGCAACTTATGACCTTGTAGACCTAGATGATATTACAAAAAACATTAATAACTATGTTAAGGCTGTAATTAAATCTTTAGAAAAAGAAAAATTAATCTCTAAAATTAAATAGAAACAATTTACTTTGTAATTACCCCTTCAAGAATGTCTCCAACAAAATATGAAACGGCAGCAGCAAGAATACCTAAAACAAGTGTTTCTAATATACCTTTTAGCTTACTTGTTTGCGTGACATAGGTTTTTAAAAACCCAATAAAAATAAAGGCTATAGATGTAAATATACTTGTCCAAATAAATAGACTCCCCGGAAAATCACCAATATAATCCCAAACATAAATTGTTAAGGGAATTAATCCAATTATGATAAAAGCAATATAGGTTACAAACCCCATCATAAAAGGCGATTTGGTTTCTTCAGACATCATTAGTTCGTCTTTCATCATAACATCGACCCATCGATCCTTATCGGCAGTAATAGTATCTACAACTTGTTGCAATAAGGTGCCTTCAAACCCTTTGTTGCGATAAATTTCTTCTACTTCTTTACGTTCACTTTCAGGCAGATTATCTACTTCCCAATATTCTATTAGTTTATGCTTGTTATAATTATCCTTAACAGATTTGGTAGATAGATATGCACCAACTGACATAGCAAAACCATCTGCAAACAAATTGGCAAACCCAAGAATAATAATAACATGATTACTTAAACCAGCACCAACGGCTCCAGAAACCACAGCAAATGTGGTAACAGCGCCATCAATACCTCCATAGACGAATTCACCTAAATACGCTTGGTATTTATTTAACCAACTATCATTTTGATGGATAGTATTTTCATTATAAGTGTCAATAGTACTCATTGATTATGAATGAAATATGAGTAAAGGCACTCTAATTCTATTACTTATCTGTGTTGTAGAAGACCCCATGAAGAATCGTTCCAAAAGCGTTTCTTTCTGTACGAGTAAAGTCATTAAAGCAATATTATGCGTTTGTGTGTAGCAATCTACTGTATAGTGCATAGGAACATTAGTTATTATATGATATTTGTGGTCAACATCTTTTAAAAAATAATCAATATGCGTTTTGTCTTTTTTTTCTTCTTTTGAATCTTTATTATAAGGTTTTATTCTTAACAGGTGCAATGTTTTACAGAATCGCTTTGTGAATTTTACCGTTTCAAAAAATGCGCTTCCACTCATAGAGTCAAATGCATCTAAAGGCAATAAATTGTCTTTAGGCCTTGTGTATTTAAATCCTTCTGGAATAACTAGTGTTGGGCAATCTATTTTTCTTATTACGTTTATTGTATTACTACCAAAAAGTACTTCTTTAGCTCCAGTAACACCATTGGTACCCATGACAATCAAATCGATACTTTTAGTTTTTTGGATCTGTTTTATTGAGTCAGTTAACACATCATAGTCTACAAGCATTTGATAACTATACTTTTTATTTTTAAATTTACTTTCAAGCTCAACAATAAGTTTTGCTAGTTTGTGTTTTGATTTTTCAATAATTGATGTGTAAATACTCTTATTGCCCGCCAAGATTAGATCATCAGAAGTGTAAGATGCAGAACTTTGAACATGAAGCAGATAAAAGTTACAAAACTCGTCTTCAAATAGTTGCAAAGCGTATCGTATAGCATTAATTGAGTTTTTGGAGAAATCTGTTAGTAATAGTATATTTTTCATGACACGGTCCTTTTTAAAAAGATTAAGTTAGACAATAATGTTATGAATTAATATGATATCTATCAGATACTGTGTTGGGAAATTTGTGGAATAAGGATGGTGAAATAGAATGGAAAACGACTTACTAATTATTTAAATATAACCAGTGGGTAGAGGATATAGAGAATATACGGAAGGCTATTGATTCCAACAAAGAAATAAGCTTATATGGTTGTTCAGACGGAGGGTTGTTACTTCTTCAATATTTAGAAAAATATCACAAAAATGTAGATAAGACATTCTGTCAAACCGCACCTGTTCTAAAACAGGAAATATTAATAACTAATTAAGTATCAGAAGTAATTAAATTAATTTAGTATGGATCCTAACTTTAGTATGATTGTACTCGTAGGTATTGCTATGTCAAGTATAGCTATGTTTCTTGGAGTATTTTTCATACTGCGTAATAAATTTAAAAATGATGGCTATATTTTTCTTTACCTGATATTAATAGTCATTTCCTACGAAACATTTTATAAAACTCTGTTGCATAGTAAGTTTATTTACGATATGCCAATTTTATATATTCCCGGAAGATTTTATAATTTATTGATATACCCACTTTGCCTACTTTTTATTTGGTCAGTGACAAAAAAGAACTTTAAGCTAAGATTAGATCATTGGATATTATTAGGTGTTTTTATTTTATATACTATTATTAGAAACAGGAAAATTTTTAAATTTAATATTGAAGAAAAAAAGGCCATTTTAGATCTTTTTTATCAACCTCGAAGAATCAGACCTTATGATTACTGGAGTACCTGGGAAACGTTTATTCAATCTGCGTTAATACCGATTTTATTTATACTTATAATTGGCTATAATTTCTTTCGTTTTAAGAAAAGATATGTTAATACTGAAACAAAAAGGCTTTACCATATTTTAACCATCATCATATTTCTTTATTTCTTTTTTAATCATTTTTCAAATTTTTTATATCAATGGTTATATGACATTATTAATTATGATAAGATTATATGGCCAATTGATATTGTATTCCTTTCAATAATTAGTTTATTATTTGTAGTTATTGCGTTATTAGTTAATTCAGGTTCATCCTTTTTTCCTAAAGTAAAATACAATTCTAGCGCTTTAGACACTAAGGAATATAAGGGCATTATTGGTAGAGCAGAAGCGTTACTGGAAAAAGAAAAATTGTATACAAAGGAAGGGTTTAGTCTTTACGAGTTGTCTCAATTAATAGATTCTAACTCTAAATATCTTTCACAGGCAATAAATCATCATCTCGAAATTAGTTTTATTGATTTTATTAATAACTATAGAGTACAAGAGGCCAAAAAGCAACTTTCTGATCCACGAAATTCAAACATTACCTTGGCAGCGATAGGAGCTATGTGTGGTTTTAAATCGAAATCTACGTTTATAAGGGCGTTTAAAAAGGCAACCAATAAAACCCCTTCTCAATACATAAAATCTCAATAGAAAAGATTTCAATTCATGAATTGAATCAATTATTTTAAGTTTTTTTTTGCCAGGTATTAATTATCCTTTCACTTTTGCTTAAACCCAATTAATCGTATCTGGAAGTAAGGTCAAGATTTATTATAATTATGAAGTCAACATTTAATATTACTCTTTTATTAATGATAATTGTTTTTTCATGTAAATCAAATGAGGCAGAAAATCAAAACAATTCTTTAAATATTAATGATAATCATTCTTTAATTGAATATTATTCTACAATACCATTGCGTGAATCTCCATATGCTAGTAAGCAAGGAGTCATTAGACTAACAAAAGAAGAAGCAATGAAACGTAATCATTATCAATTTACTTTTAATAATAATTTTAAATTAAAATCTATTTCTTTTAACCTGGGGAACAAATTAATTAACCCTAATCATACATCTAATTATTTTTTTACGACATCACAACAAAGGTTTGAATACATAAATAATCTGGAAATAAGAACATTTTTTGATCGTTTTGGAAATCAAATAAAGCAAAGGAAGGCTTTTAAAGAAATATACACTTTAGATGATTTGGGAAGGTATAAAACTTTGTATTTTGAGGACGAAAGTGGTAATCAAATAGAGAATAGTTGGGGGATATCAAATTATAAATGGAATCATCAAGATGATGGTTCAGTAATTGAAAACAGATATAATTTAAAAGGAGAAGATAAACCGCTTCGTCCGGGGTTTGAGTTTTATACTATTCGGTTATATTTTGATCGAAATGGATTCTTAGCCTTAATGCAGAATATTGATAAGAGTGGAAACCTGGTAGAAAACTCAAGTGGTGTTGCACAAGACAAGTTACATTTTGATAATGAAGGAAGATGGTTAGGCTGGACTGTTTTAGACAAAAACCACAAAATTAAACGAGGTAATGGCCCTAATGTCGCTAGAGGTATTAATATCCCGAATGAGTACGGTTATGAAGCTTCGATCAGATATGAAGATATAGATGGAACAGCTATTATTAACTCTCATGGTTTTTGGGGTGGTAAAAGATACTACGATAAATTTGGAAATTATGATTTCACGCATTTTATAGATTCCTTGGGAAATTTAGGAGTTAATGAACGTGCTGGGTATGCCACTGCTAAATTTACCTGGAGTGATGATGGCCTCAATCGTTTAAGTGTGCAACTTCTGGGCTTAAAAAATGAACCTGTTTTACATAAGACCAGGGGATATGCTTTGTTAAACATAGTGTATGACTATGATGGTAATATCGTTAGAATCTCTAATTTTGGTGTTAATAATGAACCTGTGAATAGAATAGATAATGGGGTTTCTGTTATCACCTACAAGTATAACGAAAATAAAAGACGTATTGAAACAAAACGATTTGATAAGGACGGTAAAGAACTTAGCCAAGATTAAACTATATATTTTATACTATAGAATTAACTGATACTTAGAATGGTAAGTAATTTTAACCTTGTCTTAATTAAAATTATTGAAGAAGTAATTATTAATATAAGAATAATGAGATATCAAATTGCCACAATACAGATAACTTTATAGCATTAATCTTTTTTTATCTTGTAAAAATAATTTAAGAGCAATGATTAGAATCCTTTTCTGGTATGTTAAATTAAAGAATTATAAGCACAACAAATAGCTTTAAAGAAATTTTAAATGTTTTTAAAATTGATTTACTTTATTATATATGAATAATAATTATATCGTTTTTGTACATAACTGTGTTAAATTATGTAGCCTTTATTCAGGACGGGTCAACATTACTGGTAACAGTTAGGCTAAGTGGAGTGTGAGTTTTTGAAGCATTTCACTTCCAAAACAGCATAGAGCCAATTCGTTTATTCATATCTTTTTTTACTCCAATAGTCAAAGACAAATTGGCGATGTTATAGCAAGGTACTGCAGCCCGAATTTCCGCTGTACCCCGCATTACATATAGCTTTTGTTAACTACTGGTATATCAATTTATTTTTATTCAATTTTAATATCGATTCTGATTAATCAACCAAACTTAACTGCTCATTTCCTTCGTAATAGATTATTTAATAATTTCATGAACAGCATATGATTTTTCTCCTACCTTATAATCAAATGTCAAACTGATTTTATAGTCATTTTCCTGAGAAGAGGACGTCCATGTTTGTTGAAGAATGATCGGACTATCGGCATTAATAATGGCATCCTTAAATTCTATTGTCTCTTTACCGTTTGCTGAAGTGAATGATAATTTCAAGTTGCTGATCGTATCTACGGATTCATCCATATGAGATATATCCACACTCACCAAATATTGCGTTTCCGGTAGTATTGCTGATGGCAGGGCCAATGTTATTACCACAGCTTTATCGTCGGTAACATAAGTATAGATAGTGTCCGGATAGGTTCCTGTGTCGTAGGATTCATTCATACTTTTCATTGCCTTATCACAAGTTGCTACCATGCCTCCATCCAGCATAAGGGAAGCAGTTCCGGGTAATTCGGGAATTACATGGTTATAAAAATTCCAACAAAGATTCCAGTCTCGAAGGTTAGCTGCAGCACTTTCATATTCACCATTATAATATCTGAACATTCCACTAACATAGTATCTTAGGCTATTAATAAGATATTTTCCATACAAGAGTGTATTATATACTTCATTAGCCTTTTCCTGATCCGGAATTTGTTCTTTGATAGCTGCAAATTTCGCAAGCATGGTGTTCATCAAAATAGCAGCTTTCTTTTTGTCTGCAATATCTGCTTCCATTGTGGCAGGATTAAAGATTGGTTTTAATGTACCCGGTGAAAAAGATTTCTGTACACTCAATCTATCATTAGAATGTTCGCCACCACCTATTAACTCATCTCTTATCCAGTTATTTGAGGGCAACCACCCTTCATGATTCATACTATAGTCATGAAAATACCGGGATTTAAGAATCATATCTTCCGAGAGCATTAAAATTTCAGCTATATTTTTAGCAACTTTACTCTTTTCCTCTACCTCAAACTCAAGGGCAGCCCACTCTTTGGCAAGTAACATCGGATCGCTGTTGACATCCCAAGCTAATTTGCAGAATCCATAAATATTAGCTCCAAGCCACTCTTCTCGCTTTAGATATGGACCACACCATCCGTCAGCTGTTAACCATCCCCATACCATTCGGGTTCCAGTCTGGTATCCTTTCTTCATTCCGCTATTTATCCCAAATTCTTTAGGTCCATTAGCCATCCTATTTACGTCGTAATAGGGGATAGCATCCTTGAAATTATAACCGTCCTGGCATAAAAATTCCATGGCCTGTTTCTTTTCACCTACTCCAATAATTGGATTGAATTTATTGTAACGCCAAAAATCGGTTCGCGTATTTTTTACAGAAAAAATTATATTTTCTGCACCCTTAATCTTTTCGATCACGGCCTTGTATCGATCAATATTAGCCCCCCAATTAGCATTGCCAACAGCCCAGGTTCGGGGCATATATATTTTACCATATTTTTTGCTTACAATCTGATGAATGAAATCAATAAGCCTAGGAAATTGTTCTTCTATGCCTTCTGTGTCCAGCCCCTCCCCAACAAAATGGTTATTGTAATAGGAATAGTTTTCTCCAAATCGGGTTGTTATCATGTCAATTTGTGGGAAATTCGTCAAAAATTCGTTCAGGGAATATTCGAGCATGTCCCATTTTTTTGATGAAGGTTGTCCCTTGGGATATATGAATACATCAGCGCTGGCAACTGTTTTTAGATGGTATTTCTGAGCTACAGCCATCAGTTCAGCAATCTTTTGCTTGCGCTCACGAACCCATGTTCCACTCTCGGTATCTACAGGAAAGATATTTGAATCATACCCATCATAAACGGTAGCAAAGGCAAAATTCCCTACCCACATTGCATTAAGTCCGGATCGTAGTATATTTCGGGCTTCATCTTCAGGATCGTATCCAGCTCCCTCCCATGGACGCATGGGATCAAATTCCCTTTTAATGTGCTGCGTAATCGGCTTTGAAAGCTTAGCAACATCAGGATAACCAACAGCTTCAAAAGGCTGTGTAATCATCCGCAATGTCATATCTGGTTGTTTGATAATATCAATATCGGACGATGCAAATGAATGATCAATTTTTAGACGCTCAATAAAATGAAAAATACCATAACATGTTCCCCGCACTCCATTGCCTGAAATCAAAATCAGTGGTTTTTGATTATAATAGATTGTTTTAATGATAAAGCCATCCTCTATAAGAGGTGGTTTCACTATTTCTAACTTGCCGGCAAGTTTTTTCAGCCGCAAGTCATCTTCTGCTTTTACAATAAATATGGAATTAGGAGCTGCTTGCTCCAGGTCGATTTCTGTTCTCAATCTTGTTTCAGTAGCGAACAGGTCTTTCAATGTATTTGAAAGGTCTCCCGTTGCAAGGTCGATAGCTGCTTCGTCCTGAAGTTTTTCAGTAATAATGATATCCATCTTATCAAATGTATGTTTAGAACTACAAGCATAGGTAGATGATATTATTATTAGGATAATAGTATAAATCGTTGTTTTCATTAATCTCTCTTTTTTAATCTTGGATGAAATCATATTACTTCACTATTATATAGCTGTTCCATGTTGTAGTCATTTTTATCAAAAAGTTTCTTCAATATTTATCAAGTTTTCTCTTTATTGATTACTATATTTTGATAAATCTTTATTCTCTATTAGGGTCTGTTGAATACTTGTGGCTAACGGTTACGTATATGAAATGTTGCGTGTCTGTGTGCGAGGATTTTCCGTAGGAAAATCAGAGGTAACAAAATAGCACTAACCTTTGATTAAGCACCCAATTTAGCATTATTTTTATACATTGTTGGCAACTGTAATTTTTTTATCCAATATTAATTCGGTTTCGTTTTCCAATTCGGCTACTTTTAAAATCAATTTTGTTTTTTCTTTAATATTTTCTAATGATATGAATTTCAGGTTTTTGTTTTCTTGATATTTTTTATTCAAAGTTTTAGAGTCAAATACTAGTCTAAAAGCTTCTTCGCGAGTCTTATATGATTGTCCGAAATTAGATGAGTAAGGTTCAGTATATGGAAAGAAAAACATTGTATCAGAAGTAATTGCTAAATGTGTTTTATTAAATTCAAATCCGATGCGTTCTGTTCCATAATTCCTTAATAATTTCCCGAAACTTGCTGTTTCTCCATTTATTTCGCAATTCAATTCTGGGTAGAAATTGACAACACTTTTTTCAATAACTTGATATTGTTTGTTCCAATCCTTTTGGATTTTAAAATTAAAAACTCCAGAAAGAAACAGTTCAAAAAATGAGGTAACACTTCTTAAAAATCCGCTAGAATTTTTACGAGTTTTAAATTCCGATTTAAGAAATCTAAAAAAGGTTTTATTTTCGAAGTACTGATTTTTCATTATTGTTGCTAACGGTTTGTGTATGATTAGTTGCGTGGGTTAGTACTTAATTTTACAAGTACACACCAAACTGAAAATCCGTTGGCGCCTGAGCTTGTCGAAGGCAGGATTTTCAGAAGCGATGCCCTGAGCTTGCCGAAGGGTAGGCGAGAACCAGCAATTACTTATAGCCATTGTGTAAAACGTTTTTTATTTTTTAATTAATTGATTTAGTCATTAAAAGTATTTCTTTATTAATTACTTCAGCATTTTCTTTTTTTGTAATTATGGAACCGTGGTTTGCATCAATATAAAAGTGTTTTCCTTTAGTAGATAAATTTTTCAGTTCTTTTTGCATTTCGAACCATATTTCAGGGTCGCCATACTGTTTTTTTGCTGTAAAAACAAAAACAGGCAATGAATCTAATTTGCTTGCTTGACTTGCTCTTGAAAGAATAGCATTATTTATATTATTTTCTTTTAAATATCTACGATAAACTTTTCCTGAATAAGCAGTGAGATTGTGTTTACGATTCTGGCATTCTTTTGGTAAATCCTTATCCATAGATTTTGGATTACTTATTGAATTATAAATTCCCATTAATCCCATATCGGAAAGGACTGCAAGAGTCTTTATTAAACCAATTTGATTTTTTTCAAATAATCCATTTTCAGCCAATCGTTTCCATTGTTCTGGATGACTTGAATCTAGAAAGACCATCCCTTTTACTTCATTTGGATATAAGTCTCTAAATATTCGATTATAAGGACCACCCATTGAGTGACCAACCAATATGTAAGGTGGCTTTTCACCATTTTTTTCTAGTAATGTGTGCAATTGGCGAGCATAAAACTCTGGTGTAATACTATCTTTACTTGATTCACTAAACCATTTCCCTTCTCTGTCATAACGCACAACTCTCATATTTTTTTTCAAACCTTCTGCAATCCAATGAAACACATCAGTGTCATTTCCTGCACCTGATTCAAGGATAAGAGTTGGTAAATTATTTTTTTGTCCTTCTGTTCTTATATGAAGTTTAGTGCCATTTACATCAACTAATTTTCCTGGTGGAATAGGTTTTGAACTAAATAGTCGAAAACATAATCCTGATATCAATATCAGAATTATTATTCCCGCTATAATTTTACCAATCCACTTGAATATTTTTAGTATTAATTTCATCGTAGTTTTTAATGTTTTACAACGGTCTCGTATAACCGTCAGTTACGGGTTAAATTAGCGATTATTTTCGGTTTAACACAGGCTTTAGCAATTCCGAGTGGATTCTTAGTCTGTGCTGAGCGTAGCCGAAGCATAGTCGAATCCGCCGACCCGAGTGTAGCGAACAGGCGTAAGCAAATTGCGGTTATATATTGTTGGCAGTAGTTTTTTTCTATTCAAAATATTCAATTGGATTTAAGTAAAACATTTTTTTCCAACCTTGTTTCTCCGAATCAATTCTCCAAACGTATGGGATTATTGTTAAAATAGAGTAGTGCAAGTGTGGTGGTTTTTCAACTGCATTTCCGCTTGTTCCAACTGTTCCGATTGTTGAATTTTTATTCACAAAAGAAAAAGAAGATGTTCTCAATTCATTTAAATGAGCATAATAGTGTAATCGCCATTTTGGACCAAGTACTAAAACAAATTTTCCGCCCATACTTATTTCTCCAGAATACAAAACCAAACCAGAAGTCGAAGAATTGATTTCGGTTTCTTTTTTGGCAAAAACATCAACTCCTTTATGTGTGACAGATTTACCCCAAGGATAAAACCAAAAAGACTTAGAGTTATAGTCAGATTTTGTAGCTCCTTTAACTGGCATTTTTAAATTCTGCGGAATCAAAAACCCTATTATTAGAATTGCTATTATACCTATTAAAATCTTCTTTCTTTTTCTCAATATAGTTCCGGTTTCAAATTACAGCCAACGGTTTGGTGAATGGTTTGTTGCTTCGAGCACTAAGTTAGCAAAAAAGAACTGCGTGAAGGAAATTCGGCAGAATTTCCGTGACACTCTTTATCTACACTCAAGCAATGAATTATAGTCATTGTTGTAACCAGTTTTTTCATTTCATTAAAGTCCGTCAAATATTCCGCCAATAAACTCTCCAATTCCTTCTAAAATTCCACCAAAAATATCTCCAAAGTCCAACCACGAAGCATCAATATCTAAATCTGGAATTGTCAACCAATCAGCAGAGGTACTTGTAGCAAGTCCGCTTAACATTTCTGTTTTCATTCCGACATAATCACAAACTTCTCCAGTCAGTTCATGATAAGCATCAAAATCTGAGTGAGAAGAAAATGTACATATTGCCCAACAATGCCAATCAATTCCACTTGCGTCATAATGTTTAGATTTCTTTGAAGCTTTTTTTACTTCTTCAGGTTTATAATATTTTTTCTTTCCGTGTTCTTCGACAAGTATTTTTCCTATATCAGTAATATACTCTTTCTTGTTTGGTGGTGCAGGTGAACATTTGAGTTCCATAGTTTTGGTTTTAATTGGCTACGGTTTGTGTATGATTTGTTGCGTGAAAAGTACGCGAGTAATTTTCCGCTGTTGGCTAAGATAATTAATGCGTATGAATTTCCGATGAGGAAATTCCGTAGCAATTAATTATAGACGTTGTTACCAACTGTATTTAATTTTTATTGTTTCCTGAATGAGTTAAAGCAGATGCTACTTCAACACAATTTAGCCAAGATTCATGACTCTGAATAATTATCCAATGACCATTCCTTTTTTGGACAATACCTGTCCAAACAAGTTTTCCGTTATATTCAGGAATTCCGACAAGTTTTATTTTTAAATCTACAGGTAAGGTAAACGCGACAGTATTTTCAGAAATAAATGTAGAATTCCAATTTTTAATTGAATTTTTTAAAACTTCAACTGATGAACCAATTTGATTGTATGATTTTGTTAAGTCAGTTAAGGTGTGTATTGTTCCATCGCTTGTATAATAGGCATCAGAATCTCCAGAATAATAATTTAAGCCATCTGTGAATTTAAGATTATTAGATGATTCAAATACTTTTTGAACTGTTAATTTTGCTGAATTGATAATTGTTTTTTTTTCTAATTCTGTTAAATTATTTTTTTTACTTTCACATGATTGAGTGAAAAATAAGACTCCGATTAAGAGTGTTAAAATTGAGATTTTATTCATTAAATATTGAAATTATATTTTGAGTTATTTATTTTATTATTGGTAACGTGTTCGTGTATGGTTAGTTGTGTTGGCAAGAACTAAGTTAGCAAAAGAAAACGAACCAGAGGAAAATCCGTAGGATTTTCCGAGTACACACAGAACAAGCAATTAAATATACACGTTATCCAACGTTTTTTTTATTCAGATTTCCATAGAACGACTTTGGTTTAATCCAACTGTATAGAGTTCTAATTCTTAATTTCCAATCTTTGTCAAATAGGTCATTCCAGTATTTTTCTTTCGGGTAAATTACCTTGTCAATTTTTCCATAATGGTCTTCGTATTCCAATTTACTCCATTCCTCATAAATGGATTCCAATCCGAAATGCCTTTCAAAACTTTCCAGCCCTTTAGTTCCCATTACGTGGTCAGAAATCAGATGAATTTTTTCAGATTTGTCAATTACAAGAATAAAAATACATTCGTCATCCAAAACTAGCCTTGGACTAATTCCGATTAGCTTTATTTCATTCAGATTTAGGCTAAATGACTTGCAGTATTTTGCTATTCCAGTTTCTTTTGAAGAGAATTCTGTAAATCTTAATTCAGTATCTGTTATTTCAATTCCAGAAGTCATTTCTCAAATGTTGGGTAACGTATTCGTGTATGATTAGTTACGGGAAATCGGTTACGATTTTCCGCTGTAGCACTAAGTTAATTAATTTCGAGGATTTTCCGCTAGGGAAATCAGAAGTAATTAATTATACACGTCTTAAGTTTACAATCTCTTATTTTTAGTGTTATTAATAAGAAAGAACAAAAGAGAGGATTAAGATTAGTATACATGGTGAAGCTTAAGACTTCGACAACAATGATAATCCCCTCTGTTTTACTACTGTTATTTCGTTCAGTTCTATGAGGCTAAAGACCTCGATTTTAAGTTGTTGAAACACCAGTATCCAGTTCTTTCCAAAATTCAGTTGTTATGAATAAAGGTAGAAAAATTTATGGTATTGATATTAGTAAAGCAGTGTTTGATGTTTATAATACTGATTCTGGTCATATGCAGTTTAGTAATGATGAAAAAGGATTTAAGCAATTAGTTAAAGAATTACCTAAAGGAGCTTTAGTAGTTATGGAAGCTACAGGTTATTATCATTATCGTTTGGCTCAGTATCTACATAGTAAAGGGGTAGTAGTTTCTGTAGTAAATCCATTATCTGTGAAGCGTTTTATTCAGATGAGATTAGCCAAGGTAAAGACAGATAAGAGTGATGCTAAAGCTATATGTGATTATGGGATTTTGAATGATGTTCCATTGTATGATGCATTAACAGATGTGCAGGCAGAGTGCTTGCAGTTATTCAGATTGTTAGATAATTATTTAAAGCAACGCACAGCGACAAAGAATAAGTTGCATGGTGAAAAGATCTTAGGGGTACCATCCAAGTTTGTATATCGTTCGTTGACCAGACATTTAAAACATTTAAATAGAGAGATTCAATCACTTGAGAGTCGTCTATTAGCATTAGTTAAACAAGATCAGCAAGATCAATTGACTTTGCTTAAAAGTATTCCTGGTATGGGTGTAAAGACAGCTTTGTTTTTACTAGTGGTTACTGATAGTTTTAAGAAGTTTGAAACAGCAAAACAGTTGTGTAGTTATGTTGGTATTACACCAACAATACGGGAATCGGGTAGTAGTGTTAGAGGACGAAGTAGGATCAGTAAAGTAGGTAATAAGAAACTAAGAAATCTATTATTTTTATGTGCTTTTTCAGCATGTAAACATAACAAAGCATGTAGAGAATTATATGAACGAATTGTAGCTAAAGGGAAGAGTAAAAAACTAGCCTTAATTGCAGTATCAAACAAACTATTAAAACAAGCATTTGCTATTGCAAAAAGCGGATTGCCTTATGACGAAAACTTTGTTTCTAAATTAGCTTAAAAAAGCTTGTTTTTTAACTCAGTTCTTTGTTGCCCAACGCTTTCTATTATTTTTTCTATTTCTAAATCTGTTTTAATTCCTTTACCTTTTTCTGTAAACTCAAATAACAAAGGTTCTTTTGATGTATTCTGAATATATTTATTCTTAACTAATAAATTCAAATATTTTCTTATTTCCTCTTTTTTGTAACCTGTAGATTTGGATACTTCCTGAATAGAAAACCAAATATGTTCAATTGGTTCTTTGCAATTATCTGAATGAAGCCAAAGTGCCTTTAAAAGCCTTTTGAGTGTTCTTAATTCAAATGTTTGTTCTATTCCGCTTTTTATTTTTTCAACCCATTTTTTGTCAGTCGGTTGGACAATAATTGCTTTAAAATTAAACTTCTCGCTCTCAATTCCGACACCTTTTAAATCGTCAATGTGTAAATCAAAATCAAATGCTGGTGGAAACTTCGATGAGTTAATATTCCGAGATTTTAAAACGCTTCGATTTTCTTTTTCGTTTACAATTCTGTGTACTTTTATTCCGTAATATTTTAAAGTGCGTCTTATTTTTCTTTTGCTACGAAATGATGTCGTATAAATATGAATTTTGTGTCCTTGATTTTGTAAGTCCGTAACCAGTTCGCGAGTTCCTTTTCGAATTTTTTCGATCCCAAAAAGTTTGGCAATTCCACTTCTGGTTTCAGTCTCAAATTCTTTTCCATTAGGAATCAATGTGCTGTCAAGGTCAAAACTGATATTCATTTTTTGTTTTATTGCTCTTTTTAGTTCAATTCCGCAATTTTCGGCAAATGTGGGTAACGGTTTGTGTATGGTTAGTTGCGTGATTAGGCAACTAACTTAGCAAAAATGGAACGAACCAGAGGAAAATCCGCAGGATTTTCCGAGTAGGCAAGAACCAAGCAATTATTTTTACACTTTGTTACCACACGTTTTTTTATTTTAATTCTGTCATTGTATGCTCAATGTCAGTTTTATGGAATGTTCTTAAATTTATTGTTTTTCCGATTTGATTTTCAATTAGAAAAGGGGCAACTCCATCCAAAACAATAATATCATATCCCTCAAAGTTAATCCGTTCCCAAGATGTTTCATAATTAGGGATTTTAATTGATTTCCTAACTAGAGTAGAGTCTGTTTTAAAATATATCGTGTCCTGAAATATTTTGTTTTTCCAAAAGAACTTTTTTCCAGCAAAGTCAATTTTTTGATTGTGTTTTGCTGATTCTGGTAATTTTCGATAGATATGCTGAAATCCATTATTCGGGATTTTAATCACTAAAGAGTCGGATTCTACTCTTACGATTTCATAGTATTCCAAAGGATTATTTTCTGAGTAATCATCATTAAATATTATATCATTTGAAAAATACATATTCTTACTTTCTCGAACTTCGGTTCCGTAATCATATTTTGAACCTTTTGAGTAGCATTTATTATTCTTAAAAGTTAATAAATTCCGTTCTGCGAAGATTATCCCGTTTTCCGATTTAGAATACTCTCCAATCCAAGTACCTTTTAAATCTTTGTCAGTTTGACAAGCAGATAGTAAAAGAGTTAAAATTAATGATATGTATTCTGTTTTTCTCAAATGTGTGATAACGGCTCAGTGTATGAGTAGTAGCGGATTTCTACTCACTAACTTTTCAGTTTAGCACTGACCTTTATTTTATATTTTAACTTTCGTTTTATCACTTAAATCGCTATTACTTATACACCTTGTTAGCATACGTTTTTATCAGTTTTCATTTACCCAATTTAAAAAATCTATAAAGACATCATTCAAATGTTCTTCAAATTTTCCGTCTTCTATTTCTTTTCCAAATATGTGGTCTAAATTAGGATAAGCTTTAAAAGTTAAATTACCCTTTTGATGTCTTATAAATTCTATCGGTATTAAGTAAGCAGACTCAAGTGCTACAGCTTGATCTTTTGTTCCGATTGCTGCGAATATTGGCTTGTCAATTTGGAGTAAATTTTCAATGGGAGGCTCTGAGAAACCACTCCATCTTTTATAACTGTTCTTATCTCCTTGCCAAAATTTGTCAGTAGCATTTGGGTCATCCATAATACCCTTTAAATCGTTGAATAACGAATCGATTTTCAATTGGGCTTGCTCTTCTGTTAGGTTGCCTTTATCAACATCTTTTCTAATAAAAGTTACAAAGTCAATAAACTGTGTATTACCACCTCCTGACCAATAACCAAAATGTGTTATTTCTTTATTTATTGTTCCTAATTTAGCAATTACATCACTTCCTTCAGAATGACCAAGTGCTATAATTTTTTCAAAATGGTTTTTATGTTTTTCTGTTAAGTCGTTGATTGCTTGATTAGCTTGAAAAGCTCTGTAAGCCAAAGTTTGATTTTCATAATATTCTTTTGGAACAGGAAATTCTTTGTCCATCTCTGTTAGGAAAGGGAATCCTTTTTTTGAAATTACCACAAGTAAATAATCATCTGGTAAGAGTTTGAAA
This sequence comes from Wocania sp., assembly GCA_965224845.1. Lineage (GTDB taxonomy): Bacteria > Bacteroidota > Bacteroidia > Flavobacteriales > Flavobacteriaceae > Wocania_A. The sequence goes on from CBDDAJ010000014.1 coordinate 46,306, forward strand.
TCAAGAGGAATTACAGTTCCAACATAGGTTTTTCCATCTTCTTCCATTGTTTGATAGAGAGACATAGCTTTTGAGCCTTGAATATATAATAGAAGGTTTTTTGTTGAGTCGACACTCTTTTTGGAATATGTATGATAGTTTATTGTATCGTCATTTAATATAACAGAATGATGCTTAAATGCTTTTATAATTTTTGTTCTCTGTGCGAAAGAAATAGAGCAAATACTTAATAATAGTAATGTTGTTAATAATCTCATATAGTTTTAAATTTATTCAAAAGACTGATTCAAAGACGGAATGTTACAATAATAATTTCTGGGAAGGTTATCTCAAATGTATGCTAACGGTTGGTATAACCGTCCGTTACGGGTTTTATGTTGTTGTTATTCGGTTTAGCACTGGTGTTAGCAATTCCGAGTGGATTCGGACGAAGTCGAATCCGCCGACCCGAGCGCAGCGACCGACGAACACCAAAAAAATATATCAACGTTGTGAGTAAATTGCGGTTATACATTGTTGTGCAACGTTTTTATTTCTTTTTCAATTCGGTTTGTTTCCGCCTCGACTAATGGTTTTAATTTAAGTTGCCTTACTTTTTTTATGTATTCAATCGCTTTATTATAATCCTCTCTCAATAGTTCAACATTAGACAAATTCAATAATACGATTGATTTGTCATTTTCAGTTCTTAAACCTATATCCAATGCTTGAGTCAAGTCAGAATGGCTTTTTTCGAATTCCTTTTTCTCTAAAGCAATAATTCCAGTCGTAAAGTAGTAATAACTCTTATGTCCTTTAGTCAGTTTATCTGGATTTTTGATTTTAGAAATCAGCTCTTCTGCTTTTTTTATGTTGTCTCTTTTTATTTGTTGAAAAGCAGCATAAACAGTTCCGTATTTGAAATATCCGTAAATAAAAAGTCCACCTGCTACTAACATCATTGACATATTTACAAAGTTCTCTTTAGAGTAAAAATATGTAGCCGCAATTAGGCTAAAAATAACAAGTACAATTCTTATAATTGGTGTAAACATATTTTTTAGGATATTTTGGTCAAATGTTGCACAACGGTTACGTATAAGGATAATAGCGGATTTTATTCGCTTACCATTCCGTTTATTACTGTTGTTTAATTTATAAAATTCATTTTCGTTTTAGCGATTAAACCGCTATTATTTTTATACAATGTTAGCCACAGTTATTTCTTTCTTTTCGTAATATTCTAGCCAAGATTTTATTCTTCCAACAAACATTTTTAGATAATTTTCAGTCAAAAAAATATTTGACCAATCAAATCTTTGCGCTTGTATCCCAAGATAGAAAACAAAAACAGAAGCTCCTGCTTTTGGAATTAGTTCAAGTTCCTTTTTCGATAAACTTCTATCTTTTTTATACCCATTTATGAAACTTTGAACTTTAGATTCATACGTTTCTTTATCCGATTCAATGAAAAAAAGCTGTTTGCAAAAATATGCGACATCTAAAATTTGCTTCCCATTTCCGCAAAAGTCAAAGTCAAAAATCGTAATTTCTTTTTCATCTGTAACAGCCATGTTATCATACCAAATATCCATATGTAGAATTCCATTGTGAGTATCGTCAAAATCTGAATCTTTAAAATTTTGTCCGAATTCCTTAATGAATTTCATTTCTGGTAATTTGTCAGAAAAGAATTGGTTTAAATATTTATAAGGTTTTTCTACAAGCGATTTTTTATCGTAGGAGACTCGGCTAATAGTTTTATCTGAAGTAAGATTATGAATTTTAGCCATTAGAGAACCTATTTCGAAACAAGTCTCATTATCCATAAATCTAATTTTATTACCTTGAGCAAATGAGAAAAGTGCAACATATCTAATTCCCTCTGGTGCATTTATTTCTTGAATGAATTCTCCATTTTTATCTTGAATGGGAAAGGATACGCTTAAATTATTTTCTTTCAGTAACTTTAAAAGTTCTATTTCCTCGACAATTTCAGATTTCGTCCTCCAATTATGACTGTAAACTCTTAAAACGTATCTATCTTTATTGTTAGAAAGAAAATAAGTGTGATTCATTCCTGTTCTGAATAATTTACATTCAAAACTTTCGCTTAAATTGTATTTGTCTTTAATAAAAACACCTAATTCTTTTTCTGATAAAGTCGAATTTGATACTGGAAAAGTTGTCATTCAGTTAGTTCTTGGTTTTAATTGTGGCTAACGGTCTCGTATAACCGTCCGTTACGGGTTCTAAGTTACTGTTTTTCAGTTAAGCACTGTATTTAGCAATTCCGAGTGGATTCGGACGTAGTCGAATCCGCCGTAATTGCGGTTATACATTGTTGGCAACTGGCTTTTCATTCAATTTTCTTTTAAAACTACAAAACAAGAAGTTCTGCGTTGTGTCAAAAGGTGTTAAATGGTCTTCTGTAATACATTTTATTTTGTCAAATCCACTTTTTAATTCGGAAGTTAATTCCTTTTCGTTGTATTGTTTTATTTCTAAACCACTACATTTTTCAGGTCCATTTTTTGAAAAGGTTCCGATTGTCAAAAATCCGTTTACAGAATTTCTTGCAGTTTTCATATATTTTTTTATTTGGTCAGTCGTAGTCAGAAAATGAAAGGTTGCTCTGTCGTGCCAAACATCAAAAGTCATATTTGGTTCAAATTCTGTAATGTCACTTACAATCCAATTTACTTTATTTGCTTTTTCTCCAAGTCGTTTTTTTGCTTTTTCAAGTGATTTAGAAGAAATGTCAAGTACAGTAATATTTTCAAATCCTTCGTCAAGCAAGTAATCCACAAGTTTGCTGTCTCCACCGCCAATATCTATTATTTTCGCAGTTTTATTTAGTCCGAATGAACGTATGAATTCAAGCGAAGTTTTCGGCAATTCTTGAGTCCAACTTACTTGGTTTGGGTTTTTAGTTTCATAAACTGTTTCCCAATGTTTCTTTCTGTCTAATTTCATTGTTGAGTTCAATTTTCAGCTTGTTGCCAACGGTTTGTGTAAGGATAGTTGCGTGATTAAGCAACTAACTTAACAAAAATGGAACAAACCTGAGGAAAATCCGCAGGATTTTCCGAGTAGGTTAGAAGCAAGCAATTATTTTACACTTTGTTACCACACGTTGTTATTCAATTAATATTTTATGGTCAACTATTTCACCTAGACTGTCAACTACATAAATAGCCTTTAATTCTCCTTTTTTGGTATAGGTTTTCATTTCTCCAATAGGATTATTTATGTTCCAATTTCCATCAACAGATAATTGTCCGTTTTCGTAATATTCTCGATATAGCCCTTTCATTTCACCGTTCTCAAAATTATTTTGGGCGGCAATATTACCATTTTCCCAGTAAGTTGTCATAAATCCGTGTTTCACACCATTTAGGGAACTTCCTTTGTTCTTTAATTGTCCATTGGGATAGTAATTTTTAACCAAGCCATTATTAACTCCATTAACAAAGTCAGTTTCTTGTTCTAGCTGTCCAGATTCAAAATAATATTTCCAAGTTCCAGTTTCCTTTCCTTTTTGAAAGCTTCCTTGAGAAGCTGTTTTTCCATTAGTAAAATATTGTTCCCAATAACCATTTTTTGCGCCTTCAATCATTTTTCCTTTTGACATTAGCTCACCAGATTCGTGATAAAATTTCCAATCGCCTGTTTGCCTCCCTCTATGATAATCTCCTTCACTTTTAAGATTTCCATTTTCAAAATATAATTTCCAATATCCAGTTTCTAAACCTCCAACTTTTAAAACGGTTCCTTCTTTTTCAATTTTAGTTTTTTTCTTGTCATAGAAGAACTTAACGTTTTCCACTCTTCCGATTTCTTTTTGGCAGGAATTTGCAATAAAAATCAGTATAATTATTAGAAATGATGAAAATCTATTCATAAGTTCGTCTAATGTGTGGTAACGGTTGGTGTAAGGATAGTTGCGTGGTTAAGTAACTAATTTAGCAAAAATGGAACGAACCAGAGGAAAATCCGCAGGATTTTCCGAGTAGGCCAGAACCAAGCAATTATTTTTACACTTTGTTAGCAAATCGTTTTTTTATTTTTTATTTTCCGTTATATCCGTAGCTATATATTTTTCAGATAGCTTTTTATTATTTTCTACGAATTCTCTAATTAAAATTCTAGCATCTTTCATCGTCAAAACTTGAGTTAAGTCTACTTTAATTGGTCCACAGTTACATTCAATAATGCCCTTATCGTTTTTCAGTTCACTTTTTCCAAAACGGTAATGTTTAAATTTTTTATCCTCTATAATTATTCTAGCTTCGACTGTTAATCTTTTCTTTCCACCTGCGCATTGTATATAACTACCATCGTCTAAAGTAAATATTGCGTATGATGGTCCATCCACTTTTTGATATCCTAACAAATGATTCGCGTCATTCCAAGAATCGAGTACCCATCCGTGTGTTCCTTCTCTTTCATAGTGAGCTTTGAATTTCATTTATGCACAGTTTTGTAAATGTTTGCTAACGGTCTTGTATAACCGTCAGTTACGGGTTTTAAATTACTATTTTTCGATTAAGCACTGACGCTCGCAATTCCGAGTGGATTCGGACGTAGTCGAATCCGCCGTAATTGCGGTTATACATTGTTGTGCGACGTTTTTATTATTTTTTTCAGCTCTTCAGTTCCATATCGGTCAATCAAATCCTTAGAACTTTCAGTCAGATAGTTTGAGTCTGCGCCATTGTCAATAAGCCATTTGACCATTTCAATATCCTTAGTGTTAATGAATGTCATTATCGCAGTATTCAATAACATTCCATTATTAACGTTTATGTCAACTCCTTTTCCGATGGCGTATTTTAGTCCATTCAATTCGTTATTATGAGCAGTAAAGTAAACGCCTTCAAAGTCATAATTGGCAAACTCCGCTCCTAATTCCAACAAATAATCCGCTGTCTCAATTTGAGAGTAAGCGACTGCGTTTCCAAGAGCAATGTCCAATTCAAGTTGAGAATGCCCTAAATCAAAAACCTTTTTCAATTCAGTTAGATTTCCATCTCCTGCTAATATTTCTATTTGGGTTTGTCTACTTTCCACTTTTTCACAAATGACGCACAACGGTTTCGTATAAGAATAGTTACGGTTTTGTGTGCGAGGGTTTTCCGAAGGAAAATCAGACGTAACAAAATTGCAACTACCTTTGGTTAAGCACTAATGTAGCAATTATTTTTATACATTGTTGGCAATAGTTAATTTAAGATGTCAAGATGTTTCAAGTTAATTTTATCAATTTCATCAATCTTTTTAACTAGTGCTTGTAAATTTTTCTCTGCTAAATCAATTCTATTGTGATTCGATAGGTTTCTGATTATTATATGAATTAATTTATAACAAAAAGCTAACTTTTCCAGTTGTTCATTTAATTCAATTAAGTCTTTTGTTGATAATATTTTAGACCTTTTTTCATAACCTTTCTTAGTGGATTTACTATGTCGCAATGAAAACGTGTCATCGCTTAATTCAGCATTAAAATCTTTCCAACCAAGTCTGTAAGTTCCGTGAGCGATTGAATTCCGAATTGATGTTAATTCCGAAATTTTATTAGATAACTTATTGTTAGTCTTTGATAATTCTGGAAAAGAAGAAAAATTATCGAATATTAACAAGTCAAATTTTGACCTTAATTGTTCAGCACCCAAATCAGTCATTAGGGTTTCGATATTTTTTAATTCAAGTTCCGTTATTTGCTTTTTGAAAATAATGTTTGGTAGAATAAACCTTATCCAGTCATTTAGACTTTCAAAACGTATAATGAAATCACCGATTAAAGCTTTTTGTTTTTCTAAACCTTTCTCTGTGAATTCTTCTTTCATATAATTATTGCCAACGGTTTTGGCTATGGTCTCGTTACGGAATGGTACGCGAGTATCATTCCGCCGTAACCATAAATTTAGCAAAAAGGCTTGAAATTCCGATTAGGAATTTCAGCCGTAATGAACTATAGCTGTTGTTAGGTACAGTTTTTTATTTCGTTGCTTTTAAATGTTTTATATAATTATTTAATAGTCCTTTTATTTGTTCAGCAGCAACAGGATTAGCTGAATGTACTTTAAATTCCAAGTTCCGTAAATCAAGTCCAGATTCATAAACTAACCATTTCGCACAAGCCAGTCCGTCTAAAGCAACAATTCCATTTTTGTCAAGTCCTAGGTCATTGTCAAAACTTATATAATTCGGCAATCCATTCTCTTTTATGTAAGCAACAAATTCCTCATAAGTCCGAACAATGTCGAATTCAGATTCCATGGATTTATCATAAATCATTTCTATAGTTCTGACATCATCCAAAAAGAGTTTTTTCATTTTGTTATTCCTCTTAATATTTCTAATCTATTATCTGGAGCGTTAGGTGATAAAAAATTAGGAATAGTATTCTTATTCCTTTTCGGTCGAGATAGAAATTTAACAGGCCATTCAGCTAGCCTTTCTTCTTTCATGTGAATATAATTTCCAGATTCTGGTTCGTCAATGTATTCCTCTTGTAATATCAATGCTATTGGTTCTTCAGCGCCCTTTGTTTTTTTAGAAAACTCTAGAGCATCTTTATATTCCGCAAACACATAAAAATAGTCATCTCCATTTTCTAAATCCTCTGCTCCATCCTCAGGATGACACCAAACTCGATATTCCAAAACTTCATCCCAAACATATCCACCTCCAGCTTTGACAAGAGCAGGATAATTTCCAATTTCATTTATGTCTTTTATTTTTGGGTACATTGTTTCTCAAATTGTGCCTAACGTGTTTGTATATGGTTCGTTGCATGTTTCAGCAACTAATTTAGCAAATACAAACCGAGTAGAAAATCCGTTGGTGCCTGAGCTTGTCGAAGGCAGGATTTTCGTAAGTAGGCGAGTACTAGCAATGAATTATACGCGGTGTTGTGGTGTCGTTTTTTATTTCCGTTTTAGTTTTTCAATTCCGCTCAAAATTTCAGTTCGGTTTTTTTTCGATGTCATCCATTTTGGAAGTCGAGAACCCAAACTTTTATTGCGCATTGGGCAGTTTTCACGATTTCTTAATTCCGCACTTATGTGATTCTCTAAAAAATCTAAATGTTCATAATTATATGCCCATAAAAGTCCGTCAGGCATTTCTTTTTGTAGCCAAAGAGGAAGTCGAAAATATGGGTCAATATTACCTCCGATAATCAGATTCCGCATTTCATATTCAATTCCACTACATTCAGAAATCCATTTATCTTTTGGCGTTTCCGAATAATATTTATTCATTCCGCATTTTGTACAAATCAGTTTTATTTCTTTTTCTTCAAGGTCTCTTAAATGACCTTTTGAACGAACAATTGCTTGATTCTCGCACTTCGGACAAACAACATAAATGTCACTTAAAAATTCGTAAAGAGTCCTTTCGTAAGCGTTAAATTTCGTTTTCATAATGTTTGTTTTAAATGCACCACAACGGTGAGTATAAGAATAGTTGCCGATTTGGGGCTTCACTCTTGTCAAGTTATAAGAGAGTTAAAGCAGGGCACAATCCTTGAAACTAGCACTGAACCGGCAATTATTTTTATACAGTGTTACCAAACTATTACTCATTATTCAAGTGTAATGTTTTTTGGTTCCCATAGCCTCTTAATACTAAACTGTCTTTGTAAAATTCAAGTATTCCATAAGAGCTAATCATAGTGTCTACCATTCCAAATATCGTAATATAGTGTATCCCATTTTTGAATACATAGCCTCCTGAATGATTGTGTCCATTAATAAATGCTACAACATTAGAACTATTCTCAATGAGATTAATAATTTCATAATCATTCCACAAATTATGCGGATCATCTTGTGGTCTTAAAGGCAAATGGGAAAAAAGAATGACTTTTTGATTCAATAAATTTGCGCTATCCAATTCCAGTTTAAGCCAGTTCTGTTGTTCTTTACCGATTGCACCGTTCCAGAGATTATGATTTGATTTTTCTTTGGTGTTTTCATAATATAAATTTACTTGATTGATATCGTGATTATGCAATGAATTTGAATAATATGAATAATCCATAGCGTCCAACACAATAAATCTCCAGCCTTTTTTCGAATACGAGTAATAATAATTAGGTATCGATAACTTTTCAAGTAAATCTCTCAAATGAGTTGAATCAATTGCAAAATCATGATTTCCCAGAAGTTGGTAGTTTTCAATATCAGGCTTAAGTTTATCATAAATAGGCAGGATGGAATCAAAACTTTCCCATTCAACATCTATAATATCTCCAAGGTTTTGAACAAAATCAACGTTGTAATAATTAAAGGTGTCAATAGCTTCTTCAAGTTTCCATAAGGATTCCCTATAATATCTTTTGCCTACGGTTGGCTTATTCGCATATTGAGGGTCAGCTACTAGCCCAATTTTTAGAATGGGTTCTTTTTTTGAACAAGAACTTAGTAGGATTAGTACAGTAATTTGGAAAAAAAAGAGGTTTTTCATTTGAGAATTATATGTTTGGTAACGGTCTTGTGTAAGCGTCAGTAACGGGAAAGTACGCGAGTACTTTCCGCTGACGCACCTAATTTAGCAAAACGAGTTAAATTTCCGATTAGGAAATTTAGTCGTTATTGCGCTTACACATTGTTGCCTGTAGTTATTTTTTTCTATAAATCCTTAAATTATATTTAAATTCAAATTCATTATGTGGTAAATGTTCAATTATTACCAATTCGGTTTTATTGATTTCAGCGATTTCCCATTCAAATTCTTCGCTTACAATTAACTGTCCGTTTGCTTTAAGCTTTTCTAAAAGTCCAGGTGCAAGTCGGTCAATTGGAACATTGTATTTTGGTTCTTTAAACTTGAATTTTAAAACTTTTTCCGTTGAATCGTAATTCCATTTTCCGGTTTCGCAGTTTTCAGTCGGACAGTCATATTGCTCATAAGTTCCGTCTTTATTTATTCGAACACTTGGTCTTTTAACAATTTCTGTCGCTGAAATAGTATCATTTATTTTATGGATAACTTTTCCGATTTTGTTCAATTTAGTTGAGTCTGTCAATTTTTCAAAAACCCAATCTCCGATAAGCAACTTATTTATTTTTTTAGCTGAAAGCTTCGTTTTCGCATTGTCAATCAGTTCCAAATTCGATTCTTGACAAAATGAATGATTAAATGAAAGAAGTAATATTATTAAGTAGATTTTTTTCATAATTACAGGCAACGACCCGACTATGAGTAGTTGCGCGGTTTAGCGTTAAACTTAGTAAGTACGCACCAAACTGAAAATCCGTTGGTGCCAGAGCTTGTCGAAGGCAGGATTTTCAGAAGCGGTGCCCTGAGCTTGCCGAAGGGTAGGCACGAACAAGCAATTACTTATAGCCAATGTTAAGCACTTTACCATGCAGCCCAACTCAAATTATAAGTACCAAAATCTTGACTTCCATTCGATATTTTAACATATCTGATTTTTACATCTCCATTAGAAAAATAGTCAACTATTTGCGCGACTACACTAGGTGTCGTGGGATTCGAACCTTCTTCTTCGTTGATTGAGATTAGTACAGATTCAGGTTTTTTTCCTAGCCCTGTATTAAAGACTCCTCCGGCTGCTACTGTATTTCTTCCATATCTAACAGTAGTAATGATTCTACCATTTTCCAAACTTGCTATACCGGGTTGAAAGCCTGTATTTCGAAATATATGATATTCTCCATTTTGCCCACTAAACTCTTTTATATCATATAGCCTAATACTATTATTATTATATCCACTGATGCCTCTTAAATAAGCTGTTGAGTTCGTGTGGCTAATTCTAACAGCATAAGCATTGCCGTTTAATACAGATGAACTTTCCATATTCAAGCCGTCAATAATTAATTGGTGGCTTGGAGTTCCAATAAACTCAACGAGTGAGGCATTTTCTTCTAAAGTATTCGCCTCACTATGCAAGTTTTGGATTAACAAATTTCCAATATTTACACCAGATACTCCTTTATCAACAAAGTGGTCAATAGCACAACTAATAAGTGTAACTTGTTTTATGTTTTCAAACTGAAACCCAGTTTTGCAATCATTTGCATAACATTGATTATAAAATATTGTCGTTCCAGCCCCACCACCACTTGAATTCAATCCGTTAGTATAGAAACCTATTTCTTGACAACTGTCAGTTCTACACTGAATATAATGTTGCATCCAAGATAAATATTTGGAGTTGAATCCAATTTTTGATTTTTGAATCTGAATTTGTTCAAAAATCGCATTGTGGTTTTGACCTTCAAGAACTAAACCGTCATTTGTAGTGCTGATGCTATTTCTAGTTAATGTAAATTGGCTTAGCTTTAAATAGTCTAAACCCTCCTCGACATTCATAATATCTTTTCCCGCAACATTAAGTTTGATAATGGTATTATTTTGACCATCACCAAATATTATTCGGTTTTTGCCTCTGACGAATAGAGTGTCACTAATTATATGTTCCCCACTTGGAATGTAAATCGAATCACCAGTATTCATCGCTACGTCCAAAGCTGCTTGAATAGATGAAAATTCATTTGTGTTTAGAATTGCCATAATTTTTGTATTTATTGTGCTTAACGTGTTTGTATATGATTTGTTGCGTGTTTTAAGCACCTAATTTAGCAAATACAAACCGAATAAAAAATCCGTTGGTGCCAGAGCTTGTCGAAGGCAGGATTTTCAGAAGCGATGCCCTGAGCTTGCCGAAGGGTAGGCTAGAACTAGCAATTACTTATAGCCATTGTTGTAAAACGTTTTTTAATAATTATCCATATCAATAGCATCCAAATTTTCTTTTGGAAAACCATATTCTTTAATCAAAGTTTCTTCGTCAAATGTGAGTCCATTCGGATTAACAATTTCAAATAATAACTCGTCAATTTTTTCTACTTTTTTAAATAAGTCATTATTTAATTCAGCTGTCAGGGAAATTGCAGACCTAAACCCTAAACTACTTGCTTCCAAAACTCCACTATTGTGTCCAAGAACCTTGTCAATCTCTATTCTATACTTCATTAAATGTTTATAGAATGAATAGACATCTCTTGTTCCATTGAAAGAGTCCGATTCAAATGATTTTTCTTTTTCTATCAGCTCTTGAATTTTCGGATATTCTATGGATTCTCTTTTATGGATAAAGTCTCCACGTAAAAAAGGCTCAATTTCATTCTTTGTTAATTCACTTTCCTTAACTTTTTTCTTTCCGCTTAATATTGTCCAAAGACTATTTTTTTGTTTTTCTGTTCGAGTTAATTCAAATGCCTTTAATAATGAGTTTAGTCTCCTAAAACGTATTAATCTTGGTTGATTCCATTTTAGAGAACTTTCATTCCATTCATTCGAATCAGGAACCATTCCTTTAAATTCAAAAGTTTTATATAGTAAGTCTTTGGTTGTCCAGGTTTTCATTCAAATGTTTTACAACGGTCTCGTATAACCGTCAGTTACGGGTTTTAATTTACTAATTTTCTAAGCACTGACGCTTGCAATTCCGAGTGGATTCTAGCTTGTGCTGAGCGCAGTCGAAGCATAGTCGAATCTGCCGACTCGAGCGTAGCGAACAGGCGTAAGCAAATTGCGGTTTTACATTGTTGTAGGTAGTTTTTATTTATTCATATTTTGTTAATCAACCATACAATTCCGATTCCAGAAAATAAAAATCCACCGATTATAAAAATCATTGGAAAGTATGTTTTCCAAAATTCGCTGTTAATCATTATTTCGTATTCATTATCCTTTTTCAAGTAGATAATTTCAATAGGTTGATTAATCTTCTTTGGGTTTGCACTTGAGTTTAATTTTTGTGTTGTTTGAATTCCGTTTTTGTCTGTAAATCGAACAATGGGGTAGTGATAAGTGTTTGAATATCCATCAGCATCTTCACTTTCCTCCTCAACGAAATCAATTATTTTTGCTTTGGTTTTAATTCCGTTTGCCTGTATCCTACGATTCGAATTTCGAATATAGAATCCTGCGTATAAAAATCCACCTCCAACTATCAAAAAGACAATATTTCCTATTAAATTTTCCATTCAGTTTCTTGGTTTGTCAAATTACCTACAACGGTTTGTATAAGAATCGTTGCGTTTTTGTGCGCGGCAGATTTTCCGCAGGAAAACCCGAGTGTACAAAAGAGAAACTACCTTTCGTTTAAGCTAAAATAGCAATTATTTTTATACGTTGTTGGCTACAGTTTTTCTTTTCATCAATAATATTATTCCGAAAACTATAAATTGTAAAATCGGAATATTTGCAAGATAGCCTCGTAACATTAGACTTCCTTTGTTTGCCTTATAATAAAAATCAAATTCAGCTGAATATTTTTCTGTTAAAAAGTCAGTTCCTAAATAGATGAATAGATATTGCATAATTAGAATTCCAAAGTATAGATAGATTAGTGAATTCAGAGTTTTTCGAGTATCAATTTCAATCGGTTTGTCATACTTTTTGATTCCCCAAATCACAATAACTATAAAAAGGATAAGGCTTATAATTCCAGGAAGCCAAATTATCATTTTAGGTTCCGTTTTGGTAATAATTAAAACATTCTCAAATATGTATACAAATAATCCACAAAATTCAGTAATTGAAATATAAGCAAATGCACCAATTCCTAATTTGTTAATAAAGTCAGTTTGAATTTTTTTCAATTTTTAGTGAGTTTAAATTGTAGCCAACGGTTTTGTGTATGGCTCGTTGCGTGTTTAAGCACTAAAGTTAGTAAACAAAAACGTGCCAGAGGAATTTCCGACAGGAAATTCCGAGTAGATCTGAAACAAGCAATTAATTATACACGGTGTTAGCTAACGTTTTTTTATCAGTTTAATATCCGTTAATTTTTCTTCTCCGTGAGATTTTAGGATGTCATCAACTCTTTTGTCGATAATCATCAAGCTATCAGACAAGTATTTAATTCGCCACGAATTCTCACGCAATCCAAGTCCTGCTGAATTTTTTAAATCCATTTTAATGAATTCTCCAGAATTATTAATTTCAATATCAGATTCAAATTGACCATATAAATCAAGCTTTATTTTATTCTCACTAATCTTATAACTTGGTGGCCAATTCCAATTATTATTGTCTGGTGGAATTGGTGGCGGTGGGAAATCCGTTGAATCAGTTCCAACATATTTATCCTCAATCCAAATTCCGTAAAGTTGCTCCTTTTTCCATTTTGGATTTCGAATAGTCATTATTATATAATCTTCAGGGTGACCAATTCGAAGAATCCTATAAACACTATCATTTACTTTTTTAATTCCAGCAACATTTCTCTCAAAATTTAAAAAGGGAATGTTTTCATAAAAAGATAAATCCCAATGATTTGAATGATTTCGGCCCAAAATAAAATAAGTCGAATCTTTAAATTCAATAATATCAGTTGCATTTTCTTTAACTACATTGATATCGAACGTTTTTCCTGCGATATCAGATTTTGAGATAATTAAATCATTTCTTTTATTGCAACTAACAATTGCTAAAAACAGAAGTAAGATTATTGTTGTTTTTTTCATTTTCAAATGTTAGCTAACGGTCTCGTATAACCGTCAGTTACGAGATTAAAGATAGTGTTTTTCGGTTAAGAACTGGCGTTAGCAATTCCGAGTGGATTCTTAGCTTGTGCTGAGCGCAGTCGAAGCATAGTCGAATCCGCCGACTCGAGCGTAGCGAACAGGCGTAAGCAAATTGCGGTTATACATTGTTGTACACAGTACTTTTATTTCCATTTTTCTATCAATTCAGTCACACCGTTTTTAATTCCATTATAAAATTCCCCATTTTTAAATTCAGGAATTATGGTTTGGTCAATTACATTTTTGCAGATTTCGTCAGTCAAAATCAATTCAGTTCCCAATCCAGTTGCGATTGCGATTTGTCGACAAGGATTACACACAACGATTGTCAGTCCGTTATTTTTTTTGGCGTTTCCAATTCCCCATTCGTTTCCTAAATCAGTTGCGTATTTTTGGATATTCTGATATGGTTTTATATTGTCAATTGTTACCACAACAATTTGTCTTGTAGTTTCAATATCATAGTCATAAAGAACTTTTGATAATTCAGTTCGCTGTGATTCGGTAAATATTTTTCCGTAATCGTTAATTATTCCAATTGGTTTTGGAAAAGTACTTTTTACAGTTTCCGACAATTGAACTTCAGTTGTGGGTTTTTTGATTTCGGTTTCCTGCGCTGAACCTTTGCAAGAAAGCAAATTCAAGGTCAGGAATAGGATTAATATTTTAGTTCCAATTTTCATTTCAGGTATTGTGTACAACGGTCTTGTGTATGATTTGTGCGGCTGAGAATCCGCAGGATTTTCAGATGTTGCAAATCAGATGTTTAAATATATACATTTTAATTGAAGTAAGAATAAAGCATTAATTATACACGTCTTAAGTTTACAATCTCTTATTTTTAGTGTTATTAATAAGAAAGAACAAAAGAGAGGATTAAGATTAGTATACATGGTGAAGCTTAAGACTTCGACAACAATGATAATCCCCTCTGTTTTACTACTGTTATTTCGTTCAGTTCTATGAGGCTAAAGACCTCGATTTTAAGTTGTTGAAACACCAGTATCCAGTTCTTTCCAAAATTCAGTTGTTATGAATAAAGGTAGAAAAATTTATGGTATTGATATTAGTAAAGCAGTGTTTGATGTTTATAATACTGATTCTGGTCATATGCAGTTTAGTAATGATGAAAAAGGATTTAAGCAATTAGTTAAAGAATTACCTAAAGGAGCTTTAGTAGTTATGGAAGCTACAGGTTATTATCATTATCGTTTGGCTCAGTATCTACATAGTAAAGGGGTAGTAGTTTCTGTAGTAAATCCATTATCTGTGAAGCGTTTTATTCAGATGAGATTAGCCAAGGTAAAGACAGATAAGAGTGATGCTAAAGCTATATGTGATTATGGGATTTTGAATGATGTTCCATTGTATGATGCATTAACAGATGTGCAGGCAGAGTGCTTGCAGTTATTCAGATTGTTAGATAATTATTTAAAGCAACGCACAGCGACAAAGAATAAGTTGCATGGTGAAAAGATCTTAGGGGTACCATCCAAGTTTGTATATCGTTCGTTGACCAGACATTTAAAACATTTAAATAGAGAGATTCAATCACTTGAGAGTCGTCTATTAGCATTAGTTAAACAAGATCAGCAAGATCAATTGACTTTGCTTAAAAGTATTCCTGGTATGGGTGTAAAGACAGCTTTGTTTTTACTAGTGGTTACTGATAGTTTTAAGAAGTTTGAAACAGCAAAACAGTTGTGTAGTTATGTTGGTATTACACCAACAATACGGGAATCGGGTAGTAGTGTTAGAGGACGAAGTAGGATCAGTAAAGTAGGTAATAAGAAACTAAGAAATCTAT
This sequence comes from Wocania sp., assembly GCA_965224845.1. Classification (GTDB taxonomy): domain Bacteria; phylum Bacteroidota; class Bacteroidia; order Flavobacteriales; family Flavobacteriaceae; genus Wocania_A. Next base: position 61,666 of record CBDDAJ010000014.1, read on the forward strand.
TATTTTTATGTGCTTTTTCAGCATGTAAACATAACAAAGCATGTAGAGAATTATATGAACGAATTGTAGCTAAAGGGAAGAGTAAAAAACTAGCCTTAATTGCAGTATCAAACAAACTATTAAAACAAGCATTTGCTATTGCAAAAAGCGGATTGCCTTATGACGAAAACTTTGTTTCTAAATTAGCTTAAAAAAGCTTGTTTTTTAACTCAGTTCTTTGTTGTGTGTAGTTATTTGTAAAAGCGATCTAAAATTTTTAATGTATTATCAATATACATTCTAGGTTTACCTGAAGTACGTTCTCTAAGTTTCTTCATTAATTTAATATTATATTCTTTTTTATTAGATTCTTTTCGCTGTCTGGAACCCAAGTTGTCCAATTTAAGTTTATGTGATTTATATTTCCACTTTTAAGAGGAGTAATGCAATCTATATAAATGTCATTTGGTATCAGTTTAGTATTTGCATTGTTTAAATATTTTTCTACTGTATCATGTATAACAATGCCATAATAACCTACATCTTCTTCTAATAGATAAGCGTCAATTAGTGGCTGTCCAAAAAATATTTGCCGACTTATGTTTACACTCATTTCTCCAAGCGCTATAGCTCCTTTCATTGGAATTCCTTGTTCAATGGCCTTTGAGAATAACCAACTTACAGCATTGGTCATTATTTCAAAACATTCTAATGAATCATTTTTAGAAAAAATCACAATGGAATCTGAAAAACTTACAGTCTTTAATGAATCAGAATCGTACTGCTCAGGTAATCCTTTTGCGTTTTCTAATGTAGCTCTATGTTTTGAAAGCTCAATTAAAAGCTCATAGATTTCATTATGGGTGTTCCTCATAACCATATCTTTAAATCCCATAATATCAAAAAAACAGACAAATCGATTATCAGTCGTACTCCAATTCTTTTTACCAATAATTTCTCCTAATTTTTCACTCATTTCACATATTCTTGCTTGTAATTACACACAACGGTTTGGTGTATGATTCCGTTGCGTGTTTCAGCAACTAATTTAGCAAATACAAACCGAATAGAAAATCCGCGAGGATTTTCGTAAGTAGGCGAGTGCTAGCTATGAATTATACACGGTGTTACCTGCTGGCTTTATTCCACTCGTTTTAATTTTTTTCCTATTTCTTTTTCAAGGTCTTTTAACGTACTGTTTTCCGTTAAATTTAATTCCGATAATATTTTATTCGTAACTGGTCTGCAATAATCAATATCGTTTTCACTTCCAGCACAATTCAAACAACCGGAATTATTATAAAAGATATAGCTCTTATTTATAATTAAATCTCCACCAAGATGCGAGTCAAGACAACTCGAAAACATTATCATTTTTCTTGATATTTCCTCACAATATTTTAAGTCCGAAATACTATAAATGTCAAAAGCCATTGAAGGATACCAATTTTCATTGTAGGTATCTTCTCTTAATTTGTCTTTTATAGATTTTGTTCTGCGAAATTCAATTCGTCCAATCGGTTTTATTGAATCCATATTTTCAATTTCATAATCAATTTCATAAGTCCAATGTTTTGGATTATTTATGTCAGGTTTCGAATCACACGAAAAAAGTAACAGAGTTAATAAAATGAATAGAATTTTCGGCATTCGCAATGTTGGTTTTCAGATTGCAGGTAACAATAGAATAAACACACTAGTGTGTTTATTTTTACTATATATACACTCAAATATACAATAATACTTACAAGTCTAAAGGGGTTTTAATGAAATCAAAACTGTTTTTTGAGACAGGGGTATAAATTTCTGTTGTTTTTGTAGAATTATGATCTAATAATAGTTGAATGTACCGAATGTCAAGTTCTGATTCTAATAAATGAGTAGCAAAACCATGTCTTAACATATGGGATGATACACGAATTTTTATACTTGCTTTAATTGCTGCATTGGAAACTGTTTTACCTATACTGTTTATAGATTGATTTATGTAAGAATCAGATCTGTTCATTTTAACCAAGTATTGTAAATAGTTTCGAACGCTATAAGTTCTTTAATTCTTTTTTCTGTATAAAGGCCTCAAACCTTCCGGGAGACATAATTTCCCAAATTGACGCTACAGTCCACCCTACAGACATGTGAGCGTTAAGATAACCCTTACCGTTTGCTCCATAATCCCAAACGGTATGCTGTATAATCTCTGGCATATAACCCTTCTTACCTACATCTACCATGTGACCTTCGTATGGTAACATTTGATCTTTTAGTGAAGATACTATAACTTTTGACATGTCTTTAAATCTTGGCTCATGAGTCTCTTTGCTCAACCAATTTAAAACATGAGGAAAATCAAAAGCCCATACATCTATATGATTGTTTTCTGTAGAAACATTGCCCCATCCTCTAGTTTTAAGTTTGGCCTTAGATAATAAGCTTTCCTTCACAAAAGGAACATCATATAGGTAATACCAACTTAAACCAAAATACGCTGCTTTTTTTGCCAGATGCGTGTAATGCGTTTTTTGCTCATTATTAGAAGCTGTTAGGGCTAAATGATAAAAGGAAGCCGCTGCAATGGCAGCAGCTTCTTTGTCTTCACAATTAGCATCAAGTGTTGATGAAAAATAATCAGCTTTATCAATGATGTTTTTTTCAGTATACATTCCTGCTTTTCGGGCTACTTGCAAATAGCTAAAATCATTAAAATAATAAGCCGCTAAAATCATAGGAGTTATAACACTTTGTGTACTTCCCTTTGAAGCATCTATAGTCTTATAATGCATTCCAAATTTTCTAGGAAGACTTCCATCAGCAGATTGCATTTCAGACAGCCTGTTTAATAATGTTTTTAACTGAGATTCGACTTGAGGGAATTCTTTTCCTTTGTTTTTTTCAAACTCAAGAATAAAAAGTAGATTTTTAATGCCTTCGCTTTGTTTTCTAAGGGTATAAACATCTTCAGTGTTTTTGCCATATACCAATTCTCTTAAAAGAGCTGTTTTAGTAAAACCGTTTTTAAAATAAGATTCCAGAACTTTTCTGGCATGAGCAATATGTTCTTTATTGTTTTGTTGATATCCAAATTCTAATAAATTATAAGCATTGGCAAAGACTTTGCCACAAAATCCTACAGATAAAACCCCTGTTGTTTCGCAAGTTTTTGTATTGAACCAAAGACCTGAAAACCCCTTTAGATCTTTAGTCTCTGCATAGCTTTCATAAAAATAATTACTGAGAATATCTTTAATTTCTTTATCTGTTTTTACAGTTTCAACTTCTTGGGGAAGATATGCGTCGTAAGATTGTTGCCATACTTGACTTACAAATGCAGAAAAATCATTGGCTAGGCCATGAGTTAATTTCCAATTAAGTTGAATAGTCTCTCCCTTTTTAATAGGATAAAAAGCTTTCCAATACGGATTTAATTTTAGTTTTGATTGGTATGATTTTGGAGACTCTTCAAATGGAAAAGAAGCATTTAATTGAATTCCATCTGCTTTTGTTTTTCCCATCCCAAGACTTCCAATGGATGTTTTTATTTTGATGATTCCACCAGTGCTATCTGGTTTGCTTTCAATAAGTAATTTATCAGTTCGTTCTAAAGTTACATATTGTTTATTCGATTTGTTAAAAATTCCTGCCAAAGGAATGCTTAGTCTGTCTTCTCTAAACGACCAATAGTCGCTTGTTTTAAATGAAGGAGCGGTTTCCGGAGATCTTAAATTCCGTTTGTACCAAAATCCTGGTAATAAAAAATCTGCCGAGGCAAAAGAACTGTTTTTAATTTGCCATATTTGATTTAAACTTATGTTAGCATCTTTATTAGCCGTTAGCGTGTATGTATAAACAACCATGCTGTCTTTGATACTTAAATCACGATTAATATGCACTATTTTGTTAGTTAAACTCACTCCTTGCTCTTTATTAAAAGTGTAATCATGATGCTCTATATTTCCATTTTCATCTAAAACGGATAACTTTAGTGGCGTTTCTTTAATATAATCGGGTAATGCTATTTGTGGTTTAGAGAAGGTGCAGTTCATCACTGAAATGAAGAGCAAAAAAAATGTAATACGGTATAAAAGGCGTTTCATCTATTTTAAATTTTTAAACCATTGATAATAATTTTAATGATATAGTTTGGTATGGTTCTTATCTGCTTAATGCCCATTATGGGCTTTCATACTTTTAGTTAGATTTTTCTATATACTATTTTAAAACGAATCAATTAATTTAATATAGGTCTTACAATTTTTTTCGCTGAATAACATGTACTGGTAGCCATAAGCTATATAATTACAAATTAGTTGTTTATTTAAACAACAGTATTTAAGGTTATAAGTTGTGCTGTTTTTTGAGGACAATATTTTTTTTTGGAAAATGACGAAACTAAATAATTTTATAAAAAAATCGATGAAACGTTTGTTTTTTTCGATTAATTACATAAATTTGCTTTTTAAACCCTTAAATCTTCGACATGAAAGTAAGAATTATTTTAATAAGCTTTAGTTTCTTTTTGGTAACTGGTATAGGATTTGCTCAAAAAAAGAAAGTAGCAAAAAGTATTATTAGTGAAAAAGTTTCTATAAAAAAGTACCATACTAAAGAAGATCTAGACCGAATGCAAAAAGGACAACTGCTAGATTTGTATGTTGAACGCATAGAAAGTCTGGTTAAATTGTTGCCTTATATTGCTTTTGCTACTAAGCCAGGGGTTACAATGACTACTTTAGGAATTCCTAACGATAAAGATAATAGAACAGCTCTTGATGAGCAATTTGATGCCACCGAGAGTTTTTTAGAAACTAACAACGAGTTTCAAAGGCGAATTTTACCTTATTCAGATACTAGCAACTTAATTGCAGCTATTCTGTTTTATGAAGAAACCATGAAATCATTACATGAGTATAGTGAGTTTCATTGATGCTTAGTTAATAATTAATTAGATCATAGATTTAATTTTTTATTGGTTTTCAAACCTTACTACTAGGAATAAGAAGAAATAGTGTATCAATTTCTTTTATTCCTTTTTTTATTTTTTTATCTTATTTAATATGCATTTCGTCGATTAAATCAATTACTAAATTTGATATTTTATGTATTTCATCGAAATAATTGGTATTTCATAGATTTTTTATTATATATTTGAACTTTATCTGATCGATACGATTATTTGCTATTTAACATAAAAAAATACCGATGAAAAATTTTACTCAAATACTATGCTTATTTTTTCTAATTGCAGGGAATATTTATGGGCAGCAAGAAAAAGGGATAATTGGAACCGATAATTGGTTGCACAACTGGACGGAGTTTAAACCCAAGATGGTAGATTATGGTGAGCCAACTCAAATATTGGCGGGTAACATAACTGAAGATACTAAACTATCAAAACGCTATGTATACTTGTTATCTGGTAATGTTTTTGTTACCGATAGTACTACGCTCACTATAGAACCTGGCACTGTTATAATAGGCGATTATGCAACAAAAGGATCGCTTACCATTACTAAAGGTGCAAAAATAGTTGCTGATGGTTTAGAAACCGACCCTATTGTTTTTACATCTAATAGAAGTGTAAAAAGAGCTGGAGATTGGGGAGGATTAATTATTCTTGGTGATGCACCTACAACAAAATTTGGAAGCGGCTCTGTCGCATCTTATTATACACAACTTAACGCTTCGATCTATGCCAACTCAAATTATGGCGGCGAAAACCCAGCAAGTAATTCTGGAATATTAAGATATGTAAGAATTGAATATGCGGGTAAAAGGGTTAAAAACGCTGGATATTTTAATGGGCTTTTGTTAGCTAGTGTTGGTAGTGAAACTGTACTGGAAAATATAATGGTTAGTCACTGTGCTGGTAACTCATTTGAAGTTTTAGGCGGTGAAGTAAATTTAAACAAAGCCGTTTCTTATAAATCGAATAGTAACGATTTTAAGTTTAATTATGGAGCTCAATGTAATTTGTCCAATTCTTTGGCGATTCGGTCACCATATGTCTCTAATAGTTCTGGAGCTAGATGCTTACAGATTAATTCTTATGATAATAAAGAAGAAGTAGATTTTACTAAAAAAGGAACTTTTGTAGTTGCAAAAAATATGACCTTGATAACAGATAGTGACGATTTAAAGTCTGATATAAACCAAGGCTTAGTAAAAGAAGGGGTTTATGTTGGTCATAATGCTTCACTTGAAATGGTAAAGAGCGTTATTTCTGGTTTTAACCCAGCAGTTTTACTTGAAGATAAGATAAGAGTAAATCAAGAAAATTTAGAAAGAATCAAGTTTACCGATATGTATTTTAACAATTGTAACGGAAACATTTTTGTTGAGAACAATATGAATAATGAAGATTTAGAAAATTGGTATGGCAATACCGCTTTTTTTAATGTTTATTCTAAAAGTAATAATTCTGAAACGTTTATAGATTTAAAAAATCGGAGACGACCAGACTATAGGTTAAGAATTAATAAAATAATAGCTTCAAATGAAGTGGATCCAGATTTAAAACGAATAGACGAATAGAGGTGAATCTTGTTATTATTTGTTTGATAGAACTTTTCTATTTCCTGTTTATTTATAAACAATGGAATTTATTTTAATTAAACCCAGGTAATAATGAAACAGGTAGTTAAAATTCTATAAATAAGAACGGTAAGGGTTTCTGTTTTAAAGAAAATAATATCGAATGAAGAATTTTTACATTACTTGTACAGCTTTGTTTTTTTTACTTTTTGCATCCAAGGTTACGGATGCTCAAGTAGTTATTAGCACACCAAGTTTGGGGTTCACCCAAGCCTGTGCAAGCCCCTCTTTTAATACTTACAATGTAACATTTTCTTTTTCTCCAGAAGCAAATTTAAGTTCAACCAATCAATTTATAATTGAGCTTTCTGATGAAACAGGAGCTTTTTCAAATGCAAGCATTGTATATACTTCTGCCCAGGGAGCAGTTACTACGTCTCCGGCAACTTTAAGCATAGCTTTACCGGTTGATACTGCCGGCGAGTCGTATAAGATTAGGGTAAAAAGTACTGCCCCTGCTGCGACAAGTACAGGTTCGGTAGCCTTTCCTGCGTATTACAAAATTCAAGACACACCATTCTCAATAAACAATTTGATAGATACAGGAGTGTATTGTTCTGGAGGGAGTTATTTATTAACTATCGATAATCCGGGAACAGGCGATAACGATTCGCCTTTACAATATCCATCACTTACTTTTAACTGGTATAAAGTAACTAGCCCGACTACATCTGTTTTTGTAGCCTCTGGAAATACCTTGTCTGTTAATCAGGAGGGAACCTATTTTGCAGAGACTAACTATGGAACATGTACCTCAAATTCCTTTTCAAATCGAGTTACAGTAAGCGAATCTACTACAAACGGAACCTCATCAATCAGCTCTAGTTTAGGTAATCCGTATTGCGCAAGTCAAGGCTCAACAACTTTAAGTGCCATTAATGCAATTGGTTATCAATGGTATAAAGACGGCGAAGAGATCTCTGGTGCTACTAGCCAAATGTATGTAACTAACGAATCTGGTGAGTTTTCTGTAGATATAGATTTAGGAGATTGTGCAACTAGTGCGACTATAGACTTAAATGGTGTTGGATTTACCAGCGAAATTGATGTCCCGGAAGTTAATATGATTGAGGAAAATGAAACCTTAATTGCAACGGTAACCACCACTGCTAATAGCCCTGAATTTAAATGGTATTTAAATGAAACTCTAATTGCTGGAGCCACTGGAAATAGTTACGAAGCAACTCAAACAGGCAACTATAAGGTTGTTATTAAGCAAACAGTAGGATGTGTGTCTACGAGTGAATTTTTATTTAAAGTAAGCACTGCTTTTCCAAATGTTTCTAATATTCCAAATTTAATAAGTCCTAATGGCGATGGAATAAATGATACTTGGATAATTCCTCAAGAGTATGTAAATGGAGCAAATGCATCTGTAACCATACTTAACGCTCAAGGTAAAGTAATGTTACAAACAGATAACTATTTAAATAATTGGCCAGAGGAGCAATTAATTTTTAAAGCCGTAAACCCTGTTTATTACTATATCATTACAACGCAAGACAATAAAACTAAGAAAGGCTCAATAACTGTCATTAAATAGAATGAAAAAGCTGCTATTTCATATCGTTTTATTTTTATGTATTGCACAGCAATCCTATTCTCAAGAAGATGGAATTGTTGCTTTTGATATACCTACAAGAAATTCTTTAAAATTTAATAAATATACCATTAATCCAACGTTTAGTTTTGTAAGAGAACAAAATAAATACCTGAGTTTTTATAATAAAAGGCAGTGGGTACAGTTTGATGATGCACCGCTAACATATTTAGCAAGTTATGCGGGAAGGTTTAGAGAAAACATGGGTGTTGGTATAGGAGTATTTCAACAAGATTATGGTGTGTTAACCACTTTTGGAGGCGTTTTAAACTTTGCATATAATGCGGTGCTAAATACCGATAGTAACTTAACATTGGGGTTAAATCTAGGGTTTTACAAGAGTGGTATAAATGAAGGAAGGGTAAATACAAATTTTCCAGATCCGTCTATAGAAAATTTCCCTTCAAATTCTATAATTACCGTAAATCCAGGAATAAATTATGGTACAGATTTTTTCGATTTCGGACTTTCTGTAAATAATGCAGTATCTTATAATTTACTTAGTTCAAAGCTAATTGAAGATAATCCAGAGCAGGCTATTCAAGGACACATCATGTATACAGGTTATGTAAATAGTCGTGGTTTTTTTGATGATAGTAAATTTTCAGGATTGTTACGAGCAGAATTTAAAAAAGATCAAACCATAATTTCAGGATTGGTTATGCTAAGCGTTCCTAAAGGAATATGGATGCAGGCCGGTTATAATAGCTTTTATGGTGCTTCAGGAGGACTAGGAATAAATATAAGTACTCAAATCGCTATAGAGTATAATTATGAGACATCTATAGGCGATTTTTCGGCATTTGGAAATTCCCATGAAATTACCTTAGCGTATAAATTCAAAAATAGAGAACGATATAGTTATAGTGGAGATGATGATGAGCAAGCACTTTTAACTAGTAAAAAGAAAAGGAAAGTATTAGCTAAAAACACAACAACCTCTAAATTAAGTGCGGAAGAAAGGCAACTTGCTAAAGAAGAAGCAAAAGCCAGAATTGAAGCCAGACGATTAGCGGCTATAGCAAAAGCAGAAGAGCGACAACTTGCATCGCAACAAAATAAAGTAAAAGCGGAACAGGATACTGTAGTTAAAAGGGGAGATAGTACGGATATTAAATCTGGACAAGAACAAAGCAATATAACCCAACCTGAAGAAAAAGTAAAAGCAGCGGAAGCAGCTAAAACTAAACTAGAAGAACAGGCAAAAGCTAATGAAGAAGAGCAGTTGAGGAAAGCAGCGGAAGCAGCTAGATTAAAATTAGAAGAAAAAGCGAAGGTTGAAGCTCAAGAGAAAGCGAAAGAAGAGGCCAGAATTAAGTTAGCAGAGGAAAAGGCACAAGCTGAAGCTGAAGCGCTAAAGAAAGCAAACGAGGAAGAAGCTATTAAGATGATAGAATTGGATGGTGTAGTTGTGCCTGCACCAACTAATGAAACGACTAGATATTTATACGATCTTACTAAGTTAACAACAGATTCTAAAATAGAACAGCAGGAATTATTAACAAAGTTAAGTGAAACCGTAGCTAGTAGAAACCAAGATCTTAAAGATTTAAAGGAAGAAAATGATTTAAGTGAAAGAGGTATATATAAAGCTCCAAAGCCATTTAAAAGCGTAAGCGCCGAAAAAGCAAAGTTAGAAGCTTTAAAGATTGAGATTGATAATATTATTGAATCTCAAAACGACAAAATAACTCAATTAGAGACTTTGTATCGTAAAAGAATTAAAGAAGTAAGCGATGTTAATGATCCTGAAAATGCATTTTATTCTAAAGCCATACAAGACCTGAAAGCAGAACAGATACAAGTCTTAAGAACGAAAGAGAGTTTATTGACTACTTTAGAAACTATAAAAGTAGCAACCGAGGTAGAAAGAAAAAGAAGGATTAAACGTGCGGCATATGATAATGAAGAAGATAGGTACCAAAAAGATAGAGCTGCTTTAAATCAAATAAAACAATTTACACCTGTGGCCTCTGAACCTTTAACCTCAGAGGATTTTGACCCTGGTGAAGCACAAAGCGCTAGCATACAAATTGTTAAGAGTGTTAAAAACACAGAAAGTGGATTTTATGCCGTAATTGGCGTACATAGTGATGTAGCCAAAAGAGATGAGTTTTTAAGAAAGGCTGTAGCTGCTGGAGTATCTAATATAGACTTCTTTTTTGATGTAGCCACGAGCAAATATTATATCTATTACCAAAAGTTTAATGACATCCAATCTGCAAGAAAGGCCATGGAGCTAAAAGGGAGCAAACCGTATAATGATACCATGGCTCTTGTTAAAATAGAAAATGATTAACTGTCTGTTTTGTTGTAAGCTTTTTTAATGTTTTTAGCATTTTAATGTCAGATTAACTGTTTCTGCTACATCTTAGTTTAATTCACAAAATTATATTAAGCTTTTTTATCATGCTTATATTTTATTAATTGTATTTAAAATACTACAAAATTGATTATTTGTAAGGTCTAAATGTAGTATTTTATCGACAAACTGTCAAATTTGTTACTTTTATTTCTTTTAGTTACAAAAAAAATTACGATATTTAAGCCGTTTAAAATCATTAAATATAGATGAAATGCTTTTAAAGTAAATATAACCTTACTTTGTTGATTTTAAATATACAGAATGTTTCTTTTTTAATGCCCCCAAGAAAAAAAGAAAAGCTAAAAGAATCGACTATGAAAAAAACTACTTATGTAAACATTGGACTTGTTGTTTTATTTCTCTTGCTGAGCCTACAAGCTTTTTCTCAAAACTTTGTGCCTTTTACACCTAGGTTTAATCAAGATTTAAAAGGTGATATCGTTTTAATTGGTAATAATATTTTAGGCCCGGATAATAATGCCTTTAATGATAATACTGTTTACAATCACAATGTTGATATGCGGTATATTGATATAGATGGCGATGCATCAACATTTAGTTCATCTAGTGCAGATTTGGTTATTCCAGACCCTAGTTGTTATAGAATTATTCATGCCGGGTTATATTGGGGTGCAGTAACAAATGGAACAGCGCCTATTACAAATGTTAAGTTTAAAGGACCAACAGGAGGCTATAATGATATTACAGGAACAGTAATATTTAATGCTAACGGCACCTCTGTAGATGCAGGAGATAGCTTCCCTTATGCATGTTATGCAGATGTTACAAGTATTGTTACAGGTTTAGGTACCGATTTAGGAACTTACACAGTAGCTAATGTTTCTAGTGCAGAAGGGCAGACAGATACATATACGCCATATAATGGTACCGGACATTCAGCAGGATGGTCTTTGTTTATTGTTTATGAGAACCCTACATTACCAGGTAAGTCGATTACAAGTTTTGATGGTTTTAGTGCTATAAGTATTGCTGGAGGGAATCCAGCTTTAGATATACCAGTTTCTGGATTTAGAACTGTTCCTGCACCAGCTCCAGTTAGAGCAAACTTTGCATTTGCAACCTTAGAAGGCGATAGCCCTATTTTGGGAGATCAATTGTTACTTAATGGCGTAAACCTTTCTACAGTAGATAGACCTGCCACTAATTTTTTTAATAGCTCGGTTACACAATTAAGCGCAACACCAGTAAATAATAGAAATCCCAATAGTACTAATACTTTAGGGTTTGATACAGGTGTGATGGTTGTACCTAATCCGGGAAATACAGTTATTGCTAACAATGCCACATCTGGAACCGTTCGTTTAGAAACCAGCGGCGATACCTATTTCCCTTATTTCTATGCCTTAGCGGTTGATATTATAGAACCAAATATTGTACTTACTAAAATTGTTGAAGATGCTCTGGGGAATGATATTGGGGGGCAATTAGTTAGTCTGGGAGACGAATTAAATTATGTTATTGGTTTTCAGAATACGGGAAATGATAATGCCACAAATTTAACTATCAGGGATATCCTTCCTTTAAATATCGTTTTTAATTATCCTTCAGATATTGATGTTTTACCACCAGGAGTTACGGTGCAAAGTTACGACCCTGTTACAAGGGAAATAATATTTAGTGTTGATAACTCTGTTGTTGAAGAAAACGACCCGGTACAAGAAATTCGCTTTAAAGTAACTGTTGTACAAACTTGTAGCTTGTTAAATGATGCTTGTGATAATATTATCAGTAACCAGGCTTTTGCAACATACAACGGAACGTTAAACCCAACGTTTACAATTTCAGACGACCCGAGTTTTAATACCAATGCCGGTTGTTTATTAAACCCTTCTGCTACTAATTTTTTAGCAGATATAGATTGTACGTTTACTGAAGATGTTATCCTTTGCGGTGCAAGTACAGTGCTTACGGCCGGAGATGGTTACGATTCTTATTCTTGGTCTACAAGTCCTACCGGAACACCAGTAATAGGAACCACACAATCCATAACAGTAACGGCTGTAGGAACTTATTATGTTCGTAATACAGCTACAGCACCTTGTCAATCAATAAACCAGGAGTTTAATGTGGTAACTTTTGGAGCTGGTGTTACTAACCCGTTAATTCCGTTTGCCGATCAGGTGGTTATATGTCCAAACGATGGTAAAGAATTGCCTAATTTTTTCTTATGCGGAGGAGGAGATACAAGATATATTCAAACCAATATAACAGATACATCATCTATAATTTGGGAAAAACTTGATGAAACAAGTTGTGCTGCAGTTGCAGATCAGGATTGTGCTAACGAAGATCCAGGATGTACTTGGAATCAGGTTGAAACCGGCCCGAATTATTTAATAGATACGGCTGGTCAATATAGATTAACCTTAAATTATACAGGAGGTTGTTTTAATCAATTTTATTTTAATGTTTATACCAATCTACTTGTTCCTACGGTTACATCCAGAGATATTTACTGTACTACTCCAGGAGAGATTGTTGTAGGTGGTGTTCCTAGCGGGTATGAGTACAGTATTGATGGAACAAACTACCAGGCTAGTAATGTGTTTTCAATTACTACCCCTAACATTTATAGCGTATATGTGAGACAAATTGGTGTAACTCCTAACCCTTGTATTTTTTCAGTGCCAGATGTTCAAATACGGGAACGCGATTTTACAGTATCTACAATTGTTACACAACCGTATTGTAATGGTGAATTAGGCAGCGTTGTATTGGCTGCAAATGATGTGCGTCCGCAATATTTCTTTTCAATTTATGATGGGGCAACTTTGGTAAATAGTGTAGGGCCTATAAATGATAATAATTATACGTTTTCAAATTTAAACCCGGGAACCTATACGGTTAATGTATCAACAGAAGACGGCTGTACTTATACCGGAAATATTGATATTATCAATCCGCCTTTATTAGAGGCTACTTCAGCGCTAACAAAACCTTTGACTTGTACTGATGGAGAGATTACTGTTTATCCGGTAGGAGGGACGCCTCCATATTTTTATTTTGTAAATAGCACTACAGTTTTCCAAACAACACCTATAATAAACGTGCCAAATGCAGGAATATATAATATTACGGTTGTAGATTCTAATAACTGTTCAGCTGATACATCCCTGACAGTTAATGCCACTCCGGCTCCGGATTTTAATGTTACTAAAACAGATATTCTATGTTCTGATGATGGTAATGTTGGAGCAATAAACATTAATGTAACCAATCCTAATGGTAATAGTTTACAGTACAGTATAGATAACGGAGTTACATTCTTTAATTCACCTGCATTTACCGGACTTGCAGCTGGAGATTATAATGTTGTTGTTCAATATACTTTTGGAACCGAAGTATGTGTAACCCCACCACAGCTTATATCTATTATAGCCACTACTGCAATTTCAGGAACAGCTACATTAACTACACCTTATACCTGTGTCACTAATGGTGTTATAACCGTTTCTGGTGTTTCCGGAGGAACTCCACCATATACTTATAGTCTTGATGGTTTTACTTTCCAGTCCGGTACAACATTTTCCGGGCTAACCGATGGTATCTATACAGTAACTATTAGAGATGGCAATAACTGTACTTTTGTTACAGCACCAATAACTATAGATCCGTTAAACCCGCCTACAGATTTAACCTTTAGTAATACTCCTTTAAGTTGCCCAGCAATTACAACAGATGTTACAATTACAGGTACTACAGGAGGTACATGGCCACTAGAATACCAAATAACAGCACCAGCAGCTTCGGCTACAGCATATCAATCTTCTAATGTGTTTTTAGGATTATCACCAGATACCTATACATTTCAGGTAAGAGATGCCAATAATTGTGTATACAGCGAATCGTATACTATAGCACCGTTACCACCAATTTCGGTAAGCACTGTTCTAACTAAAGATTTAGACTGTACAGTATCACCGGATGCTTCAATTGTCGGAACAATTTCTGGAGGCGCTTCACCATTTACATATGCCGTTTCATTTAATGGAGGTGCTTATATTTCTTTGGGGGTAACAGGTACACCATTTACTTATACAACGGCTGCAGATGGTACATATCAATTTGAAGTAACCGATGCCAATGGATGTTCTGCCGTATCTAATGTGCAAACTATAAATGCCATTACGTTACCGGAAATTATTTCTGTGGTGCAAACACAACCCATTTTATGTCACGGAGATTCTAATGCAGCCATTCAAATAACTATTAATAACGCAGTAGGAACACCTCCTTTTGTAATTAACGTTAATAATGATACAACAAGTACCAATTATGGAACACAAACAAGTGGTCTTCCGGCAGGAACATATACAATTACATTAACAGATTCTAAATCTTGTACAGATACAGAAACTATTGTAATTACAGAGCCTAGCCCAATTACTTTTGATTTAACCAAGGTAGATATTACTTGTAATAATCCCGGTGGCTCAAGTTTAGGTTCAATTACTGTTGAAAATGTAGCAGGAGGAACTGCTCCTTTTACATATTATATTACTAATAATTTTAATGATGTTATTGCAGGGAATCCATATGCAGCAGTATCCAATGAAAATCATACATTCAATATTATTAATTTTGGGACTTACACCATAAATGTAGTTGATGCTAATGGCTGTAGTTTGTCTCAGCAAATAGTTATTGCATCTCCACCTTCAGACTTATTAATTGATGTTACTACCGTTGTACCAGATTGTGCCTCAGGGGGTACAGCTATTGTAGAAGCTATATCTGCTGTAGGTAGTGGTAGCTATGAGTTTGGTATTTTAGAATTTAATTCTGCGCCTTATACATCAACGTTTTTTCCTTCAGATGTTGGGTTTCCCAATAGAAGAACATTTACAAATCTTATTCCAGGAGTTGTTTATACTTTTGTAGTGCACGATCTGGTAACTGATTGTTATTATGTTAAATCGGCAGATGCACCTATAGCCTCTGCGTCTACTTTAACATCATCAGTAGTTCCTAATAATGTAGTGTGTATTGGTGAAAGCAATGGCAGCGTAACTTTTACAATTGATAATTTTGATAGTACAACGACTTCAGTCGATTATACAATTTATACGGCTTATACTAATGTACTAGTAGATGGGCCAACAAATTTACCAGTTACTTTTGGAACGCCAGAAACGGTAACAACACCATCACCGGGAACCCTGGCTGTAGGGCAATATTATATTGTTTTTACTGAAAATGGCACAGGGGCATTTAATGGCTGTCAATCTGCAACGGCAATTTTTGAAATAACTGAATCTGCAATAGATTTAGATATAACTGCTACGGTTGATAAAAATGCAAATTGTAATCCAAATTCTGGACTAATTAGTGCTATAGCTACAAATGGAACGGCACCATATTTATATCAAATAACAACCTCGGCAATTCCACCATTAGCTACAGATCCTTTATGGGCTTCTGCCAGTACTTTTAATGTTGATGCTAATAGTTATTACGTGCATGTTATAGATGCTAATGGTTGTATTAAGTCGACTCCGGTTTTAGTTTTACCCGCAGATCCAGAACCTGTTATAACAGCAACAGTCGCTAACCAATGTACGGTAACAGAAGGTAATTTTGAAATCGATGTTGCATTAACAACTGCTGGTATTGCACCATATAGTTATAGTATTGATGGTGGTGTATTTCAAACCCGTACAGCCCCGTTTACCATATCAAACTTAGCATCTGGTATACACACTGTAGAAATTCAAGATGCTAATGGTTGTGGAAACACAGTAACTGTAACCATTGAAGCGCCTATAGATTTAATACCAACAGTAACGGCATTGGCATCCTGTAATGATAATGATGGTGAAATCACTGTGACCGGATCTGGAGGAACAGGAACGTATACATATGCTATAAGTCCTAATCCAGTAACAATCAGTTTAAGTGGTAATGTGTTTTCAGGTGTGCCATCTGGTACTTATACTGTAACCATTACTGATACTACTACATTGTGTTCTGAAGATGCAATTATAGTGGTGCCTACAGCAACACTTCCAACAATAACCACAACGCCAACTCCAGTAACCTGTTTTACCAATAATGATGGTTCATTTGAGTTGAATGTGAGTGGTTATTCAGGAGCATATAATTACGAAGTGTTTGATAGTTCCAGTACTTCTGTTTTTGGAGTTGTAGCTGCTAATACATCTACAAATCCGCAACCAGTTACAGGATTGTTAGCAGGGACTTATTCTATAGTTATTACAGAAACTGCCAGCCCGTTTTGTTCTAATACCGGAAGTGTAATTATTCAATCTCCTGCTGATGCTTTGTCTGTAGTAGCTACAGAAACATCAAATGTAACCTGTGATAATAATAGCGGAACAATAACTGCTGTTGCAAGTGGTGGCTGGGGAACTTATGAATATGAATTAACAGGAGCCACAACAGTAGCATATTCTCCAAATGGAACGTTTACTAATTTATCAGCAGGGATTTATACTGTTAATGTAAGAGATGCCGGCGGATGTATAGTTTCTGAGACAGTGCCATTAAATGTGCCTCCTCCAATTACAGCTACGGTAACAGCAGATAGCCCTTTATTATCTTGTTTTGGAGATACAAACGGCACTATAACAGTAAGTGCTATAAGTGGTGGAGAAGGAAGTAATTATTCGTATACCTTGAATATGACTTCCCCAACGGTAAGTACATCAGGACCTCAATCATCAAATGTATTTACAGGTCTTGGAGCAGGAACTTATAATGTGGTTGTTACTGATGGATATAATTGTAGATTCCCATCAGCAGATATAATCATTTCTGAACCTACACAAATTCAAGCAAGTTTAGTAACAGCTACAACACCAACTTGTACTACAGATGCTACACTTACTTTAAGCGCAACTGGCGGAACCGGAACTTATGAATATAGTAGTTCTGCTACTTTTGCTACTGTTTTAGGTTCTTTTGCATCATCTACAACAATTAATGGTGCGACTCCCGGAGTCTATATATATTATGTAAGAGATGCTAACGGTTGTATATCCAGTGCTTCTAATGAAATAACAATAGACCCGTTACCAACATTAATGGTTGGTTTAGATACGACTAATGCTTCAATTAATTGTGCCGGTGATAGTACTGGTGTTATAATAGCTACAGCTGAAGGTGGTTTAGGAAGCTATATTTATACATTGCAAGATGGTTCAGGGACAGATATTACTCCGGCACCAATACAAACCAGTCCAGGAGTGTTTACAGATTTGCCCATTGGAACCTATCAGGTACAGGTTGATAGTGGAGACTGTTTAGCTACAAGCGATCAAACAATAATTACAGAGCCAGCAGCACCATTAACGGCAAACTTTACGGTAACTGATGTTACATGTACAGGAAGTAATGATGGTGTGATGGAAATTACCGCATCGGGCGGAACTGGTATTATAAAATATGCTATTTCTCCTCAATTGAACCAATTTTTTGACACGCCGGTTTTTGAAGATCTAGCACCAGGAACGTATCAGGCTATAGCACAAGATGAATTAGGTTGTTTTGTTATTTTAGATTTCACAATAAATGAGCCTGTTCCGGTTATGCTTAGTATTGTTTCAAACTCAATTATTCCTGAAGTTTGTAATGGTGACCTAGATGGCGAATTTAGTATTGAAATTTCAGGAGGAAGCTTACCTTACAGTGTTAGTTTAGATGATATTAACGGGACATATACAACAGGTACTTTAACGCAAACCCAATTTGATTTTACAGGCTTAGCAGGAGGTGATCATATCGTTTACGTACGTGATGCCCAAGGCTGTGAATCTGAATGGAATATCACATTTCCACCATCAGTATTCATAGACCCTATGGTAGAAGTAGACTATGGTTGTATAAACAATTTATCTACCAATACTGTTATTGTAACAGTTGATGCTAGTGTAAACACTTCAGATTTAGATTATTCACTAAACGGAGGCGCATATCAAACGAGTAATATATTTACTGATGTGCCACCAGGATTGGGGCATTATATAGATGTAAGACATACGAATGGATGTATTAAAAGAACAGAGACCTTCGATATAAATGCTTACGATCCCTTGGTTTTAGTTTTGGAAGAAGGTGCTTTAAACGAAATTGTTGCAGTAGCCTCTGGAGGATCGGGAGATTATGAGTATACACTGAATGGTGTGTCTTATGGAAGCACCAATACGTTCCTTATTTATGCTTCAGGTGATTATACGGTAACTGTAACAGATAGTAATGGTTGTATTGCTATTGCTACTGGATATTTTGAATATATAGATGTGTGTATTCCTAATTATTTTACACCTAATAACGATGGAGTTCTAGATGAATGGGGCCCTGGTTGTACAGATCAATATAGAGATATGACGTTTGATATTTTCGACAGATATGGTCGTAAAATAGCAACACTTCGTGTTGGACAAAAGTGGGATGGTAAATATAATGGGAAAGAACTCCCTACTGGTGATTACTGGTATGTAGTAAAATTAAATGATAACCTGGACGATCGAGAGTTTGTTGGACATTTTACACTATATCGATAAAACCCTCAAAAAAAAATTAAAATGAGAAAACGAATCCTATATATTCTTTTTGTAACCGTAACATATAGTTATGGACAGGAGTTAAATTTGCCTGTTTTTACACAATATTTAGCAGATAACGAATTTGTTATATCTCCTGCTTATGCAGGTATTGGAGATAATTTAAAAATTAGAGCTAACGGACTAACCCAATGGGTAGGTATAAAAGGAGCACCAGATAATCAATCCATTTATGGCGACTTTAGAATAGCAGACCGATCTGGTATTGGTGTGTCACTATATAATGATAGAAATGGAAATACTATTCAAACGGGAGCTAAGTTCTCGTTTGCGCATCACCTTGTTTTAGATTATTATACCAAGCAATATTTGTCATTTGGTATTTCCTATAACTTAAATAATTTTAGAATAGATATTAATAATTTCAATACAGGTTACGAAAACCCTGTAGTAGACCCTTTTGTTACTGATGATAGACGAACGTCTAATCATAATTTTGATATTAGTGCACTTTACAGGTATAAAGGGTTCTTTGTTAGTTTTAATGCTAATAATATATTGGATAAAGATTTTGATAGTTCTATAAGAAAATTGGAGCCCAATCTACTTTCTAACTATCAAATATATTCTGGTTTTACTTTTAGAGGCCCTAAAAAGAGTGGCTTAGAATACGAACCTACTATCTTTTATCAATTATTTAGCAGTGATAAACGTTCTGCTACCGATCTTAACTTCAAATTTAGAAAATACAACAAAAACGATGACTATTATTGGGGAGGTATATCTTATCGCTTTCTCAACGATCAATTCTTTAAACCTCTTAATATAGGCCCTATGGCTGGTTTTAAAAAGCGGCAGTTCTACTTTGGTTATGCGTATCAGGTAACCATTAACGATTTGTCCAGATTTAATTCTGGAACACATGTTGTTACTATAGGAATAGACTTTTTACAGGGGATTAGTAATTGTCCATGTACTCAAAGTGCAGTTCGTAAATCTTTTTAGCAGTTTATTAATTCAAAAGGGTTACAATTTAAAGCCTTCAATTTTTACTGAAGAAATTTCTAAGGTAGATTTTGCAACGGGGTTGTAATTGACAAAATTTAATTTGCATAAATTATTAATGTCTAATAATTTTCCATCTGGTTTTCCATCCAATCTAAAATTTTTCCATGGTATGTTAATGGTAGCAAATTTATCTGGAGAAGCTTGTAAATCAACTCTTGGATGCGACCCGCCATGGATACAACCAGAGCCAGATTTATCGCCTTCTCGTGCTTGCAGCTTTATTAAATGAGATGATTTGTAAGTAACTTGTAAAAAGGTAGAATTATTATTTAACCTGGTTGCTGGACCATCATTTGAAGAAGATGGTGTAATCATAACATTTAATTCTATTTCGCCTACAGGTAAATTATTTGTAGTTACTTGAATAACCCCATTACTTTTTCGAAAATTATTTATTTCACCTTCGGTTTCTATGGTTGGTCCGGAAATATACCAGTCATTCGATAGAACCAAATTTGTAGCACTGTTTAATTGCTCTTTGGAAATAGGTTTACAGCCTAAAAAAATGGCTGATACAAAAAATAGCACTACAAATAATTTTATAGTATTTAGGTTGTTTTGCATATAAATGAAAGGTTTATTTCCATATTCTTTTTAAGAACCGTATAAAATTTTCACTCATTATATTTTCTATATCTTCTTTTGAATACCCTTTTTTTGATAACATTACAGGAACTTTTTGCAGATCGGCAATTGTATCTAGGTCATATGGAGTTTGCTCTTTTCCAAAAGCGCCGTCCAGATCTGTTCCTATGCCAACATGTAGTGAATTTCCAGAGAGTTGACAGATATGGTCTATATTATCAATCATGTGATTTAAGGTAACCCCCATACTTTCTGGTGTAGATTTACCTCGTATCCAATTTGGAACCATCATCCACGCATCTAAAGCGATTCCTATAACGGCATTTCTGTTAATTAATTCAATAATTTGTTCGTCAGCAAATTGCCGATTGTGGTTTACAAACGTTCTGCAATTATTATGGCTAGCCCAAATGGGTCCATTGTATAGCTTCATGGTTTCCCAGAAACTCTCATCACATAAATGTGTGGCATCAAGAATTAAATTTAAGTCCTCAATTTTTTTAAGCAAGGCTTTTCCTTTAGCACCAATTCCACCAACAGAATCTGTACCATGGGCATAAGTGCCCGGGCCATAATGTGCAGGTCCTATAGCTCTTAATCCTTGTTCGTACGACTTTTCTAAATATGCCATATTTATTATAGAATCTGCGCCTTCCAAGCTTAAAATATAGCCTATGGGTTTTTTAGCTGTATTTTGCTTCCACAAATTTAAATGCTTGTTTAATTGTTCTAGATTAGTAATTTGTGCCATTTCATCAATATCTTCCATGGCTTTATACCAGGCTAATTGCCCCTGAGTTTGTGCCCATGCCTGTTGTGGTGAGTTCCAGCCGGGTAAAGCACTTCCTTTTTTTACATATCTGGCAATTTGTGTTGCAACACAGAGACCAATATTTCCTTTTCGCATGGCATCTAAAGAAACCGTATTTTTTGCCCTGTCGGGTTTATCGGTCATCCCTGTTTCACTATGTCTAATAGCTTCAACAGTCCAAGTTAGATCTCTATTCCATTCTAAGGCATTCATGGCAAGATCTAAGTGTGCATCTAGTATAAACATTTTGCATTTTAATTTATATAGTTATTTTATAATCTCTTGCAGCTATTTTCCATCTGCCTTCTATTTTACTGTTTGAAACAGTAAAAACCTCATTATATTTGATTACTGTTGGGCAAATATGCATTGGTATTGCATAACAAACGTCTCCTATTGCATAATTGTTAGAAGTGTTGCACTTTAAAACTAAATGCTCTTCACTGTGGCTAATTTGTTTACTGTTATGAATGTTTAAAATTTCCACTCTGGGAAATGCCATTTCTGCAGCAACAGCTTTATGGCCTAAGTCTAAACAAATAAAATGTTCTTTGGGTTTACTAATAATATGTCCTAATAAAACAGCAGCTGGTAGAAACGGCAAATCTTTAAAGGCATTTTTATAGCCCTGATCCCATAACAATGGCGTACCCGGGCTAACTTCAACGTGCTTTCTTTTTGCATGAATAGGGAAACATGGTGTGCCACCAGCAACAATGAACGGAACAATAGTGCCTGAGTTTTCTATATCGGTTTTTATATCTGTAACCATTTTAAAAGCACTATGGCATGCCTTTTTACGCAGGTTTAAATCAGCGTCTTTAATATGTCCGTCGTAAACATGTAAGCCTTTGGCTATCAAATTAGGATTTGAAGCCATGCTTTGGTATAATTTTACGGCCAGTACGTTGTTAGAAACCCCCGTTCTATGCATACCATTATTAATGTCTAACCACAATGAAATAACCGTATTCTTTTCAGAAGCTATTTTTGAAAGCTTCTCAATGGTTTTATAATTATCTGTAATGGCTGAAAATTGAGAGTTAGGGTATTTTTTGATCAATTGAACAAACCTGTGAGCATTAAGTCCAATAGGTTGCATGGCTAAAAGAATATCTTTAGCTTTACACATAGCCAAAAGTTCTGCTTCAGCAATAGTAGCGCACTTAAACTTTGTAATACCGTACTGTAATTGCAAATTTATGATTTCAGCAATCTTATGGGTTTTTATATGGGGACGTAAATTTTCAGTACCCCCGGCAATTTTGATCATGGTTTGAATGTTCTTTTCTATCCTTTCTGGATAAACCAAAAGGGCAGGAGTAGCCAAGTTTTCAGCGTTACTAATTTTATACCAATCCGGGTTTTGCATCATTTAATATAATTCAAACATAACTTCTACTTCTACAGGAATGCCATCAGGAAGCATCATACCTACAGCACTTCTTACCCCAATGCCATACTCTTCTCCAAATACATCAGCCATAAGTTCACTAAATCCATTTATAACATAAGGATGATTAATGAAATCTGGACTGCAATTTACCATACCTAAAACTTTAACGACTCTTTTAATTTTATCCAGGCTTCCAAAGTGGGTTATTATGGACGAAAGTACTGTTAAACCAACTTGTCTCGCAGCCAGTTTTGCTTCATCATCACTAATATTGTCTCCTGCCCGACCTTGCATAAGGCTGCCATCAATATTCACTGGACCATGACCAGAAACATATAAAAACTTATCTACAACTAATATTGGTTTGTATACACCTGCCGGTTTTGGTGCTGGTGGAAATTCTAATGCTAAGACTTTAACTTTTTCTGATGCTAACATGTTTATATAAATGTATTTAATATTAAAACGCCAATTAAGCCCATTACACCAACGGTGGTTTCCATAATGCTCCATGTAGAAAGCGTTTCTTTTATTGTAAGATTAAAGTACTCTTTAAACATCCAAAACCCACCATCGTTTACATGCGATAGCATTAAACTTCCAGAGCCTATGGCAAGCACCATTAATTCTGGGCTTACACTAGTGCTAGAAATTAAAGGGAGCACAATACCCGCAGCGGTTAATCCTGCTACTGTGGCAGAACCAACACAAACCCGAATAACTGTTGCGATGAGCCAGCCTAGTATTAAAGGCGACAAGTTTGAATCTTTTAATAAATGGGCAATATAATCGCTTACACCACTATCGGTCAAAATTTGTTTTAATGCCCCGGCACCAGCTATAATTAAAAGCACCATAGTAATACTAGAAACTGCATTTGAGACTGAGTCCATGAGCTCTGGCATTTTTTTACCCCGGGCAATACCAAGTGTGTATAGTGCAACTAAAACCGAAATGAGCATTGCAATAGCTGGGTTACCAATAAAAGTTATAATCTTTTTTAGCAAGCCTTCGTTTAGAAATTGATTGAAAATTGTGGAAAGGGCAATTAAAATAACAGGAAGCAATGCTGTAAAGATACTAATTCCAATCCCGGGCATTTCTTCATCTTTTAAAATTACCGGGTTGTAAAACTCTTTTAAAGGCGTGGCTTTTATATTTTTTATTGTCCTGGAAAATAAGGGACCTGCAATAATTATTGCGGGTATAGCGATTATAATTCCATACAATAAGGTTTTACCAATATCGGCTTTAAACATTACTGATATAGCAGTAGGAGCCGGGTGAGGAGGAAGAAATCCATGAGTTACAGATAAGGAGGCAAGCATGGGGAGTCCAACATAAATTAAAGGTAAGCCTGTTGCAGCGGCAACAGTAAATACTAAAGGAATTAATATTACAAATCCAACAGAATAGAACATGGGGATACCTACAATAAACCCCGCTAAAACAACAGCCCATTGAATATACTTTACTCCAAAGAAAGCCACCAGTTTTGATGTGATTCTTTGTGCAGCACCACTATCGGCAACCAGTTTTCCAAGCATAGCACCCAAGCCAAGGATCATAACTAAAAACCCTAAGGTACTCCCAATGCCTGTTTGGATAGATTGGGTAATTTGTTCTAATCCCATACCTTGCAGGATACCAACAAAAAGGCAGACTATAATAAACGAAATAAAAGCATTAAGCCTGGATACAGCTATTAAAAAAAATAATAGAACTATCCCAAGAATAACAATAGTTAAAGGCATAAATAAAAATTTGTTTCTTTAGTTATTACAAATAATTATTGCTAATATTTTATTTAGCTATAATCATGATCATGAGTGTAAAAAACAAAACATGTATAAATATATCATAGTAAAGTAATACATTTAATATAATTGGTGATAAATTATTTCTACAGTCAGCATGAAACTATAGCTAAACAGAAGGTTTTTTAGTAACATGAAGTTTATTTTTCAACAATCTCCACCTCAAATAATTTATCCCAGCGTTTACCCGTTACAAATATGGTTTTTGTTTTTGGGTTGTAAGCAATACCGTTTAAAACATCTAGTTTCTCGTGTTGGGTTACTTTCTCTTTTAATGAAGAAAAGTCAATAACACCTATTACGGCACCATTTTTTGGATTTATAATGGCCACACCGTTTTTTTGATAAATGTTTGCGTAAATTTGCCCGTTTATCCATTCTAATTCATTAATCCGCCCAATTTTACCTTTGTTAGTAAACACTTGAATGTAATCTTGTTCAATTAAAGTTTCTGGGTTTAAAAGCCATATTTTCTCAGTACCATCACTTTTGTAAATGGTACTATCGTTATTACATAAGCCCCAACCTTCTTTACTATTGCCATAATTAAAACTGCTTAGTTTATCAAAAGTGTTTACATCATAAACAAAACCAGTACCTCTTTGCCATGTGAGCTGATAAATTTTATCATTTAAAATGGTTAATCCTTCTCCAAAATATTCATTGGCCAAGTTTAGATTTTTTATAACCTCCCCTGTTTTATAATTAAGCTTTCTGAGTTTTGATTCTTTGTATTGCCCCGTGCTTTCGTAAATAGTATCCTTAAAAAATTCAATACCCTGGGTGTATGAAGTTATATCATGTGGATATTCATTAATAATATTAAAAGTATAAATTTTAGGGGTAGTATTATTTAAAATAGTAATACTTGTATTGGTAGTTTGTTTTTCATTATTATTATAATAAACAATGGCTTCAATCGTGTGTTTTCCTAATTTGTGCTTGCTTAATTTTAGTTTTTCTTCAATTTTTTTACCATTCAAAGTGTAGACTACTGAATCTATGGTGTGCTCCTTTTTGTTCTCTAAAGAAAGGTCTAGAGTTTTGGATATAGAAATATTTCCTTTTTCTGCATTGGTTTTAATAGCAAAATCGCTTTTTTTCTGGCCAGTATTAGAACCACAAGACATAAAAAATAAACCTAAAAATATGATTGTGAGGGCTTTGAATGTATTCATTTTGTACTATAAATTTATAGCAAGATATTTATTTAAAAACAGTTTAAAAAATTATTGTGAAAATTTTAAAAGGTTGTATCTTTGCAGCCGGCAAGTCCTACACAACCAGCTCCTGTTGAATCCTCCAGGGCGGGAACGCAGCAAAGGTAAATGGTCGTAGCGGTGTGATGTAGGTAGCTTGCCTTTTTTTGTACAATAAACTTAAATCTTGATAGCTCCTGCAAACCAAGATTTTTTTAGTTTATAGTATTATCATGAAGATGGGAATCTCATAATTATTATTGTATTTTTGAGGGATTAATTTTTATAAAAAAGAATGTCTAAAGTTGTTTTGATAACAGGTGGCTCTTCGGGAATAGGAAAATCTGTTGGTGAGTATTTAATTCAAAAAGAATTTGTGGTTTACGGTACCAGTAGAAACCCTGAAAATTATAAGAACAGTAAATTCCCTATACTACAGTTAGACGTTAAAAAACAGATACTATTAATAATACTGTTAGTACTATTATTAATGCCGAAGGTAAAATAGATATTCTTATTAATAATGCAGGCGCTGGAATTACTGGACCTATAGAAGAAACTCCCGAAGCGGAAATTAAAGCCAATTTTGAAACCAATTTTTTTGGACCTATAAATGTTATTAAAGCCGTTTTACCGCAAATGCGTGAGCAAAAATCAGGTTTAATAATAAATGTAACGTCTATAGCAGGCTATATGGGATTGCCATACCGAGGTATTTACAGCGCAAGTAAAGGGGCTTTAGAACTTTTAACTGAAGCGTTTAGGATGGAATTGAAAGCGTTTAATATTGATATGACTAATGTGGCACCCGGAGACTTTGCTACTAATATAGCCGCTGGTCGTTACCATGCACCATTACTGGAAGATTCTCCTTATAAAATATCTTATGGAAAAACTTTGGAGCTAATGAATGAGCATGTCGATGCTGGCAGCAACCCTAATATGATGGCCGAAGCCATATATAAGATTATACATGCTAAGCACCCAAAGGGACATTATAAAGTAGGGGAGTTTATGCAAAAGTTTTCAATTGTTCTTAAAAGAGTACTCCCAGATAGAGTTTATGAAAAATTATTAATGAACCACTATAAGCTTTAATATTTTGGCATATTAGTTGATACGTATTGTTTTAAAATCTTTCGTCATGTAATGCGCTTTAAAAATAGTTTTGATTTCAATCCTATGCTAATAGCGCATTAGATCAGACAGCATTAACGATAAATATCAACAGATGAAACAATTCTTACTTATCATTCTTTTATTTTCTTTTTTTACATTTAATAGCTGTGAAAATGTTGTAGACTGCATCATTAATGTTCGCCCTGTACTATCTGATAAAAAACTTGCTATTGGTGGGGTAAATCAATATTATTCTGAAATAATTTCTGCAGAAATTAAAAATGAACCTCAAGATAACGCTTACGATTACTATTTTGATGTACGCGGTAAAATACCAGATGGTTTGGAGGTTATTATAGATTATAGAGATGTTTTTATTGAAGGGATGCCTACCAGGGCAGGTAGATATACATTTACAGTGTATTTAGATGTTGATGCGCTTAATGAATACTATTATGACGAAAATGGTAATCAGAGGTTTGATGACGCATTATGTACCGACAGTACTTCAAAAACGTATACCATTGCCATTAAATAACAGGATGTGTTTTATTTATAAATTGTTAATATATTTTAATTAAAAAACAATTTTTAAAGCTATATAAAGTTGTAGATTTGCAACGCGTTAAGGATAGTAGTCCTTCGGCTGCGCTCAGGATAAACGTATCTTTTTTTATTTAAAAAAAGATATAGCGAAGCCAGACCTGGGCAACTTTTTTGTTGCGAGAATAAGGCTCAAAATGTAAAACACAACTAAATATATACGGATGAAATTTTTTATTGATACTGCAAATCTAGATCAGATAAAAGAGGCACAAGACCTTGGTGTACTTGATGGTGTTACTACAAACCCATCGTTAATGGCTAAAGAAGGCATTACAGGACACGATAATATTTTAAAACACTATGTTGATATTTGTAATATTGTTGATGGAGATGTGAGTGCTGAAGTTATTTCTACAGATTTTGAGGGTATGGTTAAAGAAGGCGAGGCTTTAGCCGAATTACACGACCAAATAGTTGTGAAATTACCAATGATTAAAGATGGTGTTAAAGCTTGTAAATATTTTGCAGAGAAAGGTATTAAAACAAATGTAACCCTTGTGTTTTCTGTGGGACAAGCTATTCTGGCTGCTAAGGCAGGTGCAACTTATGTGTCGCCTTTTATAGGGCGTTTAGATGATATTTCTACAGATGGATTAAACTTAATTTCTGAAATTAGACATGTTTATGATAATTATGCGTTCGAAACTCAAATTTTAGCAGCTTCTGTACGCCATACTATGCATGTTATTGATTGTGCAAAAATAGGTGCTGATGTTATGACAGGACCATTAAGTTCCATAGAAGGCTTATTGAAACACCCTTTAACTGATATTGGTTTGGCTAAATTTTTAGCAGACTATAAAAAAGGAAATTAATCACATACTATTAATAAATTAAAAAGCCTCAACTTTAATTCGGTTGAGGCTTTTTTAATTTTATTACCTGTTGATTAATCCTAAAAGTTGCTCTTCAAAATTCCTGGCAAAAATATTTGCTTTGCTGTTTATTATTTTCTGGTTTTCATCTATAATAAAAGCTTTTGTCATGGGGTATATCGCTAACACCTCCCTTGATTCAAGTGGGGATTTAAAATTTATAATGATCTTTAAACGGGATTCTGTTTCTTTTTAATGCCTTTAAAGAAGCTTTCAGCTCATAATCGTCTATATTAATTACAATAAACTTTATTTCGGGATATTTTACTTTTAATTCACGAATTTTATGATGACTCTCCTTAAAATGTTCGTAATAGGTTTGAGACCAAAAGCAAATCACTATGGGCGAATCTATGATGTGGCCAATACTAGTTTCAGAACCCTTGGCATCTATTAATTGTATTTCAGGAAATGCTGCGCCAGATTTTAATTTATTTAAGGCACTGGCATAGCGCGTAATAACTTTTTTTCCTTCGCTATTCGAGCTTTTGTTAGTGTAGAATTTTAAGATGGTATTGTTGTGCTTCTCACTATTGCTTTTATTTAAAAAAGTTATGGTATAATGATAAAATAAATCTTCCTTTATTTGATTATCTGTTACTAAACTATCGATAAGCGCAAGCCTATCTAAATTATAGCAAACATTTGAGCTTTTAAAGTGATTGTTATCTGAGTGTTTGTAATGTTCTTTAAGAGCGATATTACTAAAATTCCAACGTAAAAAGGTGTTGTAAACAAAGTAGTCTTTAAGGAAGGCATCGTTATAATTTATATGTTTTCGGTAATTATAAAAATCTTTTGGAAGCGTGTTTAAAATATCATTCTTATTGCCTTTATAATGTACAAAGGGGTAAATTTCTTTGTTAAAATAGTAGTTGTATTCAATATTTGCAAGTGCAATTTTATTAAACAAATCTGAAGTATCGTATTTGTTTTTAAACTTTTTAAGCTTTTTTAATTTAACATTTTTTAAAGAATCTACTTCTTTTTGATATGCTTCTGCACTTAATTGACAATATTTAAAAACCTTTTTTTCTTCTACCTCGTTTCTTAAAAACTCGTTTATTAGGTAATTATTTTTTTTGGCACCATCTCCAGTATAAACCAGCGACTCGTCAAATTCCAACGTGTTAAGCCTAAACATGATACTGTCATTAGGTTCTAATAAAACCATTTGGTATTCACCTCCATGCTTAAAAGTATAAAGACCAGATTTTAAATGGTTTACTTTATATATAAACCTATTATTGCCATCTAATCTAATAGTGTCTATAATATGCTTGGATTTTGATAGTACCACATAATTATTATTTGCATTAATAATTTCGCCGCCTAAAAAAGCATAATCACTGTGTTCCTGAGTGTTATCTTTTTTGCAACTGGTAAGTATCATTGCAACGCAGACTATCCAATAATAAAATTTCATATTCCCTCTTCAAAAAATTGCTTTAGCATAATGCTAGATATAACAAAAGTATAGCTTGTATTTATAAAGTGCTGTTAAGGCGTTGTTAAATGTTATTGCTGGAATTATAGTAAATTACATACAATATTGTTGTTTTTTCAATTTAAAAATAAGGAAAGGATGTTTCCACTTACAATTCATTTTTCTACTTTTGCAAAAAATTAAATAAACACTATGTTATCAGTTTCTAACTTATCTGTTCAATTTGGAAAGCGTGTACTTTTCGACGAGGTTAATACAACCTTTAATAATGGCAATTGCTACGGTATTATTGGCGCAAATGGTTCTGGAAAGTCTACTTTTTTAAAGATCATTTCTGGTAAACAAGAACCAACATCAGGTCATGTATCTTTAGAGTCTGGTAAGCGTATGTCTGTGCTAGAACAAAATCATAATTTATATGATGAACATACCGTTTTAGAAACGATTTTAATGGGTAACCAACCATTATACAAGATAAAAACCGAAATCGATGCCCTTTATGCAGATTATTCAGATGAAAATGCTGAAAAAATAGGCGAGCTTCAGGTGCAGTTTGAAGAAATGGATGGCTGGAATGCAGATAGTAATGCCGCTTCAATGTTATCTAATTTGGGAATTAAGGAAGAATTTCATTATACATTAATGGCCGATTTAGATGGAAAACAAAAAGTGCGGGTGTTATTGGCACAGGCATTATTTGGAAATCCGGATGTATTAATTATGGATGAGCCTACCAACGACCTGGATTATGAAACAATATCCTGGTTAGAAAATTTTCTGGCTAATTACGATAACTGCGTTATTGTTGTTTCTCACGACCGTCACTTTTTAGATGCCGTTTGTACGCATATCTCTGATATCGATTTTGGGAAAATAAATCATTATTCTGGTAATTATACGTTTTGGTACGAGTCTTCTCAATTGGCTGCACGACAACATGCTCAACAAAACAAAAAGGCTGAAGAGAAGAAAAAAGAGCTAGAAGAGTTTATACGCCGTTTTTCTGCCAATGTTGCAAAAAGTAAGCAAGCTACAAGTAGAAAAAAGATGATTGAAAAATTGAATATAGCAGATATTAGACGTACAAGCCGTCGTTATCCGGCCATTATTTTTGAACGTGATAGAGAAGCAGGCGATCAAATTTTAAATATTAATGGCTTGTCTGCATCAATAGATGGCG
Source organism: Wocania sp. (assembly GCA_965224845.1). Classification (GTDB taxonomy): domain Bacteria; phylum Bacteroidota; class Bacteroidia; order Flavobacteriales; family Flavobacteriaceae; genus Wocania_A. Next base: position 92,844 of record CBDDAJ010000014.1, read on the forward strand.
AAATTTTGTTTAAGGATATTGATCTTAATTTAAATAAAGGCGATAAAGTTGTAGTTTTTTCAAGAGATTCTAGGGCTACAACTGCATTTTATCAAATAATAAATAATAAAGAAAAAGCAGATTCCGGCAAATTTGCCTGGGGTGTTACTACTACACAATCGTATTTACCACTGGATAATAGCGAATTTTTTAATAACGATTTAACCTTAATTGATTGGTTACGTCAATGGGCAAAAACCGAAGAAGAACGTGAAGAAGTTAATATCCGTGGGTTTTTAGGTAAAATGATTTTTAGTGGTGAAGAAGCTTTTAAAAAATCGTCTGTATTATCGGGAGGCGAGAAAGTTCGCTGTATGTTATCACGTATGATGATGACCAGAGCTAATGTACTTCAGTTAGATGAGCCCACTAACCATTTGGATTTAGAGAGTATTACCGCGTTTAATAATTCGCTGAAAAATTTTAAAGGCACCATTTTGTTTACCACACATGATCATGAGTTTGCACAAACCGTTGCCAATAGAGTGGTGGAGTTAACACCAGGTGGGGTTATTGATAGATATACTACGTTTGATGAATACATGCAAGATCCTAAAATAAAGGCGTTGCGAAATAAAATGTATGCTATTACAGTATAAAAGTTTTAGGTTTCTAAATTAGAAGTAATACCCTCAACAATTAAAACAGCTTTATCAAGCTCATCTTTGTGCACAAAGATTTCCTGGAGTAAATGACCTCCATAAATTTTTGGGTCAAGCCCCGACTCATTTTGTTCTTTAACAATAGCGTTAATATCTGAGTCTTTTAAATGGTTTATTATTTGTTCGGTAATAATTAAATTTCCAGTAAATACTTTTATATAATTTGAATCAGACATAGCGATAGGTTTTATAGGTTCTTTACTAAAGATACGAAATTTTGGTTAGTATTATACCATTTCTAGTTTGAAATGCCTGCAATAAAACACTCTTTTTTTAGAGCACAATGAAGTATAGCTCGTGCTATGTATAAATGGTCTTCTTCATACAAAGAAAAAAATCATCATTTTCTTTCCTGGTAATTTCAAATAAGAACTGGTATTAAAAAGCTAGTAGGGTATAAATCATTAATTTAAAAGGTCCCAATTAGGCCCATTTTTTTTCCGCTAAAAGTAAAATGCCATGACACCTGCTTTTTTTTCCTGGTGTACTGATACGCTTTTGTTTTAAATAAAAAATTATCTATAGCATCTACTACTGCAATACTTAAAACGGTGCTAATTCCAATATCGGTTAGCCAATGTGCTCCTGAAAAAAGTCTGGAAACGGGGGCTATAGCACCTAAAGTATACACACCTACTTTAGACCATGTATTATTAAATTGTTTTGCAATAGCATGTGCCATGGTTATTGATAAAACGGTATGCCCGGAGGGGAATGAGTGAAATTTAGCTTTAGAAGACCAAAATCTGAATTCGTTACTGTGATACCCGTTTCCTGGCCGTGCTCTACCAAAAGCAGTTTTGCTCAAACTTTGAATAAGACCACTGGTAAAAGATGACGAAATAATTAAAACACTGGTTTTTCTTAGTTTTTCATTTCTTGTTAATAAGCCCAATCCATAGAGGGAAGCATTAGCGATGAAATATACTTGCGGGCTTCCAAAACGCGTACCAGCTTCCTGAAATAAATTTGGAACATGAGGCTCGTTACGCACAAAAAAAGCACTAGATTCATCATCTATGGTCGACAATGCATAAGCTCCGGTAATAACGATCCCTAAAGTTGTAAAATCTTTTTTTTTCCAATGGAAGGGTCTTGAAAACGAATAGCCAACACCTTTGATGCTCTGCTTTAAATCGTAAAGCGCCAATTTCCCAATGGAGGTTGAATCATTACTAAGGTTTGTACTTATTGCATTTTGCTGTGCATGCAACTTAAAAGCAAACAAAATTGCTGCAATAAAAACTAAGCTACCTTTTAAACTCAAAATCACCTCAATTCTGCTCCAAGCTGTTTTTCAAAATTAGCCTGTAGCTTATTCATTAGCTTATCGATTTGTTTATCGGTAAGTGTTTTGTTTTCGTCTTGAATAGTAAAACTAACCGCATAGCTCTTTTTGCCTTTTGGTAAATTTTTACCTTGGTATACATCAAATAAACTCACGTTTTTTAGCAATTGCTTTTCAGTTTGCTTGGCTATTTTATGAATCGATTCAAAAGTTACCGTATCATCCAGTAATAGCGCAAAATCGCGGCGTACTTCCGGGTATTTCGGAATGGCTTTAAATGTAATTTTATTCCTTTTTACAATATCTAAAATAGCATCCCAATTAAAATCTGCAAAAAGGACTTCTTGAGAAATATCAAAATGCTTTAATACTGATTTCTTTAATAAGCCAAAGTCTATCAATTTAGTTTTACCTAAACTTAAGGTTAGGCCTTCGCTAAATAAATCGCTTTTTGTTGGTGCTTCATTAAACCGGGCAATGCCTAAGCGGTTTAATAAGGATATAATACTTCCTTTTAAGAAAAAGAAATCACTCTTTTTAGTAGCAGTATGCCAACTTTCTTTATTTTGATTACCAGTTGCAAAAAGGGTTAAATGTTTAACTTCTTCCCTAGAATTGTTATAGTTATGGTAGGATTTTCCAAACTCAAAGAATTTTAAATCTTGTCGCTTTCTATTAATGTTATGAGAAATGGCTTCTAAACCAGAAAACAGTAAAGACTGGCGCATAACCGATAGATCGTTACTTAAAGGGTTAAGCATGCTAATATTGTGTTCTTCCTTTAATTGTTCGCTTAAAGCAATATAGTTTGGATTGGTTAATGAATTGGCAAGGATTTCATAAAAGCCCTGTGCAGCCAATTGATTACCAACTACATTCTGAATTTTATGGTCCTCAAAACGCGAAGTACTGGAAATTGAAGCGTTTAATTTTTCAGTTGTTTTTATGTTATTATACCCGTAAACACGCAAAATTTCTTCAATAATATCAGCCTCACGTTGCACGTCATTTCTATATGCAGGTACAGTTAAGCCTAAACCGGTTTCTGTAACGTTGTTTACTTTAATGTCTAAGGAGGTTAAAATACTTTTAATAATTTCACGTGGAATTTCTTCTCCAATTAACTTTTCTGCATTATCAAAACTTAAACGTACTTGAAAATCTTCAATTTTATTAGGGTATACATCAATGAGGTCGCTGGTAATTTCGCCTCCTGCCAATTCTTGAATCAATAAAGCGGCACGTTTTAAAGCATACTCAGTGATATTTGGATCTATACCGCGTTCAAATCTAAACGAAGCATCAGTATTTAAACCATGGCGTTTTGCCGATTTACGAATACTAATAGGATTAAAATAAGCACTTTCTAAAAATATACTGGTAGTACTTTCGGTAACACCAGAGTCAATACCTCCAAAAACACCAGCAATACACATGGGTTTTTCAGCATCACAAATCATTAAATCATCTTCGTGTAATTCACGTTCAATACCATCTAAAGTTGTAAATTTAGTACCGGTTTTTAGGGTTTTAACTTCAATTTTATTTCCGGAAATTTTTACTGCATCAAAAGCGTGAAGAGGCTGCCCCAGTTCGTGTAAGACATAATTAGTGGCATCAACAATATTGTTAATCGGACTTAAACCGATAGCTTTTAAACGATGCTGTAACCATGCTGGAGATTCGGCAACCTTTAACCCTGAAATTGTTACACCGCAATAACGTGGTGCTAAATCTTTATTTAGTACATCAATATCGATCTTCAGCGTTCGGTTATCGGTATGAAATGCACTTACCGACGGCGTGATAAGTTCTAAATTAATATCTTTTTGAACCAATCCGGCTTTTAAGTCACGAGCCGTACCAAGGTGGCTCATGGCATCAGCCCTATTAGGCGTTAGGCCTATTTCAAAAACATGGTCGTTTTCAATATCAAAAATATTGGCCGCTGGCGTTCCAACTTTTATGGTGTCGTTTAAAACCATAATACCATCGTGCGATTTTCCTAAGCCCAGTTCGTCTTCGGCACAGATCATTCCATGGCTTTCTTCGCCCCGGATTTTTCCTTTTTTTATGGTCCAGGCTTCGCCTTCTTCTGTATAAAGTGTTGTTCCAATTGTAGCAACCGGTACTTTTTGACCAGCCGCAACATTTGGGGCGCCACAAACTATTTGTAAGGGAGTATCTCCACCTGTATCAACCGTAGTAATTTTTAGTTTATCTGCATTAGGGTGTTTAACACAGGTTAAAACCTCACCAACAATAACGCCTTCTAATCCGCCTTTTACCGATTGGTAACGCTCAACACCTTCAACCTCAAGTCCTAAATCGGTAAGTAGTTCGCTGGTTTGTTCTGGTGTCCAGTCGGTCTTTATAAACTGTTTTAACCAGTTGTATGAAATCTTCATAAATCATTTGCTATTTAAGCGAACAAAGATAAAATATTGGAACTAGTATTCAAACCTGCACTATGATTTATAAAGGTAAAAGCCTAAAAATTGACTTTTTTATGTTAGTATATTGTTGTTATTTCGAATAATCTAATTTAATTCCCTATTTATGAAGCATTTTATAACTGGCATTATAATTCTTTTGATGTTTTCCTGTAAGCAGGAACAAGCAAATAATAAACTTGAATCAGGTACATACCGAGCTGTTTTGCAGGTAAGTGAATCTGAAGCATTGCCTTTTAACTTTGAAGTGATCTCAGAAACAGGTTTGAGAATTTTTAATGCTGAAGAAGTTATAGATGTAGATGATATTGCCTATAAAAATGATTCGGTTTATATAAAAATGCCGGTTTTTGAAGGTTTTATAGCAGCAAAAATGGAAGATTCTAAATTAAGAGGGCATTTTATTAAAACGAGCCTTAACAGAATTGTACCGTTTACGGCAGAAAAAAATAAAACTCGATTTGATGTTTTAGAGTATCCCAAACATGATATTTCCGGGAACTGGGAGACTGTTTTTAGTCCGGATTCTGAGGATGACAGATATATAGCCAAAGGTATTTTTAAGCAGGATGGAAGTCAGGTTACAGGAACCTTTAGAACTACTACAGGCGATTATCGGTATTTAGAAGGTGTAGTTGATGGCCATCAATTAAAGCTTTCTACCTTTGATGGCGCTCATGCATTTTTATTCACAGCTACTGTAACCGACAGCACTTTAAATGGTAAGTTTTATTCAGGAAACCATTGGGAGGAACCTTTTGTAGCTAAGCGCAATATGGACTATGAATTGCCTGATGCTCATACGCTTACGTTTTTAAAAGCGGGTTATGATAAGGTTGCGTTTTCTTTTCCTGATGCTAATGGTAATATGGTGTCGTTGGAAGATGAACGTTTTAAAAACAAAGTGGTTTTATTGCAAATTATGGGAACCTGGTGCCCGAATTGTTTAGATGAGAGTAAATACTATGCCGATTTTTATAAAAACAATAAAACCAAAGGGATTGAAATGGTTGCTTTGGCTTTTGAGTATGCCAAAACTGAAGCAGGAGCTTTTAAACGTATTAAAAGATTAAAAGAAAGTGTTGGTATTGAATACCCCATTGTATTGGCACAATACGGTTCTTCTAGTAAAGTAAAAGCCCAGGAAAAACTTCCCATGCTTAACCATGTTTTAAGTTACCCGACTACTATTTTTATAGATAAAAAGGGTGTGGTTAGAAAAATACATACAGGTTTTAATGGGCCTGCAACCGGAGAAAAATATACGGCGTTTAAAACTGAATTTAAAGCTTTTGTAGAGGAGTTACTTAATGAATAGTTTTTTGAGGTTCGTTTAACGGTCTCGTATAACCGTCAGTTACGGGTTAATATGCGTTAATTTTTCGGTTTAGCACAGGCTTTAGCAATTCCGAGTGGATTCGGACGTAGTCGAATCCGCCGTAATTGCGGTTATACTTTGTTGTGCTTAGTTTTTTATTATTTCTCCGTTTTCTGGCAATTTATTAATAATATCTAATAATTTTTTTCTGTAATAATTAGCAGGAAAAGTAACTTTATTTTCTCTTACATTATAATCATAAATGTCATTTATTTGATAGGATTTTAAACCGTCTATTGACGTATAAGTCCCTTTAAAGTTCAAATACACATTCGTTGCGTTTAAATTATCTCTAAAGTTCAATGAAGAAAATCCAGTTTTATAGATACTGTTTTTTGGCATCCTCATATTATCAGGAAAAAAATTAATAGTTGTAAGACTGTAATAATCATTTGTATATCGAGTAAGGATTCGACAATCAATACTGAAATTTGTTGCTCCAGCATCTCTTAACGTTATTGTTAAATCGTAATGACTTAAACTACCAGTTTTTCGTGTTAGGGATATGGCTGTTGAATCTATAAAGAATACAGGGTTTATCTGTTGGTAGCTATTAAGTTTGGAATTGTTTTTAATTTTTACAATAGTTTGATTGAGAGTATCTAATTTAAGGTCTTGCTTTGAAAAGGCAATTGATATGTTTTGGTAGTATTTTTTATTGATTGAATCTGTCGCATAAGTTAATTTTTGTTCAATAATTGAATCTCTCTGTCTTTGTTCATTTTTAAGCAATGAGTCTTTCAAGTTAGATGAATTAATATTATTCCACTCTTGTACAACCAGAACGAATAATATAGTTAGAAGAACAAAGAACACTTTTTTCCCTCTTGATGTTAATCTTTTCCAAACTCCTTTGTTTCTATTGTCCGTAAGTCCTCCCTTCGTTGTTAAAAAAGTTAGATAGCTTGTTAATAAAGCAATTAAAATGATAAACCAAATGTTCGGAAGAATAAAATTCATGTTTCAAATGACAATTTTTGGTTTTTCAAATTAAGCACAATGTTTTTACGGATATATGTCGTTTTAATGATTTATATCCGACGTTAAACGAAGGTAGCTGAATTTTTTTACAAAATCAACTACTAAATGCTCAATAAGAAGTATAGTTTTTAACAAATTATAGATCTTCTAATACCAAATTATAATCGTATTGCAAGTCCTCATGTAATGTTGCAATAATCTTTTTAGCTAAAAGGATCTGGCGGTTATAGCTGTTTTGTAGCTGGGTACTATATTTGATACTGGGTGAGAAGCCTTTAAGCTTCTGGCAAAAGTAGAGGAGGAGTTCTACTTCGGTTTCTTTTTTTTGTGAATACCGAATGTACTTTTTTATGTTTTTTAAAATTTTGCGTACACTCTTTCTGATGTAAAAATAGCTTTTAGTATTTATAAGGTCAAATTCGTCATCAATATAGCTTTTAACCGACGCTATATAATCGCTTTCGTTATGAGATTCAAACAATAGATAGGTGAGTAACTCCTTATTTTCTTTTTTAAACCGCGATAAACGCAAGCAAAGCTGCTGAATTTCGGCAGTTGATAGTGTGTTTAGTTCTTGTTTTATGGCTTTAAGCGATACGGCTTTCATTGAAAAATGATCTTAAGCCATAAATGTACTATTTTATAAACTTAATTTGAGCTATTAATAAACTTTAAAAATTCTGCTTTATATTTTTGCCCAATAGGAATGTATAAATTTTGTATTGAAATTTGATTGCCCCTTATATGATTCATTTTCTCTGAATTTATAGCAAATGATTTATGGCAACGGATGAATACTTTGTTGGGAAGCTGCCCTAAGATAAAGGTAAATGTATTATTGGTTAATATGGTTTTGTTTGCGGTGTGTATTTTAACATAATCTCCAAATGCTTCAATAAAATTGATGTCTTTCACAGGAATTTTATGCAGTGTTTTATTAGATTTAATTAATAAAAACTGAGAATCACTTTTGTGTTGCGAATTAGATTTTTTATCTAAAAATTTATTTATAGCTGTAAAAAAACGATCGAACGAAAATGGCTTTAGCAGGTAATCTATTGCATTAACCTCAAAACCGTCTATAGCATATTGTGGATATGCTGTAGTAAACACAACTTCTGGTGGATCTAGTAGTGATTTGTAAAAGGTTAACCCCGATATTTTTGGCATATTTATATCTAGAAAAATTAAATCTGTACAGGGATTTTCCTTGAGTTTTTGTAAGCCTTCAATGGCATTATTACATACTCCGGCGAGTTCTAGAAAATCAACATTTTGTATATACTTTTTCAGAACAGTTTGGGCAGATGGTTCGTCGTCGATAATTAAACAAGTCAGAGACATTGGTCGATAATTTTAAGTGAAACTATAAATTTATTATCAGTTTTTGAGGTTTTAAACTCATGTTTTTTGGGATACACAAGTTCTAAATTTTGTTTTATATGCTCTAAACCTAACCCCGAATGCTTATTATCTGTTTTTATGTGTTCTGTAATATTATTTTCAATACAAAAATGTAAAGTATTGTTGGTTTGTGTTAAATTAATATTTACAAAAGTATTTTTAATATCTCCTTTTATACCGTGTTTAAAACTGTTTTCAACTAAGGGTAATAATAACATAGGGTAGAGGCCATAATCTTCATTAGTTATGGTTGTTTTAAATGAAATATTTTTGGTTTGATGTTGACGTAATTTTTGAAATTCAATATAGTTTTTTAGCAAAATGATTTCATCTCTTAAAGAAACATATTCAGTATTAGAATCGTAAATAATATATCTTAAAATATCTGATAATTGAACAATAGCTTCTGTTGTTTTGTCTTTTTTTTCTACAGCTAATGCATAAATCACATTAAGGGAGTTAAATAAAAAGTGCGGATTGATTTGTGAGCGCAATGTAACGAGTTGTGATTCTATTTGTTGATTTTTATGTTTTAGTTTTAGGTTCTCATTTTTGTTAAAATAAAACCAATCTTCCGAAAGTTTAATTAAAGTGGTTGCTATTAAGAAAACGCTAAAAATGGTTATCAGTTTAGTGTTAGAATGATAAGAAATAAAGTAATAATTGGGAAAAATATAATCTATTAAGTATGCAAAAAACCAAATGTTTAGTTGAGTAAACAGTATTAAGTTTATTAAAAAGCTAATGATATAAATGGTATATTTTTCATGTTTTAAAAGCCTGGGTATAAGTATATACAGGTTTATTAGTGCAGGTACTATAATGGTGCTCAGGAAGCTTCCGGTATAGATATAGTCGATCTTTACAGGCGCATTGTTTGAAGTAAAGGAAAACAGTAAAATAATAAAACACAGGCCCCAAAGTATAGTATTAAATACCAGGGGGTTGTGTCTGTTTATTTTTGAGAAATAAGGATTAAGATTTAGCATTTATGCGTTTTAGCTGGAAATTAATATCGGTTGACCATTTATCACCACTGTTTGAAGCCATATATTTAGTAATAAACTTTTGTAATTCTTCTGAGGGTGCTGTTAATAAATATTCGGGATAGTCTAAAGTTCTTATATGCTTAATTTTGATTCTCTTTTCTTTTAATAGTTTTTCAAATTCATCACTATCTAACCATTTAAGTTGGAGTATAGTATTGCTAAGTTCTACTTTTACCAGAGAGTGTGCTGTAACAAAATGATAATTAACAAGCGTTGGAGTATCTTTAAATTCATTTTCAAGTGAAAAAGGCTGGAAATCAAGAAAAAGCTGATGGTTTAATTTAAAAGGGACTGCCAAATATGAGGTTTTTTTATTTTTATGAATTCTTTCAATATAGTAACCTTTAAGATAGTTTTTGAACATTTTTTCGACCTCTGAATTTGAGGTTGAATCATCTTTGTTTTCTGATTCAAATTTATCTTTTAAAGATATGATTTTCCATTCTTGGTTATCATTTCCCTTCCAGTTACCTAATAAAGCTTTTTCAAAGTAAATGGTGTCTTTTGTAAAGAATGGAAATAATGATTTTACAATACAGGAGTTAAATAAGCAAAGAGTAGAGATTAAAATTATTATTCGCGTTTTCATGAGATTGTGTTTGATTATTTAGAGATCAAAACAAAACGAATAATTGTTGTTGTGCAACAAATTTCGGCAAACACGGTTTAACTCATGCCAAACAATATATTAGTAGCGATTTGGAGCTATCTAAGTTTAGGAAATGACTCAGGATCAACCTCATGCATAACATCGTAAACCGCTTCAAAAATATCTTCGGCTGAAGGTTTAGAGAAATAATCGCCATCGTTGCCATATGCTGGCCTGTGTGCCTTTGCGGTTAATGTTTTAGGGGCACTGTCTAGATATTGAAATGCTTTTTGATGGTTTAATATATCATCTAAAATATAAGCCGATGCGCCTCCGGGAACATCTTCATCAATAACCATAACGCGATTTGTTTTTGCTATGCTTTTTACAATATCATGATTTATATCGAATGGTAACAACGACTGTACATCAATCACTTCGGCATCAATGCCTACCGTTAAAAGTTCTTTAGCCGTTTGCTCAACAATTCTAAGTGTAGAACCATAAGATACCAGGGTGATGTCTGAACCTGTTTTTAAGGTTTCTACAACACCAATAGGCGTTTTTATAGCGCTTAAATTATTTGGCATTCTCTCTTTTAGCCTGTATCCGTTAAGGCACTCTACTACTAATGCAGGATTATCACTTTGTAAAAGCGTGTTATAAAAACCAGCAGCTTTGGTCATATTTCTGGGAACCAAAATTTGAACGCCTCGTATTAAGTTTAAAATACCTCCCATTTGCGAACCCGAATGCCAGATACCTTCTAGTCTATGCCCGCGGGTACGGATAATTAAAGGCGCTTTTTGTTTGCCTTTGGTTCTATATTGAAGGGTAGCTAAATCATCACTAATTACTTGTAAGGCATATAAAATATAATCTAAGTATTGTATTTCGGCTATGGGTCTTAAACCACGTAGTGCCATACCAATACCCTGACCTATAATGGTAGCTTCCCGAATTCCTGCGTCGGCAACACGAAGTTCCCCGTACTTTTCCTGTAGCCCTTCTAAGCCCTGGTTTACATCACCAATGTTTCCGGAATCCTCACCAAATACTAAGGCTTCAGGATAGTTTTTAAATATGGCATCAAAGTTATCACGGATAATAATACGCCCATCAACTAATGCGGCATCAGGCGCATAACTTGGTTTCACTTCTTCAATAAGCGTGGAAGATTTATCGGTTTCAGAATATAAATGCGAGCTAAATTTAGGCTGTACCTCTTCAAAAATAGTGTTAATCCAATGGGCTAGTTCTTGTTTAGTCTCATTGGGATCTCCTAAAGTATACCTTAGTGCTTTTCGTGCATGCGATAATATATCTCTTCTTGTAGGCTCGTCTATTGTCGATAATTTTTCTTTAATAGGTTTAATAAAAACACCATTGATACTTGATGATGTTAGCCTATTTAAAATAGCCACCAATTCTTGCTGATCGGTCTGTATAGGTTTTAAAAATGTTGCCCAGGCCTTTTTTTTAGCTTCTCTTACCTCTTTTTTTAGATTGCGTTCTATTTCAGTAAGTGTCTCATTGGTAGCAATACCGCTTTCAATAATCCATTCGCGCATTTTTAAATTACAATCGTGCTTGTTTTCCCATTCTAAACGCTCCGGACTTTTATAGCGTTCGTGCGATCCGGAGGTGGAGTGACCTTGCGGTTGTGTTAGCTCTGTAACATGAATTAATACAGGCACGTGTTCTTCTCTGGCAATAGCAGAAGCTTCTTGATATGTTTCAATTAAATTGGCATAATCCCAACCTTTTACACGTAATATTTCGTAACCATTTTGCGCCTCATCACGTTGGAATCCTTTTAATATTTCTGAAATATTTTCTTTAGTCGTTTGGTGTCTGGCATGTACAGAAATACCATATTCATCATCCCAAATACTAATAACCATTGGAACTTGCAAAACTCCTGCGGCATTAATAGTTTCAAAAAATAAGCCTTCACTTGTGCTGGCATTACCAATGGTTCCCCATGCCACTTCGTTACCGTTATCAGAAAAATGGGTGGTATTTATGCCTTCTACCTGTTTAAATATTTTTGACGCTTGTGCCAAACCTAATAAACGAGGCATTTGACCGGCAGTAGGAGAGATGTCTGAACTGGAGTTGTATTGTTGAGTTAAATCTTTCCAGTTGCCGTTATCGTCTAAGCTATGTGTGGTGAAATGACCGCCCATCTGACGGCCGGCCGACATAGGTTCTAATTCTAGGTCTGTGTTGGCATAAAGCCCTGCAAAAAATTGTTCGATGGTGAGCTCTCCAATTGCCATCATAAACGTTTGATCGCGGTAATATCCAGATCTCCAATCGCCTTTTAAAAAGGCTTTAGCCATGGCCAATTGTGGCACCTCTTTACCATCGCCAAAAATTCCAAATTTTGCTTTTCCCGTTAAAACTTCACGTCTACCAAGTAAACTACATTCTCTACTTTTTACAGCTAGGCTATAATCATTTAAAACTTCTGCTTTAAAAGCTTCGAAAGAGATGTTGTTTTTCAAATCAGGAATGGTTTGCATATGTTAAGAGCTTTACTTTTGCAAAAGTACTTAAAGTTTATTGGTTTTGCAATTATTGAAGGCTTAAAGATTTTGAATTATTCTTAAAAATTTATTAAAATAAATATATAAAATGATAATAATTCAATAAAATTGACTAAATAGTAATTATTGTGTAAAAATTTAACACATCAATACCAGCGCCTTCTGAATAGACCCAATAAAGATTGTGGGTCTACTGTAAATTTAAATCTAATTTTTTGATCGTAATTGGGTTGGCCTATTTCCCATCCTAAATTGGAATATATAGGAAAATAAATTTCAAAATAATCAGTCACTAAATTAATTCTTATACCAGAGTCATAAACAAAATTTGCATTATTGAATTTGTTTTTCACAAAGCCTATGTCTCCGTATGCTAATATGTATTTCCAAAGTGTTGTACTGGCATTAATTGTGCTAATCCATTGATTTGCAAATGGAGTTTCTAATTTAGATTTAAATCCGCCTTCTGCAGTAATATATTCTTGACTAAATATACCACTGGCTTCAGAGCGTCCTAAATAATTATAATCGAATAAATAGTCGGTAGGCCTGTCTAAAGCAAAACTAAAGTAATCTGAAGTACTATCTGTTTTGTTGTTTATAAATGCACCGGTATAGAAGCGTAAATTTAATTGTCGATTACTTTCAAACAAACGTCTGTACTCATAATTAAAGGATACTTTACTAAACGTTTTTGCTATTTGCAGGTCTGTAGACCACTTGCTAAAATTTATTAAATTATCATTTGAGTTTAAATAGTTTATATTAAATATGTTATAATTTGGTTCGGTAGTATTTAAGGTATTGCTTAGGTCTTCATCTCTATTAATATCTAAATATCTAAACTTTAGTCTTTGCCGTTTATTTGACCGAAAATCGGTATCATTTCTAAATAAAAGTGTAACAGAAGGGATTATTTTTCTAACAAACAAATCACGGGCATAAGATGTATAGCTGCCTCTAAGACCATAATTAATAGAATATAGGTTCCTATTCTGTAAATAATGCGTCATAGATACCGAGGCCGCACCAGTAAACGATTTTGATTTTAATGAGTATCTCGGCTGAAATTTATAGTTGAATTGCTTCCTTAACAGGGTGGTATTATAGGCTTTTACTCCTAAGGTAAGGCCATCGTAAATGTTGTTAAATTCTACTATTGGCATAAGAAATACCTGGTTGTAGTTTGGATCTTCTATGTCTTTAAAAAGCCTGAACTGAAAGGGTTTATTGTTGAAGAAAAAGCCTTTTAACGATTTCCAATTGTCTCTTATATTATGTTCAGGAATTAATCTGTTATAGTTTAAAACCAGTTTGTTGGCCTCGTTACGCGGTATAGTGATGGTTTTATTTTTTGTAACGTTTTCTATCCAGGATTTTGAAACAATACTGTCGTCATTTAAGGTAAATAAAGAAATAGGTGTATTGCTATTTCTTTTGTTTTTAATCGTTAATGTTATTGAGTCTTTAGTTTTTTTTACGTTTTTAATTTTAAAATCTATCTTTTTACGGGTATTTAGGTAATCATTAAAAAACCAGTCTATATTTTTTGATGTTTTTGTTTTTAAATAAGTTTCGAATGCTTTAGGCGATGTTTGCTTTAACTTTGTTTGTTCTAGAAACGATTTAACAGCATTTTCTAAAATATTGGAGTTAATAAAATCATCTAAGTATTTAAGTCCAACTCCGGCTTTGTATTTGTTGGCTATACTATGGTTAAATTTAAGCAATGAATCTTTTGGCATAGTTAATGGCTGATCCCTGTTGGTTCTTGCCATCAGCATAAATGCAAATACGTACTTATCATTAAAGGTCATGTCTGCCGCATGAAAAGATCTAACACCCCAAAACTCTGCTAAAGCACCTAAAAATTTCATATCCGGATAATGCTCTTCTACATAATTCATTAAGTAATAAATTTGTAAGCCATCAAAGAGCCATTGTTCTTTTCTTGGGTTTATTAGCAACGTATTTTCTAAATAATTATGAAGTGCAACTTTTAATAGTTTAAGTTCATATTGAAAATTATTGGGATAAAGTTTAATAAAACTTGGCAGAAAATTTAAACCATAAATAGGGTCTTTGTTGTAATCAATATTGGTTAATAATATTTTTTCATGAGGATAACTGCCTAAATTTTCAAGAATAAATTTTGTAACCTTTTCTGTTATCAAAACCCTGTCTAATAATTCTATTTTTTCACCGTTTATGTTAGAGGTTAATGCCAGACCTTGAGTTTCAATAGTTTCAAAAACAGGTGTTTTGCTTATAAATAACTTATTATTAATCCTGTTCTTTCCTTTTAATGTAACATGCTGTTTGTTAGACAATTGATCAGGTTTGTTTGCATTTAATTCTGAAGTAATTGCATAGCCCTTAGGGTAATAGATGTCTAAATTTAAATCGGCCTTGGGTATAAATAAATCATCTAAATTTTTATTGCTGTAATATTGCCATTTACCATTATAAATTGCTGGTGTAATATACCAATACCTTAAGCTTAAATTTCCTGATTCTGAAATGCCATAATCTGTAAACTTATCTTTTGGAATTTGTACAATATATTCCAGATCTATAGTATAAGATTCGTTTGGTTTTACAGGTGTTTTTAAATCCACTTTTATAATGTCAATCTGATGTTTTAGTTGATTAAAAACCAAATTGTCATTACCCTGTTTTATGGATGTAATTACCGAAAAACCTCTGTCTTCATTCTTGGCAAGATGAAACCTGTTATTGTATTCTTCGGCAAAACGTATGGCCAGAGGTGTTTTTTTGGTCGAGTAACTGTTATTCCAATCATTTAAATAGATAGATTGTAGCTCGTCTTTTGAAGTATTCTTATATTGTATGGTTTGAGAGATCGTAATTTTCCTGTTTTCAATATCAAAATCTGCCTTTAGGTCAATTTTATTTTGACTAAAACTTGAGATACTTGAAACGACAAATATTAAACAGAAAAAAAAACGTAATTTCAATTTATTTTATAACATTAATAAGGTTAATAATAATACAAGGCGGTACAATATAACAAAATATAGTAATAGATTAGTCGTAATGCCTTAGCGTTATTTAAGGATTAGCTTGTTAAAAATTAGGACTTAAGTCTGATTCTTTATAAAAGGCATCTAAAATTGTGATAACTTCTTCTTCGGTATCTACCAAGTTAATGAGATCTAGATCTTTTGCAGAAATATTTTCAAATTTACCTAAAAGAGTTGTTTTTACCCATTCTAAAATGCCTTCCCAAAAATCGGTACCAACTAATATAATAGGGAATTTTTCAATTTTATGAGTTTGTATAAGGGTTATTGCTTCAAAAAGTTCGTCTAAAGTACCAAAACCACCGGGCATAACAACAAAACCTTGAGAATACTTAACAAACATGACTTTGCGTACAAAGAAATAATCAAAATCTAAACTCTTATCAGTATCAATATAAGGGTTGTCATGCTGTTCAAAAGGCAATTCTATATTTAACCCTACAGAGGTGCCTCCTCCCAAATGCGCGCCTTTATTGCCTGCTTCCATAATACCAGGTCCGCCGCCTGTAATAACACCATAACCAGATTCTACAATACGTTTGGCAATACTTTCGGCTAATTTGTAATACTTATGATCTGGTTTAGTTCTTGCCGAACCAAAAATGGATACGCAAGGTCCAATTTTACTAAGTTTTTCATACCCATTAACAAACTCACCCATGATTTTAAAAATCGCCCAGGAATCGTTTGTTTTAATCTCATTCCAACCTTTATGGTGTTGTTCTTTTCTCATATTATTTTAGTGTTTTTTATTTTAGCAAACTTGCTAAGTTAGTTCTTTTTTAAGAAACTTAGCCGTATAGCTCTTTTTATGTTTTACAATGTCTTCAGGGGCACCCACAGCAACTATCTGTCCACCACCTTTTCCGCCTTCATAGCCAATATCAATGATATGATCAACGGTTTTAATAACATCTAAATTGTGCTCAATGATTAATACGGTATTACCTTTATCTGCTAATTTGTTGAGTACAATCATCAGTACCCTAATATCTTCAAAGTGAAGTCCGGTAGTAGGCTCATCTAAAATATAAAAGGTATTTCCTGTATCGCGTTTACTTAATTCGGTAGCAAGCTTTATACGTTGGGCTTCACCACCCGATAGCGTTGTACTTTGTTGCCCTAAGGTAATATAGCCCAAACCAACATCTTTTATGGTTTTTAACTTTTTATAGATTTTTGGGATATGTTCAAAAAAGTCTACGGCTTCATTAATAGTCATATTTAGAACATCACTTATTGATTTTCCTTTATATCTAATTTCCAGAGTTTCTCTGTTAAAGCGCTTACCCTGGCAGGTTTCACACTCTACATAAACATCTGGTAAAAAGTTCATTTCTATGACGCGTAATCCACCTCCTTTGCAGGTTTCGCATCTGCCACCAGCTACATTAAAACTAAAACGACCTGCTTTGTAACCGCGAATCATAGCTTCAGGGATTTTAGCAAATAAGGCTCTAATCTCGCTAAAGGTGCCCGTATAAGTTGCCGGATTACTTCTGGGTGTTCTTCCTATTGGTGATTGATTGATATCAATAACCTTATCGATATGTTCTAAGCCTTTAATGCTTTTGTAAGGCATAGGCTTTTTTACTCCATTAAAATAGTGTGCGTTTAAAATAGGGTATAGAGTTTCGTTTATTAGGGTAGATTTTCCGCTACCAGAAACACCTGTAACCCCTATCATTTTTCCTAGAGGGAATGTTACCGAAACATTTTTTAAGTTATTTCCTGTACAGCCTTTAAGTTCTAAAAACTTACCATTACCTGTTCTGCGGGTTTTTGGAATTATAATTTCTTTATTCCCGTTTAAATAATCTGCAGTAAGTGTATCATGGGTTTTTAATTCGTTTGGGGCTCCAATGCTAATTATTTCTCCACCATGTTTTCCGGCTTTCGGACCAATATCGATCACATAATCGGCACGCTCAATCATATCTTTATCGTGTTCAACTACAATAACAGAATTTCCTATATCTCTTAATGATACCAGGGAATTTATAAGTTTTTCATTATCACGTTGATGTAAACCAATACTTGGTTCGTCTAAAATGTAAAGCACGCCAACTAGTTGTGAGCCTATTTGTGTTGCTAACCGAATGCGTTGAGCTTCGCCTCCGGATAAGGATTTGGAACTTCTATTTAGTGATAAGTAATTTAGGCCGACATCGAGTAAAAATTGCAGCCTTGTTTTGATTTCTTTTAGAACTTCTTGTGCAATTTTGAATTGTTTTTCTGAAAGATGCTTATCTAAATCGTTAAACCAATTGGCTAGTTCAGCGATATCTGTATTAGCAAGCTCAGCTATATTTTTATTATTTATTTTAAAATAAAGCGATTCTTTTTTTAATCGAGACCCATGGCACACCGGACATTTAATTTTATCCATATAATCTTTAGCCCAACGTTTCAGGGATCTGGACTCGGCCGTTTTATATTGATTTTCGATAAAATTAGCAACCCCTTCAAAATCTATTTTATAATCGCGGGTCACACCAAGAGTTTTGCTTTCAACTGAAAATTTTTCGTTGCCCCCATACAAAATCATTTGTTTTGCTTCTTTTGGAATACTTTTGTAAGCATCGGTTAATTTAAAGTTAAAGCGCTGTGCAATAGTTTCAAACTGTTTGAAAATCCAAGAATTTTTCTCTGGCCCGTGAGGAGCTAAGGCACCAGCTTTTATAGAAAGTGAATCATCCGGAACAATTTTTTTTTCATTGACCTGATATAATTCTCCTATGCCATTGCAATTAGAACAGGCCCCTTTAGGGGAATTAAATGAAAAATTATTTGGTTCAGGGTTCGGGTATGAAATTCCTGAAGAAGGACACATTAAATTCCTGCTAAAATATCTGGTTTCTTGAGTATCTTGGTCTATTACTAACAGCACATCTTCTCCATGATACATGGCTGTATTTATAGTTTCTGTAAGGCGTTTATCATTATCTACATGGTCATCAATAACCAGCCTGTCTATAACAATTTCAATATCGTGGGTCTTGTAACGGTCGAGTTTCATGCCTTTGGTTACATCTCGAATTTCACCATCTGTTCTTACTTTTACAAAACCCTGTTTGCCAATTTGCTCGAACAATTCGCGATAATGCCCTTTTCTTGACCGTACCACCGGGGCAAGTATATTAATGCGTTTTCCTTTAAAATCGTTACTAATAAGCGCTTTAATTTGCTCGTCGCTATAACTTATCATCTTATCACCAGTGTTGTAGCTATAGGCATCGCTGGCACGCGCAAATAGTAAACGCATAAAATCGTAAATTTCGGTAATAGTACCAACAGTAGAACGGGGCGATTTACTTGTGGTTTTTTGTTCGATGGCAATAACCGGAGAAAGGCCATCTATTTTATCTACATCTGGTCGTTCTAACCCTCCCAAAAACTGTCTGGCATAAGCCGAAAAGGTTTCTATATAGCGTCGTTGTCCTTCTGCATAAATGGTATCGAAAGCTAAAGACGATTTTCCGCTACCAGAAAGCCCTGTTATAACTACAAGCTTTTCACGAGGGATAGACACATCTATATTTTTAAGATTGTGAACCCGCGCGCCTTTTACTTCAATAAATTCTTCGAAATGAGTCATAGAAATACAAAGTTGCGAAGATACGATTTAGTTGTGAAATTGCTGTGAATAATTGTTTTGAAAACAGATGCTTTAGTTTTTCATAATTAGGGTCTCATTAACTAAATCGCCAATTTTTACACCTTGACCAATTCCTAATTCAACAGCAGACCGGTAGTGAATACCACCATACATTCTACTCATTGCAGCTTCCTGAGCAGCTTCATTAAATGAAGCGAATGGTCTTATTGGTAAACCATATGTTGTTTCTGTATCGTCTAAAAAGTTAAAATGATCTCCAAAAACATTTGTTAAAACTGTTGAAGCAGCACCAGAAACAACCGAATGGCCACTTGTGTATTCCGGAAATGGGGGTGTTTGCAAGATGGGTTTCCAGTCGTTATCTAAGTATTTGTTTATAAGAGTTTCAGGTCTTACTAAGTTACTTCTATATTTTTCGTCCCAACAACTAATAAAGGCATCGGCTATGGCTATAGATGTTTTGGTATATGCAAAAACTGTTCTGTCAAAATCTGAGTTTTCCGTTTTGCAAGCAATTTTTGTAATACCAATCCAGTGGGCTCCCGGTGTTATTTTTTTAACAGCAAACATTAAATGCCCCCGAGTTACAGATACATACGGGTTGCAATCCCAGAAGCGTGCTATTAATACCTCTTCAGATGTATCACCATCTTTAGTTATTTGGTTGCTTATATCGTAAACTTCTTTAAGCTCTTTATAAAAATTTGAATTCTCGTCCATTGAAAACTTTGGCGGCGGTATAGGCTTAAATTGAGCCGCAGAATCTATTACAAAAGGTCTTATTTTACCCCAATGTGGCTCTAAGCCATCCATATAAGAAGGCGGTGTTGGTTGCCATCGTTCTTCGTTTTCCGGATCAATATTAAACTTCGACATGGTACGTGTTTGACTGTAGTTGTCATCATTCATCCATTCTGCAATAAAGTTTGAAACTTTAAGCCCATAATCTTTTGAGTCTTTAAATTCAGATTCGTTTATAGCCTCCCAAACTTGATATAGGCTATCGCGAAAAACTTCTATGCTTTGTTCGGAAAAAATTAATTTCTTGCTCACATCAATATGTGCAATTAATGCTGCCAATTGATAATTGATATGTTTTGTTTTATCGGCTTTTGGAATACTGTTTAAGTGTGATATTTGACCTTTTAGTGAATTGTATGCACTATTGTTTTGAGATATAATTTCGTAGGCTGCTATATTTGGATAGGCAAATATCCGACTGGCAACTGGTGGTGAAAAAATATCATGAACCATTACATCTACAACCTTATCTATTGAAGTATGAAAATCGTTTGGAGTTATAACAATTGGTTTCGAATTATCTTTACAAGATATAGCAAATAACCATATTGTTAAGAATATAAAAGGTGCTATATTAAATCTCATTTTTATAAATTTATTTTATAAGTTCGTAAACTTGAGCTTTATCGTTGTTTATAGTAGTTAGTAAATATGGTTTTTTGTTCAAGTAAATAATGTTTAGTTTTTTGATAGCCTTATCGCTAAATTTTAATCCTATTTTATTTCCTGAAATAATATTATTTTCATTTTTTATGAGTGCTCCGGGAAAGGAGTCGAACTTACCATGAAACGGAGTGACACCAAAATAATTCCCAGCTGCTAAAACTTCGTCTTGACCGTCAGAATTAAAATCAAAACATAGAAAAGAAGTTAATGGAGCTATTTGTAACTCATTTTTAAAAGGCACAAATACAAACCGATTATTTTCATTTTTAAGATAACCAGATCTTAATTCATCAACCTCTAGTAGGGTTGCTTTTTTTAGTAGTTTTTTATTTAAAATGGCTTCAATTGGCTGACCGGCAAAATCTATGTAAGATGTAAATATTTTGTGTAAATTAACCATTTGACTGGCTAACTCGTCTAACCCCTGTAGCGGGTAATACGCTCCATTTTTATAGGTGCAAACTATAGTTTCTGTGCGTCCGTTACCATCAAAATCAGCATAATACATACGCATAGGGTGTTCTTTTGATGCTTTGAATTTTGAATTAAGCCCCCAATTCCCTAATAGGTAATCTGTGTCCCCATCATTATCAATATCAAAAGGAGCAATCTGTCTCCACAATCCTTTAAGATTTGAATCGATAAGAGACGTTTCTGTAAAGGTGCCATTTTCGTTTTTGAAAAATTTTGGAGCCATCCATTCGCCAACCACAATCAAATCTGTTTGGCCATCATTATTAAAATCGTCCCAAATGGCATCAGTAACCATACCAGCCTTTTGCAATGCTTTGTTTTGATGTATTGAAAACTTACCATTATTATTATTTAAAATGTAGGAGTTTGGAATGTTCCCAAAATCGTTTGAAACCGAATTACTACCAATAAAAAGATCTAAATCATTATCATTGTCAAAATCATTTGAAATAATTACAGATGCATTTTCATAAAACTCCGGAAATATTTCATTACTAAAAGTATTGTCATTTTGAATATAATAACTATCAAGTAAGGGTTTGGTTTTATTGCTATAATCTGCACCACCAGAGCCTATAATAATATCGTTCTTATCATCGTTATTAAAATCTGCAATTATAGCTTCTACATCTTCCTTTATAGAATCGTTAGCAAAAGTTCTAATTCTATTTTCTATAAAAGTTGTATCAGTTTGAAAAAATACCTTGGCTGATTTTTGTTTTGAACCACCAAAGTAGATATCTTCTTTTCCATCGTTATTTAAATCGCCAATTGCTATCGCTGGACCACGATCAGAAACACGATATGGAATAAGCTTCTGTCTATTAAAATCGAGATATTTATCTTCAACATGAGTAAAGTTAATACCTAGGTTGTTATCTAATTTTTTAAATATTTTTTTCGATTTTTTTAATAGTGAATTATAATTGAAAGGTTTTGTATTGCCAGGTTTTATAGTTAATGTTTTATTTAAAGCAACATTAGGTAGGGTTTGACTGGTTTTATCCGGCCATATTATTTTGAGTGAATCGATATGCTGAACGTCTCTAAAACCAAAGTGAATTATTGGTTCTGATGAGGCTTGAAATCCCCTTGCAGAATAAAGCTCTTTATATTGTAGTTTACCTTTATTATAGGCAAAAGCTTTTGTGCCTATCCCAAAGGGGTTAGATTTAGCATAATCAAACTTTAGCTTAAGATAACTGGTTTTATTTGTAGTTTGATTATTTATTTGATTGATATAAATAGAGACCTCTTCGTTAAGATTGCTTACTACAATATCTAAATCACCATCATTATCTAAGTCTCCTAAGGCAGTTGCTCCTGATGCGAATTTTTCATCAGGAATCCAATCCATGGAAACGTCTTTAAACATTAGATCTTTACTCCCCATAAACATATAGTTGCCAACTTTTCCTGAAGGCATGGCATCAAGTGCTTCTTGACTCATGAGTTTAGATTCGTTTATGTTTTTTTGAATCTTTTCATTAGAGAAAAAATTTGTGAAGTCCAAGTCGTTTGGACGTTTTAAAATACCATTGGTTATAAAAAGATCTTGTTCGCCATCTTGATTAAAATCAGCAAAAAGAGAACTCCAACTCCAGTCAGTAGCACCAACATTACTTAAAAGCGCTGTTTCTAAATAATTTGAGTTTTGTTGGTTAATATGCAGCATGTTTCTGGTAAATTGGTAATGGTAACCAAACATGAGCTTTCTTACATTTTGTGTTTGTATATTATCATCTCCCTGAGACGATTTTAAAACCACTTCATCTTCTGGTAACATGTCTAATGACATAATATCTGGCCATCCATCATGATTTATGTCTGCGGCATCATTTCCCATTGAAAATCTACTTGTATGCCCAAAATAATCTCTTAGCTTTTCAGAAAATGTACCATCACCATTATTTAAGTAATAATAATCATCTTCATAAAAATCATTTCCAACATAAATATCCGGATAAGCAT
The DNA here is from genome assembly GCA_965224845.1 of Wocania sp. Lineage (GTDB taxonomy): Bacteria > Bacteroidota > Bacteroidia > Flavobacteriales > Flavobacteriaceae > Wocania_A. Next base: position 115,814 of record CBDDAJ010000014.1, read on the forward strand.
CTTGATTAAAATCAGCAATAGCAACTCCTAGACCATATCCACTAATACTGCCAAAAATGCCAGCCTCTTCGCTAACGTTAGTAAAAGTTTCACCATCATTTCTAAGTAGTTTATCTCCAGTTTTGTAATTTCTTTTTTGGCGTTGTGTTACTCCTTTATATGAGTCGTCTGTATGTACTGCGTGATTTAAAAGGTAGATATCTAAATCACCATCTAAGTCGTAGTCTAAAAAAGCTGCCGAAGAGCTATACGATTTATAATCCAGCTTATATTTTGAAGCACTTTCTGTAAATGTTTCGTCTCCATTGTTAATGTAGAGCTCGTTATGACCATTAAAATCATTTAGGCCAACAACGGCACAAACGTAAATATCTAAAAGTCCATCTCCATTAATATCTCCCATTATGGCTCCTGTATTCCATGAGCTATTACCTCCAACATTAGCTTTGTCTGTAATATCTTCAAATTTTAAGTTTCCTTTATTGAGGTATAATTTGTTTTTTACTTGATTCCCAGAAAAGAACACATCTGCAAGCCCGTCATTATTTATATCCCCTATGGCAACACCGCCACCGTTGTAAAAATAAATATAGTCAAGAATGTTTAGTGCATTAGTTTCGGAAATGGTATTTTTAAATCCAATCCCAGTTTCTTGAGATTTGGCACTAACAAATAATTGATCTTTTTTCTGATTACATGATATAATTAAAAATCCAAGAAATAAAGTTGTAAACTTAAAACTACTCATTAGATGAAAGCTTTTATTGGTTGATTATTGTAATTTTTGGTTTACCTGTTCTATTAACAAGTTATTTGAGTTTGTCATAGACAAGGTCTCGTTTCAAAGGTACAATTTTAGTTGTTAAATTTAACTAACTATTTATTACAGCTTCTTTTATAGAAATCCTTTCTCTAAGGTCTAAATTGTTTTTTAATTTTTGAACGACGTTAGCTTTTGAAAAGCCTAAATTTATATAGAATGTTTAGTGCGCAGGGCATAGGAAGCTTATGCTATTTGAAGATATTCCGGTTTAAGAAACAGTTTGCCTAAAGCGTTTTAAAAAATACAATCGCAAAGGGCTAATATTTATTTTGTTCCTTTTACTACACCCATTTCCAAACCAATTATTAGCAGTTTATGAAATGTTGGCAATTGAGCACCGCTATCCGTAGTAACCCAATCACTCCATGAGGCTTCTAAACCATCTATAGGTAGCAAGGAGGTCCACATTTTAAAGCTTTTAGGCTTACCTGCTTCATCAAAAATCCATAAATAAGAATCCCCTGGTGTAGTACCACCAGATTTGTAGGTAACTAATAGTGCTTCTTCTCCGTTACTTTGGATAACCAGCCTCCGTTCTACGTCCTTATCAAATACTTTATAAGGTGCCACAAGCCAAAAAGAATCATTATTAAAAATATCAATAGCTTCATTAATAAGTTTATCGGCCATTTCTCCTTTCATTCTAAAGCTATGAACAAACACTTTACTTAATGTATAGTCTTTTAGGTTTAGGCTAACTCGATATTCTTTCCAGAAAACATCACAGATATCTTCATTTTTTTTCCACTCAAAATGATGGCGTTTTTTATAAGTCCATTCAATGTAATTAGTATTTTTATAGGCTTCGTAATCTAAAGCATCTAACATTTTATAAGCTAATGCATCGGCTTTTTCGCCTTGAACCCCTGTTGGAAGCTCTTCGTTGTATTTAAAAAAAACGAAACCAAAAAATAATAAACTAGGGAGCGTTAGGAATATAATTACTCCAGTAGCTATTTTGAATATTTTCTTTGATTTCATTATAATAAGCCTTTGTTATCTAAACAGTTAGAATAGATAATTAGAGGTCTAAATTATTAAACAGAAATGACTAAGAAAAGGAAAAATGTTAAAAACCGACAGCCGTATCATCACCTCGACGATCTGCACCCCCTTCTAACGTTTTATCCTGCAAAACCATGATTCCATCGACTTTACCAATTACCGGGGCATCCGTTTCATTAATATGATACCCAAGCTTTTTAAGCTGATTTATAATTTTGGGATCGAATGAGTTGGGCTCCATTCTAATTTCATCAGGCAACCATTGATGATGAAAACGTGCTGCATTTACAGCTTCCTGCATGGTCATGTCAAATTCATGTACATTTAAAATAGTTTGCAAAACAGAAGTTATAATAGTTGATCCTCCTGGTGTGCCTAACGACATATATAGCTCACCGTTCTTTTCAACAATGGTTGGTGTCATGGAGCTTAGCATACGTTTTTGAGGAGCAATACTATTTGCTTCGCCACCAGTTACTCCAAACATGTTAGGTACTCCCGGTTTACTGCTAAAGTCATCCATTTCATTATTTAAGAAAAATCCAAGTTCAGAGCAATATAATTTAGATCCATAAGCTCCATTTATGGTAGTGGTAACCGATACAGAGTTACCAAATGGGTCTACAATAGAGTAGTGGGTTGTTTCATCACTTTCTATAAGCTCAATATTACCATGAGAAACCTCACTGGATTTTGTTGCTTTATCAAAAGAAAAATCATTCATTCGCCCGCTTAAGTAAGCATTGTCTATGAGTGTATTATTTGGAATTTTTACAAAATCGGGGTCACCTAAATAAAAACTCCTATCGGCATATGCCCGGCGTTCAGCTTCTGTAATAACCTGAATCGTTTTTAGTGTGTTATGTCCAAACTCATTTAAATGAAAGGGCTCAATCATTTTCATGATTTGAGCTAAACAAATACCACCACTCGATGGCGGAGACATAGATATAATTTTTAAATCATCATAACTAAATGTTGTGGGTTTACGCCATTTTACTTTGTATATGGCTAAATCTTCTTCGGTAATAATACCACCATTGTCTTGAATAAACTTTACTAGTTTTTTTGCTGTAGCTCCTTTATAAAATTCATCTTTACCATACTTCATTATTCTAGTTAGTGTTTCAGCTAAAGCTTTATATTTAATAGTGTCATGCTGCTTCCAGAGTTTATGAAATATTGTAGAGTCTTTATTAGCTTTCTTTATTAAAGGCCTATAGTGCTCTATCTTTTTTTCTTGTTTTTTGGTAACGATAACACCTCTATACGCAAGTTCTATTGAAGGTTTTATAAGGTCTTCAATGGGTAAGCTGCCAAACTTTTCATGAACGGCAAATACCCCGGCTACCGAACCAGGAATACCAACAGCCATAGCGCCTAATGTGCTTTTTTCTGGTATTACATTCCCATGTGCATCTAAATACATATCCTTTGTCGCTGCTAAAGGTGCTTTCTCTCTAAAATCTAAGGCACCAATGTCGCCATTAGTTTTTCTATATACCATAAACCCGCCACCACCAATATTCCCGGCATATGGGTACGCTACTGCTAATGCTAGTTGAGTTGCTGCCATGGCATCAAAGGCATTACCGCCTTTTTTGAGAATATCACTGCCAATTTTGGATGCTTCGGCTCTCGCAGAAACGACCATAGCTTTTTGCGTAATTACTCCTCTTTTAGAAATTGATTCTGTTTTTTCTTCAGATCTTTTACAAGAAATTATTAAAAATAGAATTAAAAAAAGTGAAATTGAAGGCCTCATATAGTATGGTTTAATTCTTTTAGTTTTAGTTTAGAAAATTCGGTGAGTTCTTTAAAAAAGGAAGTGAACTCCTCTTCAAAATCTGTATAAAATGCTTCAAGCTCGTTTACAGCTTCGTCCATTCCCGACAGATGTTTTGTTCTTCTATTCATACCCTCTAAAACTCTAGAAATACCATCAATAGACGCATAACTTAATAACCAATTATCTGCTATCATAAAGGGCATCATTTTTTGAATGCGAAGTGGTAGTAAATCAAAGTGATCTTCTAATGAGTCATAAAAATTATCTACATAGCTATCTAAGGGGATACTGCTGTATTTGTTCCAGTTTTTTGCCAGAAAATGATCGTACAGAATATCTACAATCACTCCCGAATAATGACCGTATTTTTTATGCAACCGTTTGGTACTTTTTCGTACCGTTTTATGAGCATCCGTAAATGTATCGATGTGCCGGTGTAATAAAATACCAATTTGAACATCTTTTGAAAATTTTTTGTAGTCTTTGCCTTTAATACCATCGGCAATAAAGTTTCCAATAGTTACTAAATCGTTTTCGCCAGATAAATAAATATGAGCTAGAAAATTCATTGGTGTAATTTACAAATTCATAGCTAAGTTTAGCAGTTTGAATATTATATTTGTAAAAAAAATAAATTTAGATAATGACATTAATAAAATCAATTTCAGGAATTAGAGGAACCATTGGCGGACAAGTAGGTGATAATTTAACACCTATAGATGCTGTTAAATTTGCATCGGCTTATGGTGTTTGGTTAAAACAACAACGTATTAAAGAAAACTATAGAGTGGTTGTTGGTAGAGATGCTCGTATTTCTGGTGAAATGATTCAGAACTTAGTAATGCATACTTTGGTGGGATTAGGAATTCATGTGATTGATTTAGATTTATCTACTACCCCTACCGTTGAAGTTGCTGTGCCTATGGAACATGCCGATGGCGGTATAATTTTAACGGCTAGTCATAATCCGAAACAATGGAATGCTTTAAAACTATTAAATGAAAAGGGCGAGTTTTTAGATGCCGTTGAAGGTGCTAAAATTTTAGATATAGCTGAAAGTGATGATATGCATTTTGCAGATGTAGATCGTTTAGGGAAAATAACAAGAAATACAGCTTATATAGATTTGCATATTGATGAAGTTTTAGCCTTACCTATAGTAAACGTAAAGGCTATTGAAGCAGCTAATTTTAAAGTGGTAGTCGATGGTGTTAACTCAACAGGAGGTATTGCCATACCATTGCTACTTGAGCGCCTAGGTGTTCACGCTGTAAAATTATTCTGCGACCCTACAGGTCATTTTCCTCATAACCCGGAACCATTAAAAGAACATCTGGGCGATTTATCTGAAACTGTGGTTAAAGAGCGTGCCGATTTTGGAATTGTAGTAGACCCTGATGTTGATAGATTAGCGTTTATGGATGAAAACGGAGATATGTTTGGTGAAGAATATACGCTTGTAGCTTGTGCCGATTATGTTTTGAGTAAAACCCCTGGAAATACTGTTAGTAATATGAGCTCAACGAGAGCATTACGCGACGTGACTGAGAAACATGGAGGTAGTCATGAAGCCAGTGCAGTAGGCGAGGTAAATGTGGTTAAGTTAATGAAGAAAAATAAAGTCGTTATTGGAGGTGAGGGTAACGGAGGAATTATTTACCCGGATGCGCATTACGGGCGCGATTCATTAGTAGGTGTTGCTTTGTTTTTGAGTTTATTGGCCGAAAAGAAAATGAGTGTTAGCGCGCTTCGCAAAACTTACCCTAACTATTACATGAGTAAAAAGAAAATACAATTAACTCCCGGATTGGATGTTGATGGTATTTTAAAAACGATGGAAAACCGTTATCAAAACGAACAATTAACTACTATTGATGGGGTAAAGATTGATTTTGCCGAAAGCTGGGCACATCTTCGTAAAAGCAATACAGAACCTATTATTAGGATTTATACCGAGGCAAAATCTCAGGAGGAGGCTAACGCGTTAGCCGATAAATTTATTGATGAGATCGGAACAATTGCTAATGGTTAAATTATAGTATCTGCATCGTAACAAAATAAAACTATGTATTAAACCCATACAAGCACAACGTTTTGAAAATATAAAAGTATATTTAAAAGTTAATTAGGAGGATTAAATTATAGCTGTGGCATCTAAAAGAAATAAGGAAATACTGTTAGCTTTTTTTAAAGATAAGCACAAAAAGAACTGGTTTCAAATTATTAAAGAGACAGCGTCTCTGTATTTTCTCGAAAAAAGAGTGCCCGTACATTATATTACTAACTTACTATACCGAAAAAACATTTCTAATTATAAAGATTATTTAAGCTTAAAGGAGAACGAAAAATTGCTTGAATGGTCGTATGCACACGCCAGAGAACAAATAGTTTTGGCTGAAAATAAATTATTGTTTGAAGCGCTATTGGTTAAAAACAAGATACCAACGCCTAAGATTTTTTTTCATAATTCAAAGCATAAATTCACATATAAAAATCATGTTTTTGAAATTGAAAATAAAGAAAGTTTTTTCTCTTTTTTAGAGCAGGTTTTTAATGAGACCAATGTAAAAAGCTTTTTTTGTAAGCCCATAGATGGAAGGATGGGGCAAAATATTTTTGTATTAGATAAAAGTACATTTAGAAAATCTAATGATGCTTTAATAAACTTGATACTTTCTCAGGCGTTTATATTCCAGGATCTGATTTTACAGCATGAGACCCTCAATGCCATAAATAAGTATAGTGCAAATACTTTAAGAATAGTTACTTATAAAAATAAGGAGAACAAGGTAACTATTTTATCGGGGTTCATCCGGTTAGGGCGAAATGGCGCAATTGTAGATAATGCTCATGCCGGAGGTATTGTGGTTTCAGTTAATAAAGACACAGGTAAAATGCGTGATGAAGGGGTGCAATTAATGGATAATGGAGGTGGCGTGTTTTATAAGCATCCTGATACAGGAATTGTTTTTGATAATTTTCAAATACCTTGTTTTTCCCAAGTTAAAGACATAGTATCTAAAGCTGCTACTTTACTAAACTTTCCTTTATTAGGTTGGGATGTGGCAATTACTCCAAATGGTCCGGTTATCGTAGAAGTGAACCATGATTTTCATTTGTTTTTGTCGGATAGAATGGAATATGGATTAAAAAAGAATCCGATTTTTAAGACGTTGCTTCAGCAAATCGACTAGTTCTTATTTTGGCGATTTTCCTCTATGCTTCCAACGTTTATGAGTCCATAAATAGTATTCCGGTGCTTCAGTAATTTGCTGTTCAACAAGCTTTAAATATATATCTGTGATCTCATAATTTTTGTAATCTTTTGGTGTGGTGGTTATGGTTTGAAATGTAGTTTGATAATGGCCACGTTTAATTTTTTTTACAGCAAAAAAAACGACCGCCATATCTAGTTTTTTGGCTAACATTTCGGCTCCTGTGTGTATAGGAACATTAATGCCCATAAATGTATTCCAATGAAACGCTTTATTAAGTTTTGGAGATTGATCTGCTGCAAAACCATTTATAGTTAATTCGCCATCACGTTTAGCTTTTATTAATGTTGGAATTGTGTCTTTTGTAGTAATTAAATAACTGTTGTATTTGGCTCTTATACGTTTTATTAGCGCATCAAAATACTTGTTGGCTAATTGCTTATAAACGGCATAGCCTTTACTATTAATGTATTTCTGAAGAATAAAAATCCATTCAAAATTCCCGTAGTGTGCACACATTAAAACAATACTTCTATTATTATTCTCGTGTTGTTTAATCTCTTCAATATTAGTGAAAGTAAAGCGTTTTTTCATTTCTGCTTCAGATATTGTAAGCGATTTAATAGACTCAAGCATCATGTCACAAAAATGATGGTAAAATGCTTTAGATATACGTTTTAATTCTTTTTCAGGTTTATCAGGAAAAACAAGCTTTAAATTCTCGTAGACTACTTTTTTTCTATAACCAATAATATGGTATAATAAAATAAAAATACCATCAGAAAACAGGTAGAGTAGTTTAAAAGGTAAGATAGAAATTAACCATAAAAATGGATAAACAATAATATAAACTAGAAATTGCATTAATTAGTTTTAGATTTGTAGCAGCAAAGATATATTAATTTCATTTTAAACGTTTAAACCCTATGGGTAAATTAGATTTAGTTACAATTATAGTTATTGCGGCCAATGTTATAGTCTCTTATAAAGGGTTTAGTGATTATGGTTTTTTTGAAAAGTATAAGTTTAATGTTGGTGCTGTAAAAAGAGGAGAACAAATGCGGCTGTTTAGTTCTGGGTTTTTGCATGTAGATACTCAGCATTTATTATTTAATATGATTACGCTTTACTTTTTCTCGGGGATTGTTATTTTTAAGTTAGGTGTTTTTGGGTTCTTAACTATTTATTTGGCAAGTTTATTAGTGGGTAATTTATTGTCGTTATATTTTCATAAAAACGAATATCACTATAGTGCTGTAGGAGCAAGTGGAGCCGTTATGGGCATAATTTATTCTGCAATCCTTTTTGACCCGTGGATGGAGATCAACTTTTTTATCCCTGGTTTTGTTTTTGGAATTGGGTATTTACTTTATTCCATTTATGGAATGAAAAAAAGAATAGGAAATATTGGTCATGATGCACATTTTGGAGGAGCTGTTGGAGGTTATATTGCAACTTTAATTTTATCGCCTTCACTTTTTAGTAGTGACTTACTCTTTGTTGGTTTATTAGCCCTACCCATAGTTTTGTTGTATGTTTTGAAGAAAACAGGGAAGCTGTAAAGTATAAAAAAGCTTGCTAATAATTTAACAAGCCTTTCACTATTAATTTATGATGATAATTACTTATTCATAGAAGTACTCTGCGGTTTCTGTTTGAGATTCATCAATAATTCCATTATATTTAAACTTTAATACAGCTGTCTTTGGGTAGTCATTATCGTTATAAGTATACTCAGTTATTTCTTCACTATTTTGATTGTTGTAGCTTTCAATATTACTAATAATATTATTTGTGTTGCCATAAATATAAGGCCCAAATTCATTCTCACTCAAAAGGTTTAGAATCTCGATTGCGTAGACATTTTTAAACATTCCATTTTTATCATCATAAGCATATATATATTCAGTTGTATCATCGGTGTCTTTTAATCGTGAAATATTTTTTCCATTAAATGATATTACCTCAGTATAATTAAGGTCGGTCTGTGAGTTGTGATCGCCTAGATAAACTTCTCTTGTTATCGTATTATCAGCATTATTGGTAAAAATTTGTTTGTATGCTCTTTCAGATAAGCCAGTTGTCTCTAACCAGTATTCAATAAATTTGGATAATGCACCATCAGAATTATATTCTAATGTTACATAAGCTGCAAGTTTTCCATCAAAATAAGTGGCTTCTCTTATCAATTTGTCATCTTCATAAGTATAAACACTTTTGTAGTCATCTCCAGCATCAATGCTAACCAATCTATTTCCGTCTATATAGCTGTATGTTTCTGTATATTCGTCGGCTGTACCTTTATTAAATATTATTTTTTTTAACAAGGTCGAGTCTGTGGTTTCTTCTTCTGGATTATCGACAGATTCAGTATTACAGGCAAAAAAAGTAGCACATAGTACAAAAAGTAAGGTTTTTTTTAATGTCATTGTTTGGTTGGTTTATAATTAAGCGAATATAGTACTATATTGTTAATTAATTTTATGACTTAAGTTTGTTTTTAATATTTTATGCTTTCATAATTTTACTGTGGCATAGCTATTGAATTTATATAGTGAATATATAATCTGTTTTTGATTTAATTGATTGATATTCAATTATTTGTAATTTTTTTAAATCCTATAAAAATAAAAAGCAATTTGTTTTAATGACAGATTGACTTAAATATATATATGAAGAAATCTAATTTTATAACTCTTGACAGTTTGTCATTACAGGAATTTGATGAAAACTCAGAGTTAATTCCGTTAATGACACCTGAAGATGAAGAAGAAATAAATAATGAAGAATTGCCAGAAACACTGCCTATTCTTTCTTTAAGAAATACTGTATTATTCCCGGGAGTCGTTATTCCCATTACAGCAGGTCGTGATACTTCTATAAAACTAATTAACGATGCTAATAAAGGCAGTAAAGTTATTGGTGTAGTGGCTCAAAAAGACGAATCGGTAGAAAACCCAACCGCTAAAGATATCCACGAAACAGGTACAGTTGCTAGAATTCTGCGTGTATTAAAAATGCCGGATGGTAACGTAACAGTTATAATTCAGGGAAAAAAGCGATTTAAAGTTGCTGAGGTTATTACTGAAAAGCCTTATATGAATGCAACTATTAGAGAAATGCCGGAGGCTAAACCTGCAGCGAAAAGTAAAGAGTTTACGGCTATTATTGATTCTATAAAAGATCTGGCGCTTGAAATTATTAAGGAGAGCCCGAACATTCCAAGTGAGGCCTCCTTTGCGATTAAAAACATAGAGAGCAACTCGTTTTTGGTGAATTTTGTGTCCTCAAATATGAATCTTTCTGTAGAAGAAAAGCAATCTCTTTTAGAAAATAATGATTTAGAGAAGCGGGCATTGGCCACACTTAAGTTTATGAATGTTGAGTTTCAAAAATTAGAACTCAAAAATGATATTCAATCTAAAGTGCAAATGGATATGAGCCAGCAGCAACGTGAATATTTCTTGCATCAACAAATGAAAACCATTCAGGAAGAACTGGGAGGCGTAAGTCATGATGAAGAATTAGAAGAAATGAAAGCACGTGCTTTAGAAAAGCAATGGGATGAAAAAGTAGCTAAGCATTTTAATAAAGAAATAGCTAAGATACAACGGATGAATCCACAAGTGGCAGAATACTCCATCCAGCGTAATTATTTGGAGTTGTTTTTAGATTTGCCATGGAATGAATTTAGCGATGATAAGTTTGATTTAAAGCGCGCTAAAAAAATTCTTGATAGAGATCATTTTGGATTAGAAGATGTAAAGCGCAGAATTATAGAATACTTGGCAGTTTTAAAGTTGCGGAATGATATGAAATCGCCAATTTTATGTTTATACGGACCTCCAGGAGTTGGTAAAACATCATTGGGTAAATCTATAGCTGAGGCTTTAGGTAGAGAGTATGTTCGTATTTCCTTAGGTGGTTTACGCGATGAAGCAGAAATACGCGGGCATCGTAAAACTTATATTGGAGCCATGCCTGGTCGTATTATTCAGAGCCTTAAAAAAGCCGGAACCTCAAACCCGGTTTTTGTTTTAGATGAAATTGATAAACTGTCTAATTCGCATCAAGGCGACCCATCATCGGCTATGCTGGAAGTATTAGATCCTGAGCAGAACAGCGAATTTTATGATAATTTTTTAGAAATGGGTTACGATCTTTCTAAAGTGATGTTTATCGCTACTTCAAACAGTTTGTCTACCATTCAGCCTGCTTTGCTGGATAGAATGGAAATTATTAATGTTACGGGCTATACTATAGAAGAGAAAGTTGAAATAGCGAAGCGCCATTTGTTGCCAAAACAATTAAAGGAACACGGTTTAACTACTGAGCATATAAAAATTGGAAAACCACAATTAGAAAAAATTGTAGAAGGTTACACACGCGAATCAGGAGTTCGTGGTTTAGAAAAACAAATAGCAAAAATGGTACGTTATGCAGCCAAAAATATTGCTATGGAAGAAGACTATAATATCAAAATTTCTAATGAAGATATTATTGAAGTTTTAGGCGGGCCAAAATTAGAACGTGATAAATACGAAAATAATAATGTAGCCGGTGTTGTTACCGGGTTAGCCTGGACACGTGTTGGTGGCGATATTTTATTTATAGAATCTATTCTTTCTAAAGGAAAAGGTACCATGACTATTACAGGAAACCTTGGTAAAGTCATGAAAGAATCTGCAACTATTGCTATGGAGTATATAAAATCGAATGCAGAAGCTTTTGGTATAGATGCGTCAATTTTTGATAAATATAATGTGCATATTCATGTACCAGAAGGGGCAACACCTAAAGATGGTCCAAGTGCTGGAGTTACTATGCTAACATCGTTAGTTTCTCTTTTTACTCAGAAAAAAGTAAAGAAAAGTTTAGCTATGACCGGAGAGATTACCCTTCGTGGTAAAGTGTTGCCGGTTGGTGGTATTAAAGAAAAAATACTAGCAGCAAAGCGTGCCCGAATAAAAGAGATTTTACTTTGCGAGGAGAATAGACGCGATATTGAAGAAATAAAACCAGAGTATTTAAAGGGTTTAACTTTTCATTATGTAACAGATATGAGCGATGTTATTAAGTTGGCATTAACAAATCAAAAGGTGAAAAACCCAAAAAAACTTTAGTATATTAATAAAGCTTAAAGCCTCGATTTTAAATCGAGGTTTTTTTATATTTTAAAATAAATGATACGTGCTGTCGTTTTAAGATAGATTTACTTACTTTGTAACAGTAAATATGCTAAAGAAAATTATCACTATTTTTTGCTTATTTGTAAGCAGCTTAACTTTTGCACAAGTAGGAGGTGAGGCGACTTATCAATTTCTTAATTTGATATCCTCACCACGTCAAGCCGCATTAGGTGGTAAAGTATTAACCAATGTAGATTATGATGTTACCCAAGCACTTTATAACCCCGCTACGATTAATGTAGCCATGGATAACCAATTAGCTGTTAATTATACGAGTTATTTGGGAGGGATTAGTTATGGAACTGCAGCCTATGCTTATACGGTTGATAGACATACCCAAACGTTTCATGCTGGCGTTACTTATATAAACTATGGCTCGTTTGAAGGTTATGATGAGAGCGGAAATCCAACAGGATCGTTTACAGGAAATGAGGCCGCCTTATCGGTGGGTTATGCTTTGCAAATTGGGTATTCTGATTTTTATTTTGGAGGAAACTTAAAATTAATAACCTCAAAATTAGAACAATATAGTTCGTTTGGAGCAGCAGTAGATTTAGGGTTGCTATATATTAATGAGGATTTGGATTTTCATGCCGCCATAGCCGTAAGAAACTTAGGAAGTCAAATAACCACTTATGCTGGTTTAAATGAGCCTTTGCCCTTTGAAGTTGATTTTGGTATGTCTCAAACATTAGAGCATGTGCCTATTCGTTGGCATGTAACTTTTGAAAATCTTCAAAATTGGCCTATTGCAAGACCTAACCCTGCCAGAGCTACAAGCGATTTAAGTGGCAATCAATCTAACGAAAAAATTGGGTTTTTAGGTCAGGTAATCAGGCATACCATTCTTGGTGCAGAATTATTTCCAGAAGGTGGTTTTAATATCCGGCTAGGATATAATTTTCGTAGAGGCGAAGAGTTAAGAATTCTGGACCAGCGTAATTTTTCTGGTTTATCGGCTGGAATCTCTATCAAAATGAATAAGATGCGCTTTAGTTACACACATGCAAAATATACCAGCGCAGCGAATTCTAACTTTTTTGGTTTGCAAATAGATTTGCAATAAGTACTTTTGTGTTTTCAATATTTATATGTCAAAACTAACAATAGCCATTGATGGCTTTTCTTCAACAGGTAAGAGTACTGTAGCAAAGCAAATAGCAAAGCATTTAGGTTATGTTTATGTCGATTCTGGTGCGATGTATAGAGCTGTTACCTTTTATGCCATGCAAAACAGCCTTATAGATAATAATCATTTTAATATAGAAGGGCTGGTATCTAAATTGCAAGATGTTAAAATTAATTTTGAGTTTAATGCAACATTAGGGTTTGCAGAAGTGTATTTAAATGGTGTTAATATTGAAAAAAACATTAGAACTTTAGAAGTTTCAGGTTTTGTAAGTCAGGTTGCTACGGTTTCAGAGGTTCGCGAACTCTTAGTACGGCAACAACAAGCACTAGGGCAAAATACAGGTGTGGTCATGGACGGACGCGATATAGGGACAGTTGTTTTTCCTGATGCTGAGCTTAAAATATTTATGACAGCATCGGCGGAAACAAGAGCAAAGCGTAGATACGATGAGCTAATTGAACGTGGAGACCAAGTTACTTACGAAGATGTTTTGCGTAATGTACAAGAACGCGATTATACTGATTCTAATAGAAAAGACTCGCCCTTAATAAAAGCTGATGATGCTATAGAGATTGATAATTCTGATTTGAGCCTTCAGGAACAATTTGATAAGGTTTTGCAGTTGGTAAACATGACTTTAGAAGGGATTGAATAGTTTTAAAACGCATCTGCATTAGTAACAAATACCCAAGGATATGGCACACCTAATGTAGTGCATGGGGTTAGTTCTGTGTTTTTAATTTTTCTTATGTTCAATTTAATTTTTATCCCTTCAATTTTTAAACTACCAGATAAATTCTTTGCAGTATAAATATCGGAATTCACACCAGTTATTGATCTTACTTTTTGATTTCCTTTGATTATCTTTATTTCAAAATCGCCACAATCTAAACTTTTTCCTATGACTTCTGCTTCATAGGGAAATTCAGAATCAACAATATTGTCTTTTTGACAAGAATAAAATATGATGCTTAAAAAAATGATTAATAAAGCATAAAGCAGATGGTTTTTTGTCATTTCTATTCAGTATGTATTGTTTATCTGATTAGATGCATAAACATAAAAAAGGTTGCTTCAATTTGTGAACTTATGAGTTAGTAATATAAAAAAACCGAAGCTTTCAAATTAACTTGAAAGCTTCGGTTTTCAATTTTATAAAAGATAAATTCCTATAAATTAGGAATAATTAGCTCTTGATCTGGATGAATTAAATCAGGGTTTTTCAAAATATCTGAATTCGCTGCAAAAATGTTTTTGTATTTCATAGCATCACCATAATAATGTTTAGCTATTTTTCCTAAAGTTTCGCCACTTTTTACAGTATGTCTGTGGTAAATACTTTCATCTGCAATTTTTATGTCGGCCATAATATCGGTTGGATTTTCACCTCCAATGGCTTTAATTTTATCCCAAAGCAAGTTTTTTTCATAAGGCGTGTTTGCAGTTCCCCAAACTTTTAAAACGCCATTCTCTTCTTGTACATCGCCATTTTGTATGTTTAATTCTTGACCTAAATCTAGTACGGATTGGTATTTTGCTTTCATTGTCATAAGTGTTATAAATTTTTACTTGTTAATATTATAAATATAGTAAATCGTTAACCAATAAAAAGCTTTTTTTTAATTTAATTATAACACTAATAGCCAGTAGTTTAAAATAGTTTATTCAAATTAGGCTAATCTATTAAAAATATGTATTTTTGCACTCCTTTTAGCGAATTATCGGAATGATAAAAGGATCGAAACAATAATAAAAATAACACTTCTGTGTGTTAACCGCTTAAATCTTCCGAAGCATACAGAATACAAATCGCAATGTAGTTTCATTTTATAAGTTACATTGTTTAATTAAATTAAATGGCTGAAAAAGCAAAACAAGCAGAAGTTGAGGCAACTGAAGCTAAAACTGTAGAAGCTCCAGTAGTCTCTGAAGCTCAAGCAAACCCTGAAAAATTCTTAAAAGACTTTAACTGGCACAATTACGAAGAAGGAATTGATGAAGTTGATGACAAACAATTACAAGAATTTGAAAAATTAGTAGCAGCAAATTTCGTTGACACTTTAGATGATGAAGTTGTTGAAGGTACTGTAGTTCATATTACTGATCGCGATGCTATTATTGACATCAACGCTAAATCTGAAGGGGTTATTTCTTTAAACGAATTTCGTTACAATCCTAACTTAGCGGTTGGTGATAAAGTAGAAGTATTAATTGATGTACGCGAAGATGCCACAGGGCAATTAGTATTATCTCACAGAAAAGCTCGTGTTATTAAAGCATGGGACAGAGTAAATAAAGCTCACGAAACTGGTGAAATCGTTAATGGTTTTGTAAAATGCAGAACTAAAGGTGGTATGATTGTAGATGTTTTTGGAATTGAAGCATTCTTACCAGGGTCTCAAATTGATGTAAAACCAATTAGAGATTACGACCAGTATGTAAATAAAACAATGGAATTTAAAGTGGTAAAAATTAACCACGAGTTTAAAAACGTTGTAGTATCTCATAAAGCACTTATTGAGGCTGATATTGAAGAGCAAAAGAAAGAAATTATCGGTCAATTAGAAAAAGGTCAAGTATTAGAAGGTGTTGTTAAAAACATAACGTCTTATGGTGTATTTATTGACCTTGGAGGAGTAGATGGTTTAGTTCATATCACAGATTTATCTTGGTCTAGAATTAATCATCCAAATGAAATTGTAGAATTAGACCAAAAACTTAATGTTGTAATCCTTGATTTTGATGAAAACAAATCAAGAATCCAATTAGGATTAAAGCAATTAAGTAAACATCCATGGGAAGCTCTTGCTGAAGAGGTAAAAGTTGGTGATAAAGTAAAAGGAAAAGTAGTTGTAATTGCAGATTACGGTGCATTTATTGAAGTTGCTGATGGCGTTGAAGGGTTAATTCACGTATCTGAAATGTCCTGGTCAACACACTTACGTTCGGCTCAAGATTTTGTATCGGTTGGAGATGAAGTGGAAGCTCAAATCTTAACTTTAGATAGAGAAGACCGTAAAATGTCTCTTGGAATTAAGCAATTAACTCCAGACCCATGGACAGATATTACTGGTAAATACCCAGTTGGATCTAAGCATACAGGTGTTGTTCGTAACTTTACTAACTTTGGTGTTTTTGTTGAATTAGAAGAAGGTATTGACGGATTGATTTATATCTCAGATTTATCTTGGACTAAGAAAATCAAACACCCATCTGAATTCTGTGCTGTAGGAGATAAATTGGATGTGATTGTATTAGAATTAGATGTTGAAGGCCGTAAGTTATCTTTAGGACATAAGCAAACTACCGAAAACCCTTGGGATAAATACGAAACGGAATTTGCTTTAGAAACTGTACATACAGCGGCATTAACAGAAATCGTTGATAAAGGTGCTACAGTTGCTTTTAATGAAGATATCGTAGCATTTGTACCGTCTCGTCATCTTGAAAAAGAAGATGGAAGCAAGCTTAAAAAAGGAGAAACCACTGAGTTTAAAATTATTGAATTCAATAAAGAATTTAAACGTGTTGTAGCTTCTCATACAGCGATCTTTAAAGCAGAAGAGATCAAGAATGTAAAAGCAGCAGCTAAAAAGGCAGCAGCTCAAGCAGCAGAAGCAAAACCTACTTTAGGAGATGCTAATGATGCCTTACAAGCGCTTAAAGATAAAATGGACGGTAAAAAATAATTACCAGATTTTTATAAAAATTAAAGCCTTTCAGAAATGAAAGGCTTTTTTTATTGTAAATAATACCCTTTCACTTTTAAAATTTTGCATTACCTTTGTATTCCAAATACGTTTGGATAGTATATATGAGTCAAAAAGTTTTACTTAACGCAAAAGAGGTAAACATCATTCTTCACCGATTGGCTTGTCAACTTATTGAAAAACATAACGATTTCTCAAATACCGTTTTAATAGGTTTGCAACCTCGTGGTGTATTTTTATCAGACAGATTGGCCAAAATACTAACAGAAGATTACAAGGTTAAAAATATTCAAGTTGGGCATTTAGATATCACTTTTTATAGAGATGATTTTAGAAGAGGCGAGAAGACTTTGGAGGCAAACACTACTAAAATTGATTTTTTAGTTGAAGGTAAAAACATAGTCTTTATTGATGATGTTTTGTATACCGGACGTAGTATTAGAGCAGCTTTAACAGCTATCCAATCGTTTGGTAGGCCAAACGAAATTGAACTACTCACGTTAATTGACAGACGTTTTAGTAGGCATTTACCTATTCAGCCAGATTATAGAGGAAGACAGGTAGATGTAATAAATAATGAAAAAGTAAAAGTAAACTGGAAAGAGTATGATAATGAGGATTCGGTTTACTTAATTGAAAAATAATATTTAGATAGAAGCCAGAAGCTCTGGTCTGATTGAGTATGCCACACGGAGCATGGTCAATGTGTAGCCGAACCTATTTAAATGAATAAAAAACAGCTAATAGAATAACGATGAGCGAATTAAGTGTAGATCACTTATTAGGAATTAAATATCTTAACAAAAAGGATATTGAACTTATTTTTGAAACTGCTGATCACTTTAAAGAAGTGATTAATAGACCAATTAAAAAAGTACCTTCACTACGCGATATTACTATTGCTAATCTTTTTTTTGAAAACTCTACCCGTACTAAGTTATCTTTTGAACTTGCTGAAAAACGCTTGTCTGCTGATGTTATTAATTTTTCATCCGGACAATCTTCAGTGAAAAAAGGCGAAACTTTAATTGATACTGTAAATAATATTTTATCAATGAAAGTAGATATGGTTGTTATGCGTCACCCAAACCCTGGAGCTGGAGTGTTTTTGTCAAAACATGTAACAGCCAGTATTATAAATGCAGGTGATGGAGCACATGAGCATCCAACCCAAGCTTTATTAGACTCCTATTCTATAAGAGAACGATTAGGTGAAGTTAAAGGTAAAAAAGTTGTTATTGTTGGCGATATTTTACATAGTAGAGTAGCGCTTTCAAATATATTTGCCTTGCAATTACAGGGCGCGCAAGTTATGGTTTGTGGCCCCAAAACATTGATTCCTAAGTATATTGATAAACTTGGAGTAGAAGTTGAAACAAATTTGCGTAAAGCATTAAACTGGTGTGATGTAGCTAATATGCTTCGGGTGCAAAACGAACGTATGGATATTAGTTATTTTCCATCAACAAGAGAATATACACAACAATTTGGAGTTAATAAAGCGTTACTTGATTCTTTAGATAAAGATATAACTATTATGCACCCCGGACCAATAAACAGAGGTGTAGAAATTACTAGTGATGTTGCCGATTCTAAACAGGCTATTATTTTAAACCAAGTAGAAAATGGTGTCGCTATTAGAATGGCTGTTATATATTTGTTAGCTTCAAAAATAAAACATAAATCATGATTTTAAGTCAAAACGGAAATATTTCAATAATTACTCAGGAGAAGGCCACAATAATTGAATTGGTTAAGAAAATTGAGGCTTTATACCCTAAGTTTAAGAACAACAATATCGTTGTTTCGCTAACTACACTTACTAAAATTAGTTTGTCTGAAATTGTAGAATTTTTAGAATTATCGAATAGGCATAGAGCAGCAAAACAATCTTTTGTTATCGTGTCTGATAAAGTAAACCTGGATGATGTTCCGGATGAAATAATTGTTGTACCTACTATTCAGGAAGCCTACGATATTATTGAAATGGAAGATATGGAACGAGATTTAGGACTTTAATATGAATACCTACTATCTTGCACAAGTAAATATAGCCAAACGATTGGCGCCGATGGACGACCCCATAATGCAAGATTTTATTAATAATCTTGATAGAATTAATGCCATAGCTGATAGGGCTGATGGCTTTATCTGGCGTATGCAAGACGAAGACAAAGCCTTGGGAGCTAAAATCTTTCAAGATGATACTCTGCTTATAAATATGTCGGTCTGGAAAGATTTAGAGTCACTTTTTAAGTATACGTATCATTCAGGACATATTGAAGTTTTTAAGCGCAAAAAAGAGTGGTTTAGCAAAATGAAGATGATGCATATGGCATTTTGGTATGTTCCAGTTGGCTACGAACCAACATTTCAAGACGCTAAGGATCGATTAGATTATTTAAATAAACACGGAGATACGCCGTATGCCTTTAGTTTTAAAAATAAATTTACAGCCGAAGATTCAATAAATTACACACCCATTTTATAATATGAAGCTTTCTATATTAGGCTGTTATAGTGCTACACCGCGAGCTTTAACAAATACAACATCTCAGGTTTTAGAAATTAATAACCATATGTTTTTAATTGATTGTGGAGAAGGCACACAAGTACAGTTACGTAAGCACAAAATTAAATTCAACCGGATAAAACATATTTTTATATCGCATTTACATGGCGACCATTTTTTTGGTTTGGTTGGATTGATTTCTACGTTTAGACTATTAACCCGAGAAACAGATTTGCATATTTATGGCCCTAAAGGTATCAAAGAAGTTGTGACACTACACATGAAATTAGCAGATTCCTGGACAAACTATAAGCTTTTTTTTCATGAATTAACATCAAACGAATCTGAATTGATTTTTACAGATGATAAGGTAGAGGTGTATACCATTCCATTGAATCATCGTGTTTATACCAACGGCTATCTGTTTAAAGAAAAGGAGGGTGAGCGTAAATTAGATATTAATGCTGTTGAAGAAGCAAACATCGATACAGCCTACTTTAGAAAACTAAAACAGGGTTTTGATGTTGAAAACAGAGCTGGTGTTTTAATTGACAATAAAAAGGTTACTAAACCAGCCAATAAACCAAAAAGCTATGCCTTTTGTAGTGATACGATGTATAAAGAAAATATCGTTCCAATAATTAAAAACGTAGATGTATTGTATCACGAATCTACTTTTTTAGAAAAGCATGCACATTTAGCACCAAAAACCAAGCATTCTACTGCAAAAGAAGCGGCTAAAATAGCTAAACTTGCTAAAGTGGGCACACTGTTGCTTGGGCATTATTCAACGCGTTACGATGACTTAAATGCTTTTAAAGAAGAGGCCCAAGAAGTTTTTAACAATGTTGAGTTGAGTGAAGACGGCAAGACATTCGAATTTTAATTAAACTCTTTTAGATTTAAAAGCCATTGTATGGCCTCATCTAAGGAGAGACATCGTTTAATACTCCTTTTTGAGAATTTTTTTTCTAAAGTAGCATTCATAAATGTGAAGTCATTATAATACACTATTGCACTAGCAATAATTATATTGTATTTTTTATGAACTTTCTCCCAGGAACGAGGATCTGTTGAATACGAATTTATTCGATTTGAAAGATAGGCCAGCTTTATATCTTTTCCATAAAAGTTTATCAATTCATCCATTACTTCAATAACCTTTTCCCAATCAAAGTGAACACCCTCATTTAGTTCGCTAATAAAAAATGTTTCAAAAAAATAAAAATGCCCAAAAGGCTTTTCTAATTTGTAATGCTTTAATGTTTTAAAATACTTGGAGTCTTGAAACTTCATGTAGGGTCTTTTAAAATACTAATTTAAGAATATTCAGACACATAATTTAAAAAAAAGATGTCTTTTTATTTTTTGTACCCTAAAAGATATATTATTTTACCTGGGCCAGATTTTACTTTACCTAATTTCCATTCGAAAGAATTTCCATTATTAAGCCCATTAATTAAATGATTCATTTCACTAATAGAATATGTTCGCAGTACCGAAACCAGGCCGTCCCAACACACTAAGATTGGTAGAATAGGAATTATATAAGTAAAACATATTCTTCCAATTTTAAAGGGCTTTATAAAGGGGGTTAGCAATAATACATGCAATGGCGATAAAAGCATAAATACGATACTTTTTAAGTTTCGTTCCTGAGCTTCAAAAATAGCTATAGCAGTTTCATTATTTACAGCATTTTGAAGTATTTGCTGTGCTTGTTTGGGTTTAAAGTGATGCATAGATAAAAACTGAGTTCTTAAACCTATTAAGCTTTTAGGTACGTTTAGCGCATCAATAGAGGTAGTAATGTATTCGATATTTTTCGCAGAAGCTTTGGTTTGCTTAAAGGCTTCTATATTGGGATAATAATCGGTTAGTACAATTTTTAAATTAGGCTTGTTTTTTAACAGGTGCTCGTTAAGCTTAAGTATTCCACCACCGCCACCCGAAGCTAAATCTATAATGGTATCAGATTTACATTTTTCTAAACCTTCTTCAAGAATAGGAACAATAGGTTTATAAATATCAAATTTATTAGACATGTATTGTAAAAAATCTGTCATATAGTTTCTTATAAATTGTGGAAACCCTTTTAAATCTTCAAACTCAAATAAATGTATTCGTCCCATAATATATAGCTAAAAGAGATTATGCTTCTTCATTTTTTTTATTGGCATTGATAAGCGTGTATAGTAAGCCAATTACAATAATTATAGCAGTAACTAAAAGTTGGTATAGGTGGTTTACCTCTAAAAAAAACATGATAAACGTAGCAGTTATTAATAAAATACCAGTTGTTATTAATCCATTGTGCATAAAGGTTGAACATTTTTTAATGTCAATTTTCTTTTTTTCTTCAGCAGTCATAGTATTATAACCAGCAATAAGGTTAGGGTATTTTTTTACTAAGAACCCACAAATAATAAAAATGAAGCCAATAAGGGGATTTACAAAAAGCATTTTGCGTAAATTTGAATACTTAAAGTTACAATTTATTTGTTTATTAATATTTATGCAAAAAGATTTAAGCGATTATAGAAAATCTTACGAAAAGGGCGCATTGCTTTTGGCAGATGTACCAGAAAACCCAATAGAATTATTCCAGAAATGGTTTTACGAGGTAGATACGTTTTTTGTAGAAGATGAAACCAATGCCATGTCTATATCTACCATAGGTAAAGATGGCTATCCAAAGAACAGGGTTGTACTTCTTAAAAGATATACATACGAAGGTTTTATATTCTATACGAATTATAAAAGTGAAAAAGGCAAAGCCATTGCAGACAACCCAAATGTTTGCTTGTCATTTTTTTGGCACGGTGCTGAAAGGCAAATTATAATTAAGGGTAAAGCAGAAAAGATCGCGAAAAATTTAAGCGATGGCTATTTTGAATCCAGACCCAGAGGCAGCCAATTAGGAGCCTTGGTTTCTAACCAAAGTGATGCGATTGAAAGTCGTGAGTATCTTGAAGATAAACTACAAATGCTTGAGAAAGAATTTGAAGGCAAAGACATACCAAGGCCAGATTATTGGGGCGGATACATTGTAAAACCTGTAGAAATGGAGTTCTGGCAAGGGCGGCCTAATAGGTTACATGATAGGATACGATATAAATTACAAAGCGATTTTAATTGGAAGATTGATCGATTATCTCCCTAAAACATCGGTGTAAGCACCTTTTTTTACTACAAAATAATGCATTTCATCGATTAAAAACATAAAGAATCGACAAATAACATGTTTTTTATCGATTTTAACATTTTATTAACATTTACTTCTAAGTGGGCTGTTAAATTTACAGAACCAAATCTAAATTTACCTACTTATGAAGTTATTAAAAAAGCTGCCGTTATTGGCATTGTTAGCTATTTTGACATTCTCTTGTTCAACAGATAGCATGGATGAAAAAGCAGACGCTATTGTAGAAAACTTAATTGTACCTCCTACTAAACAAATTGAAATTGAAATTTTAGAACTTATTAATGATCACAGGTTATCATTGGGATTAAACCCTTTATCAGATTTACAGATTGTTAAGTCTGTGGCTTATAGCCATACTGATTATATGGTTGACCAAAATGAGGTGTCACATGATAATTTTTATACCCGTAGTAATTATTTAAAAGCTAATGCTGGTGCAAAAAAAGTATCTGAAAATGTGGCATATGGTTATAGTAGTGCAGAATCTGTAGTAAATGCTTGGATTAAAAGTGATGGACACCGAGCTAATATTGAAGGCGATTTTTCAAATTTCAATATATCGGCAGAAAAGAATAAAGATGGAAGATGGTATTATACAAACATTTTCATAAAAAAATAAAATTGTTTTTAGAAGCAATTACAATATAACCTTTTAATTTACTGATTTTTAGCAAATGCTGTGTAGAGGTATACAGCAAAAGGAATTAACTGGTTATTTTAATAACTAAATAGTTATTGAATTTAGCTTTAGGTATAAAATCCTCTCAGTTTTCTGAGGGGGTTTTTTGATTTATCTTGTGAGCTTTTAAAACTTTAGTATGGCCTGAATTTTTTCATAGCCAATTTCGCTTAATCCGCCATATTTCATATTAGGTGAAAAAGGTTTAGAAAATGTCATACCACATCCATTGATACAAACCCAAACCTTTCCAATTTCAGAGTTTTTTTTGTTGTAAAACCTAATGATATAGTCTGATTCACTTAAAGCCCAAGTTGTTTCACCCCAATTGAAATTATCAGGTGAATTAAAAAATAATTTCAAACTATCAACTTCTCGTTCAGATAGTTTTTTCCTGGTTAACCTGCTAAAAAGAGGAAGGTTTTTATAAACTTTAATTTGGCTGACATCGGTTCTTGGGAACTTATAATTTGGAGTTTTAAAATTCCTTTGATACACTTTTTTTGGATAATCTGTAGTAGTTTCGTCTCCAATTTTATATTCATTCTCGATAAAAATAAAATTTGAAAGATTATTATCATGATTACCTAACCTGTCATAGCAATCTATAGTATACATTATTGCTAACCCAGCAATTATGAGTATAGCTCGAAGCATATATTTAAGTTTGCTGAGATGTGTCAAAATTGAGCCTAATAAGAGGTGTAATCATTATCTTTCTAAAGATATAAAAAACCACCAAAAGAAAATCCCTTTGATGGTTTTTAATCATTATGAATTTAGCTTGATATTATTCCATTTTAACGACGATAAATTGAGTTCGTCTGTTTAACTGATGTTGTGCTTCGGTACAGTTTATACTACCATCACAATCGTTCGCTAATTTGCGCTCTCCAAAGCCATCATATTCAGTAATTCTGGCAGCATCTACACCATGCTCAATTAAATACTTGTAAGTAGCATTTGCTCTTTCTTTAGAAAGGATATCGTTGTATGCTGATGTACCTCTTGAATCGGTATGTGATTCAATTTTAATGACCATGCTTGGGTATTTATTCATCATTAAATCAACAATTCTATCTAACTCAACTGTACCATCACGACGAATATCATATTTATTAAAATCGAAGTAAATAGGGTAGAGCTCGGTAATTGGTAATTCTTCATCTGCAACTGGATTTAAAACTACATTTGCATTTATGCTAGTTACACTGTTTTCAATGCCTTTGGTAGTAACTGTTCTAGAATCATCAATATAATTTTCTTTTTTAGTATCTATTTTATAATCGGTATCTCTATCAATGTTGATTTCGAAATGTCCGTTTTCGTCAGTTAGTAAATCAGCAATCTTATTAGCGTTACTATCTAACAAAGTAACTTCAGCATTAGGTACTGGTGCATTTGTAATGGCATCGGTAATTGTTCCTTCAATTTTTAATTGTGGAATTCTGTCATAGGCATAAATATCATCACCACCAACTCCACCAGCTCTATTAGATGCAAAATATCCAGATAAACCATCGTTATTCATAAAAAATGAAAAGTCATCTTTACTTGAATTTACCGGAACCCCAAGGTTTAAAACACTTATAATAGTATTATTAGCATCGGCAACCGTTCCAAAAATATCTAATAAGCCTAATCCGGCATGTCCATCAGAAGAGAAGAACAGCGCGTCTTCACTATTTACAAATGGAAACATTTCATTTTTATTGGTGTTTACAACATTTCCTAAGTTTTGAGGCGTTCCTAAAGAGCCATCGTTATTAATATCAACATAATAAATATCAGAACCTCCTAGGCCCCCTGGCATGTCTGAAGTAAAATATAATTTGGTATCATCACTATTTAATGATGGATGACCAGTAGAATAATCCTTACTATTAAAACTAAGATCTTCAATATTCGTCCATATACCGTTAACTAAAGAGGCTTTATAAATTTTTAAATGTGTCATCCCTTCTTCATCTTTTCCTAAAACGTTTTTGTTAAAATCGTTTCTAGAAAAGTACATGGTTTTACCATCTTTTGTAATGGTTAAAGGGCCGTCGTGATATATAGAGTTAATATCTCCTTTTATTTTTGATTTATGATCTACAATACTATCTGTACGATTTGTTGCTGTGTAAACATCCAAAAAGGGTTCCTCGTTCCAACCGTAAATGTGCTTTGTTGAAACACCTAAGTCTTTTGATGAAGCAAAATAAATAGTCCCGTTATGCTCGTAAGCTCCAAAATCACTATACTTTGAGTTAAAATTAACATCAGCTAAAAAATACTGTTGTTTAGCGTTAAATATGGATGTAATAAAATCGCTATCTTTTGAAAATCGATCTTTTTTAACAATACCACCTGCGTCTTTAAAGCGTTTTAGCCAGAGTCTAGATTTTTTATATTCTTTAACACCTCTTAAAGCTTGTGCATAATTATAGTAGTATTCTATAGGAATGTTTTCTTGCTGAACCGCTTTTTGATAGTAAACAACAGCACTATCAGGGTTTCTCATATAGGCATAGCTGTCTGCCAACTGTCTCGTTGCATAATCAGCATTAAAATCTTTTTCAATAAGATTATGATAAACCTCTGCAGCACTTACAAAAGAAAATTTATTGAATAAATTATCTGCTTTTTTTTGAGAGCCATATTGCGCTGAAGCTACAAAACTTAGCAATAGCATAGTGTAGGTTAATATGTAGTTTTTCAATTTCATTGGGACGATATTTTAATTAAAAAATATATTTATTTTATAAACACAATTAGGTTAATATTGTGGTGGTTATTTATTCCATTTTAACGACTATAAATTGAGTACGTCTGTTTAATTGATGTGCTTCTTCTTCACAATCTTGTCCATCTTCACAGCCATTGGTTAATCTACGTTCACCAAAGCCTTGGTGCTCGGTTATTCTTGCCGGATCTATACCTTTAGAAATTAAATATTCATAGGTAGAGTTAGCCCTATCAATTGATAGTTTATCATTATAGGACAGCTTTCCTCTTGAATCGGTATGCGATTCAATTCTAATAACCATCTCGGGATAATCATTAAGCATTAAATTAACAATTTTATCTAACTCTAAAGCTGCATCTTCTCTAATGTTATGCTTGTCAAAATCAAAATATATGGTATTTAGTTCTGCAAGTTTTACTACGTCTTGTACAGGGTTTAATAATAAATTTGCTGTAATAGTTGTAAGTTCTGTTTGCAAGTTTTTTGATGTAAATGTGCGATAATCATCAATGTATTTTTCTTGACTACCAACAATTTTATAATCTTTATTCCTGTCAATGTTTATTTGATAAAATCCATTTTCATCTGTTACCATGTAAGCAATTTGGTTGTCTTTATCATCAAATAGAGTAATCACAGAGTTAGCTATAGGCTTAGTGTTAATAGCATCTGTTACTACGCCTTCAACCTGCATGATGGGTTCTCTATGATATGCATAAATATCGTCATCACCACGGCCACCTCTTCTATTTGAAGCAAAATAGCCAGTAATGCCATTCGGATTCATACTAAAAGAAAAATCATCTTTATTAGAGTTTACAGGAATACCTAAATTTACAACATCTACAAATGCACCGTTATCTTCTTTGATGGTGGCGAAAATATCTAATAGTCCCAGGCCTGTGTGTCCGTCAGACGAAAAGAATAGAACACCTTCGCTATTTATAAAAGGGAATCCTTCTGCACTTTCAGTATTTATAACGTTTCCAACATTTTCAGGCTCACCCAAAGTGCCATCGGGGTTAATGTCTACAACATAAATGTCTGATCCGCCATAACCACCAGGTCTATCTGATGAAAAATATAATTTAGTATCATCATTATTTAAAGCGGCATGTTGTGTAGAAAAATCGTCACTATTTATTGAAAGATCTTCAATGTTTGTCCATAGGCTATCTTGTAAAGTAGCTCTATAAATTTTCATGGCTGTTAAGCCATTGTTATCTTTTTTTCGGACCTGGTCTTTGTAATTGTTTCTTGAGAAATACATGGTACGACCATCTTTAGTAATAGTAACAGGACCATCGTGATAAATAGAATTTACATCACCTTTTAGCTTACCTGTATGATCAACATTTTTTCTCGATCCGACTTCAGCGACATAAACATCTAAAAAGGGTTGTTCATTCCAACCATATAATCGTTTAACTGAAACACCTTCATCTCTTGAAGAAGCAAAGTAAATTTTTCCATCGTGCTCAAAAGCTCCAAAATCACTATACTTGGAATTAAATCGAACTCGATCTAGAAAATATTGTTGTTTAGCATTAAAAACACTGGTTATAAAATTAACATCTTTAGAAAAGTCGTTAGCATTTACAACACCTCCAGAGTCTTTAAAGCGTTGTAGCCATATTTGAGACTCTTTATATTTTTTGATACCTCGAAGCGATTGCGCATAGCTGTAATAGTATTCAATAGGAACATTTTCTTGTTCAACCACTTTTTTATAATATCGAGAGGCCTTTTGTGGGTTTCTTAAATAGGCGTAACAATCTGCTAATTTTCGAGTAGCATAATCTTTATTGTAATTTTTTTCAATAAGATCTTGGTAAACCTTAGCTGCTTTAACAAAAGAGAACTTGTTGAATAGCGTATCTGCTCTTTTTTGCTTTCCTTGTTGCGGGAAAGCAGAAATGCTAAGCATTAATGCCAAACAGATTAATATGTGATTTTTTATTTTCATGTGTTTGTTTCTATTGTTTTTTCAATCGTCACATGCGACATTCATTATAATCTTCCTTTTTTAGTAAATAGCTTTTAGTAATAAATGTTTCATCTATTCAAAAATTTCCTGTTAGAAATATCTTGGTGATTTTAATTTAGAACTTAAGAATTTGAATTCGTAAATTAATAATATTTCATGAGTACCAGTAGTATATCTGGCAATATCTGAAATTGGTTTTTCGTAAGCATAACCTACGCGTAATTGTCTTGATATTTGAAAATCAGCAAAACCTCCAATTGCACCAGTTTCGTTGTTCAATCTATAAGACCCCCCTAACCAGAATTTCTCATTAAACAAGAAGCTTCCTGTAAAATCATAAGACATTGGAGCACCATTTGTTGCTTTTAATAGTACTGCAGGTTTAAGCTTTATACTCTTACTTAAATCAAATACATAACCACCAGTAAAGTAATAACTAATACGTTCTAAAGCTTCAAATTCTTGTTGTTTATTGCTAAAATCGTTAGTCAAAATTCTAGGAGCAGATAAGCCTATATACCATCTGTTTGAATGCCAAAATACACCAGCTCCTAGGTTTGGGGTCCATCTATCTTCTGTTCCATAAATTAATGGGTCATCAATATTACCCGGGTCATTACGAAAGTCAGTATCAAAACTAAACTGCGTAAAACCTGCTTTTAAACCAAAGGCTAATTTACCATCAGTACCAGTTGGAATAGTATATGAAAAATCACCATATACATAAGAAAAGTTTTGAGGTCCCAAATCATCTTCAATAAAGGATAACCCTAAACCAATTCTATCATTCCTAAGTGGTGTATGAATAGAAAGCGTTTGTGTTATTGGTCCGCCTTTAAAACCAACCCATTGGCTTCTGTGTAATCCAACAACACTCAAAGCCTCTCTACTACCTGCATAGGCAGGATTTACCGAGATTGTATTGAACATATACTGGGTGAATTGCGGCAATTGTTGTGCAATTCCAATCGTACAGCTAAACAGGGCAATAGCGATTATGTTATGTTTAATAAGTTTCATAGGTTAAGTCTTTTATTTGGTTCCTAAGTAAATTGGACCAGTTAATGGTTTCAATCCACTATTTTCTAAATTAATAATGTAATAATATGTTCCGTTTGGTAATTTACCGGCATTTCCTATAGATGATTTAGGTGAGGATCCATCCCAATCACCTCGAGATCCAGATGTTTTAATACTACCTAATGTATAATCGTTTGAGCTATAAACTAAAGCGCCCCAACGGTTAAATATTTTTACATTAGCTGTAAACCCACATAAGTCTATGCCTTCAATATCAAAAGTTTCATTAAAGCCATCTCCGTTAGGCGTAATTGCTTTAGATATTACAATATCGTTTTCACCACAAGGAAGTACTTTACAGTAAATTACAGTAGCATCAATTTCACTAATACTTATACAACCATTATCTGTTGTTGTATATCTAAATTTATGGTTTATACCAGATATAACTGTATTCTCATCCCAGACGATATTTGCTGCGTCAAAAATATTATCAGTAAGTGTTACTCCGGAGCCTCCTTCTATTAATTCCCAGGTGCCATTTGTATTAAGAGTGTCTGGTGTTAAGTTATTTAAATCGATTAGACCTTCATCAAAGCATAAATCTGGAGCTACTATATCTATAATGATTTCATCAAGCGATACATTTAATGTTTGCGTATAGGTTTCTTCGTTGGCACACTCATCGGTTACTGTCCATGTTCTAACGATTTGGTAATCTGTTAAAGCATTTTCATCAAATGAGTTAGTTTCTTCAAAAGTAACGGTTATACCTGCAGCATCTGAACAGTTGTCAGAAAACTCTAATTCTGGAACATCAGGAATGTCTGCACAACTTACATCTAATGTTTCATCAAATGTTGTTGTTGGTATTGGAGCTGTTGTATCTTGAACTGTTATGGTTTGCGTATGAGAAGCTATTAATCCACAAGCATCAGTGGCAACCCAGGTACGCTCAATAGTATAATTGTTAGCACAGTCTCCGTTTGTAATTACATCGCTTACCGATACAGTAGCATCACTACAATTATCTGTAGCTGTTAATGTTGCAGCGTTTGGAACAGCATCACATTCCACGGTTATATCTCCGGGTAATGTGCCTTCAAATTCTGGTCTGGTTGTATCTTCAACTGTAATATTTTGTGTATGAACTGTAGTAAGTCCACTCGCATCTGTTGCAGTCCAAGTACGCACTAACGTATAATTAGAAACACAAGAACCATCAATTCTTTCTTCATTAAAAGTCACTTCGGCAGAACCACAATTATCTGTAGCAGTTAATACTTCTGCATCTGGAATTTCACTACATTCAACAGTTGTATCGGTAGGTAAAGCTTCAACAAAAGTTGGATTAATATTATCTAATACGGTTACAACCTGTGTACAGGTAACACTATTTCCAGCTTCATCAGTAACTGTCCATGTTACTACTGTATCTCCTTGAGGAAATGAAGTAGGGGCATCATTGCTAATTGTTAATGATGTACAATCTGAAGCGTTTGGAGCACCTAAGTCAACATTAGTTGCTGTACATAAACCAGCATCAACATTTACAGTTACATCTATTGGGCAAGCAATAGTAGGATCTGCATCGTCTGTTACTGTTACAGTTTGCGTACAAACTGCTGTATTTCCAGCTCCGTCTGTCACTGTCCAAGTTACTATTGTATCTCCTAATGGATATGATACAGGTGCGTCATTTACCACTGATGCTACAGAACAATTGTCACCGGTAGTTGGAGTTCCTAAGTTTACACTAGAAGCCTCACACGAACCAGCATCAACATTTACTGATATATCGCTAGGGCATATAATAGTTGGATTCGTTGCATCATCCACAATTACATTTTGCGGTACAGAAATCACGTTTCCATTACCATCATCAAAGGTCCAGTTGATAACAAAAGTTCCCTGCGTGTTATAAGTTAACGGATCTGTAGTGGTGCCGGTAATGGTTCCAGAACAGTTATCTGATGTAGTAGGTGCAGTTGCTGTAGCAGAACATTCTCCGGTTACATCAGCAAGTGTCGGTGTATCAGGATCGCTAATATCATCCACAATTACATTTTGCGGTACAGAGATCACGTTTCCATTACCATCATCAAAGGTCCAGTTGATAACAAAAGTTCCCTGAGTATTATAAGTTAACGGATCTGTAGTGGTGCCGGTAATGGTTCCAGAACAGTTATCTGATGTAGTAGGTGCAGTTGCTGTAGCAGAACATTCTCCGGTTACATCAGCAAGCGTTGGTGTATCAGGATCGCTAATATCATCTACAATTACATTTTGAGGTACAGAAATCACGTTTCCATTACCATCATCAAAGGTCCAGTTGATAACAAAAGACCCTTGTGTGTTATAAGTTAACGGATCTGTAGTGGTCCCGGTAATAGCAGCACCGTTACAGTTATCTGTAATTACAGGAGCTACTGCTGTTACGGAACACTCACCAGTTAAGTCAGCAAGCGTAGGAGCTGTAGGATCGGTTGTATCATCCACAATTACATTTTGCGGTACAGAGATCACATTTCCATTACCATCATCAAAGGTCCAGTTGATAACAAAAGTTCCCTGCGTGTTATAAGTTAACGGATCTGTAGTGGTCCCGGTAATGGTTCCAGAACAGTTATCTGATGTAGTAGGTGCAGTTGCTGTAGCAGAACATTCTCCGGTTACATCAGCAAGCGTTGGTGTATCAGGATCGCTAATATCATCTACAATTACATTTTGCGGTACAGAGATCACGTTTCCATTACCATCATCAAAGGTCCAGTTGATAACAAAAGTTCCCTGCGTGTTATAAGTTAACGGATCTGTAGTGGTCCCGGTAATGGTTCCAGAACAGTTATCTGATGTAGTAGGCGCAGTTGCTGTAGCAGAACATTCCCCGGTTACATCAGCAAGCGTCGGTGTATCAGGATCGCTAATATCATCCACAATTACATTTTGCGGTACAGAGATCACGTTTCCATTACCATCATCAAAGGTCCAGTTGATAACAAAAGTTCCCTGAGTGTTATAAGTTAACGGATCTGTAGTGGTCCCGGTAATGGTTCCAGAACAGTTATCTGATGTAGTAGGCGCAGTTGCTGTAGCAGAACATTCCCCGGTTACATCAGCAAGCGTTGGTGTATCAGGATCGCTAATATCATCCACAATTACATTTTGAGGTACAGAGATCACGTTTCCATTACCATCATCAAAGGTCCAGTTGATAACAAAAGTTCCCTTGTGTGTTATAAGTTAACGGATCTGTAGTGGTCCCGGTAATGGTTCCAGAACAGTTATCTGATGTAGTAGGCGCAGTTGCCGTAGCAGAACATTGTCCGGTTACATCAGCAAGCGTTGGTGTATCAGGATCGCTAATATCATCCACAATTACATTTTGCGGTACAGAGATCACGTTTCCATTACCATCATCAAAGGTCCAGTTGATAACAAAAGACCCTTGTGTGTTATAAGTTAACGGATCTGTAGTGGTGCCGGTAATAGCAGCACCGTTACAGTTATCTGTAATTACAGGAGCTACTGCTGTTACGGAACACTCACCAGTTAAGTCAGCAAGCGTAGGAGCTGTAGGATCGGTTGTATCATCCACAATTACATTTTGCGGTACAGAGATCACGTTTCCATTACCATCATCAAAGGTCCAGTTGATAACAAAAGTTCCCTGAGTATTATAAGTTAACGGATCTGTAGTGGTCCCGGTAATGGTTCCAGAACAGTTATCTGATGTAGTAGGCGCAGTTGCCGTAGCAGAACATTCTCCGGTTACATCAGCAAGCGTTGGTGTATCAGGATCGCTAATATCATCCACAATTACATTTTGCGGTACAGAGATCACGTTTCCATTACCATCATCAAAGGTCCAGTTGATAACAAAAGTTCCCTGAGTATTATAAGTTAACGGATCTGTAGTGGTCCCGGTAATGGTTCCAGAACAGTTATCTGATGTAGTAGGCGCAGTTGCTGTAGCAGAACATTCCCCGGTTACATCAGCAAGCGTCGGAGTATCAGGATCGCTAATATCATCCACAATTACATTTTGAGGTACAGAGATCACATTTCCATTACCATCATCAAAGGTCCAGTTGATAACAAAAGACCCTTGTGTGTTATAAGTTAACGGATCTGTAGTGGTCCCGGTAATGGTTCCAGAACAGTTATCTGATGTAGTAGGTGCAGTTGCTGTAGCAGAACATTCCCCGGTTACATCAGCAAGCGTTGGTGTATCAGGATCGCTAATATCATCCACAATTACATTTTGCGGTACAGAGATCACGTTTCCATTACCATCATCAAAGGTCCAGTTGATAACAAAAGACCCTTGTGTGTTATAAGTTAACGGATCTGTAGTGGTCCCGGTAATGGTTCCAGAACAGTTATCTGATGTAGTAGGCGCAGTTGCTGTAGCAGAACATTCCCCGGTTACATCAGCAAGCGTTGGTGTATCAGGATCGCTAATATCATCCACAATTACATTTTGAGGTACAGAAATTACGTTTCCATTACCATCATCAAAGGTCCAGTTGATAACAAAAGTTCCCTGCGTGTTATAAGTTAACGGATCTGTAGTGGTGCCGGTAATGGTTCCAGAACAGTTATCTGATGTAGTAGGTGCAGTTGCTGTAGCAGAACATTCTCCGGTTACATCAGCAAGCGTTGGTGTATCAGGATCGCTAATATCATCCACAATTACATTTTGCGGTACAGAAATTACGTTTCCATTACCATCATCAAAGGTCCAGTTGATAACAAAAGACCCTTGTGTGTTATAAGTTAACGGATCTGTAGTGGTGCCGGTAATAGCAGCACCGTTACAGTTATCTGTAATTACAGGAGCTACTGCTGTTACGGAACACTCACCAGTTAAGTCAGCAAGCGTAGGAGCTGTAGGATCGGTTGTATCATCCACAATTACATTTTGCGGTACAGAGATCACGTTTCCATTACCATCATCAAAGGTCCAGTTGATAACAAAAGTTCCCTGCGTGTTATAAGTTAACGGATCTGTAGTGGTCCCGGTAATGGTTCCAGAACAGTTATCTGATGTAGTAGGCGCAGTTGCCGTAGCAGAACATTGTCCGGTTACATCAGCAAGCGTTGGTGTATCAGGATCGCTAATATCATCCACAATTACATTTTGCGGTACAGAGATCACGTTTCCATTACCATCATCAAAGGTCCAGTTGATAACAAAAGTTCCCTGCGTGTTATAAGTTAACGGATCTGTAGTGGTCCCGGTAATGGTTCCAGAACAGTTATCTGATGTAGTAGGCGCAGTTGCCGTAGCAGAACATTCCCCGGTTACATCAGCAAGCGTCGGAGTATCAGGATCGCTAATATCATCCACAATTACATTTTGCGGTACAGAGATCACATTTCCATTACCATCATCAAAGGTCCAGTTGATAACAAAAGTTCCCTGAGTGTTATAAGTTAACGGATCTGTAGTGGTGCCGGTAATGGTTCCAGAACAGTTATCTGATGTAGTAGGTGCAGTTGCCGTAGCAGAACATTCTCCGGTTACATCAGCAAGCGTTGGTGTATCAGGATCGCTAATATCATCCACAATTACATTTTGCGGTACAGAGATCACGTTTCCATTACCATCATCAAAGGTCCAGTTGATAACAAAAGTTCCCTGAGTATTATAAGTTAACGGATCTGTAGTGGTCCCGGTAATGGTTCCAGAACAGTTATCTGATGTAGTAGGCGCAGTTGCTGTAGCAGAACATTCCCCGGTTACATCAGCAAGCGTCGGAGTATCAGGATCGCTAATATCATCCACAATTACATTTTGCGGTACAGAGATCACGTTTCCATTACCATCATCAAAGGTCCAGTTGATAACAAAAGTTCCCTGAGTATTATAAGTTAACGGATCTGTAGTGGTGCCGGTAATGGTTCCAGAACAGTTATCTAATGTAGTAGGCGCAGTTGCTGTAGCAGAACATTCCCCGGTTACATCAGCAAGCGTTGGTGTATCAGGATCGCTAATATCATCTACAATTACATTTTGCGGTACAGAGATCACATTTCCATTACCATCATCAAAGGTCCAGTTGATAACAAAAGTTCCCTGAGTATTATAAGTTAACGGATCTGTAGTGGTGCCGGTAATGGTTCCAGAACAGTTATCTGATGTAGTAGGCGCAGTTGCCGTAGCAGAACATTCCCCGGTTACATCAGCAAGCGTTGGTGTATCAGGATCGCTAATATCATCCACAATTACATTTTGCGGTACAGAGATCACATTTCCATTACCATCATCAAAGGTCCAGTTGATAACAAAAGTTCCCTGAGTATTATAAGTTAACGGATCTGTAGTGGTGCCGGTAATGGTTCCAGAACAGTTATCTGATGTAGTAGGTGCAGTTGCTGTAGCAGAACATTCTCCGGTTACATCAGCAAGCGTTGGTGTATCAGGATCGCTAATATCATCCACAATTACATTTTGCGGTACAGAGATCACGTTTCCATTACCATCATCAAAG
Source organism: Wocania sp. (assembly GCA_965224845.1). Classification (GTDB taxonomy): domain Bacteria; phylum Bacteroidota; class Bacteroidia; order Flavobacteriales; family Flavobacteriaceae; genus Wocania_A. The sequence continues at coordinate 151,308 of CBDDAJ010000014.1, forward strand.
GTCCAGTTGATAACAAAAGACCCTTGCGTGTTATAAGTTAACGGATCTGTAGTGGTCCCGGTAATGGTTCCAGAACAGTTATCTGATGTAGTAGGTGCAGTTGCCGTAGCAGAACATTCTCCGGTTACATCAGCAAGCGTTGGTGTATCAGGATCCGTTGTATCAGCAATCGTAATAGTTTGAGTTACATTTATTGAATTATTGCAATCGTCTGTAACGCTATAAGTTCTAGTTATAATTTCTGGATTCGTACCACCATTAGACACATCAGAAACATGTGCAACGATAGGAGCAATTCCTGAATTATCAGCCTCATCCGTAACCACTAAAATGTCTGGAGGCGGTACAGTACCACCACATTCTACATTAATTGGAGCTGGATTGCTAGCTGTAGGAGGTTCGTTAATATAGTCTAAGTAGTCAATATCAATAATACTTGGAGTAGGTATAGGTTCTCCAACACAAAGCCCTGAAACTTGATACCCTAGGATTAAAGGGAAATTAAAGGGAATATTAGATATTGCTCCATTACCAACGATGGTGCCCTCTAAAGAAACTTCAGGGTCGAAGGAAGGACTAGATAACATAGTACAATCTGTAGTTACCGTTAATCTAAAACTAATATCAGCTAAAACAGTGTTTGGATTTGCAGGAACTGGTAATGAACCCAAATCCCATATTATTGCTCCATTTGGTCCATGAATAGGGTTACTATCATAATACGGAACATTTGTTGTAGAAAATGGAGCATATGCATTAGAAGTAATGTTTAAATTACTAGGATTCACAGTATCTGGAAGAGGAATAGTAATTACGGTATTACTAGTGGCCTCGGTACCAGTATTTTTTATTTCTAAGGTATAGTCTGAATATTGTCCTGGTTCTAAGATGTCTGGTGGACTAGGAGGGCTTCCATTGATGGAAGTTATGTTTAAGACACCTTCTGGTTCAGGAATATAGGCATCAACAGAAAATGTTGCGTTAAAAATAATGTAAGTGTCTTGTGTAGACCCATATCTAAACCGAGTATAGGTTTTATTGTTTGGGATAAGAACATTACCTGTATTGTCTATATCAAACATTACAATATCTAACCCGGAATTATTTTGCAAATTTGGATTACGAGTATTTGCGGCTGGTCCAATACTAGAGTTAAAAAAATTGCCTGTAGTATTGCCGCTATGTGAGAGGCGTTGATAGCTATTGTCGTTTAATGTTGTTAAGTCATTTTCATCGTCATTTCCATTTGGAATTATCATTTCGAAGTAATCTCCAGACACTCCTATATCTCCTTCTCCAGCCATTAAACCAAGCTTTAGGTTTACATTACCAAAAGGAACGGCATTAAATCCTGAGACATCTATAGTATGACTAGCAACTCCTGAGTTTACAAAGGCATGACCATCAAATACCGTAACATCTCTCCAATTCATTTTAGAATTTTCATAAACAATTACCATACCCCAGCCACCATAATAACCAGTACCGCCACCATTACCTTCAGCCAAAGCAATGTCTGCAACAAAATATTCACCAATACCATTTGCAACAACATATGCAGTTACATCGGCATAGCCAACATACATGTTTCGTTGATCACCATTAGTAGGGTAAGCAATATTTATGGGGTCAGAAATTATTCCTGATGCACCAGCTGTAACTTCAGTATAGTTGGTAGACAGAGGTCCTTTTATAGATACTTTACGTTTATCAAAGTTTTTTGTTATCCCCCCTTTAGTTACCTGGAAAGTGTTTTGGTCATTATCTCCATCAAGATTTGGATCGCTATTTGTGTTTTCTGATCTACCGGTCCAATAAAGCCCTGCATAAAGAATTTTTGAACAATCAGGAATGGCACCATTTTCGGTAGAGAATGTTACTAAAGCCGAAGATGAATTAAATGTATTATTTCCAGGAACAGCAGTCCCGTCAATGTCAACATATTCCATGTCGTTATTATTGTCTGTATTATTTCCATAATTTACTAAAGTAAGATTTGTGTTTCCAACCATAGTAAAGTCACCCTTAATCGTATAATTTGAAGTTCTAGGTGAAAAAGGAACTCTAACCTGACTATAACTACTAAAGATTGAGGTTATAAGTAAAACAGCAAATAACATCAATGGCATTGAATGGTTATTTGCAAAAGTTTTATTAGTGTATAGTTTTCTCATGTCGTAATCTTTTATATTGACCTTATACTTTGTTATGATGGTAATTCTGTTTTATAAAAAATTCTTATGTTAGAATTTCTATTTGCCTTAACAAATTTTTTAATTTGTTGTTTAGTACATTTAAAATTGCACTTAATAAATATGTATCTAAGGCTAGAAAGCTTATTGCCTGTTGTTAAATCCAATTTGTTATTTAAATCACTGGCATTTTTAATGTTAATTGTAATTAACTCCACATTGGCATAGGTCTTATCGCTTAGTAACCCAAAAGAATTACTATCACCAAAAGTTATCTTTTTTATAGTGCCATCTCCATAAACTTTGGTAACAGTATTGTTACTAATGTAGGCTGTTGTATGTAATCTTTGGGTTAGGTTATAAAACTTGCCTCTGTTTTTTTCTTTATATTTTTTTACTTTTACTTTAGACAGGTCATCGTCATTTGTAAGTTCGAAAATGCCATTTTCTTGAGCTGTAGCAGTTTCTATAGATAGTATTGATACTAAGCAAGCGAGTAAGAATGTGTAAAATGTTAAAGCCGATTTATTTTTCATAATTATTAAATTTATACTGCATTAATAAGCTGTAATTCAAGTTTTTAGTTACTATGAATAACCAAATAACAGTGAATAGAGTTATAAACTTTCGAGGGAAATACTGTGAGGGAAGCATTGAAAATCAATGCTGTTTTAAAAATAGAAATTAGATTCGGGGTCATAATTTATTGTTTTTAAGTAGGTAATTTTAAGTAGGTAAAGCAAAACAACAGATATGTTACTGCTTTTTCAAATAAAAATGTTAAATCACTTATAAATTCGATAAAAAGGGTAACACAGCCATTTTGTCGGTTTAATTAGCCAATTTGTCGATTTCCACTCTATTATAACTGCTTGTCATCTTGTAATTTAAGTTATTAATTTTCTCCATTCTATATTTTTAATTAACTTTCTGAATATATTATTGAGCAAATAAATTGAATTTTATCGACAAAAACAACTTTTTATCGATAAAAAATGCATTTAATCGAGTATTTATGAAAAAATTAGTATTGGTGAGGCATGCAAAATCCTCTTGGAAGCATCATGTTATTGACCATGAGCGACCACTTAATAAACGAGGGGATCATGATGCTATATTGGTTTCTAACCATTTAAAAAACAAAGGCTTAAATATAGATAGGGTAATTTCAAGCGATGCTGTTCGTGCAAGATCAACTGCAAATGCTTTTATCTTAAGCTTTGGTATTGATGAGGATTTAGTGAGTTTAAATCATGATTTATATGATTTTTCGGGCCATAATCTTGTTAGAATTATTAAGGCAGTAGACGCATCTACTAACTGTCTAATGGTTTTTGGACATAATCATGCGATTACTTATTTTGTTAATACTTATGGCGATAAGTATATAGAAAATGTGCCTACTTGTGGAGTCACAATTATCGATTTTGATATAAGCAGCTGGAAAGATTTAAATAAAGGAAAAACTGTTTATACACTATTCCCCAGAGACTTAAAATAATTCTTTTTATAAATAGTTTCTCTACAAATTATTGACGCAAATAGAATATATTTGTTTACAGATTTACTTATATAAAAAATGACCAAAACCGATAAGCCAAACAATACTTATATTAATAGAGAAATAAGCTGGTTGCAATTTAATGCAAGAGTTTTACAAGAAGCATCAGACAATACCGTACCATTGATAGAACGCCTGCGCTTTTTAGGTATTTTTTCTAATAATTTAGATGAATTTTTTAAAGTTAGATATGCCACTGTTAAGCGAATAGTTGAGGCTGGAAAAGGAGGTAAAAATCAATTAGGAGGTATTAAAGCTAAAGAGTTACTCGAAATAATTACACAAATTGTTATAAAGCAGCAAAGTAAAAGCTTACATATTTTAAATACGATTAAGGCTAGTTTAGAAGAAGAAAACATTTATATAATTGATGAAACGCAAATTGATAATGCGCAACACAATTTTATAAAAAAGCACTTTGTTGAACATGTTAGTCCAGCTTTGGTAACCATTATTTTAAACGATTTAGTCCAGCTACCAAACTTAAAAGATACAGGAGCTTATCTGGCGGTTAGAATGGTGATGGCAGATAACAATAAGCAATTTGCTTTATTAGAGATTCCTAAATCTTTAAATCGATTTGTAGAATTACCAAAACAAGGAGATAAAAGCTATATCATTTTAATAGATGATTTATTGCGTCATTGTTTGAGTGACATATTTAATATTTTTGATTATAAGAGTATTTCTGCTCATATGATTAAAATCTCACGTGATGCAGAATTAGATTTTGAAAGTGACTTGAGTAAAAGTTTTATAGAAAAAATATCAGATAGTGTTAAGCACAGACAAATAGGGGAGCCGGTAAGATTTGTTTACGATAAAACTATTGATAGTGATACTTTAGAATACTTGATGTCTAAAATGGGTATAGACAGTACCGATAGTATAATTCCAGGAGGCAGGTATCATAATAGGCGTGATTATATGGGGTTTCCAAGTTTAGGCCGAACCGATCTTCTTTATGATAAAATCGAACCCTTACGTATTAAGGGGCTTAGCTTTGAGTCTAGTATTTTTGAAGCTATAGCTAACAAAGAATATTTGCTTTATGCGCCTTATCATAAGTTTTCATATATAGTAAAATTTTTAAGGGAGGCTGCTTTAGATCCAAAGGTGAGAACCATCAAAATTACTATTTATCGTTTGGCCGAAATTTCTCATGTTGCAAGCTCATTAATTAATGCGGCAATTAACGGAAAAACAGTAACCGTATCTATTGAGCTTCAGGCACGTTTTGACGAACAAGCTAATATAAATTATGCACAACAAATGAAAGATGAAGGTGTGCATTTAATATTTGGCGTTCAGGGGTTAAAAGTGCATAGTAAAATGTGTGTTATAGAAAGGGAAGAAGGAAATAAATTAAAGCGCTATGGTTTTATTAGTACAGGTAATTTTAACGAATCAACTGCAAAAATTTATACAGATTATACATTGTTTACCTCCGATCAAAGCATTTTAAAAGATGTAAATAAGATTTTTAACTTCTTTGAGGCCAATTATAAAATTTTCAGATATAAACATTTAATCACGTCACCTCATCATACGCAAAGTACTGTTTTTAAACTTATTGATGCCGAGATAGAAAAGGTGAAAAATGGAGAAACAGGGAGAGTTCGGTTAAAAATGAATAGTATCTCCAGTTATGTGATGATTGATAAATTATATGAAGCTAGTAGGGCTGGGGTGAAAGTTCAAATGATAGTAAGAGGTATTTGTTGTTTAATACCTGGAGTAGAAGAAATGAGTGAAAATATTGAAGTGATTAGCGTGGTTGACAAGTTTTTAGAACATTCAAGAATATATATTTTTGGAGAAGATAGTAACTGCAAAGTGTATATTTCTTCTGCAGATTGGATGACAAGGAATATAGATACCAGAGTAGAAGTTAGCTGTCCTATTTATAACGATGATTTAAAACAGGAAATTATTGACACATTTGCAATTTGTTGGAGCGATAATGTTAAAGCTAGATTAATAAATACTACACAAGAAAACGAATATAAACTAAATGATAAACAAAAAGTAAGATCTCAGCTTGCTATTTACGATTATTATCAAAACAAGTTAGAAAACTAGTATGCTTTCAATAAAAAAATATGCCGCTATAGATATTGGCTCAAATGCTGTAAGATTACTAATTTCGAATATCATTGAAGAGGAAGGGAAACCTGTACGTTTTAAAAAAAACTCTCTGGTAAGGGTTCCAATACGTTTGGGGGCAGATGTTTTTCTAAAACAAAAAATCTCTAAGAATAATACAGAACGCCTTTTGGATACTATGAAGGCTTTTAAGTTACTTATGAAATCTCATAATGTTGTAAAATATAAAGCTTGTGCAACATCTGCTATGAGAGAATCTAAAAATGGTGATAAAATTGTTGATTTAGTTTTAAAAAAATCTGGTATTCAAATAGATGTTATTGGTGGTGAAGAAGAAGCGGCTATTATAGCTGCTACAGATTTACGCAAATTTGTTGATAAAAATAAAACCTATTTATATGTTGATGTAGGTGGTGGTAGTACCGAATTTACTATTATTCATAAAGGTGAGCAAGCTGTATCAAGATCTTTTAAAATAGGAACGGTTAGGCTGTTAAATAATATAGTTAAAAAGGCGAAATGGAAAGAGCTTGAAGCATGGATTAAAACCAATACTGAACACTATGAAAAAATTAGTGTTATTGGTTCTGGAGGTAATATTAATAAGATATTTAAGATTTCGGGAAAAACTACCGATAAGCCACTTACTTACTTTTATTTAACGTCGTTTTTTAATATTCTCCAAAGTTATACTTATGAAGAGCGAATTACCGAATTAGAGCTTAATCAGGATCGAGCTGATGTTATCATTCCTGCCATGCGAATTTACCTTTCTGCAATGAAATGGAGTAGTGCAAAACACATTTATGTACCAAAAATCGGTTTAGCAGATGGTATTATAAAAAGTATCTATTATGATACTGTTTCTAGCAATACACAGTAAAATTTTACCATTCATCTTTTAAAATATAAGTATTATAATTTTATAATATATATTCGTTCGCATTAAATGGCTATTATTTTAAACCCAAACCTATTAAATAATAACTTATGAAAAAATTATTACTAGTAACAGTACTACTTGGTTTTTCATTTTGCGGATTTTCTCAAGATGAAAACTCTAATAAAGCTAAGGACTCCGTAGCAGTAAAATCAAAAGGCTTTGCATTTCAAGGTGTCATGTATGGTGTTAGAGGGGGCTATAATATTTCTAACCTCGATTTTAAAACCTCAACACAGAATATAACTAATAAGCATAGAAATAGTATATACATTGGTTTTTTTGCTAATATAGGCTTATCTAAAACGGTTTCTATAGTGCCAGAAATTCAGTTTTCGGCTGAAGGTGCTAATGAAGAAACCTTGCATTTAGATTATATACAGGCTCCCATCTTTTTTAGGTTTAGACTTAGCGAAAAAGTTCATATTGGCGCCGGACCCCAGGTAGGTTTAAAAGTCCATAAATACGAAGATGGTATTAAAAACTTTGCTTATTCTGGCGTTGGAGGTTTAGAGTATAAGTTATCGCATGTGCTCTTTGCCGATGTAAGATACACTTATGGTTTCTCTAATATTTTTGATGAAAAATTAAATGCAGAAGCCAGGAATTCTAATATTCAAATAGGAATTGGGTATAAATTTTAACCATGAACCTTTTCGGTTTTTCCAAGATTAGACATAATTTTACCCTCATAGTCAAGAAGTTGCTGCCATTTGGTGTCAACTTCTTTTTTATTTCCGTACTGTCGTGCAAATCCTAAGAACATAGTGTAATGATTAGCTTCACTTACCATAAGTTTTCTGTAAAAATCTGCTAATTCTTTATCCTGTAATTCTTCTGAAAGTAACCTGAAGCGCTCACAGCTTCTGGCTTCTATTAGTGCGGCATATAGCAAGCGATGTACTAATTGTGTAGTTCGGCTGCCTCCCTTTGGGAAAAACTTGATTAGCTGTACAACATAATCATCACGCCTGTCCCTGCCTAAAGTCCAGCCTCGTTCTAAAATGATGTCGTGTACCATTTTAAAATGGCTAATTTCTTCTTTAACTAAAGCTACCATTTCTTGTACTAACTCTGTATATTCAGGGAAGCTAACAATTAAAGATATGGCTGTGCTGGTTGCCTTTTGTTCGCAAAAAGCATGATCAGTTAGTATTTCTTCAATATTTTTTTCTACAATATTTACCCAACGCGGATCGGTTGGTAGTTTTAATCCTAGCATAGTTATAATACATTTTCAACAAGATCAATTTGTCTTATTTTAATTTTACCAAATTTATTTACGACAATACTAAAGTCTTTGTATACCTTAGTTTCTGGTATATGAAAAGAAGTATTCAGCGTTAAAAACTCTTCGGTAGAGTTTTCATAATCAACCCAAACAAATTGCATAACCGCTGCAGCCCAAAACGCATGAGATTCAAATTTTGTAAACATTTTTTTATTGATAAAATCCCTTATTAATAAATTGTTGTTTTTAGAAACTTGAAATTGAGCCTCAAAATTTTTAAAATAAACCGTTTTGTTATGGTCGTTTGGTGTGGTTGAAGTTTTGGATATAACGTCATTTTCAAGCGCATAGTATTTTATCTTAACCTGAAAACCTGTACTTAAAATGGTATCTGTAAAAACTTCAGTAGGCTGCTCAGGCATGTATTTTACTTGCTCAGAAAAAGAATCAAATAATTTGTTTGCTTTTAAAACATCAGCATTAGTTTTATATTTTCTATCACGCCCGTCACAACTCATAAGAGCGATAAATAAAACAAAAAATAATACATATAAATTTCTCATTTATAAATGTTTATATATCTAAATTAAAAGTTTTTCTTAAAACATCAACATTAGGGTTTTTAGCCTTTAGTTTTTCAAATTTTTCCATACTTGTATAGGCGTATTTTTTCTCTAAAACTTCGTTTACACTTATAGACAGGCCTATATCAAAATTATTTAAAGTTTTTCTAATAAAAGCCAATAAATCATATTGCTGGCGTTCTACTTCTACCTTATTTGTAGCATTAGGAAATTCTAAATGTATGGTAGTGCCTTTTAATTTAGGTGTATCAATTGATAAGATAGAGGCTAAATTGTATTGCCCTTTTTCTTCAATATTTTTAACATAGGTGTTCCATACTTCTACCAGTTGTTTTTCTGTAAAGGGATCTTTTGGCAAATTTTCTTCATCAATAACAACATCCATTTGCCGTATTTGATGTTCTTTTTTTGCCCTAATACTACTTAGTGAAAGCCCAGATGTACGTTTGCCATCCTGCTTTAAAACAATTTTTGGAGGTTGCTTTACTTGAAAACTGGCACTTGTTGTCGTTACTACTTCTTCCTTTTTTAAAGGAGTCGTATGCACTTCAACTTCTAAAGCTTTATTTTCAGAGGTTTTTGATGGCACATTAACTGGAATAGGAGTAATGCCCTTCTTTTTAAAATATGAAGGCGGAATTATGTAATGCTTGCTATTTTTTTTTTCTCCATCAAAAGTGATAGAGGCAAGCTGCATTAAACATAACTCAACGAGTAAGCGTTGGTTTTTGCTGGTTTTATATTTGAGATCGCAATCGTTAGCCAAATGTATTCCTTGTAATAGAAACTCTTGGGAGGCCTTTTTTGATTGCTCTAAATATTTGCTTTTGGTTTGGTCGCCAACCTCTAATAACTCAATGGTTTCAGCAGTTTTACTAACCAATAAATCTCTAAAATGTGAGGCTAATCCGGCAATATAGTGATGCCCGTCAAACCCTTTAGAAAGTGTATTGTTAAATTGTAATAACAATTCCGGGATCTTATTTTCTAGTATAAGATCTGTACTCGTAAAATAGGTTTCGTAATCTAGAACATTTAAGTTTTCGGTAACGGCCTGTCGGGTTAAGTTTTTACCAGAAAAACTAACCACTCTGTCAAAAATAGATAAGGCATCCCGCATGGCTCCATCTGCCTTTTGAGCTATAATATGGAGGGCATCATCCTCTGCAGTTATACTTTGCTCGGCAGCTATATATTTTAGATATTCTTTAGCATCTTTTACCGTTATGCGTTTAAAATCGAAAATTTGGCAACGCGATAAAATAGTTGGGATTATTTTGTGTTTTTCGGTGGTTGCTAAAATAAAAATGCAGTGTTTTGGTGGTTCTTCCAGGGTTTTAAGAAAAGCATTAAAGGCCGCTTGCGATAACATGTGTACCTCATCAATAATATAGACTTTATACTTTCCTACCTGTGGTGGAATTCGAACCTGATCTGTAAGACTTCTGATATCATCAACAGAATTATTTGATGCGGCATCCAATTCAAAAATGTTAAATGCAAAATCTTCATCATCGGTTTCAGAGCCATCACTGTTAATCATTTTGGCTAAAATACGGGCACAGGTAGTTTTACCAACTCCACGAGGCCCGGTAAATAAAAGGGCTTGCGCCAAATGATTGTTTTCAATGGCATTTAGTAAGGTATTTGTAATGGCTTGCTGCCCAACAACGTCTTTAAACGTTTGGGGTCTGTATTTACGAGCCGATACTACAAAATGTTCCATGTAAATGAATTGAATAACAAAGTTAAAAATTCAATTCAGAATTCAGAATTTAGAATCTAAAATTTAGCAGGAGTTATTAACAAATATACACTTATATAGTAACGAGTTCCTTTACAGACCTAAAAGATTTCCTATTTTTAGTGTATCATATAATAGATATAGGATTACTTTAGCAACCTATATATACGTATGTTGTGCAATATTACTCAAAATCACGAAAACTGAATGAAAACTGAATTTGAAAAAGATATTTTGGAAGAATATGATAAGTTCTTTATTTCAGAGAAATTAGATGAAAAAAATTCATTAAGAAAAAGCATTCGTGAAAAAATAATGTCTCGAAATGAATTAACTTCTCAAGATTATCAAATACTTGGATTGATTGATTATGAAAGTGAAGATTGGAGAAATAATTCAGAAAAAATACTTGAGAATTTTAAAAAATCAAGTGAATTAGATAAGACGAATTTTCTTGCTCAATTATATTTAGCTCATATTTATCACGATATGGGGAATTTAAAACTTGCTCTTGAAAATTATTTAAAAGTTGACACTAAATCTCTGAAGGAATTTCAACTTTGGAGATATGTTAAATTGATTGAGCAAATTGGATTTTGCACTTATAAATTAGGAAATGAAACAGCAGGAATAGTATTCTTTGAAAAAGTATTGAATTGGTACAAAAAAACACCTGAAAATGAATTAGCGAGACCTTCAGAATTACTTGAATGTTTACCCGAAAATCATAGAATTGTAATTGAAATTAAGAAAATTGAAAATTATTTGGAATAAAATAAAACGTTGCACAGCAATTTATAACCGCAATTGGCTTACGCCCGTTCGCTACGCTCGGGTCGGCGGATTCGACTATGCTTAGTCTGCGCTCAGCACAGGCAAGAATCTACTCGGAGTTGCTAACGCCAGTGACTTAACCAAAAAAATGTAAATTTGAACCCCTAACTGGCGGTTATATGAGACCGTTGGGTGTAATTTGACAAAAATTATGGATACTTTAAAACAAAAATACTTTTTATCTTCAAAAAGCTTTGAATTAACAGAAAACAAAGTGATTATTAGCGAAAAATCCGTTTTTGATGAAAAAGAATGGGAAGCAAGATATAATGAAATTGGACTGGATATTACAAAAGTTAAATCTAGAGAAGGAATTGGAAATGCAGTTTTATTTGGTGGACTTTTAATTGTAACTTCATATATGACTTTCAAAGCATTTACAGATGGAACAGATATTAAACTTGCATTTCTATTTTTGTTTTTCTGTTTCATGTGGCTAACAGTATTTTGGTGGAGTATTCAAAAATATTTTGCCGCATTATTCATACTAGATGGAGGAAGTAAAACCCTAACTTTCTTCATAAGCAGTCCTAATGAAAAATTAGTACGAGAGTTCATAGAAAAAATAAGAGAAAGGGTTAAGTCCAGATTAAAAAAAGATTTAACCGTTCATTTTAGAAACAATAAGAGAAAGGGTTAAGTCCAGATTAAAAAAAGATTTAACCGTATTTGATCCTGATTTAGATTTTGAGGATCAATTAAGCTAGTTTAGAGGTATTTGAAAAATATTGTCCTTCTAAAATATTATAATCATGTCTTTAAGAATGTCCTGCAATATTGTCCAAATAAAAATTCAAAAATAATAGTAAGAAAAGGAATTTGAATTTGTACGTGAACATTTAAGAGAAAAACATCTGACAAAATTTAAACACGCTAGCTATAAATAAAAGTAATAAAAGAGCATTGAAATACTAGATGGAACAGAAAAAAAATAAATGATATAACTGTGAAAAAAGAAAAAGAGCATAACACGGTATCTAAAAAATAGCGGTTTTGGTACTTAAAGGGAAATGATCTGTTATCATTTGGCTACAAATCAGAAAATTTATGCGTAAAAAATCTGCTACGTTTGATATACAAAACTCTTGTGCATAATTAAAAAAGCCTACCACTGGAACATGAAATTGCTAGAAATATATTGATTTTTGGAATAGTTGTTTTATTATCATTCCTTATTGATTATAAGAAATCTATTAAGTACTGGTATGTGTTGCTATTCTTTTTTATAATTGGATTTGTAGATAACATATTAGGTGCAATCACAATTGAATACCCTGACACACAACTAATAAAAACTCATAATTGGAATAATGCTTTAAACTGTAATTGGAGTCCTAAAATTTATAGTATTGTTTTTGTTTTGCTCTTGTTAATTCCATTAAAAAAAATAATTACCCCAGAAGAAATTGGATTAAGATTAAGGCAAAACAAAAACTCAATTAAATTTTCTATGATTGTAATAGTTTGCGTTTTTCTAACATCATTGGTGCCCGGGCTATTAGGCAATAAAGGAGTATTCGACACAAATGCACTGTTGTTTATGGCTATCATGCCAGGATTAAATGAGGAGTTAATTTATCGTGGATTTTTACTTGGTTTTTTGAATAAACAATAAGTTTCTAGGAACAAATTTTGGGTGGGGCGTAATTCTAACTTCAATTGTTTTTGGACTTCTTCATGGATTTTATTTTACCAAATTGGATTTGATAATGTACCTAATATTATATTAACCGTTTATGGGTTTGTTTTTGCACTCCTGAGAGAAAGAAGTGGAAGTTTGCTTTTTCCTATAATTGCCCATAGCACAAGATTTCTTTCACTTTTTATTTAGAATGATGGGCACGCTCAGGGCTAGAATCCACTCGGAATGGTACGTGAGTAACATGCCGTAACTGGTGAAACCGTTGTAAGTAATTAAAAGGCCAAATCTTGCTTAGATATAAAATACCATTTGAAAAAGGAACTATTGAATTTGTACACTTAGCCATATAATTCCACTCGGCTATTTTCACATTATTCTTTTTTAGTAGAATAATTATTCTCTTATTTGGAAAAAATATCAAAAGCCATAAAATGTTTTATTTCATTTTTATATATCGGTATTTATAGATATGTTTGTGGTATGAATTTGAAAAGAGCGCTACAGAAGATAGGAATTTAAAAAAATATTAAATGTTTATCAGATAAAATGTAATTAACTACTTACAACAAAGACGTGTATAGCTTATTGCGTCTGAATTCCTAATCCATGCCTTTTTACTAGAGTACATGGTACGTGAGTAACATGCCGTAACGAAACCATAGCCAAAACCACTGGAAACAAGCTAAAAAATATCAAAAGCCATAAAATGTTTTATTTCATTTTTATATATCGGTATTTATAGATATGTTTGTGGTATGAATTTGAAAAGAGCTACAGAAATAGGTAAATGTTTATCTAACCAGACTAGAGTACAAATAATGGAATGGTTAAAAGAACCCGAAAAACCCCCACACGAAACTTTAAAACATTTTAATGATGGTGTTTGTGTAACCTATATTCAAGAAAAAGCTGGATTATCTCAATCAACCATTTCTACATATCTGACTAATATGGAAAAATGCGGTTTACTTATCTCTACAAGACATGGAAAATGGTCTTATTTGAACAGAAATGAACAATTGATTGAGGAATATAGTCTGTTCTTGGTAAAATAATATTTTTTTGATTTATAAATCTATAATTAGCGATATATAGAAATGAATAATTTACAATTTAAACTTATTAAACCTTTAGAATACAAGAAGGCAGTTATTAAATTACTGAAGTTTTTAAATCCTAAAATGAATAAAAATAACCTCGAAGACACCCTTATTAAAATGACTGAAATGCCCAATTATAAATGTTTTGCTCTATTCCAAGGCGGTAAATTAATTGGTATTTCTGGTGGCTGGACAACTGTTAGAATCTATTGTGGAAAGCAGTTAGAGTTAGATAATGTCGTTATTGATTCTCAAATACAATCCAAAGGGTTTGGCAAATACTTTATTAATGCCATAAAACAGTGGACAATACGTAACAATTACAACTCATTGGAATTAAATACTTACGTTGAAAATTCTAGGTCACATAAGTTTTATTATAATGAAGGGTTTAAGATTCTAGGCTTTCATTTTGAGCACAAATTAAATACATAATATAATGAGAATACTAATAATTGGAGGTAATGGGACAATAGGGAGAGTTGTGTCAAAACACTTTAAAAAAGACAATCAGGTGTTGATTGCTGGAAGAAAAAACGGAGATGCAATTGTAGACATCGCAGATAGTACATCCATTAAAGCCATGTTTGAAACGGTTGGAAAGGTAGATGCAATAGTTTGTATTGCAGGAGAAGCCAAATGGGACGATTTTGATAAGCTAACTGAAGAAGATTATTACATTGGATTAAAAAGTAAATTAATGGGGCAAGTGAATCTTGTTCGTATCGGGAAAAACTATTTAAATTCAAAAGGCTCAATAACTTTATCCACAGGAATCTTGGCAGACGACCCGGTAATAAAGACAACAAGCGCTTCAATGGTAAATGGAGGAATACATAGTTTTGTGCAAGCTGTTGCATTGGAAGTTGAAGATGGAATAAGGGTTAACGTGGTGTCGTTAGGCGTGGTAGAAGATGCATACGAAAAGTACAAAGACTATTTTCCTGGACACAATCCAATTCCAATGAAAAAAGTAATTAATGGATATGTAAGAAGTGTGAGCGGGAAAGCAAACGGAGCGATAATTAGGATATATGACTAAAAAAGTCAGTTGCCAATAATGTATAAAAATAATAGTGGTTTTAGTGCTAAATTCAAAGTGAGTATCTTTGCACAAAGTGCAGCGCAAAACTGAAAGGAAAAGCTTTGAAATTCGCTGCTATTCTTATACTATACCGTTAGCAATAATTTGAAAATCAATGAACCGATTCGTTAGAATTCTAGAAAAACACACTTCTGGAAAAAAAGTATTGAGTCTTTTTATACTTACCAATATTATTTACTTATATATGCTATTGGTTACTATTCCAAAAACAATGGGTTTCTCAAAAGGGATGAAATTATTGGATATGCAGCCAACAGGATATAATTTAGACTATGTAGATAATCTATTTAAGACCCTTGGTGAAAGTGGACGCAAAATTTATTTGACTAACCAAATACCAGTGGATATGATTTATCCATTACTTTTTGGATTCACATATTCTATACTTTTGGTATATTTTCTAAGAAAATTACATAAGCTCAAATCTCCTTTTACCTATCTATCTTTGTTACCAATGATAGCAGGAATCGCTGATTATCTGGAAAATATTGGGATTGTTGTTATGTTGAAAAGTTACCCGGTATTAACTGAGACCACAGTTTATATAACCAATACATTTTCAGTTATAAAGAGCTCTTCAACCAGTATATTTTTTATTGCTTTGATAGTTATCCTAATAATACTTGGAATTAAATTTGTGAAAAAAGCATAAACTATACCTAATAACGTGTATAATCAATTGCTTGTTCAGTGTGTATTTAGAAAACCCGCAGGTATTCCTCTAGTTAGTTTTCTTTTACTAATTTAGTTCTAGCCAACATAATGTAACCATACGCCAACTGTTGTACATCACTCGGGAAAAACTAACAATTAATGAATTACCAGACATTTCATCCTCACCCAGACTTAAGCGCTTTGGTTAAATTCTACTGGACTTTAGAAGTTCCCTTCGACCCAAACAACCAAAAGCAAAAAATCATTCCTGATGGATGTATTGAGATGACTTTTAATCTTGAAGATAAGATTAAGCGGTATACATCTGACAGGGATTTTATAGTACATCCTAATGCTATGGTAATGGGACAAAGAACAAAATCCTATTATATTGAACCGTTGGGAAATGTTAATTCATTTGCTGTATGTTTCTATCCATATGGCTTTGCAAACTTTATTAGCAGCCCACTTGAGAATTTGGTAGACGTTGAAACGCCAATAGAACGTTTGTTTGGAGAAGTTCCTGCAAAGGCATTAGAGCAGAAAATCGTTCAAGCAAGCAATACAAAGGAGCGTATTGAAATAATTGAAGCGTTTCTTTTAGACAAACTCAATAAGAATACTACCATAGAAAGCTTAGTAAAAACAACTGTAGATTCTCTTCTTGCAACTAAAGGAAGTAGTTCAATAAATCAACTACTGAAAGATGATTTACCAAAAAGAAGGCAACTCGAAAGAAACTTTAAAAAGCAGATAGGTATTAGCCCTAAACAATTGGGTAGAGTGTTGCGTTTACAAACAGCTTTAAAAATGTTACTTGACGATAAGGAAAACTTAACGAGCATTGCCTACGAAAGCGCATACTTCGACCAAGCACATTTTATTAAGGACTTTAAAGAATTTATTGGAACAACTCCAAAAGAATTTTTAGGAAATGAAAACATGGCCCTTTCTGCACTTTTCTATAAATAGCATTTAAGTGTCGCATTTTTACAATTTCAACCTTAACAAATAATCTAATTTTATATCATTAATTTAAACATAAAAATGAATAGAACTTTACTGTGTACTGCTTTAATTCTTGCCCTTAGCTTTATGGCTTGTAAGAATCAAACTAAATCTAATCCAGAAGTACAAAAAATAAACTCTAGCCAAAAGCAAACAACTGATACTATGAATAGTTTTATTTCCCTTTTTGAAATTCCTGCAACAGATATTTCACGAGCAATTAATTTTTATCAAGTAATTTTAGGTGTAAACATAGAAAAAATGGAAATGCCGGGAATGGAAATGGGAGTATTCCCTTATAAAAACCAAATGGTTACAGGAGTTATCATGAAAGGAGAAGACTTTAAACCATCTGCTAATGGCGTAACCATTTATCTCAATGCAGGAGATGATCTTCAAACCATACTTGACAAAGTTCAAATTAATGGTGGAAAAATTATTCTTCCTAAAACAGCACACGCTGATGAAAGCGGTTTTTTTGCTTTGTTTTTAGACTCAGAAGGAAATAAGTTGGGACTAAATTCTCCAAATTAAGAGTAATAAAAGCGAACGCATAACATTGGCTATAAGTATTACTGCTACTGGGTTATATTGAAAATTCTTTCGTAATTCCCACCAATAGTTTGTACTTTAGGAATTTATTGCTAAACTCCTGCAAAAACAAACTGTAAAAACTAAAGCGGAATGACTAAAGAAGCGTTTTTTGAAAGCATCGATAAAATACTTTATGCCGAAATTCATCTGGCTGATAATTTAAATGATTTACTCAATGAAATGGAGATCAATCACTGGTGCTTAAATATAGATTCTAAAACTGCAAAGACTATTGAAAAACATGAACTAAATGATTTTATTAGGCGAGTAATAAAAAATCGTAGAAGTCAACTGGAAAAGTCAAATTTAGATATAAATCTGGTGTTTTATATATGGTTTGACCAATTATCAGGGAACTTACACTTGAATTTGATCAATTCTAAGCATAAAACACTTCCATTTGATTCGAAATTAAATTTTGTGAACTCCACAGATAAAATTATTGAAAAATTTCTTGATTCAGATTATTTGGAATATTTAGAAAAAGCTTCGTGGGAAGAACTAGAAAATGGCTTGAATAACAATAATAATGTGCAGGATGTTTATAAAGAGGTAATTGAAAAAGCACCAAAGCAAAACAATATATAATCGCAATTTATTGACGCTTATAAATTGCTTAAAGTGTTCATCGGCTGTTTTGTTCAGGTCGGCGGATTCGACTGCCGGCGAATCTACTCCAAATTGCCAAAGTCTGTGCTTAACCGAAAAATTGTAACTTAATACCATAACTATGATTATACGAGACCGTTCTGTAACTAAACCCATCACACAAAAATGAGAACAATTCTAATACTGGTACTGATACTTTTGACTTCTTGCCAACAAGAGTCATCTGATGAAAAAATAAGACAATCAAATCTTGAATTAACCGCTCGTTATTTTAATGAAGTATACAATCAAAATAACATTGACTTAATTGATGAATTGTTTGTTGAAAACTATGCGCATACATCAACGGAAGGCAGAAAATTTAACAGTCGAGAAGAATTAAAATCTGCCGTTAAAAGAATTGAATCTCTTTTGCCAAATTTAAGGCTTGAAATTGTAGAGGCAGTAGCTGATAAAGAAAAAGTTATTTTCTTGATTAGAATGGAATCGGATTTACCAAAAACAGCTAGTTTAACGACCAAGGCTGTTAAAACCGATTTTAATGAAACGTTTATCTTTTGGGTCAAAAACAATAAGATTTATAAAGGAAGGTCTGTTGGAGCTCATTTGCCTTTCATAAAGCAGGTCTCCGGATTTGAAGGAGGCTTAATGGCTTTGATTAAAGCGCTATCTGAAAAACAAGATTCATGGGTAACGGAAAAATAAACAGCCGCTAGCACCGTATAAAATTAATTGCTTGTACTAGCCATTTTATGAAAATCCGTGAGGATTTTCTATTCCGTTTGTATTTGCTAAATTAGTTGCTTAAACAGCGCAGTTAATCTTAGTATAACTGTAAGCTACAATATGAGAAATGACTAAAACAACTAATAAAATAGAACAATTATTAAAAACAGGTTTGGCGTATTTAACCCAATCCTCTGAATTGGAAATGAGCCGAAAAGAGTCTGCTGGTAAATGGTCGAAAAAAGAGATTTTGGGACATTTAATTGATTCTGGAATTAACAACCTCCAAAGGTTTACTGAAATCCAGTTTGAAAATAAACCCTATCAGATCAGAACATATAATCAGGATGAGTTAGTTAAGGCAAATGACTATCAAAATTCTGACACTATGGAGATTGTTGAATTTTGGAACGTAATCAATAACCGAATTCTGAATTTAATAAAGAAACAATCGGAAAAAACGCTTAATTATAAAATTGAATTAGAAAAAGATAATTTCTCGGATTTGAGATTTTTAATAAACGATTATGCGAAGCATTTAGAACATCATCTAAAGCAAATAATGAAATAAATATTGCTACAACAAGGTATAACCGTAATTTTTTACGCATATAAATTGCTTAAAATGTACATTGGTCGCTTTGCGTAACCGAAAAATTGTAACTTAAAACCCGTAACCGACGGTTATACAAGACCATTGTGTGCAAGCAAACAAAACTGAGAATTATAGAATTTATTAACAAATGTATACGGTTATTAATGAATAATTATTTTAGATTTTGTAAAAAAATATAACTGAGTTTAATGTTTTATATGAATCACATGTGCTGAATTTATTTTAGTATTAAAACGTATTTATTTATGTACTTTAATGCCCCGAGTATAATTATGTGAGCTTTACTGAAAGATAGTATGTATAAAATAGAGATTAGCAAAGAACAAACAGATTTAATCAAAGGAATAGGAATATTGCTTATAGTTTTTCATAATTACTTTCATTGGGTATTTCCAAACCCTGGTGCAAATGAATTTGTTTTTGATGCAGAAAACATCAGGAATTTGTTTTCTATTATTTCAGATTCTTATATGAATATAATAAACGTATTTTTTTCGTTTTTTGGACATTATGGGGTTCAGTTATTTATTTTTATTAGCGGATATGGTTTATCAAAATCATTCATATCTAAGCACCAAAGCTTTTCTAAATTTATTAAAAGAAGAGCATCAAAAATATATCCAGCATTTTTGATAGCTATATTAGTATTGATTATTTATGACGCTATGGTATATTCTTCTTTACCAAATTTTGGGTGGATTGCTAGAATATTATGCAAAGTTTTTATGATACACACTTTGCTGCCCAATCAAGCCCTAAGTATTAATGGTCCCTGGTGGTTTTATGGCTTAATTATGCAATTATATTTCCTTTTTATTCCTTTGTTTTATATTATTAAAAGGTGGGAGTGGAAAGGATTTATTTTTACATTATTTTTTTCTTACTTGTTAATATACTGTCTTTATACTCCTTTAATGGGTACTGGGATATTAGTTTTGGCAAATGCTCCTGGTCATATTCCAGAGTTTACTTTAGGAATATTTTTGGCGTTAACACCCAAACTGACAATTAAAATATGGCATTTACCTTTATTATTATTAATATTTATTTGTGGTAATTTTTCTTTTGTGTTTTTTCCTTTTACTTTCATTATTATTACTTACTTCTTAATTATAGGAGTTCTACGTTTCTTGCGAAAAGATTATAAATATTTAGCAGTTATTAAATTTTATGGTAAAATGAGCATGTATTTGTTTGCTGTTCACGGATTCTTCAGAAAGCCATATTTTGTGGAGTGGGCAAAAGATTGTAATAGTCCAATTATGACAATTTTTTTTGGTATGTTGTACTTGCTAACTGTTACAATTGTTGCATACTTATGTAGGGAAATTTATGTTTTAATTAGGAATAAGTTAATATCATATAGGATAATATAAACGTAGTACATAAGTGAGAGTTTGCATAATTTTATTTCATCCTCAATTTATTATATAGGTTCTCTAATGTTAAACGAACCTCTTCAAAAACAAAACTACCTTTATTTCAAAAACATTAGTTAACAAATAAGCGCGTTAAGGATTGAACGATCTGTTTGAGCTCGCCGACGGAATGAGGAAGCGAGTAGTGAAAGCCTGACCCGATATGCCCTGAGCGGAGTCGAAGGGTAGGGTAACGCCCAAATAATTAAATATTGTTAGAAATAGTATTTGTTTATTGTATTTTTGCCTTTAAGTAAATCGCCTTATCGCTCTTATACTGAATTTTTTCAGTATCAAGGGAGGAAAGTCCGAACACCATAGTGCAACGTAGTGGTTAACATCCACCAGTCGTGAGGCTAGGAAAAGTGCAACAGAAAGGATGTACAGGTTATGCTGTAGTGAAATCAGGTAAACTCTATGTGGTGCAATGTCATGTAAACTAACGCTCGAGGGCGGCACGTTCGATGTTAGAGGGTAGGCAGCTAAAGTGTATTGGTAACAATAGACTAAGATAAATGATAAGGGTGTTATGAACTTATTAATGGAGAGATCCAGAAACAAGTTCAGGACATACAGAATTCGGCTTATAGATTTGCTTAGATATAAATAAACCCTTCTTAATTGCTAAGAAGGGTTTATTGTTAAAACATGGTTGGTAAAAACTACTCTTCTTTAGGGGAATAGGATAAATCCGGACGCATTTCGCCAGTGTACTCTTCCATTCTAGAAGCGTAGTTCATCACTTTGCTAAAGGTTTCGTATCTATCTGGACCTAAAACCTCTTCGTTTGCTTTTCCTCTTTTTGCCGAATCTATTTCATCTGTAGCTGCAACAGAAACCAAATAGTAATTCTCCATTTGCCCAAAACCGTTGCGGTACACATTATAATATTCTTTTGATCCTTTACTTTTAAACAGCTCTTTAACCGCTTTCATGCCTTCGCGTATTTTTTTGGCATTTTCTGGTGTGTAATAAATATAAAACCATTTTCGATAATTTAGTGATTGTCTGGTTTTATCGCCTTCGGCTGGTTTATACGATAGTTCATCGTCACTTAAAACAATATAGGTACCGTGCGAATCGTAGCACTTATCAAAACGATCAAAAAGCTCCCCAAATTTGTCTCCCATAGCTTTTGCCATTTCTGCAAAAGGACGCTTATCTAATTCGGCAAAATTTTCTATAGGAGTAATGTAAAAATATTTAAAGTCATTACTCATAGCTGTAAACCAAGTGGCTTGTAAATTATGTTCAACACAAGCAGCATTAAACTCTTTGGCTATTTTTTCATACTCCATAAACTTAGAAGGTTTAACATTATCCTGGTGTATTTGATAGGCTTGTTGGGCAGTTGAGACATTAAATGATAAGCATAAAATGCATGCTAATAAAAAAGTTGTTTTGATTGTTTTCATAATTAATTATTTAATGGGTTAGTTAATTTTTTATAATAGCAATTTTTTATTTATGAGTTTTCGTATCTTTAATTTGAATTTTCATCAGGGATGTCATTTTCTAATGCAGCAGCTTCAATCTCTATAAATGCTGCCGTAATAGCTGCTGTATCGTAATACCCGTATTCTTTCACAACCTTTCCATCAAGGTATTGAGACGTTAAATGTACCGGGATAATTAATTCTTTGCCGTTAGCTTTTAGCTTACCGCTCCAAACAGACCAATAGTTAACCCACTTTTTGCCATCTTTATCAATTACCATTTCCAGCACTGTTTTATCATCAGAAAAGCCATAGGTCGAAAAATTTGAAATCATGTCTTGATGCTGCTTTAAACTTTCTAAATAAGAGATTCCTGTGTTTTTATTGTGATATATTTTGGCCGTATCAAGAAAGTGAGATTTCCAAGCGTCCCAATCTTGATTCTCATAGGCTTTTACTCTTAATTTTTGGGATTCAATTTCTGGAGCTTCAGAGAAATAGCGTTCGGGATCTTTTTTACAAGCCAGGATAAGGCTTAAAACTAATCCATAAATTATGAGTTTTTTCATTTTATATAAGGTTTTGATGAATGTTTTTTATTCTTCTGAATTCTCAGTTTCTGTGTCTTCAGGTTTTGCCAATGCTTCAAATTCTGCATTCATAGCTGAGGCATCAAAATAAATGTGCTCTTCTACTATTTTGCCATCAACAAATTGTACAGCCAAGTGTACAGGGACAGACAATGCTTTATTATTTGCAGCAAAAGTACCAGTGTGCAAAGCCCAGTAATAAACCCAGGTCTCGTCTTCTTTATCTAAAACCATTTCTATATATTCTTTGTCACGGTTAAATCCATAGGACGACATGGCGCTTGTCATAGCTTTTAGGTCTTCTAGTCGTTTTTCGGTAGTAAGTGGTTTAGTAGCGTTTACAAATATTTTAGCCGTATCAGAAAAATGGCTTTTCCATTTATCCCAATCACCTGTTTCATAGGCGTTTATTCCGGATTTTAATGTTTCAATTTCTGCTGAATCAGCAAAATAACGCTGTGGTTTGTTTTGGCAAGCAATTAATAATGTAATTGCCAGTACAAGTAAAAAGAGTTTTTTCATTGGTTAGTGGTTTAAAATGTTAATAATAAATTTTAACCACAAAATAAGTGTACAAGAAAGTGTATTGCTTTTTTGCAGAGCGTGAAGCTTAAATAGAGCCTGGGGCCCTTAGAGAGAAGTCTAATTTACTGAAAAAAAAGGACTTATAAAAAAACATAAGGAGTTATTCGGTTTTGAAAAAGCTAAATGTGTTGCCTCCATAACTTTTAGAGTAGCCAAAATGTTTAAGGTTTGATAAATTTGTATGTTTAGAATGCTCAATAATTAAGAGACCATCTTCAAGCAATAAATTATTTTGAAATACTAATTCCGGGATTCTTGCAAATAGGTCCTCAGAAAAGGCATACGGCGGATCAGCAAAAATAATATTAGCTTTTAAGTTTGTTTTTTCTAAATACATAAAAACGTCACTTTTAATTGTATTTATTGGCATATTAAATTTTTCGGCGGTTTGATTGATAAATTTTATACAGCCAAAATTTTGATCAACACTAGTAATTTGTTCCGTACCTCTTGAAGCAAACTCATAACTTATATTACCAGTGCCGGCAAATAAATCCAGTACAGAAATTTCATCAAAATAAAAATGATTATTTAAAATATTAAATAGCGATTCTTTGGCCATATCTGTTGTAGGACGAACAGGTAAATTTTTTGGTGCTGCAATTTTTCTGCTTTTATGTACCCCTGAGATAATGCGCATTAAAAACTGTGAATTAATGTAAAGTTTGAGTAAGTGGTTTTTGCAGATTCTAAGTAGGTGTAATTATTTATAGGCTTACCAAAGTCTACATGTCTAACATATTTATAAGCAATTTTATACAGAGCGTCATTTTTATCTACATGACCTAATAGAATTAAATTAAACACCTCTGGGTTTAGTTTTAGTTGTTCTGCAGTAAAAAGTATGTAATAGATAAAATCTTCTTTAGTAGTATATTCAAATGTATTGTAAAGGATTAGTTTTCCTTTTTCTACAACTATAATTTCGAAATGATTTGGATTAACATTAACATAAAGTTTAATATCATCAGCATTTTTTTCTATAAATAAAATCTGCTCGATTAAAATAGTAGAGCAGTGTTTGTAGGTAAAACTGCCAAATTTTTCGTAAATAAAATTGTTGATATTTACATAAGGCACATATACATTAACACTATCGTTAGCATTTATATCATCAAAGGCTATAAAATCCGATTTAAGTATTTTGGAGTTAAACTTTAAATAATCTGCCATACAATCTTCTTTAAACAAGGGTTTTGGTACAAGTGTTGAAAGTTCGTTAGTATGTATTACATTAACTTTATTAAATGGCGCTTGTAAATCGGTTTCAGTATTAAATAGGTGAATAAGCTTATCTAAAACCTCAAATGGATTTAGCTTTTTTTCAAAATCAATATGGTTTAAAGCCGTAATTGTTTTGGTTTCATTATCCAGTATACAAAAAGAAAGTCCACTCAAACTTATTTGAATGGACAATTCCAGATTAGTTAGTTTGTTATAATTTTTACTCGTTTGAGTCATATGTTTTTGGCCAGTTTCCAGCAGTACTAACTTCCTCCATAGATCCTACTTTTATTGCATCGCCAGTTACCCCCACAATAGTAGAAATAACTTGTTTCTCTTCATTAAGTAAATCTTTGTCTAGATCATAAAACAAAACATCTTTTTTAACGAAAGATTCAAACACAGGAATTTTAGCATCGTTTTGCTCTATAAAACCTGCTTTTAATTGAAACTTTGAACCTTCTTTACCAACTGGTACGTTCATCATTGTTTTATATCGGTCTGAGTCTTTAAATAAAGAATCTTTAACAGGAACAAAGCCTAAGGTGTCTATAATAACAATATCTTTGTGCATATCTACCCCAAATTGCTTAGTTAAGACTTCATCAATAATACTAGAATCACGTCGTTGTGTAAGTGTATATTGTGCTGTATCAACAAACTTTACTAGATTATCAAAATTATCGGCAAATCTTCCGGTTACTTTTCTGTGAGCTAATTGAGCATCTCTAATATCAACTAAACTTTTAATAACTTCAGCATAACGCTTGTTTTTTTCCTTATTGAAATAAACAGGACCGTAAACCGATTGGAATGTATTGTATCCTAAAAACGCAATAAGCACCCAAAGTGCAATTTGTAGTATAGGCCTAAATTTTGAAGGAATAAATTTGTCAACCAGCTTAACTAAGCCAATTGTAACTAGAATTACAACAATTGTAACGATTATTAATGTTAACATAGTACGTTATTTATTAAATGAAATTATTAATGGTCTTTCGCAAATCTACAATTTTTTTTTAATCGTAAAAACCAAAGTGCGTAAAAATCATTTCTATATTTGAATAATTTATTAAATATTATTGTTTTAAATGACATCATCTGAATTTTACCAGCTTATAAAACAGCAGTTTCCGTTTCAACCTACGTTAAAGCAAAATATTGTTTTGCAACAGCTCTCAGAATTCATTTTTAGTAAAGCGCCTAATGCTTTGTATTTGTTAAAAGGCTATGCAGGTACTGGTAAAACCACTATAGTTGGTACCATTGTTACCAATTTATGGAAAGCTAAAAAGAGTGCTGTTTTAATGGCACCAACCGGTAGAGCGGCAAAAGTAATTTCAAATTATTCCGGCAAAGAAGCATTTACAATTCATAAAAAAATATATTTTCCTAAAAAAGATAAAGGCGGTGGTATAAAATTTATTTTACAGCCCAACAAACATAAAAACACGATTTTTATTGTAGATGAGGCTTCAATGATTCCAGATACCCCCGGAGCATCTAAATTGTTTGAGAATGGCTCGTTACTAGATGATTTAATACAATATGTGTATTCTGGTCATCAATGCAAATTACTGTTAATAGGGGATACTGCACAATTACCTCCTGTAAAGCTCGATTTGAGTCCTGCCTTAGATGAAAATAAATTAGAATTAAATTATAATAAAACGGTTACCAAAATGGAGCTGGATGAAGTTGTTAGGCAAGAACATGATTCCGGTATTCTTGAAAACGCAACGGTTTTACGCGAAGCCTTATCTAGTGCTTTTCACGATGCGTTTAAATTCGATTTGGGCGACTTTAAAGATATTGTTAGGCTAGTAGATGGCTACGAAATAATGGATGCCATTAATGATGCATATAGTCATTTAGGAAATGAAGAAACGGCAATTATTGTGCGAAGTAATAAACGTGCTAACCTGTATAACCAGCAAATACGAAGCAGAATCTTGTTTAACGAACACGAGTTAACTGCTGGCGACTATTTAATGGTCGTTAAGAATAATTATTTTTGGATTAAACCAACAACCGAAGCCGGATTTATTGCTAATGGCGATATTATTGAAGTTTTAGAAATTTTTTCGATTAAAGCTTTATATGGTTTTCGCTTCGCTGAAGTGAAAGTAAGAATGGTTGATTATCCAAGAATGCGACCTTTTGAAACCGTATTATTGTTAGATACTATTGATGCAGAAACACCATCACTACCTTACGAAGCATCTAATAAACTTTATCAGGAAGTACAAAAAGACTATGAAAATGAGACCAGCAAGTATAAAAAATTCCTTAAAATTAAAGGGAATAAACATTTTAATGCCTTACAAGTTAAGTTTTCATATGCTATAACTTGTCATAAATCTCAAGGAGGGCAATGGCATACCGTTTTTGTAGAACAGCCGTATTTACCAAATGGCATAGATAAAGAATATTTACGCTGGTTGTATACAGCAGTTACAAGAGCTAAAGATAAATTGTATCTTATAGGTTTTAAAGATGATTTTTTTGAGGAATAGTTTTTGATTAGATATAAATATGACAGTAGAAACCATTATTAGCATATGTTTAGGTGTTGGACTTGCAGCATCAGTTGGATTTAGAGTTTTTTTGCCTTTGTTTGCTTTAAGTCTGGCTTCTTATTTTGATGTTTGGCAACTTAATGAATCCTGGCAATGGATAGGTAGTACAGCAGCTTTAATAACATTAGGTGTAGCGACACTGGTTGAAATATTTGCTTATTTTATACCCTATGTTGATAATTTGTTAGATAGTATTACAGTGCCTTTGGCAGCACTCGCAGGAACTGCAGTTATGATGTCTACAGTGGCAGATTTAAGCCCTGTTGTAACCTGGTCATTAGCTATAATAGCCGGAGGAGGTACAGCTGCTGCCATTGCTGGAACTTCAAGTACAACACGATTGGCATCAACAGCAACCACAGGAGGTTTAGGAAACCCCGTAGTTTCTACCTTAGAAACTGGGACAGCTACGGTTATATCGGTAGTTTCAATATTTTTACCAATTATAGCTATCATTTTAGTGATTATTATTATGGTTATAATTTTTAGACTTTATAAAAAGTTTAAACCAACTAAAGCTTGAAACCTATAATATTTGTTCTATTTTTGAATTAGAATTGAATACTTACTTATGAAAATAATTTCAATGATTCCTGCACGTTACAGTGCGACTCGTTTTCCGGGAAAACTTATGCAAGATTTAGGTGGAAAAACGGTTATTCGCCGTACCTATGAGGCTACAGTTGCCACCAATTTGTTTGATGACGTTTTTGTGGTAACCGATAGCGATATTATTTATAACGAAATTGTAAATAATGGAGGTAAAGCCATTAAGAGTATTAAGGAGCACGACTGTGGTAGTGATAGAATAGCCGAAGCTGTTGAGCATTTAGATATCGATATTGTTATTAATGTTCAAGGTGATGAGCCTTTTACTGATGCGGTATCATTAAAAAAATTAATTGAAGTTTTTAAAGGCGACCATGATAAAAATATAGATTTGGCATCATTAATGGTGCATATAACAGATGTTAATGAAATTAATAATCCTAATACAGTAAAAGTAATTGTTGACAAAACAAATTTTGCACTGTATTTTTCGCGAAGCCCAATACCATACCCAAGAGATGAAAATGTTGGGGTAAAATATTATAAGCATAAAGGCGTTTACGCTTTTAGAAAAGAGGCCATTTTAGATTTTTATAGGCTCCCTATGTTGCCACTTGAAGCTTCAGAAAAGATAGAATGCATTCGTTATCTGGAATATGGAAAGCGTATAAAAATGGTAGAAACAGACGTGCAAGGGGTTGAAATTGACACCCCGGAAGACCTAGAACGTGCAAAAAAGTTATGGAAATAATTTATGCTGAACTTGTTTCGGCCCACTTATAAATAATTTAATATTGAATAAAAAATACGAAAACATTAAAGTAATTGGTTTTGATGCAGATGATACACTTTGGGTTAATGAAACCTATTTTCGTGAGGCAGAAATAGAAGTTCAACGCTTATTATCTGAATACGAAACCCCAAATAAAATAGACCAGGAGTTATTTAAAATGGAAATGAAAAACCTGCCACTGTATGGTTATGGTGTTAAGGCTTTTATTTTATCCATGGTAGAGGTTGCACTGGAATTATCAAATTATAATATTTCTAATAAAACTATTGAATCTATTTTAAACATCGGTAAAAATATGCTTGAAAAACCTGTGGAATTACTTGATGGTGTCGAGGAAGTATTAAGTGCTTTGTCAAAAAAGTACCGACTCATATTAGCAACTAAGGGCGACTTGTTAGATCAAGAACGGAAACTCAAAAAATCTGGATTAACAAGTTATTTTCATCATATTGAAGTATTGAGCGATAAGCAAGAAAGTAATTATTCAAATCTTTTAAATCATTTAGATATAAAACCATCAGAGTTTTTAATGATAGGGAACTCTTTAAAATCTGATGTTTTGCCTTTAGTAAATATAAAAGCTAATGCAATTCACGTTCCATTTCATACGACATGGGCGCATGAAGAAGTAAGTAAAAAAGAAACTAATGGTAAAACATATAGAACTATTACTGGTTTGAAAGAGGTGTTAAATTTATTGTAAATTTAGTAAGATATTTCATTATTATTTGATGGAGTTAAAGTGAAAATAGTACTATTTTTACATTTTGTAAAAAGAAAATTTGTAAAGAGAAAAATATATTAAATGAGTTATAAAAACTTTCCAATGGTGCCAAGAGTAATTTTTGGCAGAGGTAGTTTTAATCAGTTAAGTGATATTATTGCCCCAAAGCGTTTAAGCATTAATGCCCCATTTATTTTTTTAGTAGATGATGTATTTAAAAACAAAACCTGGTTAACATCAAGAATACCTACTTCTTATGATGACAAAATTATATTTGTATCTTCGAAAGAAGAGCCTAAAACATCTCAGGTAGATGAGTTGGTTGAAGAACTAATTTTAAACACCAAAGAACGCCCTTCTGGAATTATAGGAATAGGAGGGGGCACCTTGTTAGATTTGGCCAAGGCAGTTTCTATAATGTTGACTAATGAAGGTGAAACGAAAAACTATCAGGGCTGGGATTTAGTTAAAAACCCTGCAGTTTACCATGTTGGTATACCTACTATATCCGGTACAGGTGCAGAAGTTTCTAGAACAACAGTACTTACGGGTCCTGAAAGAAAGTTAGGAATAAATTCAGATTTTACACCCTTTGATCAGGTCATATTAGATTCAGAACTAACTAAAGATGTTCCTACAGAACAGTGGTTTTATACAGGAATGGATTGTTATATTCATTGTATAGAGTCGCTAACAGGAACGTATTTAAATGCATTTAGCCAAAGTTATGGTGAGATGGCATTAGAACTTTGTAAAGAAATATTTCTTGGCGACTCACTTTCTAAAACAGATGCTCAAGAAAAACTTATGATGGCATCGTGGCATGGTGGTATGAGTATTGTGTATTCTCAGGTCGGGGTGGCCCATGCAATGAGTTATGGATTATCCTATTTATTAGGAACTAAGCATGGCATAGGCAATTGTATTGTTTTTAATCATTTGGAAGAGTTTTATCCTGAAGGTGTAAAATTGTTTAAAACCATGAAAGCGAAGCATAATATTGTTTTGCCTAAGGGAATTTGTGCCGATTTAAGCGATAGAGAATTTGATATCATGATTAAAATATCACTTAGCTTAGAACCACTTTGGGAGAATGCTCTTGGTGAACATTGGAAAAAAATAATAACACCAAAAAAATTAAAAGAACTTTACCAAAAAATGTAAGATGCGTTGGTTAGCCAGATTTATTTATTTTAAGCTTTTAGGTTGGAAAGCTGTTGGCAATATCAATTTTTCTCAAAGTTCTATTAAAAAAGCTGTTATTATAGCAGTGCCTCATACTAGCTGGCATGATTTTTACATTGGCATTTTACTTCGATCGGTATTGCAAATTAAAACAAACTTTGTTGGTAAAAAGGAATTGTTTGTTTTTCCCATTGGATGGTTTTTTAGAGCTTTAGGTGGTGCTCCTATTAACAGGCAATCTAGCGAAAATAAAGTTGAAGCTATCGCAAAATTATTTAATGAAAGGGAAGAGTTTAGAATGGCTATGGCACCGGAAGGCACAAGAAAAAAAGTAAAACAGTGGCGTACCGGGTTTTATTATATAGCCAAAAAGGCTAATGTACCCATTATTATGTTTACGTTAGATTTTGAAAATAAACAAAACAAAATTTCTGAACCTTTTTACCCTACTAATGATATTAAGGCAGATTTTGAATTCATGTACAATTTCTATAAAGGCGTAAAAGGAAAAAAACCAGAATACTCTTAATTATTTATGATTCCACGCATTTTCATCCTCTTTATTATTTGGTGATAAGCCCAATACTTCACCATTTGTATCTACTCCTAGTCCAAGAACTGTTCTATTTGCATAATTAAAATAGGCAACAACTTGATTTACTTCTAATATTTCACCATCATTAATTCCATGGTTTCTTAAATTAACAATATCACTTTCAGTAATCCTGCTAGCTTCTAGTGTTAGCCGCTTTGCATAAACAGATAGCGCAAACTCTTTTTTATTTAAAATTTTATAAAGCGTATCTTTTTCAATATGGTATTTAATTAATTCTGCTTTCTTATTATCATTTAAAAAGCGTTTCATGCCCTCATAATGATGTTTATAGCAATAATCACATGTATTAATATAACTGGTGTAGGTTCCTAAAAGTTCTAAAAACCAATTAGGAAAAGTATTATTTGTATGATGTAAGGTGTTTTTATAAATACTCATATGGCCAATAAGGGTGTGTGGTCTTAAACTATGAATACTCAGAACGTTATCTATTTGATTATTTGGACCTTTAATTTTTTTATAAATAGATTTTAATTTACCATGGGCTTCTTCAAAGGGTATGACTTTAATCCAACTCATTTTATGCTTTTTTTTAAAGATTTCTATTTAAACTATGTTTTGGCACACATTTTGAAAGTTACATTATAGAATCACGAATGAAACATAAAGTAAACCAGTTACTGGCTCTAAAAAGAAACATTCGTTCTATATATACACTTAAAGCTACTTTACCTTAAAGTAGCTTTTTTATTTGAGAAATGTTTTTTTAACTATGATGGTTTTTAATATACCTTCACTATTTTTTGTGGTTAATTCTATCGTGTCTTTTCTATTATATATAGCTTTTGAGGTTATAAAATCGCAAATAGGAATACTATTTACTTCAAGCGCGTTTAATGTAATGATTTCATCACCAAAACTAATTTCATTTTTTAAGGCTTCGTCCCATACCATACCAACAACAAGTTTATTGTTTATAATGGTTGGGCTAAATCCTAAAACTTTTTCCTGCAGATCTATTGTGCTTTTATAAGAATCGAAATAGAACTTTTTGTTTAAAAAATCTATGGTCATCATTCCATATTTTAAAATTTCGGAACCTATTCTGGAATTATTGTCGTTGGTGGTTTCTGTTATAACATTTTTAAATATAGTATTGTTTACTTTAAAAATATCAGCGGTTACTCTATAATGTTTGTTCTTATCTGCTGCACCAAACAAACCAATGCTTTTGCTACCAAAACCTTCATTGTTAATTTTAAAAGCATTATTTTTTTGAAGGATGTCAAAATGCTCTAGTGATAAATCGTAAAAGCCTTTCATACCTGTATCAATAAGCAATTGTTCTCTGGTATTTTTATTCCCTTTTAAGTGAATCCATATATAGGGGCTTTTCTGCCCACCAATTAAGTAAAGCTTGGCAGCGTTTTTTTTATTTAAAGTAAGCTTCTTTTTTGTATCTGTTAACCTAATTATTTTTTGCTTTAAATCTATTTGAACTATAGATTTTTGTAACATATTGCTTCCAATAATCCCATCAATTTCAAAACAATCAAAAATTAAATTACTCTTGCTCTTATCTACCAGTGTTGGACAGTTTTTAAAAGTAACATGACCAAGTGTTATTTGAGGAATAGAAACAAGCGCCATGCTATTTTGTTTGTTTGAAGCATCTCTTACATTAATATTCTTAATTGAGGTAGTTTTAATTGCTTTTTGAAGTTTGGCCGATATTAAGTTTGGTGCACCAGTATCAAATAAAAAGCGATATGTTTTATTTTCGATTACTACAGGGATTATTATTTTTTCTGAAATAAAATTGAAATTAATTTCTGTGTAATACTTTTTTGGAGTAATTAATTCTCCTTTAAAAATATTTTTTTGCCCAAAAGATTGGGTTACTATACATAAGAGAACAATACTTATAACTTTTTTCATTTTAAGGAAATAAACGTTTTTATCAAGATACATAGTGAAATTTAAAAGCCACATCGATTAAAGATATGGCTTTTACTTGTTTTTATAAATAGCGTTACTTAATTTCTTTTAATGCATTATCAATAAGTGTCCTTAAATGCTGTTTATGGGCTCTTGATGCGATATTGCCTGATGGTGCTGCCATGGTTCGTATATTTTTTAAATTATACAGTGCCATAGATTTTGCATTATTTGTATATCGGCTACTTTGTTTCCCTGTTAGCATATCAATAAGCATATTTGTGTATTCTAATTGTAAGTTTTGCCTAAAGGAATTTACATTAGTATAAATATCTGCTTTAAAAATAGCGTGATTTAAATCCCTCATAAACGTTGAAAGTTTATACTTGTTACCATACAATTCAGAATCCGTAATACGTTGTAAAGTATTAGGATGCAAAATATGGTTTAGCACATTTTTTTGATACCCTAAAACCTGTCGATGAATTTTTGGATCCTCAGGAGAACGGAAAAAACCATACCCTCTGCGCTGCATTGCTAAGTAATTGTATAGCTCGTTTGGAACATCAAAAGCATTTGGCGCAAAAACATGTTTGCTTAAGCTGGCCATGGCTCGCTTTTGGTCTTCTAAGCTTACAGGGGTGTAAGGTTGTGTTTCGCCTTCTTGACCAGACATCGCTCTATCTACATAAACTCCACCAATAAATCTTGATACAACATTGGCAGCACTTCCTTTTTGACCACTTAAAATATAATAAGCTTGCCTGAGTTCTTGATAGGATTGACCAGATTTAGAAAATTTAGCTTTGATACCTTTCATCATGGTATTAATAATTTCAAAACGATCATTAGAGTATGCTATTTGGTCGTTAGACATATCGCCAACCATAACACGCGGGTCTATAGCTTTTCCCGGTGCACGCATATCGTCAGCGTCATTACCAAAAATTAATTCTGGTTTGGTCGATTGATTTAACAATGCTATTCTTTCGCTCTTATTTTTAAAAGGGGTGTATCCAAATTGAATAGCCCAAATATCATATGGCCCTACAGCTGTATCGTAATACTGCCCTTGCTTACTTCTATCCTTTGTAATGTTTATAGCTGCATAATCCATAACAGAACCTGTTAAACATTTCCCTTTAATAAAATCGGGGTCTGCTAATTGCTCAGGCGAGAATAGCTGACTCGCTTTCATATTATGATTTAGGCCTAATGTATGACCAACTTCGTGCATGATTAGAGCTATCATAGCTTCTTTTTTCATACGTTTCATTTCCAAATCTGAAGCATTTGTAGCTTTTAATACTGCATTTCCGAAAAGCGTGTTTTCATGCATCACATGGCCTAACGAACAATACATGTTATGATCTTCTCCAGTTTCAGAAGACTCAAATGTTTTGTTTAAGGAAGCTAAGTCAAATAGTTTATCGTACATCACTCTATTAGTAAAGTGAACATATTCAAGCATTATGTCTGCCCCTAGAATCTGTCCTGTTTTAGGGTTAACAAAACTAGGACCATAGCCGCCAAAAGGAGGTTGCGGAGAAGATGTCCATCGCAATACATTATATCTAATATCTCCGGCATCCCAATCGGCATCATCTGGTTGTATTTTTACAGCCATAGCGTTTTTAAAGCCAGCTTTTTCAAAAGCTACATTCCATTTTAAAACGGCATTTGCAATGGTCTCTCTCCATTCAACAGGTGTTGAGTTTTCTATCCACCATGTAATAGGTTCTACAGGTTCAGATATTGCTGCATTAGGGTCTTTCTTTTTTAAATTCCAGCGGTGTACTAAATCTCTATATGGCGTGGCGCTTGTTGATGTTTGATCGTCAACTTGTGTTAAAAAATAACCAACTCTGGGGTCGTCATACCTTACTTCATAATCGTTATCTGGCATTTCAATTAAACTATGAAACACTTTAATGCTAACGTTCCTGCCATCAGCTACAGCATTGGACCCTCCATTTAAAACCGAAGGCGAAGAATATACATATTCTACTTGAAGGTCGGTATTTGCTTCATAATTTCTAATAGCGTTAATTTTTGTTTTTCCTTTATTTAAGCTGCCAAGTTTAAATGCAGTAGGTGATGTTCCCGGAAATCTTGGCCTTTTTATTTGTGAAAATGTTTCACTTAAAAATAAACCATCGGCCTTTATTAAATAAAGCCCCTTCTTTTTATCATGAGCCTCAATTTTAACGCTAGCCATATTACCATTACTAATATTGGCATCTTTAGATTTTGAAAGCGCACTTTCCGGATCGAAATAAAAGGCATTGTTTTGAGTTTCAAACTCAATTTTATTAAAATATTTTTTAATCTTAAAAACTTTTGAACCCCTATACGACCCTCTAATAATTCTTCCTGCATCCATTACGCCATCTGCTATTTGACTAAAATAAATATACTCTTTATCGATCTGATCGTCTGAAATCAACATCTGTAAAGATCCGGTAATAGTATCCTGATAAATAGTGAATAGCCCTTCAATCTTTTTACTAGATTTAACAAGGTCCTGGATTTTCTTTTCTTTCGACTTTTTTACGGTAGGTTTGGCTGGTGCTTCAACCTGATTTTTTTTCTTGCCTCGTTTTCTTTTTTGAGCTTCAGTATTGTGTGGGATGAGAAAAATGGCTAACACAAATACAAGACTAAAAAATTTTAAAGCACTGAGTTTTTGATGTTTCATAAAATAGAATGTTTTAATAATAGGAATTAGAGTCATTAATTTTTTGGTTAGTGCCGCTAAAAATAAAAAGAATGATATGGTTATTTCTTTATAAAATGTTAAAACATGTTAAAGCGAATTTTTTACATTAAAAGGAATGAAAAAATGATGTAAATATTTAGTTCTGATATATTTCTGTACCTTTATGACATATGATAAAAGACACAAAAATTGCTGTATTGATTGATGGCGATAATATTCCATCAAAGTATATTTCTGAAATGATGGAAGAAATAACTAAATACGGCACACCTACCATTAAAAGAATTTATGGTGATTGGACCAAGCCTCATTTATCTAAATGGAAAAATATCTTACTGGAAAATGCGATAACGCCTATTCAGCAATATGGTTATACAACAGGCAAGAATGCTACAGATTCTGCGATGATTATTGATGCTATGGATATTTTATATTCTGAAAAAGTAAATGGATTTTGCTTGGTATCATCTGACAGTGACTTTACTAAACTTGCAACGCGTTTAAGAGAAGCTGGACTAGTTGTTTACGGAATGGGAGAGAAGAAAACTCCAAACCCATTTATAGTGGCCTGTGATAAATTTATTTATTTAGAAATTCTGAAATCTGCAAACGATAAAGACGACAAGGGAGGAAAAGCTAAAAAAACAAATTTATACAATATTACACCTAAAGTGATACGCCTTCTTAAGAATTCGGTTGCCGATGCTGCCGATGATGATGGATGGGCTTTTCTTGGTGACGTGGGTTCGTTAATACTAAAAAAGCAGCCAAATTTTGATTCTCGTAATTTTGGATTTGAAAAGTTAACACCACTATTTAAATCGTTAGATCAATTTGAGATGGAGCAAAGAGACCAAAGTAATACGCGGTTTAAGCTAATTTTTGTGAAGAATAAATAAAATTAAAGAACACTAAAATTTTATAATATTACCGTTAATAAGGAGTTGTTTGGCCGTTTTCCAATCTGGTAACGTA